>NZ_JBAVTT010000156.1:0-25102 GCF_049696395.1 Erwinia sp.
TCGTTTACCGCACCATTGAAGATCTCAATGCCATTGAAGCCTGCGCGCGTCGCAGCAAACGCGGCGCTGTTGTCGGGGGCGGATTACTGGGCCTTGAAGCAGCAGGCGCGTTAAAAAATCTGGGCATCGAAACGCATGTGGTGGAGTTTGCCCCCGTGCTGATGGCTGAACAGCTTGATCCGCTGGGTGGCGCTCAGCTCCAGCAGAAAATCGAACGGATGGGCGTGAAGGTTCATACCGGCAAAAACACCCAACAGATAATCGATCGTCCTGAAGGCGGCAAAACCATGCAGTTTGCCGACGGCAGCGAGCTGGAGATCGACTTTATCGTCTTCTCTACCGGTATTCGGCCACAGGATAAACTCGCCCGGCAATGCGACCTTGCGCTGGGCCAGCGTGGCGGCGTGCTGATCGATGACCGCTGCCTCACATCTGATGCGAATATCTATGCCATCGGCGAATGTGCCGCGTGGCAGAACCGCATCTATGGCCTGGTTGCGCCTGGCTACAAAATGGCGCAGGTCACCTGCGACCATCTGCTGGGCAACGACAACCGTTTTGCTGGCGCAGATATGAGCGCCAAACTCAAACTGCTGGGCGTGGATGTAGGCGGCATTGGTGATGCACATGGCCGTACGCCTGGCGCACGCAGCTACGTTTACCTGGATGAGAGCAAAGAAGTCTATAAACGCCTGGTGGTCAGCGAAGATAACAAGCGGCTACTCGGCGCAGTGCTGGTCGGCGACACCAGCGATTACGGCAACCTGCTTCAGCTGATGCTGAACGCCATCGACCTGCCTGAAAACCCGGATGCCCTGATCCTGCCAGCCCATGCGGGAAGCAAACCGGCGATGGGCGTCGACTCGCTGCCGGATACCGCGCAGATTTGCTCCTGCTTCGACGTGACCAAAGGCGACCTGGTCAACGCCATTCAGGGCGGCTGTCATACCGTTGCCGCACTGAAAGCAGAAACCAAAGCCGGAACGGGCTGCGGCGGCTGCGTGCCATTAATGACTCAGGTACTGAATGCCGAATTAAGCCGTCAGGGCATCGAAGTGAATCACCATCTTTGCGAACACTTCAGCTACTCCCGCCAGGAGTTGTATCACCTGATCCGCGTTGAAGAGATCAAAACCTTCGACCAGCTGTTAACGAAATACGGCACAGGCTACGGCTGTGAAGTCTGTAAACCTACGGTCGGCTCGCTGCTGGCTTCCTGCTGGAATGAGTACGTGCTGCAGCCTCAGCACACCTCGCTGCAGGACAGTAACGATATCTTCCTCGGCAACATTCAGAAGGATGGCACCTACTCGGTGATCCCTCGCTCCGCAGGAGGAGAGATTACGCCGGAAGGGCTGGTTGCCATTGGTGAAATTGGCCGCCGCTACAACCTCTACACCAAAATCACCGGCTCGCAGCGTATTGGCCTGTTTGGCGCGCAAAAAGATGACCTGCCGGCTATCTGGTCACAGCTGATTGCTGCCGGGTTTGAAACCGGTCATGCGTATGCCAAAGCGCTGCGCATGGCTAAAACCTGCGTAGGCAGCAGCTGGTGCCGTTTTGGCGTAGGCGACAGTGTCAGCCTGGGCGTTGAGCTGGAAAATCGCTACAAAGGGATCCGCACGCCACACAAGATGAAGTTCGGGGTTTCTGGTTGCACCCGTGAATGTGCGGAAGCTCAGGGCAAAGACGTGGGCATTATCGCCACCGAAAAAGGCTGGAATCTTTACGTCGCAGGAAACGGTGGCATGAAGCCCCGCCACGCCGATCTGCTGGCAGCCGATCTGGATAAACCCACGCTGCTCCGCTATCTGGACCGCTTTATGATGTTCTATATCCGCACCGCCGATAAGTTACAGCGCACCTCGCTGTGGCTGGAAAGCCTGGAAGGCGGTATCGACTATCTGAAGCAGGTGATCGTTAACGATAAGTTAGGGCTCAACGGTCAGATGGAAGCCGAGATCGGCAGACTGAGAGCGCGGTTTGTCTGCGAATGGAAAGAGACCGTTGACGATCCGCGTCAGCACGCCCGCTTCGCCCACTTTATCAATGATCCTCAGCGCGACCCGCTGGTGCAGGTGATTGATGAACGCGATCAGCATCGCCCGGCACGTCCGGACGAACGCATCCCCGTTATCCTGATGGAGGATCACTCATGAGCCACTGGTATACCGTCTGTTCACTGGACAGCATTCTGCCTGCCACCGGCGTCTGTGCGCTGGTCAATAATCAGCAGCTGGCGATATTCCGCCCACGCGCCGACGAGACGGTCTATGCGCTGAGCAATATCGATCCCTTTGCTCAGGCCAGCGTCCTTTCCCGCGGCCTGACCTGCGAGCATCAGCTGGAACTTTGGGTTGCCAGCCCACTGAAAAAACAGCGTTTCCGTCTGCGTGATGGGCTGTGTATGGAAGATGAAAGCCGTTCGGTTGCCAGCTATCAGGCCAGGGTCCGCAACGGCCAGGTAGAGATCGCTGTTTGATTGCCGCCTGATATGTAAAAATCCCGCACTGGCCGCGTTATGGCGGCCTTTTTCTTTCTGAATGGTGAGCCCCGAATGGACTATCTTCCCCTGTTTTGTCAGCTACGTCACAGAGCCTGTCTGTTAGTGGGTGGTGGCGAAATTGCCGAACGCAAAGCGCGGATGCTACTGAAAACCGGTGCCGACCTGACAGTCTGTGCAACGCACTTCTCCCCGCAGTTCCAGCTCTGGCAGCAGGCTGGCGAAGTCACCTTGATTCAAGGCACCTTCCGCGCAGAGATGCTTGAGGGCTGCTGGCTGGTGATTGCCGCCACAGACGACAATGCGGCGAATAAACACGTCGGTGACTGTGCCGAGGCCAGACAGGTGTTCTGTAACCTGGTCGATGCGCCAGAACAGGCCAGCGTGATTATGCCTTCTGTCGTTGACCGTTCGCCGTTGATCGTCGCCATCTCCAGCGGCGGGCGCGCTCCGGTCATGGCCAGGCTCCTGCGGGAAAAAATAGAAGCTCTGTTGCCTCAGCATCTGGGAAAAATAGCGGCCTACGCCGGTTCACTGCGTCAGCGTGTTAAAAATCAGTTTGCGGAGATGGGACAACGCAGACGTTTCTGGGAAAAAGTGTTCCATCACGATCGGCTGGCGCAGTCGCTGGCCAACCAACAGACTGAACAGGTGGAACGGCTAACAGAAGCCCTGTTTGAGGAACCGCTGGAAAACCGGGGTGAAGTGGTGCTGGTAGGCGCAGGACCAGGTGATGCCGGGCTGCTGACGCTGAAAGGCCTGCAGCAAATCCAGCAGGCTGACGTGGTGGTTTACGATCGCCTGGTGTCAGAGGAGATCCTGGAGCTGGTGCGCCGTGACGCGGAGCGTATTTTCGTTGGCAAGCGCGCTGGTTTCCACTGCGTCCCCCAGGAGTCCATTAATCAGCTGCTGCTTGAACAAGCGCAACAGGGCAAACGCGTGGTGCGTCTGAAAGGTGGCGATCCCTTTATCTTCGGACGCGGTGCGGAAGAACTCGAAGCGCTGCAGGAAGCCAAAATCCCCTTCTCTGTGGTGCCCGGCATTACTGCCGCTTCAGGCTGTTCGGCTTACAGCGGCATTCCGCTGACGCACCGGGACCATGCGCAAAGCGTCAGGCTGGTTACGGGTCACGTGCAGACGAATGGCGCACTCGACTGGCAAAACCTGGCGGCGGAGCAGCAAACGCTGGTGTTTTATATGGGACTTTCGCAGGCCGGAGAGATTCAAAAGCAGCTGTTGGCCCACGGCATGGCGGCTGAGATGCCTGTCGCGCTGGTAGAAAGAGGGACTTCGCCGCAGCAACGTGTAGTCAGCGGTGAATTAAAGCAGCTGGCGAGCCTGGCGACAGAAGTCAGCAGCCCGTCGTTGATTATTGTTGGCCGGGTTGTCGCCTTGCGGGATACGTTGCGTTGGTTCTGAGGGTAACCGAGTACTGCGGGGAACAGGCTCGATAAAGAGCAACCAGAAGCAGAGCGCTCCGCTTCTGGTTTGCCTGCCGCTCGCGTTACGGCTGCGCTACAAAGCCAATGGCTTCATAGACTTTCTTCAGCGTAACCTGCGCCTGAGCGCGAGCTTTGGCCGCGCCATCACGCATAATCTGATCAAGCAACGCTTCATCGTTACGGAAGCGATTGTAGCGCTCCTGCAACTCAGTCAGCATGCCAGAGACGGCTTCAGCCACCGCGCCTTTCAAATGACCATACATCTGACCTTCAAACTGCTGCTCCAGCTCAGGGATGCTGGTGCCGGTCACGCCAGACAGAATATCCAGCAGGTTTGAAACGCCCGCCTTGTTCTTCACGTCATAACGTACGACTGGTGGCTCATCGCCATCGGTCATGGCGCGTTTAATCTTCTTCACTACCGCTTTTGGATCTTCCAGCAGGCCGATCACGTTATTGCGGTTGTCGTCAGACTTGGACATCTTTTTGGTCGGCTCGAGCAGCGACATCACGCGTGCGCCAGATTTTGGGATCATCGGCTCCGGCACTTTGAAGATATCGCCATAAATCGCGTTAAAGCGTGAAGCCACGTCACGGCTCAGTTCCAGATGCTGCTTCTGGTCTTCGCCAACCGGGACCTGAGTGGTCTGGTACAGCAGAATATCGGCAGCCATCAGCACCGGATAGTCGAACAGACCGGCGTTAATGTTCTCTTCGTAGCGTGAGGATTTGTCCTTGAACTGCGTCATACGGCTCAGTTCGCCGAAATAGGTGTAGCAGTTAAGGATCCAGCTAAGCTGAGTGTGCTCAGGCACATGAGACTGAACAAAAATGGTGCTTTTTTCAGGATCGATACCGCAAGCCAGATAAAGTGCGAGGGTATCCAGCGTGGCTTTACGCAGCGCAGTGGGATCCTGACGAACAGTAATCGCATGCAGATCAACGATGCAGTAGATGCAGTCATGGCTGTCCTGCATGCTGACCCACTGACGCAGCGCACCCATATAGTTACCGATGGTCAGTTCGCCGGAAGGCTGTGCGCCGCTAAATACGATGGGTTTGCTCATGTTTTTCGTCCTGATAATTACAGCCCGAGTGCGGGCAACAAATCGTTAAAATGGTCCAGTACAACGGTGGGCTGGCTGGTGGCGATTGGCTCACCGTAGTTATACCCAAACGTCATCCCGATGGAGGGACAACCCGCAGCCTGAGCCGCCAAAATATCATTGCGGGAATCACCGACAAACACCAGTTCCTCCTGCAGCAGGCCAAACTTGCCCAACACCAGGAACAGCGGAGCCGGGTGTGGTTTTTTCGCCACAACATCATCACCGCCGATGATCAGCGAGAAGTAGTCGGCAATACCCAGTGAAGCCAACAAAGGCGCGACGAAAGGCGTCGGCTTATTGGTAACGACAGCCATGGGTAAGCCTTTCTCTGCCAGAGCAGCCAGGCCTTCCTTCACACCAGGAAACAGCTTGCTGCCGCTTTCGATGGTGGTGGCGTAATGCTTATCCAGCAGTACACGCGCGTCACGGATCAGTTCGCCTTCTGGCTGATGCCCTAATGCCCAGGTCAGCGCGCGCTCAATAAGAATATCTGCGCCGTTACCAATC
Source organism: Erwinia sp. (assembly GCF_049696395.1). Classification (GTDB taxonomy): domain Bacteria; phylum Pseudomonadota; class Gammaproteobacteria; order Enterobacterales; family Enterobacteriaceae; genus Erwinia. Next base: position 5,562 of record NZ_JBAVTT010000156.1, read on the forward strand.
CAGGTAGACACCCGCTCAACACCGGCAGCCGGTAAGCTGAGGGACGTTAACGCCGCGTCAACGGCGCTGGCCAGACCTGGCGCACTGTCAATCAGCGTGCCGTCCAGATCGAAAGCTAACGCACGAACTTTAGTGAAATGAGCCATGACGTGATTTCTCCAGTTCGGTGCGCATATCGTCGATCACTTTTTTGTAATCTGCTTTGCCAAAGATGGCTGAACCGGCGACAAACATATCTGCGCCCGCATCGGCAATCTCAGCAATGTTTTCAACCTTCACACCGCCATCCACTTCCAGGCGAATATCATAACCGCTCTGGTCGATCAGCTTGCGCACCTGGCGCAACTTATCAAGCGTGCCTGGAATAAAGGACTGACCGCCGAAGCCCGGGTTCACCGACATCAGCAGAATGACATCCACTTTGTCCATCACGTAGTCAAGGTAGCTGAGCGAGGTGGCTGGGTTAAACACCAGACCGGCTTTACAGCCGTGCTCTTTAATCAGCTGAAGCGAGCGGTCAACATGCTCGGAGGCTTCCGGATGGAAAGTGATATAGCTGGCGCCTGCTTTGGCAAAGTCCGGGATCAAACGATCGACCGGTTTCACCATCAGGTGCACATCAATTGGAGCAGTAATACCGTAATCGCGCAGCGCCTTCAGTACCATTGGTCCCATCGTCAGATTGGGAACGTAGTGATTATCCATCACGTCGAAATGCACGACATCGCCACCGGCGGCCAGCGCTTTTGCTGTGTCTTCACCCAGACGGGCAAAATCTGCAGACAGAATTGATGGGGCTAGTAAAAACTGTTTCATCCATTTCTCCCAATTAGCGCGCCTGACGACAGGCACGTACCGCAGTTGAGGGTTAACTCCCGGCGAACAAGGCCAGCAGTTCATCCACCTGATTACGTCCGTTACTGTTGCGGCTGATTGAACGCCGCGCTTTGATTTGATGCAGCTTTGCCGCCTGATACCATTCGCGGGTCAGCGGGGTATCGTGATTGGAGATCAGCACCGGGATGTTGCTCTCACTCGACAGCTTTTCCGCCAGTTGCGCCAGATTCTGCTGTTGCAGCAGGCTAAAACTGTTGGTGTGATAAGCGGTAAAATTCGCTGTTGCGGTCAGCGGCGCATAAGGGGGATCGCAATACACGACCGACCCTTGCGCAGCACGGCTTAGGGTAACATCGTACGATTCACAGACAAAGGTGGCGTTCTGCGAGCGTTCAGAGAACCAGAAAAGCTCGTCCTCCGGGAAATAGGGTTTGCGATAACGGCCAAACGGCACGTTAAACTCACCGCTCAGGTTGTAGCGACACAACCCATTGTAGCAATGGCGGTTGAGATACAAAAATAGCAGGCCACGGCGGTAAGGATCCTCACAGCGATTAAACTCAGCACGGCGAGCATAGTAAAACTCGGAGTCGTTGGTTTCGCTGGTAAACAGCTCGCGGGCATCGGCGGTGAACTCGCTGACGCGGGTTTTCACGATGTTATAGAGATTAATCAGGTCGCTGTTGATATCCGCCAGCAGGTAGTTAGGAAACGGCGTGTTCAGAAACACCGATCCAGCCCCGACAAAAGGCTCTATCAGGCAGTCGCCTTCCGGCAGATGACGATGGATATCTTCAAGCAGCGGGTATTTGCCACCCGCCCATTTCAAAAAAGCGCGATTTTTTTTCATGCCGTCGTTTTTATTACACTTATTCTTCTGGCTGCGGGTGACCCACAACCTATCTGCGCTTTGAATAGTTAGCCCTCCGAAGAGGGCTAACAGTTTCATCTAAAATCAGGCTCGCCTGACCTCTATTCTGTTGACTCTTTCTTTACCTGGCTGACTGGCTTAACCCAGGGTTTCTGCGCCTGAACTTCAGCAGGCAGCGAGGCTACGGCACGCTTCGCATCCGCTGGAGTGGCATAAGAACCGCTGACCAGCACATACCATGGCTGACCGTTACGTGCCGTTTTATACACGTGATAGCTGCTCAGGTTTTGTTTCTTCGCCCAGGCATTCAGGGTATCTGAACGCGAGGCACTGCTCAGTTGCAGTGTATAGCTGCCACCAGGGACAGAAGCTGAGGCTTTTGCCGTCCCGGATGAACTGTGTGTTGCCGGTGCAGTTTGCTTGCTCTCTTTCGCTACTGGCTTAGAGGCTGCAGGCTTGTGCGTAGCCGCCGGAGCCTGATGACGTGGCTGGCTGGTTACAGGCTTTGAGGTTGCCGGAGCAGAAGTATTGCCGCCAGGCGCAACGGTTGCAGGCGCAGTAGGTAATGAGCTGCCATTATCCTGGGCACCCTGCGCCGCAGCATCAACCTGACCCTGCTGATTGCTCAGCGCAGTGTTCAGATCGCCCGGCAGCTCAACGCGCTGTTGATTCGCAGGGGTTTCTACTGGCGCGGCTTGAGTAGGCGTAGGAGAGATTGGCGGTGCGCTCAACTCCTGTGGGCTGTTGCTGGTTGCAGACGCGTCAGGCGCGGGCTGTGAACCGGCATTGGCATCCGGCGTTGGCTGGGAGCCAGACTGACCGCTCATGGAAGAGGAGCCAGAGAGATCGATATTTTTATCGCTGCCTGTCGATGGTGTACCAGCAGTTCCCGAAGACTCTGCCGGTTTCTGAGCAGTCTGGCTGCTGCTGCTGTCGCCTGGCGAGTTCAGCGCTGAGCCGATGCCAATCACCAAAAGCAGCAGCACCAGGATACCAATGCCCATCATCATATGCTGGCGGGATACCGGAACTTTAGGGGCAGAAGACGTCTTGCGGGATCGCTGTGGGCGGCGATCACTGGTATCAGGTTTCAACTCGTCTTCCGGCTTAAACTCGTCCATTCAACCTCCTACAGTAGAGCAGCGACGCCACTCAACATCCTCTGAGCGGCGGATTACTTGATCGTTGGGCAAGCCGCCCGATATAACAGCTTCAGACTGGCAGGCAGTCGTTGATCGCAGCCAGCACCGTATCATGAGCAACACCGCTGCGCACTTCGGACTGGCCGATTGCGAGAGGTAACACCAGACGAAGTTTTCCAGCCAGTACTTTCTTGTCACGCATCATATGCGGCAAATAATCTTCAGCGGCCATCCTGTCCGGGCCGGTCACCGGCAGACCTGCACGTTGTAACAACGTGATGATCCGGTCGGTATCCTGAGCGGAGAATTGCCCCAGCCGCTCGGCCGTTCGGGCAGCCATCACCATACCGGCCGCTACCGCTTCGCCGTGCAGCCAGTTACCGTAACCCATATGGGCTTCAATAGCGTGACCGTAGGTATGACCCAGATTCAGCAGCGCGCGTTGACCTAATTCATGTTCGTCTGCGGCCACCACTTCGGCTTTAAGCTCGCAACAGCGGCGGATACAGTAAGCCAGTGCTTTGCCATCAAGGGCCAGCAGGGCATCGATATTCGCTTCCAGCCAGGTAAAGAACTCGTCGTCGAGAATGATACCGTATTTGATCACCTCAGCCAGGCCGGACGCTAACTCGCGCGGCGGTAGGCTGTTAAGGCAGTCGATATCAATCACTACGGAAGCAGGCTGGTAGAACGCGCCGATCATGTTCTTGCCCAGCGGATGGTTAACCGCCGTTTTTCCTCCCACAGAGGAGTCAACCTGCGACAACAATGTGGTAGGAACCTGAATAAAGCGCACACCACGTTGATAGCTGGCGGCGGCAAAACCGGTCAGATCGCCAATAACCCCGCCGCCTAAAGCGATCAGGGTAGTGTCACGACCGTGAGGTTTTTCGAGAAGAGCGGTAAAGACCTGATCCATCACCGACAGCGTTTTATACTGCTCACCGTCGGGAAGAATGACCTGGTCTACCTCCACACCAGCGCCTTCCAGCAGCTGGCGCACAGGCGTCAGATAGAGAGGGGCCAGGGTCTGGTTAGTCACCAGCATGGCCCGATCGCCCGCCTTAAGCGGCCAAAAAGAAGCCGGATCGGTAAACAGTCCGGCAGCGATGGTAATGGGGTAACTTCTCTCCCCCAAAGTGACGGTAATCTTCTCCATGAAGCGTTATCACCTTTTTATTACTTTGGCCCGCAGGCGGTCAGAGCTGGATTCAGCTCTTTTCCAACATGTTAATGATCTGATTCGCGACCACTTTAGCACTCTGGTCGTCGGTTCGGATCGTCACGTCAGCGATCTCTTCGTACAGCGGATTGCGTTCTGCGGCCAGCGCTTCCAGCACCTCGCGCGGTGGAGACTCCACCTGCAACAGAGGACGCTTTTTATCGCGCTGAGTGCGGGCTAACTGCTTCTCGATGGTGGTTTCCAGATACACCACTACGCCGCGAGCCGAAAGACGGTTACGGGTTTCACGTGATTTCACTGAACCGCCACCGGTAGCCAGCACAATGCCTTGCTTCTCAGTGAGTTCGTTGATGATTTTTTCTTCGCGATCGCGGAAGCCTTCTTCGCCTTCGACGTCGAACACCCAACCCACATCCGCTCCGGTACGTCGCTCAATTTCTTGATCGGAATCGAAAAATTCCATATTGAGTTGCTGAGCTAACTGACGCCCAATAGTGCTTTTGCCGGCACCCATAGGCCCAACCAGAAAGATATTGCGTTTCTCTGCCATTTTTTCGGTATTACTACGACAATTCGTTAATGATACCCCGTCCAACCGGACAGGACATGAACTGAAACCTCATGAGCGTTGTGCGAGAGTCAGAACAAAATTATCTCAACACTGAAGGTGTTTTGGCAACCGTTTAAATTGACCTTGCCCATTGCGCGCTATCTGGCGCGTTTCAGTCCGCTTCATTTATCACCCCGATGTCATTGCATCGGCTACGCCGGTTGCGCACGATAAAAAACGGGTTCTCTGTATTCTTCGGAGCCAAAACCTGGCTCATAAATCAAAATCGCTAAACCTTGTAAGCTAATTCGGCCCTTGCGTCAAACCCATATGCCTTTAAGGCCGGAAAAAAGCACCCGGTTACTCAGTTTGGACTAAAAAAAGCATTACTCGTCACGAATCAGTCGCGGCGTGATGAAGATCACCAATTCTCGCCTTTTTTGTTCATGAATATCATAGCGAAACAGCGACCCCACAATCGGAATATCGCCAATCAGCGGAACTTTGCGCTGACCGCTGACGGTTTGCCGCTGAAAGATGCCACCCAGCGCCAGCGTCTGTCCGTCTTTCAGTGTGACCTGGGTTTGGATCTCTTGTTTATCAATAGCCAGATACTCGCCGTCGCCGCTGCGCAGGGTGCGGCCAGGCACATTTTGTGACAGGTGTAACTTCAATAAAATCCGCCCATTAGCCTGCACCACCGGCGTGACCTCCATCCCCAGCACCGCCTCTTTGAACTCAATACTGGTAGTGCCATTGCTGCCACTGGAAACTTCATAAGGAATTTCGGTGCCCTGTTTGATGCTGGCTGTCTGTTGATGAGAAGTAAACAGACGCGGGCTGGCGATAATTTCCAACTTATTTTCCTGTTCCAGCGCGCTAAGCTCCAGATCGAGCAATTTCCCGTCCAACCTTGCCAGCGTGAAACCCGCCGTCACGGCAGCATCAGTGACGGGAAGAGAAACGGCAAACTGACTGGTTCGCAGCGCACGTGCGATGTGCTCATCACTGCTCATCCCCCAGCGCACCCCCAACTCTCGCAGGCTCTCCTCGTTGATGGTGACGATGTGTGCCGCCAGCTCAATTTGTTCAAGCGGAACGTCAAGCGCGCGGACCCAGCGGGTAGTTGCCTCTAACGCTGCGCGCGAATCACGTAGCAATAAACTGTTGGTTCTCGCATCCACCGTGATGCTGCCGCGTTCGCTCATCAGCCGGGCTCGCTCTGACTGCAAACTGTTGTTAACGATGTTGGCATCCGCGTGAGCCAGCGTCAGCACTTCCGTCATCAGCGGCTGCGCTTTCTCTGCCTTCTCACGTTCTTTTTCCTGCTGTTGCGCCTCTTTCAGCTGCCGCTCCTGCTCCCGGCTTTCAGGCCATACCAACAACACAGAGCCTTCGGTTTCAACGCTGAGTTTTGCCATGCGGGCGACCAGCGCCAGCGCCTGCTGCCAGGGCACATTTTCCAGCCTCAGAGAAAGCTTGCCCTGTACCTCGGGTGCCACCATCAGATTGAGGTTCTGCCAGCTCGCCAGCGCCTGCAACACCTGGCCTACCGGTGCCTCGTCAAAGGCCAGCGAGATGGGCCTTTTATCGGCCAGTGACGGGTGCGCTATCCCCACCAGGATCAACAAACAAAGTATCCTTTTCATAAATATTCCCTTTTAAATTTCTTTTAAATGCCGGTTCGCATCCGCTGATGTCCGCGAAGGTGATGCTCAGAGCAGTGATCTCCAGCATCTGCCAGCGACCGTCCAGCGGTTGGCTTCCGCTGAGCTGGATCCACCCTCCTTTGCTGGCGATCAGCCAGGCGTGAAAGTCGTCTGGCTGGCCGATGATCCCTTTTAACTGCCACGAGAAAGGAAACGCCAGTTGCTCACAACCGCTTTGCAAGGGCTGAAAAGGATCGCGCCCAGCCTGGCTATCTAGCGCCACCAGTAACGTCAGGCTGATGACTAGCCCATTCAGGCATCCGCGCTTACTCTTCATCATTCAGGGCCAGAGCCAGATGGAAACGCAACACGGTCTGCTGGGGCTTGAGGGTGAAATTCTCCAGCGCCACGCCAGCAGGCAATGTACTGAGATAGCCGAAAACAAGCTGCACCTGAGGCCAGCTGAGGTCCAGCGCCATGCTGCCTCCCTGCAGGGTTGGCTGCCAGTCCGCCAGTTCCCCGCCAGAAGTGCTGGTTAACCTCAGCAAAGAGAAAGCCCGCTTTTGTTCATTTTGCAGTGCCCGCTGTAGCTGAGCGATCTCCTCCCTGGCGTTAACAACTGGCCCTGCTGCCATCAAACGCCCAAGGTGCTGTTGATACTGACGGCTCTGAAGCTGGTGTTGAGCTTGTAACTGAATGGCTTCCTGCCCGACTGGGGAGCCCCAAAGCAACCACAGCGATAATGCAGAAGCGAAAACTGTCAGGCACAACAAACTGCCCTGAAGCCAGACAGGAAGGTTTAGCCAGCGAGACCAGACATTATTCATCACCCTCTCCTCTCAGCTTAATCAGCAAGGTAAAAGCCAGTCGTCCTTGCGGGCCACGATGCAACTGCCCGGTTTTCACCTGTGCGACCAGCGCCAGCTTTTGCACTTGCAGACGGAATGCCTCCAAATCGCTGATCCCCTGGCAGGAGCCTGAGAGCACCAGGCTGGCAGCGTTTTTACTGATAGCGCTTAACCACAACGTGTCTGGCATCACCTCTGGCAACTGCAGGACAAAGGTTCTCCAGCGATCAAGACGATGTTGACGTTGCTGGCGCTCAGCCAGTTGACGCTGCAACCCCTCTTTTTCCTGCACCAAAGTCGACATTTGCTTCATCTGTCCTTCCAGCCGATGGCTGGCCGCTTTATTCAACCTGACCAGACTGTCGTACTGGTGATTAAGGGCTTGTTTGCCAACCGTTGGCATGGCGGCGGCCAACACTGTGAGCACCAGCAGAGAGAACACCAATGCCCAGCGCTCGCGTGCCCTCTTCCGTTTACGTGCCCGCCAGGGCAACAGATTGACCCAGACCATCAGACATCTCCCGGACGAAGTGCTAGCCCGGCAGCCAGCGTGAAAGCCCCGTTCAACATCGGCAATGGGGGTTGCTTAAGGGCGAAGGCGTCAAAAGGATCCAGCCACTGAGCGCGCTCGGGAAGCGCACCCGGCTGAAACGAGCTGTAATAAAACGAGTCGAAGTCCGGTAACTGCTTCTGCTGCAACATGGCAAAGTCCGGCGCATCCTGCAGTGAACACCAGCCCCAGCGAGGCCGCGCTGGCAATGCGGAATACCACAACCAGTGGTCCTGCAAGCGGTGAACCAACGCAGAAGAGGGATTAAGAGATAAAGACGATGAGAGGGCGTGCAATGCCGCTGGTGACAGCTCAAGCACCTCCGGGGAGAGTCTTGCCTGTTCAAGGCAATGTAGCCAGCTCTTGAGGGCATCCTTACGGGCTGCGGTAAGATACAGTGCCTCGTTGGCATCCTGCTCAATACGGTAATCCAGCGCCAGCGTCTCGGGTTCAATTGGGAAAAATCGCCTCGCCGCTGCGATGATGTACCTGCTACGCTCTGGCTCACGTAATGGCGTGCCTGGCAGCTCGATCTGCCGTTGCAGCACCAGTTGCGGAGGGAAACCTACCCGCAGCGAGATACGATAAGGCAAGGTCCTGCGCCAGTTTTGCAGCAGGGCAATCACAGGCTCAGGACGTTGCAGCAGCCCGTTAACTAACGTATCTTGCGGCAACACATGTTGCCACCAGTGGCGAAGTTGCCAGCCGTTCCGACGGCGCTGGATGCCGAGGGCACAGAGTTGCCCGTTTTGAATATCCAGGCCGACTTGCCATGTCTGAAATGCCATTTGCGCGATCTCCATATCGTCAGAATTTAAAAGGACGTATCCAAGTTTCTGGCTTGCCTTTATACTACCGCGCGATTGTTTATAAACTGCCCAATCGACTCAGAATGGAAAATATCAGGTGAAGTTCGTAAAGTATTTATTGATCCTTGCAGTGTGTTGCATTTTGCTTGGAGCCGGCTCGGTCTATGGTTTGTATAAATACATAGAGCCCCAGTTGCCCGACGTTGCCACACTGAAAGATGTGCGTCTGCAGACGCCTATGCAGGTTTACAGCGCCGATAATGAGCTGATTGCTCAGTATGGCGAGAAGCGCCGTATCCCGCTGAAACTGCCTCAAATCCCGCCAGTGATGGTGAAAGCTTTTATCGCTACCGAAGACAGCCGCTTCTACGAGCACCACGGGGTCGATCCTATCGGCATCTTCCGTGCGGCGAGCGTGGCGCTGGTGTCTGGTCATGCTTCGCAAGGGGCAAGTACCATTACCCAGCAGCTGGCGCGTAACTTCTTCCTCAGTCCCGAGCGTACGCTGATGCGTAAGATCAAGGAGGCTTTCCTCGCCATCCGCATTGAGCAGATGATGAGTAAAGACGAGATTCTTGAGCTTTATCTGAACAAGATCTACCTCGGCTACCGTGCTTATGGCGTGGGTGCCGCAGCCCAGGTGTACTTTGGCAAAAGCGTTGACCAGCTGTCGCTGAGCGAAATGGCGATGATTGCCGGTCTGCCGAAAGCGCCGTCAACGTTTAACCCGCTGTATTCCCACGAGCGCGCAACCCAGCGCCGCAACGTGGTGCTGGCCCGTATGCTGGACCAGAATTACATCAGCCAGTCGCAGTACACTGAAGCCCGCAATACGCCGCTGGTAGCCAACTACCACGCGCCAGAGATTGCCTTCTCAGCGCCTTATCTGACCGAAATGGTTCGCCAGGAAATGGTGAAACGTTACGGCGATAATGCCTATAACGACGGCTTCAAAGTCACCACCACTATCACCCGTAAATTACAGTTGGCTGCGCAGAAGTCAGTGCAGGACAACGTGATGAACTACGACATGCGTCACGGCTACCGTGGCCCGTCTAATGTGCTGTGGAAAGTGGGCCAGACTCCGTGGGACCAGGCAGAAATCCACAAAACGCTGAAAGCCTTGCCGGTCTATGGCCCGCTGTATCCGGCGGTCGTTACCGAAGTGAACAGCGACGAGGCAACGGTTACAATGCGTGACGGAACCAACGTAGCGCTGAACCTTGCAGGAATGCGTTGGGCTCGCCCGTATAAGTCAGATACTACTCAAGGCCGCACCCCGAAATCTGTCTCTGAAGTGGTGCAGGCAGGCCAGCAGATTTGGGTGCGCAAAGTGGATTCCAACTGGGCGCTGGGGCAGGTTCCAGACGTGAACTCTTCCCTGGTTTCCCTGGATCCGCAAAACGGTGCCGTTCGTGCGCTTGTTGGCGGCTTTGACTTTAATCAGAGCAAATTCAACCGCGCTACTCAGGCACTGCGTCAGGTAGGGTCAAACATCAAACCGTTCCTGTACACCGCGGCTATGGACCGTGGGCTGACGCTGGCTTCCATCCTTAACGATGTGCCCATTTCACGTTGGGATGCCGGTGCCGGTTCTGACTGGCGGCCGAAAAACTCCCCGCCAACTTACGATGGCCCAATCCGCTTACGTCAGGGTCTGGGGCAGTCTAAAAACGTGGTGATGGTGCGCGCTATGCGTGCAATGGGCGTCGATTACGCCGCAGAATATCTGCAGCGTTTCGGCTTCCCGGCCCAAAACATTGTTCACACCGAATCGCTGGCGTTGGGGTCTGCTTCTTTCACCCCGCTGCAGATGGTGCGTGGCTATTCAGTGATGGCTAACGGCGGCTTCCTGGTCGATCCGTACTTCATCAGCAAGATTCAGGACGAGCAGGGCAACACGCTGTTTGAAGAGAAACCGAAAATTGCCTGTCCTGACTGCAATCTGCCGGTGATTTATGGTGACACCAAGAAAGCCGTAGCCCTGAGTGAAGACAGTGTCGAAAACGTCGCCATCTCGAAAGAAGGTGAAAAGACAGCCGTTCCTCAGCCGCAGCTTGAACAGGTTTCACAAAAGCAGGCTCAGCAGGAAGGTGAGCAGCAATACGCTCCACATGTGATCAACACACCGCTGTCGTTCCTGATTAAAAGCGCTATGAACTCTAACATCTTCGGCGAACCAGGCTGGATGGGAACCGGTTGGCGTGCTGGCCGCGACCTGGGCCGTAATGACATCGGCGGCAAAACCGGGACAACCAACAGCTCAAAAGATGCCTGGTTCTCTGGTTATGGTCCTGGCGTGGTGACTTCCGTGTGGATTGGCTTTGATGACCACCGTCGCGATCTGGGTCGCACCACCGCTTCTGGCGCAATCAAGGATCAGATTTCAGGTTATGAAGGCGGCGCGAAGAGTGCTCAGCCTGCCTGGGACGAGTACATGAAAGCGGCGCTGGATGGCGTGCCGGTTCAGCCACTGACTCCGCCGGAAGGCGTAGTGACGGTCACTATCGATCGCAGCACCGGCAAACTGGCCAATGGCGGCGGTAACACGCGTCAGGAATACTTTATCAATGGCACCCAGCCTACTGAGTATTCGGTCCATGATGTCGGCACCACGCTGATGGATAACGGCCAGAGTCACGAACTGTTCTGACAGTCAGAACAACAAAAAGGGACGCACCGTTATCCGGCGCGTCCCTCATCTGACTAAAGCGGGCCTGGCGCCCGCTTTTTTAATAGCTCAACCTTCCCTGCTTCACCAGCCATTCACGGACCAGAAACAGTGCGCTCACGTTACGCGCCTCGCGGAAGTCCGGTTCCTGCAGCAGCCCCAGCAAATTATCCAGCGGCCAGCGCAGCTGAGGAAGGGGTTCGGGTTCATCCCCTTCCAGCTTCTCTTCATAAAGCTGCTCAGCGACCACGATGTTCATTTTGCTGGAGAAATACGAAGGGGCCAGGGTCAGTTTACCCAGGGTTTCCAGCGTCCCTGCGCCGTAGCCAGCTTCCTCTTTCAACTCGCGGTTAGCCGCTTCAAACGGCGTTTCACCGGGGTCAATCAGCCCTTTAGGGAAGCCGAGTTCATAACACTCCAGCCCAACCGCGTACTCCTGGATCAGGATAATGTGATCGTCAATAATCGGCACTATCATCACCGCTTCGCGGTCAGTCGGTTTCATCCGCTCGTAGACTCTTCGGGCACCGTTACTGAATGCCAGGTCTACGGCTTCAACAGTGAACAAGCGCGAGCGTGCCACAGCTTCCACATTAAGGATTTTGGGTTTTTGCAGTTGTCTGGTCATAGTGGCCCCAGGAAAAAAAGCCAAAAAAATGAGCGTCATAGCCCGTAAGTCACGGCATACTGACCGTCGTTACCCCATTGTGCGGCACCCGAGAGGGGAAGCCAATCATCGCATGGATTATTTTATGCAGTTATAACAAATGCGCGTGGAGTAGCATGAAAAGTTTTAAAAAAAGTCAATCAGTGCCAGCAAAAATAGGAATATGCCGATATGGCATCGCCAAATGGGTTGATACCATCTCGACAGGGAATCTTATACTAATAATCTAATTTTATGATTTTGCGCGCTATTTTTGTATACACAGCGGATTGCCAGAGCCGTCTAAACCCGCCACAATGTCGGTAACGATATGATCATGGCCGGGTATCACCATAATGACGACGGGAGCATCGTGGCAGGAATGAGGGAAGCATGAGCACCATAGTCATTATATTGGCTGTAATGCTGGCCTGCTCAATGGGGGCAGGGTGTTTCTTTTGGTACGCTATGCGGCATCGCCCGCCGTTGGCGAAACCACTGCCATTCATCAGTCCTCCATTTCGTAAACTGAGCGACGACGAGCGCAAAGCCGTTGAGCGCTATATCAGTCTGCTTGAAAAACACCGTGAAAACACGTTACCCGGTGGGACAAGCAGAATGGCCGAGCCATTAACCCTCACCTCGCAAAGCAGCAACGTCTACCCAGTTACCCGCTCAATTACCCGCTACGGCCTCTCTACTGATGAATCCAACAAATGGCGTTACTACCTTGATGCTGTCGAAGTGCATCTGCCGCCGTTGTGGGAACAGTATATTGCCGAAGAGAACTACGTAGAGCTGATCAAAACCCAGTCGATCCCGCTGGTCATTTCGTTGAATGGTCATTCGCTGGTGAACTACGTCCACGAGCAGCCTGCGCTGGCACCCGTGGTCCGCACGGTGTCACAAAACGCCTCGATCAGGAAGGAAGAGAGCGAAAACATTGAGCTGATTAGCGTGCGCAAGGAAACGCCTGAGGAATACGCCCTCAGTCGACCGGATGGCACGCGCGAAGCTACCGCGATCTGTCTGGCCTTGCTGCTGTTCTTTGTCAGCCTTGTCGGGCCAGAACTGCTGATGCCCTGGTTAGTGCTCGCAGCGGTTGCGATGATTGTGGTCAGTTGCTGGTTCCTCTACCGCCGTCCCGGCGAGAAAGAGTTACGTGAAATTCATTGCCTGCGCGGCGCACCTAAACGCTGGGGGCTGTTTGGCGAATCTAATCAGGGACAGGTCAGCAACATCTCGCTGGGTATCATTGACCTGATTTATCCCCCTCACTGGCAGCCCTATGTCGCTAACGATTTAGGCCAGTCTACAGAGATTGATATCTACCTGAACCGCCAGGTTGTCCGCCAGGGACGTTTTCTCTCGCTGCAGGATGAGGTGCGCAATTTCCCTATCCAGCGCTGGAAAAAGAATCTGGTGCTGGCGGCGGGCTCATTGCTGGTTCTGGTGTTGCTGGTTGCCTGGATCCCGCTGAGTATGCCGCTCAAACTGAGCATGGCCTGGTTAAAGGGCACCGAAAGCGTGCAGGTTCACTCCGTCAATGACCTGGAGAAAATGCCGCTGCATATCGGTGACAGCCTGAAGGTTAACGGTGAAGGCATGTGTTCCATCCCGGCCACCTATCAGGGCAACCGCACTTACGCCTTTATGCCGTTCGACTGCTCAGCCGTTTACTGGAATAACGCCGCTCCCCTGCCCCAGCCGCAGTCCGACATTATCGACAAAGCCACGGCGTTGTTAAGCACTACCAGCCTGCAGTTGCACCCGCAAACCAACACCGATCCGAAGCTGAATCCGCAACTGGCCACCGCTATCCAGAAATCCGGCATGATCCTGCTGGATGACTTCTCAGATATCGTGTTGAGAACCCAGGAGCTGTGCAGTCAGGAGCAGGATTGTGTCCGGTTGAAGAATGCGCTGGTTAACCTGGGAAATGCGAAAGACTGGGAAACGCTGGTGCGCCGGGCGGATTCCGGATCGCTGAACGGTATGAACGTGTTATTGCGTCCGGTCAGTGCTGAAGCGCTGGAAAATCTGGTCAACACGGCGACGTCCTCATTCTTCTATCGTGAGACCCGCCGTGCGGCAGAAGCGCTGAACAGCCCACCGCCAGGCGGCTTCCTGATCCTCAGCGATGAAGGCCGACAGTTAGTGAACCAGCAGGCACCCAACGTGTCGCTGTTTGATTTCAATGCGCCCGATCAGTGGCCTGAGCTACAACGTCTGGCTGGCATGCTGCTGCACACCCCGTTTTACGCCAGCGGCATAGTGACCAATATCACCACGGATGCTAACGGCACACGCCATATTGCCCTGCACAGCGCACCGGACAAACTAACCCTCTGGCGTTATCTGGGCACCAGCCTGCTGCTGCTGGTTGTGGCGCTTGGCTTTGTGCTTAACGGCCTGTTAGCGCTGAAGCGAATTTATGGCAACCGTAAGCGTCTGATTGCCATTCAAACCTATTACGATAAGTGTTTCAGCCCCTCGTTGAGCACCAGCCAGAGCATTCGCCCGTTATTCTGAGCCTGTCAGTTTTATGCTATTTTTAAGGCTGACAAGGCGAATGACCTCCCCTTCTGACTCCCCCTGATTATCCTGCGGTGAAGCGCCTTGAATTCCCGTGATTCACCCATACATAGGGGTATTCCCATCAAGGAGCAGCGATGAAAGAGAAATCCGCAGAGGCGATTCGGCTGGATAAGTGGCTGTGGGCCGCTCGCTTCTATAAGACCCGTTCTGCTGCGCGCGAGATGGTTGAGGGTGGCAAAGTCCACTACAACGGTCAGCGCAGCAAGCCGAGTAAAGGCGTCGAGCTTAATGCCGAACTGACGCTCCGGCAGGGAAATGATGAACGCACCGTGATCGTGCTGGCCCTTAGCGAACAGCGCCGCCCGGCGGCGGAAGCTCAGCTGATGTACCAGGAGACGGCACAAAGTATTGAGAAACGGGAAAAGATAGCGCTGGCGCGGAAAATGAACGCGCTCACTATGCCGCATCCCGACCGCCGCCCGGATAAAAAAGAGCGACGGGACTTAATGAAATTTAAAAATTCTGGCGAAGTGTAACCCGCCTAAACGAGAGAGAATCATGGCACATCCTGATCAAATGCACCGTTATCTGTTCGAAAACCATGCCGTGCGTGGCGAACTGGTTACTGTTTCCGACACCTGGCGTGAAATCATCAAAGGCCACGATTACCCGTTACCGGTGCAAAAAGTGCTGGGCGAACTGCTCGTTGCCACCAGCCTGCTGACCGCCACGCTGAAGTTCGACGGCGATATCACCGTCCAGCTACAGGGTGATGGCCCGCTGAACCTGGCCGTGATCAACGGCAATAATCGCCAGGAAATGCGCGGCGTTGCCCGTATGCAGGGTGAGATTGCGGCCGAAAGCACGCTGAAAGAGATGGTTGGCAACGGCTATCTGGTGATCACCATTTCCCCGGCAGAAGGTGAGCGCTATCAGGGCGTGGTAGGACTGGAAGGCGACACGCTGGCTGAGTGTCTGGAAGATTACTTTATACGCTCTGAGCAGCTGCCAACGCGCCTGTTTATTCGTACCGGCGAAGTTGAGGGTCAGCAGGGCGCTGGCGGGATCCTGCTGCAGGTTCTCCCGGCTCAGGATGCTAACCCGGATGATTTCACCCATCTTGCAACCCTGACCGAAACCATCAAAACGGAAGAGCTGCTTGGGCTGCCAGCCAACGACGTGTTGTGGCGCCTGTACCATCAGGAAGAAGTGACGATTTTCGATCCCCAGGACGTATGCTTCCGCTGCACCTGCTCTCACGAGCGTTGCGGAGAAGTCCTGACGACGCTGCCCGTTGAGGAAGTGGACGAAATCCTCGCGGAAGATGGCAAAATCGATATGCATTGTGACTACTGCGGTAGCCACTATACCTATGATGCCGTTGATATTGCGGCCATCCGTAACGGGTCGTCCGCGAGCAACGATCAGCTGCATTGATGCGCGGGTAATGCAGCCGGTTGCCTTGCCCTGCTGCGTTACTGTCCGCTAACTGGTCAGGCCTTAACCGGCCTGGCCCTGCTCTTCCCTCTCTTCACGCGCTGCCTCTCATTTCTACTGCTTTTGCCTTTCACTGTGTCTTCACCCGTGTAGACTGCGCGCGATCGTGATTTCTGCATGAGGATGGATATGCGGAACATCACGGTTAATGGTTTTCCATTACCCTACACTACGTTGCAGCACAGAGCCGATAAAGGAGCAGTAACATGCGTGATCTGACCCCGCAGGACCTCGTCGCTTATGGCATCACGGATACGGTTGAGATCGTTCATAACCCCGATTATGAAACGCTTTTCCATGAAGAAACCCGCCCAGGACTGTCCGGATGCGAACGAGGCATTCAGACACAATCTGGTGCCATCGCTGTCGATACCGGCATTTTTACCGGTCGCTCACCGAAAGACAAATACATCGTTCGCGATGACGCCACCCGCGACACACTCTGGTGGAACGACCAGGGCAAAGGCAAGAACGATAACCAGCCACTCTCTGCTGAAAACTGGCAGGCCCTGAAATCCCTCGTCACTAAGCAACTCTCTCATAAACGCCTGTTTGTGGTGGATGCCTGGTGTGGTGCCAATCCGGATACCCGACTTTGTGTCCGCTTTATCACTGAGGTGGCCTGGCAGGCCCACTTTGTAAAAAACATGTTCATTCGCCCGGACGAAGCCGCGCTGGCGACCTTCGAGCCTGACTTTGTGGTGATGAACGGCGCCAAATGCACCAACCCGGACTGGCAAAAACAGGGACTGCACTCTGAGAACTTTGTCGCCTTCAATCTGACTGAGCGCATTCAGCTGATTGGCGGAACCTGGTACGGCGGAGAGATGAAGAAAGGCCTGTTCGCCATCATGAATTATCTGCTGCCGTTGCAGGGCATCGCGGCGATGCACTGTTCGGCAAACGTGGGTGAAAAAGGCGATGTGGCAGTGTTCTTTGGCCTCTCTGGCACCGGTAAAACGACGCTTTCTACTGACCCGCAGCGTCAGCTGATTGGTGATGATGAACATGGCTGGGATGATGACGGCGTGTTCAACTTTGAAGGCGGCTGCTACGCCAAAACCATCAAACTCTCTGAGCAGGCAGAGCCGGAGATTTATCAGGCTATCCGGCGTGATGCCCTGCTGGAAAACGTGGTAGTTCGTGCCGACGGAACCGTCGATTACGATGATGGCAGCAAGACTGAAAACACCCGCGTCTCCTATCCCATTGAGCATATCGACAATATCGTTAAGCCGGTTTCCAAAGCAGGCCATGCCAGTAAAGTGATCTTCCTGACGGCTGATGCCTTTGGCGTTCTGCCGCCTGTTTCACGGCTAAGCCCCGATCAGACGCAGTATCACTTCCTGTCAGGCTTCACCGCCAAGCTGGCGGGTACCGAACGTGGCGTTACTGAACCCACGCCCACCTTCTCAGCCTGCTTTGGTGCCGCGTTCCTGACCCTGCATCCAACGCAGTATGCTGAAGTGCTGGTGAAGCGGATGGAAGCGGCCGGCGCGGAAGCTTATCTGGTCAACACCGGCTGGAACGGCAGCGGCAAGCGCATCTCGATTAAAGATACGCGGGCGATTATTAACGCCATTCTCAGCGGTGAACTGTCCGGTGCCGAAACCGTAACGCTGCCGGTATTTAATCTGGAGATGCCTGTCGCGCTGCCAGGCGTGGACAGCCATATTCTGGACCCACGTAATACCTGGAGCGACGAAGCCGAATGGCAGGGGAAAGCCAGCGACCTGGCTCAGCGGTTTATGGATAATTTCGATAAGTACACCGATACCCCAGCAGGCGCGGCGCTGGTGAAAGCCGGTCCTCAGCTGTAATGCAAAAAGGGCTTAGTCATCGACTAAGCCCTTTTTTTACCCTCAGCTAAAACCTTAAGCCACTGGCGGTGCAGGCAAACTGTTGGCTGGAGGCAAAGGAAGATAGGCACGAATGCGTAATCCGCCCCGCTCGCTGTCACCAATCTCAAGCGAGCCCTGATGCGCATCGATAATACGCTGCACAATCGCCAATCCTAATCCCGTTCCGCTAGTGCTGCGGGCGCTGTCTCCCCGCACAAACGGCTGGAGCAGGTGCTTCAGTTGATCTGGCCGGATGCCCGGACCATCATCTTCCACCTGGAACCAGGCGCGCTGCAATTCACTGCCGCTGCTGACCTTAATCCAGCCGTTACCGTAGCGGGCGGCGTTAACCACCATATTGGCGACGGCACGTTTAATCGATAACGGGTTAATATCCACCATCAGTTCGGTAGGCATCACCTCATTTTCAATCTCACGTTCATAGCCGCTTTCAGCCGCAACAACTTCGCCGAGAACCCCGTTCAGGTCTGCACGCTCAAACTGCATCTCCTGGCCGGTGCGCAGATAATCAATAAACTGCTCGATGATTGCGTTGCACTCTTCGATGTCTTTATTGATCGACTCAGCAAGATAGCCATCTTCCTGAGACATCATTTCGGTCGCCAGACGGATGCGCGTCAGCGGTGTTCGCAGATCGTGACTGACACCAGCCATTAACAGCGTGCGGTCATCGGCCAGCTGTTTCACCCCAGACGCCATCTGATTAAACGCCCTGGTGACCGAGCGAACCTCAGACGCACCGTACTCCCTCAACGGCGGCGGAATAATCCCTTTACCCACCTGTATTGCAGCGTGTTCAAGTTCCACTAAGGGTCGGTTCTGGATACGGATAAACAGCCAGGCACCGCCAATCGCTAACAGCATAATCGCCAGCGTGTAGCGGAACAGCGGCGAGAAGTCCCCCTGATGAATTTCCGTCAGAGGAACCCTGACCCAGATATCCGGCGACAGCCAGGTTTTCAGCCAGACCACCGGGGAGTTTTTATTCACCTCGACGCGAACGTCGGTCGGCCCACCCAGTTGCTGCGCCATTTGCTGGCTGAGGAATTCGTAATGCTGCGCCCAGCGCAATCCGCTCTCTTCCGCCGCCGCGTTGGTATACAGCGAAATGCCTAACTCGCGGTATATCTCACGGCGGAATGCAGGTGGCACTTCAAGCTGTGTGCCATCCTCCAGCTGTAACCGATCGGTCATCAGCATACGCACTTCATAGGCCAGCACTTTGTTGAACTGCTGCAGGCTTGGCAGAATGGCAAAGTTCAACACCACCAGATAGGTCGTGACCAGGCTGACAAACAGCAGAGTCACAATCAACAGCAGCATACGGGCAAAGGAACTGCGGGGAGAGAAGCGGATCCGCCTCATGCCTTACTGCCGTCCGGCACGAAGACGTAGCCCAGGCCCCAAACGGTCTGGATATAGCGTGGATGAGCCGGATCTTCTTCCACCATGCGGCGCAGGCGGGAGATCTGAACGTCAATAGAGCGCTCCATCGCACTGTATTCACGGCCACGGGCCAGGTTCATCAGCTTATCGCGGGACAGCGGCTCACGCGGGTGGCTTACCAGCGCCTTCAGCACAGCGAACTCACCGCTGGTCAATGGCATAGGCTCGTCTTCACGGAACATTTCACGCGTGCCGAGGTTCAGCTTGAACTTACCGAAGGCAATAACCGCTTCTTCCTGCGAAGGTGCGCCTGGCAGTTCATTGGCCTGACGACGCAGAACGGCACGAATACGGGCCAGCAGCTCACGCGGGTTAAAGGGTTTTGGAATGTAGTCATCAGCACCGATTTCCAGGCCCACGATACGGTCCACTTCTTCGCCTTTCGCCGTGACCATAATGATCGGCATTGGGTTGCTCTGGCTGCGCAGACGGCGGCAGATAG
>NZ_JBAVTT010000157.1:0-11071 GCF_049696395.1 Erwinia sp.
GATGCTTTATGTTGGTCACACTCATCCTGCAGGATATCACCATGATAAAAATAGAGAAATCAGATCCGTTTTCTTCAGATTCCCTTCGCCTAATCGAATTGCTATCAGCAGAACTTGCCGCTATTACTGGTGATAATGGCAAAAGTCATTTCACTGTTGAAGCAATGAACAGTGAAAAAGCGTTATGGGTATTGGCAAAGAATGCCCATGGTGATGCGGTGGGATGCGGCGCTATTCGGCCATTAGCGCAAAATATAGCCGAGCTTAAAAGAATGTTTTCAGACCGAAGTGTCCCAGGCGTTGGTCGCGCTTTACTCACTTTTCTGGAAAACTCCGCCAAAGAGATGGGATATGTTGAGCTGAGGTTAGAAACCCGATATATCAACCATCGGGCCGTAAATTTTTACGAGAAAAATGGGTATGTCCGTATTGAGAATTATGGCCCCTACACAGGCAGAGAAGAGGCCGTCTGTTTCTCAAAAGTATTGTGCTGATGTGCTTCCACCGGCCCTTGGGAAAATTTTTTCCGAATTTACTGCCTCACCGTTCATCCACACCGCTGGCAGTAACAGCCGTTAACGGAAAAGAACAAAAGCCGGTGAACAGACCGTTTATATTGAATGATATGACAGTATTACGCTTCTATGAGAGCAATGTCGAACCGCAGACCCGGCATCATTTTTTCAAGGCCGTCAGTCAGCATCTTCCCGGCTTCGTGTAATTTCTTCAGGGGCATCTGCGGCAAGCTTTCCAGG
Source organism: Erwinia sp. (assembly GCF_049696395.1). GTDB lineage: Bacteria > Pseudomonadota > Gammaproteobacteria > Enterobacterales > Enterobacteriaceae > Erwinia. Next base: position 756 of record NZ_JBAVTT010000157.1, read on the forward strand.
ATGAACCACATGTGCTGATTTTCCGCGCTTAAGCGGGATCTGATCCCCTGTCGCCAGTTCCAACGACGGCACGTCACTCCCAGATCATCACACCAGATCACTTCTCCACGTACAGGATATTCCACCGCAGGTTCACCCTCTTTAATGACATCAAAAGGCTCAGTGCCTTCTGCCACGATCAAACGTGGTGTCCCCTGGTAGGCAATAATATTTTCTCCACCCACAGGAACGGCATAGCGCAGACTAACGGCGTTATAGAGATCCACAATGGGATCGAGCGCCGGCATTGTGCCCTCACGAAGCACACGCTTACGCAGTGCATCAGCAGAACAGGGAGTGCGTTTTGGCTTGGCACCAAACCGCTGGAACACTTCAGCCCATGCGGCCAGATGAACTTCAGCCCATTCAGGAGCACCGGCCAAAACAGCTTCACAGGCTTCTTTCAGCGCCGTTTCTCCCACATCAGGATTCAGTAAAGGCGCAGCCTGTACAGAGATACTTAAGGCCCGAAAATCCGGGGCGATATCATAAACTTCTGGAGCAATTGACGGAGAGACTGTAATCACGGGATAATCCTGTAATGACCAATTTATCTCATGATATCGACCAATGACCAAAAAAGTCAATTTAGTGACCGATGCTGGTGCGGATGTTAGCACCGTAAACCACGCTGTCTCCCAGCGGATTAAGCTGTACCGTAAGCAAAAAAAATTGTCGCTTGATGAGTTATCCAGGCGGGCAAATATCAGTAAAGGCATGCTGGTCGAAATTGAGGGATGTAAGGCTAACCCGAGCATTGCCCTGCTGTGCCGACTTGGTGCTGCAATGGGGGTATCAGTGGCCGATTTTGTAGATGTGAGCATTAAGCCCGATGTTCACATTATTACTGAAGCGGAGATACCTGAACTCTGGAAAGGAGACAAGGGGGGAAGTGCCAGACTGCTTGCCGGTTCAGGTGGGCCGGACATGACCGAACTCTGGTTATGGGAAATGCTCCCCGGCGAGAAGTTTCATTCTTCGGGACATCCCTCTGGCACGCTGGAACTGCTTTACGTGCAGTCTGGGACGCTTACTCTGGGTGTTAAAGAGATTTTGTATAAGGTGAATAGCGGTTGTTCGGCTACAGCCAAAACGGATGTTCCGCATTTCTATGAAAATCAGGAAGAACACCCTCTTCATTTCATTATGACCGTGAACGAAAAAGCCTCCTGATGAGGTTCCCTACTAAATAATCTCCAGTTCACTCACCCCCGCAAAATCCAGATCGCGCGGCAGACGGATGGCGCGGTTATTACCGTTTTTAAAAATAGACACTGTTCGCAGGGTTTCTCCTCATATACCGGGTGTGCCCGTTTTATGCGCACAGGTAGCGTTGCCCTGCACCAAAATCAGGCACGCTTGTTAACAGTGGTCATGACCCTCCAAAAGCCCTGATTTTTTTAAATCCCCTCAAATTCAGATGATTAGCGCGATCTGACTCACAAATTAGCGAACCAATAAAAAATTGGTTCGGTTCTTGCCTACTTTAATGAAAGAGAGACTGAGCAAACCATCACCAGATGTGATGGAAAAGGCTCATATCAGCCCTTTTACTGATGAGTAAACAAGCGAACCAATTATGGGTGACACGCCAGAAACCGCCGTTAACTCCAGCTCCGCGCTGGAAAAGCTTCGCCAGCTGATCCAACAGCATGAGGTGCAGCCTGACCTGCCGCTACCCACCGAACGTGAGCTTGCGGAACGCTTTGCCGTCGGTCGCCGGGAAATTCGCCGCGCTTTGGATGTGCTTGAGGAAGAAGGCCGGATCTGGCGCAAACAGGGCAAAGGCACCTTTGTTGGCCCCGCTGCTCCTGTGCAGCCGCTGGTTCTGCAGGACTTGCCGCAGCAATCCAATCTGCTGGAAGTGATGGAAGCCCGTGTTCAGCTTGAGCCTGGGCTGGCACGAATGGCAGCGCTGCGAGCCAGTAATGAACAGATTGCTCTGCTCAAGCGGCTGCTGGAAAGAATGCACAGTATTACGCTCGGCGACGGCGATCAGCATGAGCTTTGGGACAGCGCCTTTCACCGTGCCATTGCAGAAGCAGCCGGAAACCGACTGATGCTTGGTTTGTTTGATGCCATCGATGCCGTGCGCCGCGAACCCAGCTGGCAGCATCTGCGCGTGCTGGCACGCACTCAGGACCGCCTGAACAACTACGACGACCATCATCAACGTCTGGTGCAGCACATCGCCGCACGCCAACCGCTTGAAGCAGCCGCAGCCATGCGTGAACACCTGTTGGCCCTGCAACAGGCGTTGATTGAAGCCATCAGCAGCGGCGACGAGGAGCAACCATGAGCCCTGAAAACCCTTCCCCGGTACTGGCCGTCAGCCAGCTCAATGTGCAGTTCAAAGGCTCGCCGGTTAGCGTGCTCGACAATATTTCGCTGGAGGTGCATGCCGGTGAAACGCTGGCGCTGGTGGGCGAATCCGGCTGCGGCAAAAGCATCACCTCACTGGCCTTGATGGGTCTGTTACCCAGCAGCGCAGAAGTGAAGCACGGCGGCATGTCCTTCCTCGAACAGAACCTGCTGACGTTGAGCCCACGTGATTACGCTGATATTCGTGGCAACCAGCTGGCGATGATTTTTCAGGAGCCGATGACCTCGCTCAATCCGGCTTTCACGCTGGGCGATCAGCTCAGTGAAGCGGTGATGCGCCACCGCAACGTCAACCGCCGTGAGGCAATGAAGGTCGCGCTGGACATTCTGGAGAAGGTGCAAATTCCTGCGCCTGAAATGCGGCTGAAAGCTTACCCTCACCAGCTTTCCGGCGGGATGCGTCAGCGCGTGATGATCGCCATGGCGCTGATCAACCACCCGAAACTGCTGATTGCCGATGAGCCAACCACCGCACTGGACGTGACCATTCAGGCGCAAATTCTGGCGCTGCTGAATACGCTGAAAGCCGAAACCGGCACGGCCGTATTGATGATCACCCACGACCTGGGCGTAGTGGCAGAAGTCGCCCAGCGCGTGGCGGTGATGTACGCCGGGCAAGTGGTGGAAACCGGCGATGTGGAGGAGATTTTCAACGACCCGCAGCACCCGTACACCATCGGACTGATGGGGTCGATTCCCAGCCTTGGTGCACGCAGTGCCTCACTGGCGACCATTCCGGGTACCGTCCCGCTACCTGAACAGATGCCCGCAGGCTGCCGTTTTGCTACCCGTTGCCCGTTTGCCGAAACCCGCTGCCATCAGCATAAACCCAGCCTGAAAGCCTTCGGTCCCCGTCATCAGGTGGCCTGCTTCCGCGCGCCGCTGGAACAGCACATCACGCTGGGAGAAATTGCATGAGTACGCCGATTCTGGAATGCACCGACCTGAGCAAAACCTTTGCCGGTCCTTCAAGCCTGTTTAAACGTATCCCGCAGGTCACAGCGGTCGATCGCATTTCGCTGCAAGTCATGCCTGGTGAGACGCTGGCGGTAGTTGGCGAGTCGGGTTCCGGTAAGTCTACCCTTGGCCGACTGCTGCTGCGCCTGCTTTCCCCGACTCAGGGACGGGTGTTTTATCAGGGTGAAGAGATTACCAAAGCCAGCGGCGCGCGCCTGAATCAGCTGCGCCGTGAACTGCAGATTATCTTCCAGGATCCATTTGCCTCTCTGAACCCAAGAATGAACGTTGAGAGCATTGTCGGTGAACCGATCTGGCTGCACGAGTCGCTAAGCAGCAGCCAACGTCAGGAAAAAGTGGCCGATCTGCTACAAACGGTCGGACTTCCTGCGGCCTGGTCACGCCGCTATCCTCACGAATTCTCCGGCGGCCAGCGTCAGCGTATCGGCATCGCGCGAGCGCTGGCATCCGGGCCAAAACTGCTGCTGGGCGATGAACCTGTTTCCGCGCTGGATGTCTCGGTACAGGCGCAGGTGGTCAACCTGCTGGAGAGCCTGAAACAGCAGTTTGGCCTGACGATGATCATCGTGGCTCACGGCCTGGCGGTGATCCGCCATATGAGCGACCGCGTGGCGGTGATGTATCTGGGGCAGATCGTTGAACTGGCGACGGTAGATGAAATATTCGATGCGCCGCTGCATCCCTACACTCAAGCGTTGATCGCCTCTGCTCCGCAGCTTACGCCTGGCGCAAACCGCCAAATCCCGATGCTGCAAGGTGATTTACCCAACCCTGCCAACCCACCAACCGGCTGCCGCTTTCACACCCGATGCCCACACGTTAGCGACGAATGTCGACTGGTTGAGCCCATTCACCAGATTTTACCAGGCGGACGCCAGATTGCCTGCCATCGCTGGCAGGAGATCAACCGCGACCGCAGCGTGATTACGATTGCTCCCCCTTCTTCCGCCTTTTTACAGCGTCGTGCGCTGTTTGAACAAGCGGTTAAACACCTTTCAATTACCTCTTCTGGAGAAGTGACGCGATGAAAGTACGCCACACGTTGTTGACCGCTTTTGGCGGCCTGATGCTGCTGGGCAGCCTGCAGGCTCAGGCAGAAAGTACCCTGAGGATTGGGCTGGGCGCTGACCCGGATATGCTCGACCCGCATCTGGCGCGCACTTATTACGGCCGCTTTGTCTTTGCTGCGATGTGCGACCGCCTGGTAGATGTGGATGAGAATCTGAAGGTGGTGCCAGGCCTGGCCACTGACTGGAAGTGGAGCGAAGACGGGAAAACGCTGACCATGAACCTGCGCCAGGGCGTGACGTTCCAGGACGGCGAGAAGTTTGATGCGGAAGCGGTGAAATACAACATCGATCGCGCACTGACGCTGCCAGGTTCGCTGCGGAAAAGCGAAATCTCCTCGATTGCTTCGGTCGAAGTGGCTTCTCCTTCGCAGGTTATTTTCCACCTTAAAAATGCCGATGCCGCCTTGCTTAGCCAGCTGACTGACCGTGCCGGTGCGATGCTGGCCCCGAAAGCAGCCGCCAAACCGGACTTTGCCACTCATCCAGTGTGCTCCGGCCCGTATGAGTTTGCCAGCCGGGTTCAGCAGGACCGTATCGTGCTGAAACGCTTTGAAAACTACTGGAACAAGTCGGCTTACCACTTCGACAAAGTCGTGTTCCTGCCGATCCCTGATGCGTCTGTGCGCCTGGCTAACCTGCGTTCTGGCGACCTGGATCTGACTGAAGGGATCGCCGCCAGCGATGTTAAGACCGTTCAGGCAGACAGCAAACTTGCCCTCGCCAAAACGACGGGTCTGGGTTATCAGGGCATTACCTTTAACATCGCTAACGGCAAAGTCGACCCGAACAATCCGTTCGCCAAAGATGCCCGCGTGCGTGAGGCCTTCTCCCTGGCGATCGATCGTGATGCGCTGAATCAGGTGGCGTTTGAAGGCTTATATACCCCAGCCAATCAGGCGTTTTCTCCGGTCAGTCCTTATCACGTCAAACTGCCGATCGCCCCTCGCGATGTCGAGAAAGCCAAAGCTCTGCTGGCCGCAGCCGGCGTGAAAACCCCGGTTAACGTCACGCTGCTGGTCACCAATAACCCCACTTCTCAGCAGGTGGGTCAGGTGATTCAGGCGATGGTTAGCGAAGCTGGCTTTAACGTGAATCTGCAGATGAGCGAGTTCGCTTCCCTGTTGGATCGCCAGCAGCGCGGTGACTATCAGCTCAGCCTTTCTGGCTGGTCTGGTCGCCCCGATCCGGACGGCAGCATCTTCTCGTTTATCAACAGCAAAGGCACCCTGAACGATGGCCGTTATACCAATCCGCTGGTGGATAGCTGGTTGACCGAAGCCCGCCAGACTAACGATCAGGCTACCCGCCAGGCGCTGTATGACAAAGTGGTGAAACAGCTGCAAACCGATATGCCGATTGCCTACCTCTACTTTGAGCCGCGCATCTTTGGCATGAATAAGAAACTGCAGGGCTTTAAAGCCTGGCCGGACGGGCTTGTGCGCCTGGCTGGCGTGAAGATGGCCCCGTAAGCCGGAGAGCGACAATGCTGGAATTGATCTGTAAACGCCTGCTGCTGGCGATCCCCACGCTGTTTCTGGTGAGCATTATGGTGTTCTCGCTGCAGAAGCTGCTGCCAGGTGACCCGGTGCTGGCGATGGCTGGGGAAGAGCGCGATCCGGCGGTGATTGCCCAACTGCGCGAGCAGTATCACCTGAATGACCCGCTGCCCACGCAGTACATCTACTGGCTGGGCAACGCCCTGCGCGGTGACCTTGGCACCTCTTTGCGAACTCAGGAGCCGGTCACCGCGCTGATCGCCAGCAAGCTGCCGGTCACGCTGGAATTATCGCTGCTGGCGATGATTGTGGCGCTGGTGGTCGGCATCAGCATGGGGATTATTGCCGCGGTGCGCAAAAACAGCTGGGTTGATCATACCACCAACTTTGTCGCGCTTTCGGGCATCTCGGTGCCGCACTTCTGGCTGGGGATCCTGCTGATTTTGCTGTTTTCGGTGCATCTTCAGTGGTTGCCAGCTTCCGGGTATGTTTCGCTCAGCGAGAGTGTGTCGCAGAACTTCAAAACGCTGCTGCTGCCCGCGTTGGTGCTTGGCACCGGGCTGGCAGCCACGTTGATGCGCCACACGCGAGCCTCAATGATCGCCGTTCTTAAAGCGGATTATATCCGCACGGCGAGAGCGAAAGGTTTGCTGCCGAAAAAGGTGATCCTAAAGCATGCTTTCCGTAATGCACTGGTGCCGGTCATCACGTTGACGACGCTGCTGTTCGGCGAGTTGCTGGGCGGCGCAGTGCTGACTGAGCAGGTCTTTACCCTGCCAGGCTTTGGCAAAATGATTGTTGATGCGGTGTTCAACCGGGATTACGCCGTCGTGCAGGGCGTGGTGCTGGTCGTGGCAATCGGCTTTCTGTTGCTGAACCTGCTGGCAGACGTGCTCTATATGCTGATTAACCCGAAAATGCGAGGCTGACGATGAGTGAAGTGCTGACTTCCGGCAGCGCCGCTGCGCTGCGCAAACCGACCAACCGCGTGCTGAAGAAGTTTCTCGGCAATAAAAGCGCGGTGATTGGGGCGGTAATTGTGATTTTCTTTGTGCTTCTCGCCCTTCTTGCGCCCTTGCTGGCACCGTTTGACCCGATCAAAGCCGATTTTATGGCCGTGCGTAAAGCGCCTTCAGCGCTGCACTGGCTGGGCACTGACGAACTGGGACGCGACCTCCTTTCCCGCCTGATTTGGGGGGCGCGGACGTCGCTGCTGGCTGGGTGTATCTCCGTGGTGATCGCCATTCTGATCGGCGTACCGCTGGGATTGATTGCCGGTTACTGGCAAGGGATGTGGGACGGCGTGATTTCGCGCTTTATCGAAGCCTTACTGGCCTGCCCGTTTCTGATCCTCGCGATCGCGCTTGGCGCTTTTCTTGGTCCAAGCCTGGGCAATGCGATGATCGCCATTGGTCTGTCGGCTATGCCAATTTTTGCCCGCCTGACGCGTGGCCAGGTGATCGCGATCCGCAATGAAGAGTACATCGAAGGCGCACGCGCTATCGGGCTGCCAGACCGCTGGATCGTGCTGCGCTATGTGCTGCCCAATGTGATGTCACCGATTCTGGTGCAGGCCACGCTGGCAATTGCTTCCGCCATTATTACCGAAGCCAGTCTGTCGTTCCTTGGCCTCGGTCAGCAGCCGCCCAATCCTTCCTGGGGCGCGATGCTGAATACCGCTAAAGGCTTCCTGGAGCAGGCTCCGTGGATGTCGATTTTCCCTGGCCTTGCCATTTTTCTTATCGTGCAGGGCTTCAATCTGCTTGGCGACGGACTGCGCGATGCGCTCGATCCGCGTAACGATTAATCCTTAAGGAACTGCTATGAGTGGAATCAGTGATTTTAACGTCGGCTACCCTTCATACCGCGCGCCAATGATGGGCCGCAATGCGGTGGCCGCTTCACAGCCGCTGGCGGCTCAGGCCGGGATCCGCATGCTGCAACTGGGCGGCAATGCGGTGGATGCGGCGATTGCTACGGCCATGGCGCTGACGGTGGTTGAGCCAACCGGCAACGGGATCGGCAGCGATGCGTTTGCCATTGTCTGGGACGGGAAAAAACTGCATGCGCTGAATGCGTCTGGCCGCGCGCCTGCCGCCTGGTCGCGGGAAACGTTCGCCCATCTGGACGCTATGCCGGAAATTGGCTGGGATGCGGTAACCGTACCAGGAGCCGTTTCGGCCTGGGTGGAGCTGGCTGAGAAATTTGGCACACTGCCACTGACCACGCTGGCACAGCCTGCTATCGAGTATGCGCGTAACGGCTTCCCTGTTTCGCCGCTGATCGGTCATCTTTGGGAACGGGGTTATAACAAACTGCGCGATCAGCCTGGTTTCAGCGCCTGCTTCGCGCCGGAAGGCCGCCCACCCAAAGTGGGTGAGCTGTTCCGCAATCCCGATCAGGCAGACACGCTGGAGAAAATCGCCGCCAGCAACGGAGAGTCTTTCTATCGCGGTGAACTGGCTGAGAAGATTGCTGCCTTTGCGAAAGAACACGGCGCATCATTGACCCTGGACGATCTGAAAAACCATCAAGCGGACTGGGTGGAGATGCTTTCTCGTCCGTTTGCCGGTGGCTCGGTTCAGGAGCTGCCGCCAAATGGCCAGGGCATCGCCACGCTGATGGCACTGGGCATTCTGGAGCAGTGGGACATTGGCCGTTATGAGCCGGATTCGTTGCCGTGGCTGCATCTGTCGATTGAAGCGATGAAGCTGGCGCTGGTCGATCTGGATCGGTATATCGCCGATGAAGATCATATGGAGTTCCCGGCGGAACTCCTGCTGAGCGACGACTACCTGAAAACCCGTGCAGCGCTGATCGACCCAACCAAAGCGGGTGACTTCACCTTTGGCGCACCTAAGCAGAGCGGCACGGTTTACCTCTCCACCGCCGATGCCAGCGGCATGATGGTGTCCTTTATTCAGTCGAACTATATGGGCTTTGGCTCTGGCGTGGTGGTGCCGGGCACCGGCATCAGCCTGCAAAACCGTGGCGCAGGCTTTGTGCTGGAAGAGCATCACCCGAACGTGGTGGCGGCAAACAAACGGGCCTTCCACACCATTATTCCAGCCTTTGCACTGGACGCTGAGGGCCAGCCGTTGATGTCGTTCGGCGTGATGGGCGGCCCGATGCAGGCTCAGGGTCATTTGCAGATGGCATTGCGCATCATGCTGGCAAAGCAGAATCCTCAGGCCGCGATCGATGCACCGCGATGGCGTGTGGTGGAAGGACGAGAAGTCAGCGTGGAACCGGCCATGGCGCTGAATACGATAGCCGCCCTGCGGGCAATGGGGCACAAGATTGTGGTGGAAGATCCGCTGCAGACTTATAACTTCGGCGGGGCTCAGGCCATCGTCCGTGACCCGCAAGGCTTCTACATTGCCGCCACCGAAAGTCGCAAAGACGGCCAGGCGCTGGTTTACTGACTCTCCCTGCCGGAAGTCAGAATTAATTCACCCTTCCGGCGCTCTTTTCCCTGTCCTCCCCGTCCCTTACGGACTATTCTTAGGTGCGGCGTTTGCCGCCCTCACTGCTTGCCAGCCCTACAATTACAGGAGTTACTTCCCATGACGACAGGAATCTTTCGCGTCTGCTCGCGTCTGTTAGTGCCTTTTGTGGCCCTATTTCTGGTCTTTCAACTGACTGGTTGCGGCGATAAAGAAGCCGACCAGCGCAAAGCCTTTATCGATTTCCTGCAGAATACCGTGATGCGCAGCGGCGAACACTTGCCGAGCCTTAGCGAAGATCAGAAGCAGAAATTCGGCAATTACGTCAGCGATTACGCCATCATTTATGGTTTCTCACAGCAGGTTAACCGCGCTGTGGATTCCGGTATGAAGCCGGTGGTGGATGAGCTTACCGCCATTCGCACCCCACAGGATTATCTGACCCACCGTGATGCGCTGCGCCAGGCCAGCGGATCGCTGGGCGTGCTGACTCAGCAAATCCAGGCGGCCAAAACGCAGGCAGACAGCAGCAAGGCCGCGCTGAAGCAGCCGGAAGAGCTGAAAACCGTGTATGACAACGTCTACAACAAAGTGGTGACTCAGCCTGCCAACTCGTTGCAGCCGCTGTTACCTGCGTTGCAGACGCTGAGCCAGGATGCGGTACAAACCGGCGACTTCCTGCAGCAGCAGGGCAGCAAAGTGACGTTTAACGGCCCGGCGATTCAGTTCCCTACTCAGCAGCAAGCCGAGCAGTACAATACGCTGATGCAAAACCTGTCTGCGAACGCTCAGGCGCTCGGTCAGGCGCAAAGCGCATTACAGGGTGGTTTCCAGTAAGCCGCCAGGCTTATTAACGGCAATCACTTCTGACTTATAAAGGGCGAGACTCTTCGCCCTTTATCCTG
>NZ_JBAVTT010000158.1:0-11491 GCF_049696395.1 Erwinia sp.
CCTGCTAATGTTTGAATGAATCGTTTGTGACTTTCATCATCGGGGCCTTTGAAAAGTCCTAAAAGCTCTTCATTAGCATCCCAAATTACTAGGGCAGTTCCATGTTTAGATTGTAACTCCCCATCAAATAATGGATGTATTAACTCTGTATTAAACTCGATGGAGTTAAGGGATTGTAAAATAGACTCTGAAGGAATTTGATAAGGAATTGGTCCAAATTGACCCAAGGTTGAACCTTCATCATATAGTCTCCAAGCTTCTCTAATTCTAGCGTTACGAGATTTATCTGCGTCACTTGAATTATCTACATCAATAGGCGTAATGTTTTCACATAATGCGTTAGATAGCGCAGGTATTATTTCAGCTATTTCATTTTGATTATTCAATTCAATTAATGGTGTTGTTATATCTGACAGGATTAAATAAGGATTTTCGAATGTACGCCAATCTATTAACAAAGCTATAAAAGAATCGTTGTTTTGAGATTTAGTAATCATCAACATCAATGGGCCAAGATGAGCCGATGATAGTCTCCCAATGCCTTTTTGGCCTTGTTTTATACGGTGGTTGAGTCCAAAATGAGGTTCTGACTTTCGCTTACCTTCAGTTAACTTTGAATCTGTACCCACCACAAGCCATTTTTCAATGATATCTTCTTTAGACATTCCATGACCATTATCGATCAGGGTCACCATTAGCCTGTCACTGTCCATAACACGTAGTTTGACATCTGTGGCGTATGCATCATAGGCATTTTTCCAGAGCTCAGATACTGCCGTTGGTACGTCAGCAATTTGTTCGCGCCCAAGATGGTCCAAAGTGCGAGCACGAGTTGCGAAAGGTCTATTCTCAATCAATTTATTCTCCATCTATGCTTTAATAAACCTGCCCATCCATTAAGATTCGATCGAATGGATCCAAAGAACCAAATGCTTCAATAATGCTTCACCTAATTTTATGGGAACTGCATTACCAATTTGAACACCTGCGGCTGTTATTCCTCCAAAGAAAACAAAATCATCTGGAAAAGTCTGAATACGTGCTGCTTGCCGCACTGTGATACCATGATGCTCCGTGGGATGAACAAAGCGACCCTTAGAGGGGTTAATACAGGCAGTTGTCATCGTAGGTGCAGGCTTGTTTGGATCGATTCGACCATATACATCTTTATGGCCATCATGCTTTTTGTGACAATTTAACACACGACCAGAATCTTTACGGCTTCCACCATTTGCTGGCGTTCTACGAAATGCCTCGATTAACCCTTCACTATGCTTCATATGAATGTTATTTATATCATCTACGGGAGCTGAAGAAAAAGCATCCATACAGTTTTGCCATTGCATTATATCATCATGATTTTCAGTTTTTTTTTCAGTGTGTGTTTTTATTGGGGGCCAAATTAAACTTTCTACTGAAATATCTTTTCTTACACCTAAGAAAAAAACCCGTTTTCTTCGCTGAGGAACACCATAGTCCCGTGCGTCAACTTTAGCTGGAGCAAAAAGATAATAGCCAGCATTCATAGCTTGCTCACGGAACTCTTCAAGGTACTTCTCATGTCTTGGCCATAAAATACCAGGCACATTTTCCATAAGAAAAACCTTAGGTCTCAGGGCTGCTACGAACTCAAAATAGCGTAAGATTAACTTATTACGTGGATCATCAACCCCAGCATCATTTATACGATGAGTTGAAAATCCCTGACAAGGCGGGCCACCAAGCACAAGATCGCATTCACTGTTTTTAAAATGTTTTTCTGCTAATTCAACGGGATTAGTCTCCAATATACTTTCTTCGTAAAGAGTTGTCCCACTGTTGCTGCCTTTTATAAACCGATTTTTGAATGTTTTTGCAGCATAATCATTTTTTTCTATCGCGAAAACAGTTTCGCATCCTGAATTGTGTGCAGCAAGTGTTAAACCGCCTGCACCTGAGAATAGATCGACCACTTTGAGTTTTTGCAATCCGTTAATCGAATTTTTCATGATCAACTCATCAGAATGATTACACAATTTATGCTCCATGTAGAGATTTGCTTTTTATATTTTTCAATCACTTTTAACTGAATCCAAATTGAAACTCATCATTTTAATTAGAGCCGTTAAGTCATAGTAAAGCTTTAAGAAAACATTACAGTACCTAAATTTAACCACCAAAAATGTCATTGTATTAAAACATATCGATAGGAGATTTTTCAAAAAAATATGTGATTTTGTTCGGGGCTCAGGCAGCGTTAGCCAGCACCTGAGCCATAAAATCACCGACCCATTTCATTCGCAGCTTGCGGTCAGCAAGGTCACGGATGAACTTGATTTTGGTCGGGCCATCAAGCCGCCAGTGCTGCGGTTCTTTCTGCAACAGACCAATCAGCCAGCCAGGGTTAGCCACATTCTTCTCGGCAAACTCAATAAAGCCGCCTTTGTCACTGGCTTCCACCCGACGAATGCCGATTTTCTTCGCCATTAAACGAAGCGACGCGGTATCAAGCAGATTTCGCGCGGCATCCGGCAGCAGGCCGAAGCGGTCAATCAACTCCACTTTCAGATCCTGCAACTCGCTTTCTTCCTGCGCGCTGGCAATCCGTTTGTAGAATGACAGGCGGGTGTTCACATCCGGAATATACTCGTCCGGCAGCAGGGAAGGCATACGCAGTTCAATATCCGTCTGGCTGTTAGTCAGGTCTTCCAGCGACGGTTCACGGCCCTCTTTCAGTGCCTCTACAGCATTTTCCAGCAGCTCCATATACAACGAGAAGCCAATGGTTTCCATCTGCCCGCTTTGCCCTTCACCCAGCAGCTCACCCGCACCACGAATTTCCAGATCGTGGGTAGCCAGCGCAAATCCGGCGCCCAAATCTTCGAGTGAGGCGATAGCTTCCAGGCGTTTGTGCGCATCTGTGCTCATCGCTTTTGGGTGCGGCGTCATCAGCCAGGCATAAGCCTGGTGGTGAGAACGGCCCACGCGGCCGCGCAACTGGTGTAGCTGCGCCAGGCCGAAGTGGTCCGCTCGCTCAATGATGATGGTGTTCGCGGTAGGAATATCGATACCGGTTTCGATGATGGTGGTACAAACCAGCACGTTAAAGCGTTGATGGTGGAAATCATTCATCACCCGCTCCAGCTCACGTTCACGCATCTGCCCATGACCGATGGCCACGCGTGCTTCAGGAACCAGCTCAGAGAGGCGCTTCGCTGCTTTCTCGATGTTCTCAACGTCGTTGTACAGGTAGTAAACCTGGCCACCACGCAGCACTTCACGCAGGATAGCCTCGCGCACCACCAGATCGTCGAATTCACGCACGAAAGTTTTCACGGCAAGTCGACGGGCGGGCGGTGTAGCAATAATCGACAGGTCACGCATGCCGCTCATCGCCATATTCAGCGTACGCGGGATAGGCGTGGCGGTCAGTGTCAGAATATCCACGTCTGAGCGCATAGCTTTGATGCGTTCTTTATGGCGCACGCCGAAGCGGTGCTCTTCATCCACGATCAGCAGGCCCAAATCACGCCACTGAATCTCGTTAGCCAGCAGCTTGTGCGTGCCAATCAGAATGTCGATTTTGCCGTCTTTTGCCTGCTCCAGGATGGCCGTTTGCTCTTTGGCGGTACGGAAGCGGGAAAGCATCTCAATGCGTACCGGCCAGTTAGCGAACCGATCGCGGAAGTTATCGTAATGCTGCTGAGCGAGCAGGGTGGTTGGCACCAGCACTGCCACCTGTTTGTGGTTTTCCACCGCCAGGAAGGCTGCGCGCATCGCCACTTCGGTTTTCCCGAAGCCCACGTCACCACACACCAGACGATCCATCGCCAGCGGCTGACACATGTCGCTCAGCACGGCATTGATCGCCTGCGCCTGGTCTGGCGTGGTTTCAAACGGGAAGCTCTCGCAGAACAGCTGATATTGCTCACGATCGTGCTTAAAGGCAAAGCCAGTTTTGGCTTCACGCTGAGCATAGATATCCAGCAGCTCAGCCGCCACATCACGGACTTTCTCAGCGGCTTTCTGCCGGGCGCGCGACCAGGCATCGCTGCCCAGTTTATGCAGCGGCGCATTTTCATCGGCTCCACCAGCATAACGGCTGATTAAATGCAGCGATGAAACGGGCACATAAAGTTTGGCGTCACCTGCATAAGTCAGCATCAGGTATTCGGCAGTGATGCCGCCGGTTTCCAGCGTGGTCAGCCCGATATAGCGGCCTACGCCGTGCTCAAGGTGCACAACCGGTTGCCCTGAGCGCAGTTCGGCCAGGTTACGGATTAACACATCCGGATTTATGGTACGGCGGCTGTCCTGACGGCGGCGACTGACACGTTCGCCAAGCAGATCGCCTTCACAGATCAAAGCACGCTGACGCATGCCGTCGACAAAGCCTTTCTCACTGGCACCAATCATCAGATAGTGACCGGCAGCCTCTGCTTCGGCAAAAGTATGCACGCCCTGCGGCAGAATTTTGATCCGCGCGAGTAACTCCTGCAGCGCCTCGCGGCGGCCTTCACTCTCAACGGAGAAGACGACCGGCCCGCTGAACTCCTCAAGGAAGCGGCGTAATGCATCCAACGGGGCTTTGGCCTGAGCCTGTACGGCCAGATCGGGCAGCGTCTGATACTGCAAATTGGTGTTAGCGGCTTTCTTCGGCAGCTCTTCGCTTTTCAGCTGAACGCGCGGCCATTTTTTCAGCTCGTTGAACAGCTCGTCGGTGCGCAACCAAAGTTTCTCTGGCGGCAACAGCGGGCGCATAGGGTCAACGCGGCGGCTTTCAAAACGGGACGTCACATCTAACAGGAAACGGTCGGCGCTGACTTCCAGGTCACCGGTATTGACCAGTAACGTGTTCTCAGGCAGATAGCTGAACAGCGCGGGTAAAGGCTGATCGAAAAACAGCGGCTGCCAGTACTCAATGCCGGTAGGCAACGTGCCTTTACTCACCTGCTGATAAATGTGTTCAGACTCGCGGCGGACGTCGAAATGTTCGCGCCACTGAGTCCGGAACAGCTCAATGGCTGTTTTATCGGTCGGGAATTCATGCGCTGGCAGCAGGTTTACCGCCGGCACTTCTTCCAGCGTGCGCTGGCTGTCCACGTCGAACAACCGCAGGCTGTCGATCTCGTCATCGAAGAAGTCAATGCGGTAAGGCTGATCGCTACCCATCGGGTAAAGATCCAGCAGCGCGCCACGGGTTGCGTACTCGCCGTGTTCCATCACCTGATCAACGTGACGGTAACCAGCCTGCTCAAGCTGGCTGCGCAACGTATCACGCGACAGCCTCTGGCCTTTCTTCATCACCAGCGCATGGCCGTGCAGGAAGCTGTGCGGGCAGACACGCTGCAACAGTGTATTCACTGGCAGGATCAGCACGCCGCGTTCCATCATCGGTAGCTGGTAGAGAGTAGAAAGACGTGAGGAAATGATGTCCTGGTGCGGTGAGAAGCTGTCGAAAGGCAGCGTTTCCCAGTCGGCAAGACTGATGACCGGCTCATCGGTGAACTGTTTGATTTCATCATACAGGCGGAGGGCATTTTGCATGTCAGGGGCGATGAACATCACCGGGCCAGGATGGCGTTCGATGATCTCAGCGCATTCCACTGCACAGGCAGCGCCGGTCAGTTGACCTAACTGGCGCTGGTCACCTGCTTTTACGGGCAGGGTGTATCGAATGTGTTCAGGCATAATCAGTCAGACGGTCTCTTCGCAAAATGGAGAGCAGGGAACCTTGTTCCCCTTCAGCTAACCGGAGTATACCTCTATTTCGGTGATTGTTGGGTGTAGTGCATTCTGGGTCGGTCAATGTTTGCCCAAATCAGCTCTTTTTCACCGTGATAGCTGTGGTTACCGTCATCCCACTTTACGTAGTAACCCGCCGCCGAATCACCCTGTTCGAACACATTCACCACCATGCCTTTAATGTCGCCGGTTTTGTGTCTGACAATGCTGCCTTTAGGATATTTAGACATTTACGACTCCTGCGCGGACTCTACGGCGTTATTGCACTTAAAGTATTACCTCTTTTTGAGAGGGGTTAATAGTAGTTTAAGCCGATTCCTGTCCGACAATTGCGCAATTAGCGGGTGTTTTTTAGTCGATTTCGCGGCGATCACCGCAATTGTTGCCTTTGCTGACAAAACAAAGCCGAAGAGTCAGCAGCTTAGAGGTTCCATAACGCCGGGCTAACCTTTATTATCTTCGATCACTTTTTGCTAACGCTTTGCCAGAAGACGGATTATATGTATCAACCTGTCGCGTTATTTATCGGTCTGCGCTATATGCGTGGACGAGCTTCAGACCGCTTTGGCCGGTTTGTTTCCTGGCTCTCCGCCATCGGCATCACGCTTGGTGTGCTGGCATTGGTCACCGTGTTGTCGGTGATGAACGGCTTTGAGCATGAGCTCGAGAAGAGCACGCTTAATCTGATGCCTCAGGCGCTGATTACCAGCGAGAAAGGCTCGATTAATCCTCAACAGCTTCCGGCTGATTCCCTCAATTTGCAGGGAACCAAGAAAATCACGCCGCTGACCACCGGTGATGTCGTGCTGCAAAGCGCTCGCAGTGTAGGTGTCGGCGTGATGCTTGGTATCAACCCGGACGAACCTGACCCGCTGTCACCTTATCTGGTCAACGTGAAGCAGAGCGATCTGCAGACTGGCAAATATAACGTGATCATTGGTGAGCAACTGGCTACCCAGCTTGGCGTAAAACGCGGTGAAGAGTTGAGACTGATGGTGCCTTCTGCCAGCCAGTTCACGCCGATGGGCCGTTTGCCAAGTCAGCGTCTCTTTACCGTGGTGGGCACCTTTGCGGCTAACAGTGAAGTGGATGGTTACCAGATCCTGGTCAACCAGCAGGATGCCTCCAGACTGATGCGTTACCCGGCGGGCAATATCACCGGCTGGCGTCTGTGGCTGGATAAGCCGCTGCAGGTCGACACCCTCAGCCAGCAGAAGCTGCCGGAAGGACTGGTGTGGAAAGACTGGCGCGAGCGCAAAGGCGAACTGTTCCAGGCCGTGCGCATGGAAAAAAATATGATGGGCCTGTTGCTCAGCCTGATTGTGGCGGTGGCCGCCTTTAATATCATCACCTCGCTTGGTCTGCTGATCATGGAAAAGCAGGGCGAAGTGGCAATCCTGCAAACGCAGGGCTTAACCCGCAGGCAGATTGTGATGGTATTCATGGTACAGGGCGCAACGGCTGGCATCGTTGGCTCGGTGCTGGGCGCGTTGCTTGGCGTGCTGTTAGCCAGCCAGCTAAATAACCTGATGCCGCTGATTGGCGCGTTCCTTGATGGCGCGGCGCTGCCGGTAGAAATTTCGATTCCGCAAGTGATCACCATTGTGGTGACGGCGATGGTCGTGGCGCTGCTTTCCACGCTGTATCCTTCCTGGCGCGCCGCCGCCGTTCAACCCGCTGAGGCTTTACGTTATGAGTAACCCGATTCTGTTGCAGTGCAATGACCTGTGCAAACGCTATCAGGAAGGCAGCGTCCAGACGGATGTGCTGCGCAATGTCTCCTTCAGCGTGGCGCCAGGCGAGATGATGGCGATTGTCGGCAGCTCAGGCTCCGGTAAAAGTACCCTGATGCATCTGCTGGGTGGACTGGATACGCCAACATCTGGCGATGTGGTTTTTAACGGCAAATCGCTTAACGGCATGAGCTCAGCGGCGAAGGCAGAACTGCGTAACCGCGAGCTGGGCTTTATTTACCAGTTCCACCATCTGCTGCCGGACTTCACCGCGATGGAAAACGTGGCGATGCCGTTGCTGATCGGCAAGATCGGCAAAGCAGAGGCCGAAGCTAAAGCAATGGAGATGCTGACCGCGGTCGGGCTGGATAAACGCGCTAAACATCGACCTTCTGAACTGTCAGGCGGCGAGCGTCAGCGTGTGGCGATTGCCCGTGCGCTGGTGAACAATCCTCGTCTGGTACTGGCTGATGAACCCACCGGTAACCTGGATGCGCGCAATGCCGATGCGATTTTCGATCTGCTGGGCGAACTGAATGTGCGTCAGGGCACCGCTTTCCTGGTGGTGACTCACGATTTGCATCTGGCGAAGCGCCTGAACCGCCAGATGGAGATGCGTGACGGTCAGTTAAGCGGAGACGTGGTACTGGCAGGGAAGGCGTAATGGCTGGCAATCTTTCTCTTCTTCTTGGCCTGCGGTTTAGCCGTGGGCGCCGTCGCAGCGGCATGGTGTCACTGATTTCAGTGATTTCCACCGTGGGTATTGCCCTTGGCGTTGCGGTTCTTATTGTGGGTTTGAGCGCCATGAATGGCTTCGAACGTGAGCTGAACAACCGTATTCTGGCGGTGGTTCCCCACGGCGAAATCGAACCGGTCAATCAGCCTTTCACCGGCTGGCAGCAGCTGTTACCAAAAGTGGAGCAGGTCAAAGGCATTGCGGCGGCAGCGCCTTACATCAACTTTACCGGGCTGATTGAAAGTGGTGCGAAGCTGCAAGCGGTTCAGGTGAAAGGTGTTGATCCTCAGCAGGAAAGTCAGCTGAGCGCATTGCCCAGGTATGTGCAGAACAATGCCTGGCAGAGCTTCAGCGCTGGCAAACAGCAAATCATCCTGGGTCAGGGCGTGGCGACCAGCCTGAAGGTAAAGCAGGGCGACTGGCTGACCATCATGATCCCAAACAGCGATCCTCAGCATAAGTTGCTGCAACCTAAGCGTGTGCGCCTGCAGGTGAGCGGAATTTTAGCGCTTAGCGGCATGTTGGATCATAGCCTGGCGTTGGTGCCGCTGGGTGATGCCCAGCAATATTTAGCTATGGGTGACAACGTCACGGGCATTGCACTGAAAATGAGCGACCCGTTTGCCGCGCAGAAACTGGTGCGCGACGCCGGTGAAGTCACGCATTCCTATGTCTACATCCGCAGCTGGATTGGGACTTATGGCTATATGTACCGTGATATCCAGATGATCCGCGCCATCATGTATCTGGCAATGGTGCTGGTCATTGGGGTGGCCTGTTTCAACATTGTCTCCACGCTGGTGATGGCGGTGAAAGATAAGAGCGGCGATATTGCCGTGTTACGCACGCTCGGGGCGAAGGATGGCCTGATCCGCGCTATCTTTGTCTGGTACGGTTTGATGGCCGGGTTGGTGGGCAGCGTCAGCGGCGTGGTGGTTGGCGTGCTGGCGGCCTTCAACCTGACCCCAATCATTCGCGGGATTGAAACCTTAACCGGCTATCATTTCCTGTCAGGCGATATCTATTTTATCGATTTCCTGCCATCAGAAGTGCACTGGTCAGATGTGGCTATCGTGTTAGTCACTTCGCTGGTACTGAGCCTGATTGCCAGTTGGTATCCAGCACGACGGGCGAGCAAAATCGACCCGGCGCGCGTACTGAGCGGACAATAACAGCATGTATTATGGTTTCGACGTTGGCGGCAGCAAGATTGCGCTGGGGGTGTACAACCTTCAGCTTCAGCAGGTCTGGACTAAGCGGGTAGTCACGCCCAAAGATGACTATCAGGCGCTGGTGGATGTGCTGGTTGCGCTAACGGTAGAAGCCGATGCCTTTTGCGGTGAACAGGGAAGCGTCGGCATTGGTGTGCCGGGCATTCCGGTGCCGGATGATGGCACGTTGTTTACGGCGAATGTGCCAGCCGCAACAGGAAGAACCTTACAAGCCGATCTTTCTAAACGACTCGCTCGTGAAGTCAGGATCGATAACGACGCCAACTGCTTTGCCCTCTCAGAGGCCTGGGATGAAGAGTTTCAGGCCTATCCAGTCGTGATGGGACTGATCCTCGGTACCGGTGTGGGTGGCGGCCTGATTGTTGAGGGCAAGCCCCTAACCGGGCGCAATTATGTGGTGGGCGAGTTTGGTCATACCCGCCTGCCGATTGATGCGCTTGAGGTGCTGGGAGCAAACGTAGAGCAGCCGCTTTGTGGCTGTGGCAAGAAAGGGTGCATTGATTCCTGGCTGTCAGGTTCGGGATTCTCCCGTCTCTGGCAGGTGCATAATCAGTCGGCTCTCAGTGCACCCGAGATTATCTCCCGCTATTATCAGGGAGATCCGCAAGCTATCGCCCATACCGATCGTTACCAGGGGTTGCTGGCAGTTTGTCTGGGTAACCTGCTGACGCTGGTAGACCCGCATCTGGTGGTGCTGGGCGGTGGATTGTCCAATTTCGACGCGCTGTATGACGGCCTGGCAGAGAAGGTAAGACCTCATCTGCTGCCGGTTGCCAAACCGCCGAGGTTTGAAAAGGCGCGTCACGGAGACGCAGGTGGAATGCGCGGTGCCGCATTCCTGCACGTTAAGGAATAGAGAAATTATGATGCGAACTCCCCGCCGCCGACTGCGTCTGGCGCGATATAAGAAAACCCGACGTCAGGTGCACCAGCGTTTTCGTCAGCGCATTTTTGAGCGCGACCGCAACATCGAGATCGCCCAGCATCCATTGCCGCGCGTGGTGGTACTGACTGGCGCAGGCATTTCAGCCGAGTCTGGCATCCGCACTTTCCGCGCAGCCGATGGTCTGTGGGAAGATCATAAAGTTGAAGATGTAGCCACGCCGGAAGGTTTTGCGCGAGATCCGCAAAAAGTGCAGGATTTCTACAATGCGCGCCGCCGTCAATTGCAGCAGCCAGAGATCCAGCCGAATGCTGCTCATGAGGCTCTTGCCGAGCTGGAAGCCGCGCTGGGCGATCACTTCCTGCTGGTGACGCAGAATATCGATAACTTGCATGAGCGGGCAGGTAACAGTCATGTGATTCATATGCACGGTGAGCTGCTGAAAGTCCGCTGTGCGACCAGCGGGCAGATCCTGCATTGGGGCGATGATGTTAAGCCAGATGATCGCTGCCATTGTTGCCAGTTCCCGTCAGTGCTTCGCCCCCATGTGGTCTGGTTTGGTGAGATGCCATTACAGATGGACGAGATCTACGCAGCAATCAGTGAGGCTGACTATTTTGTCGCTATCGGCACCTCTGGTCACGTTTACCCCGCGGCTGGTTTTGTTCACGAAGCCAAATTGCAGGGCGCGCACACTGTTGAACTGAACCTTGAACCAAGCCAGGTCGGCAGTGAGTTCGAAGAGAAAGACTACGGTTTAGCCAGCGAAGTGGTGCCAAAGTTTGTACAGAATCTGCTGGCGAAAATCGCGAAGTAATTTTCGCAGCGCCGGTGAGGCACTAAGGTGAGTTGGTTCAGGATTTCAGACACAGACTCAACGGAGTTTTTTGCTGGGCTTAAGCAAGTTGCCTGAATATTCTGTGGCAGGTCAGGGCGCGATTGGCGCTGTGACCCCACAAGTTGTCTGAATATTCTGTGGCAGGTCAGGGCTTGTTTGGTGTTGTGCCCCTGCAAGTTGCCTGAATGTTCTGTGGCAGGTCAGGGCCTGTTTAGTGCTATGACCCTGCAAGTTTTCTGAAGTTCTGGTGACAGGTCAGGAAGAGAAGGTTGAACACAAAGACGCCGTGAACCCATCCCTGGGGGCTTAGCTGCGACGTCCATGTCGCAGATACTTTGCTTATCA
>NZ_JBAVTT010000159.1:0-5378 GCF_049696395.1 Erwinia sp.
ATTTAACCGTACACCCTCTCCAAAATGCTAGACATTTGCCAAGTGACAGGTCGACGAGCACTGACAAAATTGCAGACCCAAGATCCTATAGGAACTTATAGAATCACACATAGGATCCTATAGGATTTACCATAGGAACCCATAGGTCGTGTATTCATGGGGCATAGAATTCCTATCATTTTCCTCTGCTTTACTCATAGGATTCCTATCACTTTCCTATGAGTTTCCTCTGCTTTACTTATAGGATTTCTATCACTTTCCTATAAGTTTCCTCTGCTTTACTCATAGGATTCCTATCACTTTCCTATAGGTTTCCTCTGCTTTACTCATAGAATTCCTATCACTTTCCTATAGGTTTCGTGATTCCTCAAAAAGCAATGAACTTTTCATACTTCCCTAACCCTATGTTCTTGCTATATTTTTCCGAAGGAAACAATCTTGCGTAAGGTGTGTAGTATATCGAGTCATTTGACAGGCGGGTAGTTAATGAGCTGCATAAGAAGCTCAAATGGGAAACTGCAGAGATGACACAGATAAAATAACTCGATCTATCAGTAAGATATAAAATTAAATTAACAAGTTTACGCACAGGACACTTGGACAATAAAAAATTTCACAATCAATCCAGAGTACTGCCTTTCAAATCACGGAATTATTATTTATATATAATTAATTTCTACGTTCGAATAAAAAATAACACTTACTAAGATGAATATTCAGATGGGTCACCTGACTTATAAATAAAAAAGCATGCTGATAACAATTCAGACTCAGAGCATATTTATAGTTAATAACTTATTGCCCTTTGACTTCCCCTATTACATAAAATAATGAATAAGTGCACTACTGTAATCAATCCTGAGCCATTAAAATCAACACCAAGACTAATATCATGACTAGCGTAAATATTAGAAGCCAGAACCTCTGGATATTCGCGCACAAGAAAACCCAGTTAAAAATTATAACTGCCTGCGTTATCCCATCAGATGAGGTATTAGATTCCTTAAATGAGCTTCCTTAACCTTACCCCATATTTCCATATTTCCATCTTTCCATCTTTCCTGACTTTCATCGAAAGTGATGAGGGAATGGTTCGCGATCACATTTCCAAAAGGAGGTTCGTCAGCTCAAAATGACCTTGATGAAACTATCGGGAAATTGTATGAGAAATATTTTTGGTGGGATCCATATTATTACTGAAATATGCGGCACTCTCAAATTACAAAAAAATGATGGCTCTGGCCATAAGTCCTATTCCGCGTTTCAGAGAAAAATCGGGACTTAGTACGCAGAAGTAACCCGTTAACATGTAAAAGCTAAATTCAGAATAAAAATGCCAACCTTAATAAATAAGGTAGCAAGGTTTACATTCCGAAATCGTATTGATGGAGTGAACGAGCTGCTGCTACCATAATGATGAG
The DNA here is from genome assembly GCF_049696395.1 of Erwinia sp. Lineage (GTDB taxonomy): Bacteria > Pseudomonadota > Gammaproteobacteria > Enterobacterales > Enterobacteriaceae > Erwinia. Next base: position 1,422 of record NZ_JBAVTT010000159.1, read on the forward strand.
TAATTATTTCTTTAATTTCATTCTGCGCAGAGTATAGGTGTTTATTGACTCTATTTTAAGTGCCGCCTAGAAAGATAAACCCTCTATCAGTCGTCTGAATGGTACCGGTGAAACTGGGCATTAGCTAGCGCCTTAGACGTTTATCTGAGTGTAATCATTTGCTCAAGTGTCATTTACTGAAGCAACATAAATATTTAGTTACAAGAAGCTTTACAAAGCTGCGGGCCTCTGGCCCCTACGGGAAGATCTATCAAAGGGCGCTTGAGCTTAACAGTGGCACACTTTTTTTGTCGAAAGATAACCACGGAAATCAGGTTTAAATGGATTTAAAAAGGCTTAATCATATTTAAATATTGTAACTAAACCTCTACACTCTTTAATCCTAACATGATCCCAGTATTTTAATTTTTACTGGTGTAAAAACACATCTTTTTGCAACGGTGACTTATCTAATGCCCCATTACTTCACCGCCCTAAACGGATGCCAATAAATTCTTCGATGTAAGCAGGTTTGTGGTCGTCTGGTAGATACGGTTCTGGTTTGCTATTTCCTCGACCACCTTTAGCACGCGAACTCAGCGCGATTTAGCCCTAATAGGTGCCGTGGCCAACCGCATAATGTAAAGGCTTTACTCGGTGAGGCCGAATTGATCTTTACGCCGTCAGTAACGCTGCGTAACACTCGGTTTAAAAGCCAGAGCTTACGTCGGGCGTGTTTCATGCGTGGCCGGCATACGAAATCCTTACCAGACTGATCAATAATGGCGACAGAATAGTTGCTTTCACTATGCTCATTGAGGTCCCTCCCATACTGGTTCAAAAGCCCTGTATGCGAGGGACCGGCCAGCAGAAAATTGCCTTAGGTTCACTTATTGTGAATGTTAGCTTGTTTTGATAAGATTCATGGAGACAAGCAGCGCAGAGGAATGCCATGAGAGTTGTCAGTCAGCGGCGCTTCAGGGATGCCGCAGTCCTCTATCCAAATGAGGGGGCAGCACTGCTCAGAGTGTCAAAAGCACTTAATGATGGGAGATTTATTACCCCGGACGTCCTCAGGGCAACGTTCCCAAGCCTGGACAGGTTCAAATACCGGGATAAGTGGTGGGTAATCGATATTGGCGGAAATAACCTGCGCCTGATTGCCTATATCAGTTTTGAGTCACAGGAATTGTTTGTTAAGCACATCGTGACTCACAAAGAGTATGACCGGCTAACGGATCATTACAGGAGTAACAAACAATGATGCAGACAGCAGAAAAATACCAGGCGGCCTTAAACGCGACTGCGGTACTGGTTCAGGAATTTCCGTTTCTGAAGGCAAGCGCTGTGACCATTTCCAAACCGGAATATGAGGCTGCCCTTGAGCTCGTGGAATACCTGATTGATCATGATGATGAAAACCCACTAATCCACGTACTGGCTGATAAAATCGAGGCCTACGAAAATGCCGCCCCCGAGTTTGCCCAGTGGAATGCATCACTGGCCGGGCTGCCAAAAGCAGTCGCCATGCTCGGGGTCATCATGGATCAGCACCATCTGAATCAGAGTGATTTTAAAGAGGAGATCGGGGGCAAATCCCTGGTCAGCATGATCATGAAAGGCGAACGCAAACTGACGCTCGATCACATGCGTAACCTCTCCCGTCGCTTCGGCATCCCGGTCGCCTCGTTCATTGACTGATTGGCTGAAAAACGAGAAAGCCGCCTTACAGGGCGGCTTTTTTATCTGCTGAATTCAGTGAGCATGAAGTGTGTTCGTCGTGGTAGATGTTACGGGTAAGCGTTCCCCCCGAACCGGACATAAGAGCGCAGGTTGATGTCTGCTTTTTTAATGCGCGCTTTGCTCTACCCGCACCGCCGCAGACCGCGTGTATCGTCCAGGCATAATCGCGACATGTAAAAAGGCATCTTCTACTCCTCACCTTGCCTGAATACATTTCACTGGATTTAAACGCACTGCCTGCGGGCATTGAATACCAGCCCAGCGAGGGTAAGACCGTCAGCCGACCCAGCACGCCTCGCTGACTTCTGCAAACGGCCTTAGCATGCAGGTACAAAAAAGCGCATCGGCCTTTTCATCTGTCATCAGCGCCATGCCCTAGCACATGCAGTTTCTCAAGATTTTCAGAACTGAACACCGACACGATACAACCTTCTGCCTGCGGTTCGGCTAAGCTTACTGACCTTCCGTACGTGACAAAGCACGCCAGAACCTGGCAGACCAGCCCCTGCCTCAGCTATAACTCAGACGTGTCCCCGTTCGGCGAGTGATACCACGTCGTTTCCCGCCACAATCAGGTGATCGATCACTCTTACGCCCACCAGTTCCATTACCTGTTGTAAGCGCACCATGATGGCGATATCCGCTTTGGACGGCTCCGGCGTAATTGACGGATGATTGTGGCTCAGGATGACGGCAGCGGCATTATGCTGCAGCGCACGACGTACGATTTCACGCGGATGGACTTCGACACACGCGATTGATCCCTGAAAAACCTCTTCATACGCCAGCAGTTGATGCTGATTATTAAGGAAGGACACGGCAAACACCTCACGCTCACACCCTGCCAGCTTCGCCCGGAAATATTCTGCAGAGGCCGTGGATGAGGTGAAACAGGCCCCTGTAGGATAACGATAATCGATTGCCAGCACGGCCTCCGCCAAGATCTGGCTCTCCGTTGCCATGACATAACCGCCCTGCGCATCACGCACGTGCAGCCGGCTGAAAAAGCGCACGTTGTCGCTGACGGCTTCAAATGATGATTCGGTAGATTCTGAAGCGGTGCCTTTGATGTTGTGTGTGTTCATGCTGGTGCTCCCCTGCGTTAAATGGATGTTTCGGTGAGTTCGTCGCGGTGAAGGCTAGGAAGCAGCGGCATGAGAGCAGAACAAGGGCGCTTCGGGCGTGCATTTCACCCTTGTACTAAACGACTGACGTTGCTACTGATAAGCCCTCCGCGCCGGACCGGCCGGAACATGGCCAACGAACACGCAGAAGCAGGAACATACCCGCACGCTACAGCGTGCGACCTCAGAGCGCCTTTCAGGCGCGGTGAACGCGTTGACGTTAGTCAACTGCTGGAATTGAATTCCGCTATCAGTCCCAAGCCAAATAGCTCAGTCAGGTTGACAACAAGATCTGTCGTAGAGCCAAAGGTGAGGATAAGCATCTGGTGGGTATAATTAAGGCAATACCTGAGTGGTTTCAATGGAGCTTAAGGCTCCGGGCTGCTGTTGCAAGATTATCACTGGGGTTAGTCCGCTTAGAGCGAAAAGCGGAAGTTCGCGAGGCATTGGGCTTTGTTGAATAAATCGAAGTTTTGGCCGTAGTCAGGATCAGAACACCACACTCCTTATCCTGCTGCGATATCACATGGCAAAACAAACGTTCATAATCACCCACTGGGCCACCTACAATAAGGCACCCGTCAACCGGGGCTCATTGACATTCTGGCTTGATGAGTCAGCCATTCAGGCCGGGTTTGACGAACCAAAAACTTCTTCGCGGGGCCGTCCTCAGCGTTATTCTGAGATCGCTATTACCACCCTACTGATGCTCAAACGTGTCTTTCGCCTCCCGCTGCGCGCGGCGAAATTGCCCATCAGGTTATCGACTCCACCGGATTAAAAGTTTTCGGTGAAGGGGAGCGCCGATGTACCGGGTTAAGCACCTGTTCGTATTAAAAAAAGCCTTGGCGGTGAGACTTCCGATTTGGATGGCATTTCTCCTAACTGAAAGAGGGTATTATTGCGCAACTACGCCTCGTGCGTTTATAAAAAGGAATAGTGATGACATCTAAATGGCAGTGGTTAGTCCATCAGTTAACCCGTAAGCTGTGGTTCCGCGCTTCGCTTTATGCAATTCTCGCGGTCGCTACGGCGCTGGTGTCCATCAGCCTCAAATCATATATTCCCGCTTCATTATCCGGGATGATTGGTGCAGGGGCGGTTGATAAAA
>NZ_JBAVTT010000160.1:0-3127 GCF_049696395.1 Erwinia sp.
ACGGAATAACCGCGTTCCGTTATCTGACGGACGGCTTCTTCCTTAAATTCAGGTGTAAATCGTGGTGTGCCCATACGCTCCTCCTATGCTCAAACTATAGGGCAGGATCGTCTACCGGGGCGGGGTCAGTCCAGTGCAACGTGTACTGCGTATCCCTCTCCGAGGGCCCAGTCTGCAGCTTCTTTCTGCGTATCTGCTTTATGTTTGCAGTAAACATTGTAGGATTAATGGCTGTGAGTATGGTCAACAGACGTCTGGTTCATCGCTATCCAGTGGAAGCGTTGCTCAGGAATGCCGTATTCATCGCCACTATTGCCGCAATAGTGCTGGCGGTAACCATGTCGGTGGGGGCAACCAAGGTTCAGGTACGGCTCGATCGGGATAATAAAGATGTTGAATGAAGTAACTATTTACGCTTGGCCGCCGGTTTACCGGTGGGAACTACGTGAGATTCTTAGCAACGTGCACGCTCGTGGCCACCACATGCGTATGTATTAAATTTGTCTGCGCGGAACGTTTTTATTAAAACCTTCTATATCTTTTTTTGACCCAGTCAGGACTGGCTTGCGTTAAACAGTGACTGTATTTGCCCGTCAGCACGGTGACCCTGACCAATAATCTTGTACCCTTAAAACACAGAATTGCGGCATGATATTGGCTCCGCTGATCGGAAGTTAGGCCAAAGGAGTAGCGATTCGAGTTTTTTGGTGAATTTAAGCTTAGGCTTAGTTTTTGTTGTAGAAGATGGTCAGCACCGATAGGCACATCACCATCGAAGTTACTGATGGTGACGTTTGAGTTCTCACTATGAGGTTCTCCACCGATGAAGCAGTATAATCCGCCCCATCCGGGCAAACTGGTTGCGGATAATATCTCCGCTCTTAACTTAACTTTGCAAGAAGTGGCAGTGGCCCTCGATGTGTCGCCATCGAGGCTTAAGCGTGTAACAAAACAACAGATTGCTATCAGCGCTGAAATGGCAATACGTCTGTCCTATGTTATCGGCAGTTCCCCAGAGTGGTGGCTACGAATGCAGGATGCGCACAGTCTGTACCATGCCGAGCGAAAAGTTAATTCATCCAGACTGAAACCGTTATTAACTGATGACAATATCAATATAGAGTGACAACATAAGAAATACGCTATAGGAAATAACGAAGTACCGCATTTATGAAGCGTACTGCCCGGTTTTTTTGCAATGGTCAAATGATTTTCATAAAGCTACTCATATCCTGAATAAGGTCCAAGGATAATCAGGAATAACTGGCTTATGTTTGTTGCTTATTCTGGCAACCGGCAGATTTTTTTAGGCAAATTTGGACGGAGTCATCCAGTTCAGCGCAGAATGAAGACGCCTTTTTACAGGGTATACGCTAGGCCACGATTTTGCACCAGGCATCCTCCATGGACATAAACCTTCTCTCTTTGAGACATTCCTGCCGCAGGCTGCCGTTGAACGACTCCATCGTGGTATTATATATGGACGGACCCTGTCTGATAGTCAATCCGGATATGACGTTCGAACACCCATTAAATCAGCATTTCCCCCGCAAATTAAGAGCTAATATCTGTTTTCAGTAATTGCGGTAATGCTGCCTTAGTGTGCTAGTGTCCAGCATCTCAATAACCTCTGCTGAACGCAGGTTTAGGCGCACAGATATCCCCATACATTCGCGCCTGTACAGTCCGATGAACGTCAAACAATGTGGATACCAATCATAGAACTCTCCCACCATGTCTAACGATTTTTCTTCAATCGCTTCTGGCCTAAGCCTCTCCACATCACGTGGGTTATCCATATCGATAAATTCATGGAGTTTAAGCGCCCTTTCTACTCGCGCTTTCTGGGATCACCTGATACCTTTTTTAAACTCTTCTTTTTTTACTCATTTTACGCTCCTTTTAAAACTGAATTTTCAGCGCGATTTCGCGTTCGCTAACTACATATAATCATAATGAAAAACTGATGAAATGCATGGTATATTTGAACTGCTCCCCGTTGATTAACACACCCCGATGTTAGTAATGTCTTCATAAGCCACATGAGGACATCCCCATGAAGAAGCGTTTTTCCGACCAACAGATCATCAGTATTCTCCGCGAGGCTGAAGCCGCGGTATCCGCCCGTGAACTCTGCCGCAAGCATGCCATTTCCGATGCCACGTTTTACACCTGGCGTAAAAAATATGGTGGTATGGAGGTGCCAGAGGTTAAGCGTCTGAAGTCACTTGAGGAAGAGAACGCCAGACTCAAGAAGCTGCTTGCCGAAGCCATGCTGGATAAGGAGGCGCTTCAGGTGGCCCTGGGCCGAAAGTACTGACGACAGACCAGAAGCGGGAAGCCGTGGTGTTGATGTGTGATGCGACCGGTCTGTCGCAACGTCGTGCCTGCAGGCTGACAGGTTTGTCCCTGTCGACCTGCCGCTACGAAGCGCAGCGTCCGGCGTCGGATGCGCATTTATCCGGACGCATCACCGAACTGGCACTGGAGCGCAGGCGTTTTGGCTACCGCCGCATCTGGCAGCTGCTGCGCCGCGAAGGGCTTCATGTTAATCACAAGCGCGTGTACCGGCTTTATCATCTCAGTGGCCTGGGAGTAAAACGTAGACGACGTCGTAAAGGCCTGGCAACAGAACGTCTGCCCCTGCTCCGCCCGGCGGCACCTAATCTGACCTGGTCGATGGATTTCGTCATGGACGCGCTGGCCACCGGTCGCAGGATCAAGTGCCTGACCTGCGTGGATGACTTCACGAAGGAGTGCCTGACGGTGACCGTTGCCTTCGGGATTTCAGGTGTGCAGGTCACGCGTATTCTGGACAGCATTGCGCTATTTCGCGGCTATCCGGCTACGATAAGGACCGATCAGGGCCCGGAGTTTACCTGCCGCGCGCTCGATCAATGGGCCTTTGAGCATGGCGTGGAGCTGCGACTTATCCAGCCCGGCAAGCCGACACAGAACGGATTTATTGAGAGTTTCAACGGACGCTTTCGCGATGAATGCCTGAATGAACACTGGTTCAGCGACATCAGCCATGCCAGGAAAACCATCAGTGAATGGCGTCAGGATTATAACGAGTGCCGCCCGCACTCCACGCTGAATTATCAGACGCCGTCTGAATTTGCGGCGG
>NZ_JBAVTT010000161.1:0-10257 GCF_049696395.1 Erwinia sp.
GTAGAATATGCACCGCTGCCTGCAAGCAAGTGATCCCATTCGGCAGCAGGCCAGTCCTGCTGCTGAATCTATACGGGTAAGCATAAAATCCCTGCGTAGCATTGCCTGATGCCAGGACTTGGCGCCCCTTATTCCATAGTGGTGAAATGCTGTTGCGTCAGCGATGGAGGCCCGCAGGGTGAGACAGCGGACTTTCTTTCGGCTTGCAGGTTCTTGAGTCCGCACACTGGCTTGCCCATACAATGGGAATAAAAAAGTTCTATTGAATATTTAGGACGGAAACTCATTAAATTTACGCATTATCCGGTCAAAAACAGAACCTGGCAGAAAACGGCGCAATGCACGTACCTGACTGGACTGTTTGCCCGCTGAATAACGTAAGCGAGGCTTGAGGGCTGTAGCTGCCTTCAGGACCGTATCAGCAACAACCTGCGGGGTATCCCCGGCTTCAACCCATTTGCGCATCAGCGCTTCGCTACGTGAACGGTCCTCTGTATACACTGATATTGGCTGGTCAGCGCGCGTTAGATTTTCCTCAAAAGCGGTTCGCGTCACCCCGGGTTGTACCAATACTGCCCGAATACCAAATTGCCGCACTTCATGGTCGAGGGATTCTGTATAACCCTCGATGGCATGTTTTGTAGAGGCATAATAGGCATTGAAAGGTGAAGGGATCAGTCCCAGGATAGAGCTCATGTTAATGATTCTTCCTTTTTTCTGATCGCGCATGATCGGCAGCACTGCGTTGACGATGCGCGCAACACCAAAAACATTGACGTTAAAAAGTTGTTCCGCCTGCGCTATAGAGGACTCTTCTACCCCGCCAAGCAGGCCCACCCCGGCATTATTGACGACGAGATCGATACGTCCGGTCTGATTGATTATTTCCGCAATCATGTTCTTCACAGACTCATCGCTCTTCACATCGCACAACAACATGGTCACTCCCGGAGGGCTGATAACCGTCTTGCGGCTTGTTCCAAAAACCCGATAACCGATTTTTGCTAATGACTGAGCTGTGGCTAAACCAATACCTGATGATGCCCCCGTCACAAGAGCCGTACCATTTTCCTGCTGATTCATTTTAGATTCCTTCGGGAGAGGCTGGATTGCCACTGCTCAGAATGTTACTATCAAAAAGATATTAAGTCACTACTATAATGATACTGAGTGAGCAGGAATATGAATTTGCAAAAATCTGTCCTTCAATGCCCCGTTGCCCGCGGTCTTGAATCTGTTGGTGATACCTGGAGTTTCCTTATACTTCGGGATGCACATGCCGGGCTGACGAGGTTTGATCAGTTCCGCAAAAGCCTGGAGATAGCGCCAACCATGCTCACCAAGCGACTGGGTTCACTGGTTGAGGCGGGTATGCTGAATAAACGCGTGTATTCAGAGCGACCTTTACGCGAAGAGTACGTGCTGACAGAGGCAGGTTATGACTTCCTACCCGTACTAATGATGTTCGGAGCGTGGGCGCAACGAAACTGTGCCAACAACCTTGCAAGTTATATCGATGAAGAGACAGGCATGGAAATTCATCCTGTTGCAATTGATGCAGTGACGGGGGCAAAGTTAGGAAGTCGACCAATGCGGATGAATATCCCATTCAAAATTGAATGACTTGCCTAAAAATTACCCCTTTTGAGCGGCTGTCCTGTGAACGGCTCACGGATGAACAGTATTTCCTGGAATGAGCTATGTCCGCTAAGCGAAAAGCAGCCTTGCTGGTTCAGCAGGATGAAAGCGATAAACATTTTCAGCTAACCTGGTCTCTTTAACTGTGTGGATCAGTCAAAAGGCCGTTTTCTAACCGTGAAAATACAGTCATATTCCTGTGTAATGGGTAAAATCAGAACTGGCTGGCTCTGCTTTTACCCTTACTTCGACTTTAGTTAAACAGTAAGTATCACGCTTCCTGTAGTACGCCCGGCTTCAAGATCAGCGTGTGCTTTTGCCGCATCCGTCAGGGCATATTCAGCCCCCACCGGATTTTCCAGTCCGTTTTGAAGGGCTGCAATGAGGTCTTCCGCCCCCTTCCTGTAGAGATCGGCATTGTCGGCATAGGCGATTGAACTTGGCCGTATCAGTGCTATTGAGCGGGCGAAACCCAGATCCTCTACGCGCACGGGTGGAATAGGCCCTGCGGGCTGGCCCATGCTTGCTACTATGCCAAAAGGGCGTACCACGCTGAGTGTTGAAGAGAGCAGGATTCCTCCAATCCCATCAATGGCAAGATGTACTCCGCGACCCTCCGCAATTTCGCGCACTGCATCAGGCCATGCCGTATCTGTGTGAAGAAGAACTTCAGCTGCGCCAGCTGCCTGCGCAATTTTCACCTTCTCAGCAGACCCCGTTGTACCAATAACCCGAGCCCCTTTCATGGTTGCCCAGCGGGTAACAATTTGCCCCAGGCCGCCCGCAGCCGAATGAACCAGAATCCAGTCACCCGCCTTCACATTTCGTACCTTGTGAAGCAACATGTGAGCGGTCAGACCTCTCAGCATGGAGCTGCCGGCGGTTCGTGTATCAACCCCATCAGGTAATTTAACCGCCCGGCTGGCCGGGATGTTCCTGAACTCTGCATAAGCTCCCATCGGGTTTCCGGTATAGGCAATCCGATCTCCCGGGGAGAAAGTACGAACGTTATGCCCAACGGCTGTTACCGTCCCGCCCCCCTCAAACCCGGGTACTACCGGATAAGATGGCTGGAGGTAAAGCCCTGAACGGAAGTAAATATCAACAAAATTAACGCCGATCACCTCATGCTTAATCTGAACTTCATCGGGTCCGGGTTTATTCAGCACCATTTTAATTGCTTTAAGAACTTCGGGACCACCTGGCTGGCTGATAACGATGGCTACTGACATATTCTGTCCTCACTGTTTAAGTGGGAAAGATTATAAAGTCGTATAAGCCAGGTAAAATACGGGTATAAAAGAACCATATAGGGGTAAAAATGCACAAGGAAAAAGAAAATGGACTGGCAGGATTTACACTACTTTCTTGCTCTGGCCCGCAGGGGCTCCATGTCCGCTGCGGCAAAAGAGCTTCATGTTGACCACGCCACCGTCAGCCGCCGAATAGCCGCCCTCGAAAATTCACTAGGCCTTCGTCTTACTGAACGTTTGCCCCGGCGAACCGCCCTTACGGAACAGGGTAAAATCATTGCCTCTGCTGCTGATGAAATGAACAGGATCGCAGATCGTATTTACCTACAGGCTAAATCGCTGTCTGTTGCGCCAGCGGCTGTTGTCAGGATCAGCGCCTCTCCGGCTGTAGCTGCACACTTGATTGCGCCTGCCGTGGCTGATTTTGCGCAGAGTCATCCAAATATCTCGCTCTCATTATCAGGCGCATCTCATCATGTGCAACTGAGCAAAGGCGAGGCTGATATCGCGGTACGCCTGACAAGACCGGATGATCCCGATTTGCTTACTCGCCGGATCGGTACGATGCGTTTCGGCCTGTATGCCTCACCTTCCTGGCTTACAGTGCCGCCTGAAAGTTGGGTATTCATTGCCTATGAGAGCTCTCTGGAGCATGTAACACAACAGAAATGGCTGGAATCCCTGCTGGACGGTAGAAGGATTATATTCAGGGCAAGCGACCTGATGGCACAGCAGCAAGCCGCAAGGAGAGGAGTGGGTCTGGTTACGTTACCTTGTTTTATGGGGGACTCTGACAACGCTCTGATAAAACTGACTGTAAATTCGCGCGCCCCAGTCAGGAGTATGTGGCTGGTTGCCTATCCAGAGTACCGACGTGATCCCTCAGCTGTTGTGGTTATGGAGTTTCTGGCTGATATCATTGGAAAGGCTTGTCCACCTGACAGCAATCCTGAAATGTGAAGTGAATTTCTTCCTCCATGGGATGCGTTTTGTGCACTTGCCCGGATGTTATCCCTGTCCGCTTATGGCAAAGAGTGGAGAGGAAGATTTTACCGTTCGGCAAAACGCCCATTCTGCCGAACCGCCCCCGCTCGTTGGGCCTTGTCCGCTAAGAGCGGACGCCTCCCGTTCAAACTGTGGCTTTATAAAAAATGAACTCTGCCAAGAAAAAGTTCGTTATTGATATGCTATCGGTAAAGGCAAGTCTGGAGAAAATTATGGCAAAGGACACAATAGTTACACTGTTGAGGTACAAGCGTTGGATTGATTCCGAAACGCTAAAAATAATTAAATTTATCAACGAGTCAGCTTATGCAGAAAAACGTCACCTGATGCTAAGGCTGATGAATCATATTCATGTAGTTGATATGATTTTCAGAGCAAATATTTCGGGTCAGCAACACGATTACACGGCTTTAAATACCCCTGAAACACCGTCTGTAGATGAGCTTGAAGTTAAAATGGTTGGCGGTGTGGATTGGTATATCCAGCATGTTAACTCAATGACTTCAGCTGATCTCGGAGAAACCATTAAGTTCAGTTTTGTCGACGGCGGTAACGGAGAGATGACAGCCATGGACATGCTAAATCATATGCTTTTTCATGGAACCTACCATCGGGGAGCCGTGGGCTGGTTAATTTCAGAATGTGGAGGTGTTCCTCCGAAGGATGTGCTGACAGTCTTCCTAAGGGACCATGATCACTGACAGTGAGCGTTCTTCACTACTCATATATCCAGCGGCTTCGAGAGCCGCTTTGAGCGAGAAGCAGAGCATTTCTTAATTGCCGTAAGTAAATTTTCTACTTCCAAAATACCATGATAGAGCCGTGATATAAAGTCCCAGTCCATAAGCCAAATGTGTAAGCGCACTTAGCAACCGCGCCAGCCATGGGCGAGGCGTGTGGGAAGCAGCTATACCGAAACCAAATGCGGGCTGCAGAATCATAAACGGTGCAAGAGAAGTTATCAGACCAGCCAGCATACCCGTTATTAAAGAGGGTTCTTTGAACCATGCTGGCCCGTTCAGTAAAAGCGGTATAAAGGCAAAAAGTATCCCGGTCAAATAATGAAAAGCCCAGCCAGTGAAAAGTTCTTTATGTACAGAAGACGTTGAAACTATCGTGTTATGCCTAAGTCTTCCTTTCGGTATCCATAAAACCCACCGCCCAACCAAGGCATAGTTCAATGGAGGCACGTTAATGATGTGCTTTTGGAATAGTGACCACAAATCCATGACAATCGTTGCGCCGATACCTGTCATGATTGCCTTAAACACATTTACCCTATCCAATTTTCGTGTCCTCATACTTGGGGGATGCTAAGTTGACCATCAGTTTGCAACTTAAAGTCAGGTTTAAGTCAATGAAGGAAGAACTGGACATAAGGGAAATTTCAGATCTGGCAGGCATTCAGCCCTCGACGATGCGGTTTTACGAAAAGAAAGGATTAATCACCCCTATCGGTCGCAACGGTCTGAGAAGGCAGTACCACAAAAATGTGCTGAATAAACTGAAACTGATTGCCCTGGGACAGGCTGCAGGATTTACTCTGGATGAAATGGCAGTAATGTTGAACACAGAAAAGCCGACTGTGATTGATCGCGATCTTCTTTCTCATCGAGCCAGTGAAATTGATCGCACTATTCGAAGGTTGCAACTATTAAGCAGGGGGCTGAAGCATGTTGCCCGGTGTACAGAACCGGAGCATACCCATTGTAATGAGTTCAACCATGTCGTTGCGAGAGGACTGCGACTCATTAGGAAGTGACTACTGAGGCGTGTTCCCTGATGACCTGGCACATCCCAAATGAGCAACTGTAAGCACCAGCGAAACTCTTGCGCCAATATTTGCAGTGTCCGCCTCTGGCACGAAGCAGCCCAAAGGATTTTATTGGGCTGCTATGAGCGATAAGCTGTTGTGCTAAATGACGCTTTCTAAGGAGCATGCAAAATATGTTCGACCATTCTACCCACCCCGAAGTAGCCGAATGGTTTGCAAGGTTCGGTGTTGCCGAGGTGTCATATAGCGGGTGTTCCGTCGACCTAACCAACGAACCGCCTGAGCACTGGTTTTACAAGCGCAACAACTTGCGGCCTGAAAGCCTGAAACTGGATTTGCGCATCCCATCTAACGGAAACTGGTTGGTCGACCTATCGCGTCATGACAAGCTGTTCAACATTCAATGGCGACCAAATGATGACTTGCGCATCGAGTCGGAGCAACTGCGCTACCGAAAATTGATCAAATGGCCACGACTATACAGCCTCATGGATTTTCCCCTGCTGGCTGGGCAACTTGAGCAATGCCTGGATATGCGCTTCCTGCGGCATGCCAATTTTGGAGCGCGCTTGCTCGAACCCGAGGCGCTGTCGTGCAATTCCAAAATCCGTCAATGGTTATCACCCTGCGCCGACACTTTTGGATGGAACAGAAAAATGCAGCCGGAGTAGCGAGTATGGCGAAGCACCCTCATTTATCTCGACAAATTCCAGAAAACTTCTAATGAAGATGCCCTATTTTCCTGGACGGTTAAGAGTCAGATTTGGAGTGACCAGAGTCTTAATACTGGTGATGTCCGCTCCTGGCACTAACCAGCCCACTAAGTTGGAAAATGTCGGCTGTTAGGGAGGAGCGGATCTTACGCATCCCTGCTAACATTGGCTCTGAGCAGCCGGAATTGAACTTAGCGATTCATTGTGAATTCCCGACCGCCTTTGTTGCCAGCCTGATTCACCGTAACTTTTGAATTACTGATCCTAATTAATCTGTCCATTGTTGCCATCGTGGTGAAAAACATGAAATTCGAAACCGGATTCATGGCCATAAATCACGGTCTTGTTCCCCTCAAAGTAATCGTATGAGGTCTTTATGCTGATTGCGCAGGTTTCAGACATTCACGCCTCAACCGAAAATGATCATCTGTTTCGGTTCGACCAGGTACTAAATTGGCTTACGCATCTGCAACCGGACGTACTGGTAATTACAGGTGATCTAACGGATGGGCATTGGCAGGAAGGTTATAAACAGATAGCTGACCGCCTGAATCAGCAAAATTACCCTTCATTGATCCTGCCGGGTAACTCAGACGACCGAAGTTTGATGCGTTCTGTTTGGGATGAGAACCGGTGGGTGCACGATGCTCAAGGAGAGGCTCTGCACTTAATCCATAATACCGGTGGCATTCGCCTGATTGGTCTGGATTCGACGATTGATTATAAGGATTACGGCAGTGTGACTGACCATCTGAAATGGTTGGATAACCAACTTAGCGACGCAGGCAACCCTCCGTCATTGCTGTTTTTGCACCATCACCTATTTGCATCTGGCATACCAACGCTAGACGAAACGATGTGCAGAGGTTTACCTGAGATGGAAGATTTGATTAGACGCGCCCCGGCCAGACTACTCGCCATTTCTACAGGCCATGTCCACAGACCCATAGCTGGTACGTTTGCGGACATACCTACCTACATTTGTGGCTCCGTCTGCCCGGCTAATCCTGTCTGGTTTGGAACAGTAAACGTTCCTCCTGTGAATGAACCGCCGGCGTTGATGATTCACCGCTACGTCAGTAACTCTCTTACCAGTCATCACGTTTGCGTTTAACTGGCACTGCTTTCAGGGAAGAGAGCAGAGTAATAAGGCCAAATCATTACTTCATCATCCCTGACAGCCCAGATAGAGAAGATGTGCGTTAGAACCTGGGGGAATAGTCACCCTGATCGAGCATTGAGTATGATTTAGTAGTTCGAGTAATATATGATTTTGTATGTACTTCCCAATTCTTTCTGAAAACGTTCAGCTAATTTATAACCATCCTCAATAAATAATTTTTTCGCTTGCAAGCTGCTAAAATCACATAATGCCGAATCATCTATATTGAGTATGGCATCATATCGCTTGGCCCAATCCTCAAGACTATTTTGTAAATCGAAGATATTGGTAATCCTTCTGGAGATATATCCCCAAAATTATCCGGCTCTCATCCCCATAATGGATGGCAATGATAATCAGCCATTAACTGTATTTCTTTCATTTTCTACACCTCGCAAATTGGCTCTGACTATGTATCCATTATTTCCTAGAGTAACAACCATTTTATATTCCTTTAGCTGCCCCATATGAATAGGGCATCAGCGATGCTAACAACGTCTGTTCCAGGCACGGAGCCGACCAGCGTACTGGGCAAGGTCTGCTAAGAGCGAGGAACGGACATTGCTAACATCATTCTGTGTAAGTCAACGGGGAGCCAATCAACCGTTATTGCAGATTAGCGCAATGGGATTGATGCGTACCCGCCAGGCAGGTACGCATTAATGACATCAGTTACGCCAGAAGAAACGTGAAAACAAAATTAAAACCGGATAAATCTCTAGTCTACCCAGCACCATGGCGGCACAGAGCATATATTTTGCGCCCTCATTCAGTGTGCCAAAAGTTGACGCGGTTTCACCAAATCCCAGTCCCATATTGTTGATGCATGCGGCAACGCTGGCAAATGCCGTCAAAATGTCATACCCCATCATATTCAGTGAGATGACGAAGCACACGGTGATCAGGATATAAAGAAAGAAAAAACTCCACACAGAACGTAACACCCGGTCAGTCACGATACTGTTGCCCACTCTGATGCTCAGTATTGCACGGGGATGCGCCAGTTGATGAAGTTCATGGCGGCTTTGCTTGAACATCACAAGGAATCGCAGGGCTTTGATCCCACCACAGGTTGACCCGACGCAGCCGCCAAAGAAACTGGCCGTTAGTAGTAACACAATGGTATGTACTGGCCAGTCAGCATAGTCACTGGTGGCCAACCCGTTATCGGTGATCATAGAGCTGGTCAGAAAGAAAGCGTGGACCAGGCTTTTACCCGCATCATACATACCGGCATGCCAGACCTGCCATGCCGTGACCAGCACGATGCCGAAGGTGACCATCAGGAAGAAATGCAATTCTGCGTTGTGCAGCAGTGGCTTAAGCGTGCGCCGGGTAAACACGATAAACCAGGCGGTAAAATTAATTGCCGAAAGCAAAGAGAACCCCCCTGCAACCAGCTCAATGGCTGAACTGTCCCAGAAACCTATACTTTCACTGCGCGTGGAAAAGCCGCCTAGTGAGACGGTTGAAAGTCCGTGACAGAGTGCATCAAACGCAGACATCCCGGCGAGAAAGTAGGCCAGGGAGCAGATAACACCCAGCAGAAGATAGGTCAGCCAGAGATTACGCGATGCGTCAGCCAGACGTGGGGCAAGGCGTTCTTCTTTGAACGGCCCGGGCATCTCCGATTGATAAAGTTTGGCTCCACCAATGCCGAGCATGGGTAAAATAGCCACGGCCAGGACGATGACGCCAAGACCGCCAATAAAATTGAGCTGCGAGCGGTAATAGAGATAGGCATTAGGAAGCTTGCTGACGTCGACAACTACCGTGGCGCCGGTCGTGGTGATCCCCGAGACACCTTCGAACAGCGCATCGGCAAAACTCAGCCTGACGGATTCATCAAGCCAGAAAGGCATCGCACTGATAAACGAAAACAGCACCCAGAACAGAACGATGATGACAAACCCATCCCGCGTTCGGAGCTGGATCTGCGACTTTTTTGTCAGCCACCAGGCCGCCCCGCCCAGCGTAAAAAAAACGACAAAAGTGGTGAAAAAAGCAAACCAGCTCTGTTCTTTACTCACCAGCGCGACGAGCAAGGGAGGGAGCATGGTCAGGCTATAAAGCAGGACCAGAAAACCGCAGAGGTGAGTGATAACTCGAAGTTGTGAGTATCTCGCTGATAAATTTAGCTGCAAGGTAAACATCCTGACCAATAACCTGATTATTCACATGCTATCTGATAACTAAGACCATCCATAGTTGAACCTGTGACGTCCTTAATTATGATGCTTTGTGAGGGTCAGTGATGTGTCAATTTCGCTCAGGAAAGTAGCATTAAGTTATCATGTTCCCCCAACTTAACGGTATGGACAGTCGTTAACAACGTCCGCTCCTGCACAGAGCGGACATTGAAAGCCGCCAGATTACTCAGGGAATATCGCCGTTCTGCCTGTTAGTCTGTGCCGGAATTCAGTTGCAGGGTTGCATCAGGACCTTTTTCCATCGTCTGCCCTTCCTTCACGGTCACGTTGATATTATCCCCTTGCCCTGCGACATACCTTGCCTGCACGCCGTAACTGGCATCAATCTTGATGTTATGCAGCGCAACGTCTTGTATTGGTGACTCCGGCAGACCACTGAAAATCATGGCGTAAGTCGCTTTGGTCGCCATCAGATCGGAAATGGTTATGCCTTTGATTTTCGGCGTTGACGCCGTTACTGGGGCCGTTTCAATCGGCTGGATCAGCGAGTGAGCTTGCGCTC
>NZ_JBAVTT010000162.1:0-8198 GCF_049696395.1 Erwinia sp.
GAGCGTGCCTTCCTGAATGACAAGCTGGACCTCGCGCAGGCTGAGGCGATTGCCGACCTGATTGATGCCAGCTCCGAACAGGCTGCCCGTTCCGCACTGAACTCACTGCAGGGCGCGTTTTCGCTGCGGGTTAATCATCTTGTGGAAGCACTTACTCACCTGCGAATCTATGTAGAGGCTGCGATCGACTTCCCGGATGAGGAAATAGACTTCCTGTCAGACGGTAAAATCGAAGCCCAGCTGGAGCAGGTCATTGCCGATCTCGATGGCGTGCGTGCTGAAGCGCGTCAGGGAAGCCTGCTGCGTGAAGGGATGAAAGTGGTGATTGCCGGTCGCCCAAATGCGGGTAAATCCAGCCTGCTGAATGCGCTGGCTGGCCGTGAAGCGGCGATTGTGACCGATATTGCCGGAACCACGCGTGACGTGCTGCGTGAGCATATTCATATTGATGGGATGCCGCTGCATATTATTGATACCGCAGGACTCCGCGAAGCCAGCGACGAAGTTGAGCGCATCGGCATCGAACGTGCGTGGAATGAGATCGAACAGGCAGACCGCGTGCTGTTTATGGTCGATGGCACGACGACCGGCGCTACCGAACCCGCAGAGATCTGGCCGGACTTTATTGCCCGCCTGCCGGCCACGCTGCCGATCACCGTGGTGCGTAATAAAGCCGATGTCACAGGCGAGGTGCAGGGTTTAACCGAAGTGAATGGCCACTCACTTATTCGCCTTTCAGCCAGAACGGGCGATGGCATTGACGTGCTGCGCAACCATCTGAAAGAGAGCATGGGCTTCTCAGGCAATATGGAAGGCGGTTTCCTGGCACGTCGTCGTCATCTGCAGGCGCTGGAGTTAGCGTCTACTCACTTACTTCAGGGAAGAGAGCAGCTGCTGGGCGCGCGTGCTGGCGAACTGCTGGCAGAAGAGTTGAGAGTGGCTCAACAGGCGTTAAGTGAAATCACCGGTGAGTTTACCTCCGATGATTTACTGGGGCGTATTTTCTCAAGCTTCTGCATCGGCAAATGATTCGGAGGGGAAACTAAGGTTTCCCCTCTTTTTTTACAGCTGAACAACCCGATCGGTACAGCGTCTTCACGGAAAGGCTGGTGCGACCTGAAACATGATCTTTATCTGAAAGTCTTCACTTACAAGTAAAGAAAGGTGATATTTGCTAAGAAAATTCTTACAATAGCAACGATGATTTTCCGACCATTTTCACGGAGCGACAGATGGCCAGTCATTTTGCACGCCGAACCCTTATCCAGGGATCCCCTTCGGTACAGCGACTCTCACAAAACCTGATTAATTTCTCCAGCACGTTGGCTGAAAAGCGCCGTGTCCGCTTTCTGGCGGCCCGATCGCTGCTGGCTGACCTGATGCTGCGCGTTTATGGCCTCTCTCAGCTTCCTGAGATGACTCACAGTCCTTGTGGCCGCCCACGTTTTGCCGACCCCGATCTCCCTGATTTTAGCCTGGCTTACGCGGGGAACATCATTGGCGTATTGCTGGCGGAGGAAGGCGGTCGGGCAGGCCTGGGGATTGAGATCGTTCGCGCGCACAGCAGACAAACGCAAGAGCAGTATCTGCAAGGCCTTTCCTCAGGTGAACGCGCGTGGATCAATGCTCAAAACGACCCCAGTGAAGCCGTTATTCAACTTTGGACACTGCGTAAAAGCCTGAAGAAGCTGACCGACAGGCAAGAAGGCAGCAGCGAATCATTGCGGCTGCATCCTGCCTCGGGCCGTTTACGATCGCTGGAATTTCCAGATATTCAGGCCGTTTCCGATGTAGAACCCTTAATGATCTGGTCCTGTGCGTTATCGCCAGGTAGTGAACGTCTGCATCTTTGGGAGTCTGACGAAGCGCAGAGCTGGACCCGATTACAGGACATTCAGGTAAACAGACCCGCGCTGGGCCAACGCATGCTGCGCCTGACCAGTATGCCGACAGAGAGAGTGTTTCAGGGGTAATCAGACCGGGAAGCTGGGCGAGCGCCCTCTTCTGGTAAAGCAAAAGGCCAGCCGAAGCTGGCCTGCTTAACGCCGTTAGTGCGCGTCGATAAAGACGATTTTCAACACAAACAGCAGCGCTACAACCACCACGCATGGGCTGATTTCACGCCAGCGGCCGGTGCCCAACTTCATCACACAGTAAGAGATAAAGCCTAAGGCAATCCCTTCGGTAATGGAGAAGCTGAAGGGCATCATCACGGCGGTAACAAAAGCCGGAACGGCCTCAGTCAGATCATCCCACTTCACGCGCGCCAGGCTCGAGCTCATCAGCACGCCAACATAAATCAGCGCACCAGCAGCCGCATAGGCTGGAACCATCCCGGCCAGCGGTGACAGGAACATCACCAGCAGGAACAGGATGCCGGTTACCACAGCCATCAACCCGGTACGTCCACCGATAGACACGCCGGATGAGCTTTCAATATAAGCGGTAACAGAAGACGTCCCGATATAAGAGCCAGCCACCGAGCTGATGCTGTCCACAAACAGCGCCTGCTTCATGCGCGGGAAAGTCCCTTTCTCATCGGTCAGACCAGCTTTGTCCGTTACACCAATCAGCGTACCGGAGGAGTCGAACAGGTTTACCAGCATAAAGGAGAAGATGATGCCAGCCATGCCCACATTCAGCGATCCAGCCAGGTCAACCTGACCGACAATAGAGGTAATGCCAGTTGGCGCTGAGAACACGCCGCCGTATTGCACATCACCAATCGCCAGGCCAATCAGCGTTGTCACCACAATCGAGACCAGCACCGCGATATGGATATTGCGGGAAGCCAGGATCGCGATGATGAAGAAGCCCAACGCTCCCAGCAGCACGCTGTGTGAGGTCAGGTTGCCTACAGCCACCAGCGTATCTTTGTTTGAGACGATAATGCCGGCATTTTTCAGGCCGATCATCGCAATAAACAGACCGATACCTGCGGTGATCCCCACGCGTAAGCTGGTTGGAATGTTAGCAATCATCCAGTAGCGCACACGGAAAATGGTCAGCAGCAGCAGGCCAACAGCGCCCCAGAAGATTGCGCCCATGCCCACCTGCCAGGAGATGCCCATCGCGCCGACTACCACGAAAGCAAAGAAGGCATTCAGGCCCATTGCCGGCGCCAGTGCCACAGGCAAGTTCGCTACCAGGCCCATCAGGATGCTGCCGAACGCGGCAATCAGGCAGGTGGTTACAAACACCGCCTGGGTGTTCATGCCGGCCACACCAAGGATCTGTGGGTTCACAAAGACGATATACACCATCGTCAGGAATGTGGTGAAACCTGCAATCACTTCAGTACGTACTGTCGTACCGTGTTCCTGCAGTTTAAAGATCCGCTGTAGTAGGCCTGGATTAGTCATTATGTGATTCCAAAACGGAGAAAAGTTGTCGACGGCTATCCTAACCTAAAATTTTAATTTTGGGAGCTTACCAGCAGGTTTTTTCGCAACCGGTTGCGCCGTGTTTTGCAGACGTTCACAACCACTAACCGGAATTGACATTTCTCAGTCGCAATTCACACGCAGGTAAGTCAAAGTGGAGAGACCGAAAATAACTCAGGGAGACACCGATGACTGTTGGCTGTGTATTTTTTGATTGCGACGGAACACTGGTGGACAGTGAACGGCTTTGTACCCAGGCCTACGTGAATACCTTCGCGCAGTTTGGGGGCGACCTTTCACTGCAAGAGATGTTTGAAAAGTACAAAGGCGTAAAGCTGTACGACATTATTGCCGAGGTTTGCGCTGAACATCATCTCAGCGTGAGCAAAGAAGAGTTCGAACCAGCTTATCGTAAGGAAGTGGCAAGGCTGTTCGATCTCGAGTTGAAGCCCATCGCTGGCGCTAAAGCGCTGCTTGAGCAGATAACCGTGCCGATGTGCGTAGTTTCCAACGGGACAGTGCCAAAAATGCAGCACTCGCTGGGGCTGACAGAGATGCTGCCGTGGTTTACCGATCGGCTCTACAGCGGCTATGACATCTCCAGTTGGAAGCCGGACCCTGATTTGATGTACCACGCCGCCCGGGAGATGAACATTCCTGTTGAGCAGTGCATTCTGATTGATGACTCTGAAGCGGGGGCGAAAGCCGGTATTGCGGCAGGAATTCCAGTCTTTTACTTCTGCGCGGATGCGCACAACAAGCCACTCGACCACCCATTAGTTACCCCCTTTACCGAGATGGCAGAACTGCCCGCGCTGTGGCGTGCAAAGGGATGGGAGATCACTCGTTAATTTTACCGCGATGAAGGGGCGAGTTTCTTCGCCCCTCACGTAGGGAAAGCTTAGCCAATCGCACCCAGCGAATCCTCAGTGCCCTGCTTTTTAGGCAGCAGGAATAAGGTGGCGAAGATATCCAGCAGGTAAATCAGCGCCAGCAGGGTGATCGCGGCGGTAAACGACAGGTGGATCACCAGCAAACCAATCACCAGTGGACCAAAACCGCCCACGCCTCTGCCGAGGTTGAACAACACATTCTGCGCCGTTGCCCGCACCTTCGCTGGGTAGGTGTCGGATATCAACGCCCCGTAACCCCCAATCATCCCGTTGACAAACATCCCCATAACCGCACCGGTAAACAGCATCACGGTCGGATCGCGCAGCTGCGCATAAACGATCACCATAATGACCGCGCCAACCTGATAAAGCAGGAAAATTTTCCAGCGGGCGAAGCGGTCCGCCAGCACGCCGAACAGCCAGATGCCGAACGTCATACCGATCACCGTCACCGCCGTCCACAGGCCTGATTTGGTCAGCGAGAAACCAAAATTGCTGGAAAGGTAGCTTGGCATCCAGATCATCAGGCCGTAATAACCAAAGTTCTGCACTGAACACAAAATGAAAATGCCCAGGCTGGCTTTGGCAGTAGCGCGGTCTTTTACCAACAGTTTGAGGCGGGCTGAAAAGGAAAGCCCCTGGTTTACATCCACATGTTGGGTAAAACCAGCCGGTTCTCCCATGCCACGCCGGATAATAAAGGAGGCCAAAGCAGGCAGTAACCCCACAAGGAACATGCCACGCCAGCCAATATAGCCGAGCAGGAAAGGGGTGATAAAGGCCGCCAGTAATACGCCAAGCTGCCAGCCGATACCGACCCAGGCCGAAGCACGATTACGTTTATTGGCAGGCCAGGCTTCAGCAATCAGCGCCATGCCAATCCCGAACTCTCCACCCAGCCCTACGCCAGCTAACGTACGATAGGCCAACAGATCCCAATACCCCTGCGCTACCGCACACAGACCGGTAAAGACCGAGAACATCAGAATGGTGTAGGTCAGCACGCGAATGCGCCCAAAACGATCGCTCAGATGGCCAAAAATAATGCCACCCAGCACCGCACCAATCAGCGTCCAGGTGACCAGCGATCCAGCCTGCGAGGGGCTTAGAGCCAGTGAAAGCGAGATGGCGGGCAGCATAAAGCCCAGAATCAGCAGATCGAAGCCGTCCATTGCATAGCCGCTGATGGCTGCCAGCATGGCTTTGCCAGGAGTAGCGCCCTTCTGAGGCGTCTTTAATGTCATGAGTGTTCCCTGCCAGAAATAAAGTGCGGCAAGTATAAGTAGGCAGGCGGTCACATTCCAGACGAAAAGCGCAGGCAGGAGAATAACCGGCCGGGCGAACCCGGCCGGTAAGGAAGATCAGGTAGGAGAGTTTTTGCCTTCGTCGTCGCCGGTTAACAGCTTATCAAGCTCGTCACCGCCAACGTGGCGGAAATCCTGCCCTTTAACGAAGTAAAAGATGATTTCGCAGATATTCTGGCAACGATCGCCGATACGTTCGATGGCACGGGCGCAGAACAAGGCCGTCAGCACGCTTGGAATGGTGCGCGGATCTTCCATCATATAGGTCATCAGCTGACGGACGATGCCCTCATACTCCTGATCGACTTTCTTATCTTCGCGATAAATCTCAATAGCCGCGCCCAGATCCATACGCGCGAATGCATCCAGCACATCGTGCAGCATCTGAATGGTGTGGTGGCCCAACGACTCCAGGCTAACCAACAGCGGCTTATGATGTTGACCAAACTTCTCCAGCGCTGTCCGGCTAATCTTCTCGGCGACATCACCAATACGTTCCAGTTCGGAGATGGTTTTGATGATCGCCATCACCAGACGCAGATCGCTGGCGGTTGGCTGACGTTTGGCGATGATGCGCACACAGGCTTCATCAATCGACACTTCCATCATGTTGACCTTCTGGTCACCATCAATGACCTGCTTCGCCAGTTCACCATCCTGGTTGTGCATCGCTTTGATGGCATCCATCAACTGCTGCTCAACCATGCCGCCCATGGTCATGACCTGGGTACGGATATGCTCCAGCTCGGCGTTAAACTGCCCGGAGATATGTTTATTCAGATTCAGGTTATCCATCGTACTCTCCAGTCAACTCAACCGTAACGGCCGGTAATGTAGTCTTCAGTTTGTTTCTGATGCGGCTTAGTGAACAGCGTGTCAGTATCGCTGAATTCAATCAGTTCGCCCAGATACATAAAGGCCGTGTGGTCGGAACAACGTGCAGCCTGCTGCATGTTGTGCGTCACAATAACCACGGTGTAATCCTGCTTCAGTTCGGTGATCAGCTCTTCAATACGGCCGGTAGAGATCGGGTCCAGTGCTGAGCAAGGCTCATCAAGCAGCAGAACTTCCGGACGAATGGCAATGCCTCGAGCGATACACAAACGCTGTTGCTGACCACCAGAAAGGCTGTAACCGCTCTGATGAAGCTTGTCTTTGGTCTCTGTCCACAGCGCGGCCTTGGTTAACGCCCACTGTACGCGCTCATCCATATCCGCGCGTGAAAGTTTTTCGAACAGACGCACGCCGAAAGCGATGTTGTCATAAATCGACATTGGGAACGGTGTTGGCTTCTGGAACACCATCCCAACGCGAGCACGCAGCAAAGCGATGTCCTGGCTGGCGGTCAGAATGTTTTCGCCATCAAGCATGATCTCGCCTTCCGCCCGCTGGTCAGGGTAAAGGGAGAACATCTTGTTAAAAGTCCGCAGCAGGGTGGATTTGCCACAGCCTGACGGGCCGATAAACGCCGTTACCTGGTTTTTAGCGATATCCAGATTGATGTTTTTCAGCGCATGAAATTTCCCGTAGTAGAAGTTCAAATCACGAACCTGAATCATCTTACTTGAGGTGTTGTCAGCCATTCTCTTTCTCGCTTATTCGCGCCGCCGTAGCCGCGCTTAGTAATTAATGTTTGCTCTTGGCAAAAACTACGCGCGCCAGGATATTCAGCAACAGCACGCAGACAGTAATCAGCAGCACGCCCGCCCAGGCCAGACTCTGCCATTCGGCAAACGGGCTCATGGCAAATTTAAAGATGGTCACCGGCAGGTTAGCCAGCGGCTGCATCATGTCAGTACTCCAGAACTGGTTGGAGAGTGACGTGAACAGCAGGGGAGCCGTTTCGCCAGCAATACGGGCAATCGCTAACAACACGCCGGTCAGAATGCCGGACACGGAGGCTTTCAGCGTTATCGCGGAGATCATCTTCCACTTCGGCGTACCCAGCGCATAAGCCGCTTCACGCAGGCTGTCCGGCACCAGTTTCAGCATGTTTTCCGTGGTACGGATAACAATCGGGATTTGCAGCAGTGCCAGCGCAACCACGCCAGCCCAGCCGGAAAAGTGCTGCATCTTGGCCACAACCAGCGTGTAAACAAACAGACCGACCACAATCGAAGGGGCAGACAGGAGGATGTCGTTAATGAAACGAATCACCTCAGCCAGCCAGGATTTGCGGCCGTACTCTGCCAGGTAAACACCGGCCATAATGCCCAGCGGCGTGCCGATCACGGTTGACCATAAGATCAACAGCCCACTCCCCGCGATGGCGTTAGCCAGACCCCCACCAGCCGTATTCGGCGGCGGGGTATTCTCAGTAAACAGCGACAGCGTCATGCCATCGACACCACGGGTGACGGTAGCAAACAGGATCCACACCAGCCAGAACAGGCCAAAGACCATGGTCAGCATCGACAAAGCCAGCGCGATGCGGTTCTTCATCCGACGCCATGCCTGCATCTTGCGGCGTGACGCTTCCAGCTCAGCGCGAGACTGCAATTCCATCGTGGTCATGAGCGCGCTCCTTCACTTTTCGCCAGGCGCAAAATCATGAATTTTGAGCAGGCAAGGACGATAAAGGTAATCACAAACAGGATCAGGCCCAGCTCCATCAGGGC
>NZ_JBAVTT010000163.1:0-20988 GCF_049696395.1 Erwinia sp.
GCTGCGTGAAGTTCATGAGCGTGCTGATGCCGTGCGTCGTGAGCGCCAGCAGGAAATGGCAGTAGAAGGTCAGAAATTCCTGCAAGACAATATCAAGCGTGAAGGCGTGAGCAGCACCGAGTCTGGTCTGCAGTTCAGCGTGATTGCTCAGGGTGAAGGGGCTATCCCATCCCGTCAGGACCGTGTACGCGTGCATTACACCGGTAAACTGATCGATGGCAGCGTGTTCGACAGTTCTGTTCAGCGTGGCGAGCCGGCTGAATTCCCGGTTAGCGGCGTGATCCCAGGCTGGATTGAAGCCCTGACGCTGATGCCAGTAGGCTCAAAGTGGGAGCTGGTTATCCCGCACGAGCTGGCCTACGGTGAGCGTGGCGCAGGCGCTTCTATCCCTCCGTTCAGCACTCTGGTGTTTGAAGTTGAGTTGTTAGAAATCCTGTAAGATTTCGGGCCAGGGACGCCTGGCCCACTCAGGACTACTTCTGTAAATCTACCTGATAGACAGCAAAGCCAATCTCATCTGTCCCTTTCTGCTGCAACGGATACTGTGCGTGCTCACGGATAAAGTTAGCGGCTTTCTCACCCGGTGAAGTTTCAAAGCGAATATCCAGCGGCGTGGCACTCTCGATGTGCGCCAGCTTCCAGTTATTATCTGCCTGCGGTTTCACTTCTCCCTGAGCTTTGGTCTGTGCGCTGATATAGGCCGCCACCACGGAACGGTTTTCATCCGGCGAAGCAAAAGCGATATGACTTTCACCTGTACCAGCAAACTTGCCGCCATAAGCCCGATAGTTATTGGTCGCGACCAGGAAGGTGGCCTGTGGGTCGATGGTTTTCCCGTTAAAGGTCAGATCCTTGATACGAGAGGCGTTCTGGTTAATCGTCTGACATTCTGCATCGTATTTCGCAGGTTGAGTCACATCAATTCGGTAATTTACGCCATCAATCACATCAAAGTTGTAGGTACGGAAATCCCAGTTAATCAGCGACTGCGGCTTGCTGCTGTGAGGATCAATCTGATTGAACTGACCGGCGGAGCACTCAAGCCACTCTTTCACTTCTTTACCGCTGACTTTCATCACTACCAGTGTATTAGGATAAAGATACAGGTCAGCCGCATTGCGGAAGGTTAGTTGCCCTTTTTCCACTTCCACATAGCTGGCAGGATCGTTCTTCCGGCCACCGGCTTTGAACGGCGCGGCGGCGGTTAACACCGGCAGATTGGCCAAATCCGGGTCGCCCTGGATGTAACGTTGCACATAGTCACGCTGAGCGTTATTCACAATCTGCACGGTGGGATCGTCCTGCACCAGCGACAGGTAGCTGTACATCACATCTGCCGACTTGCCGATAGGCTTGCTGACAAACTCGCGGGTGGCATCGTGGTCGTGCTGCATCACCTTCAGTAAGGCCTGATCTTCAGCAGCCAGTGATTTTTTCGCCGTTTTGTCGTAAATCGGGCGAGCTTCGGCCCGAGCGTTGCTGACCTTCCACTGTCCTTGCTTCTCCTCAAGCACCAGATCGACCACACCGAGGTGATCTCCCCACATGCCGGGCATGACTGCCGGAACGCCATTCAGCGTCCCCTGTTGGATGTCAGCGCCTTTAATGCTGGCAAAATCTGCGCTTGGGAACACGGCATGAGCATGCCCAAAGAGGATCGCATCGATACCCGGCACCTGGCTGAGGTAATACACCGAGTTTTCAGCCATCGCTTTATAAGGGTCGCCAGACAGGCCAGAGTGCGGGATGGCCACAACCAGGTCAGCGCCAGCTTTACGCATTTCCGGCACCCATTTGCGGGCGGTTTCGGTGATGTCATTCACCGTGACTTTGCCGGTCAGGTTGGTTTTGTCCCAGACCATGATTTGCGGCGGGACAAAGCCGATATAGCCGACTTTCAGCTGATGCTTTTTCCCCTCGCGGTCAGTCACTTCAACGTTTTTAATCAGATAAGGCGTGAACAGCGGTTTACCGGTTTTGACATCAATGATGTTGGCATTGATGTAGGGAAAGCGAGCGCCGCTAATCGCTTTATGCAGGTAATCAAGGCCGTAGTTAAACTCATGATTGCCGAGGTTTCCGACGGTATAATCGAGGGTGTTCATCGCTTTATAGACCGGATGCACTTCACCCTGTTGCAAGCCTTTGGCCGCCATATAATCGCCAAGCGGGCTGCCCTGAATAATGTCGCCGTTGTCGACCAGCACGCTGTTGGTGGCTTCTTTCCGCGCGGCTTCGATCAGCGTGGCGGTTCTCACCAGGCCAAATTTTTCCGTTGGCGTATCTTTGTAGTAGTCAAAATCCATCATGTTGCTGTGCAGGTCTGTGGTTTCCAGCAGGCGGAAATCCACCGTGGCCGCATGAACTGAGGTCGCGACCAGCAATGCTGCGAGGGTATAAACAGGCTTAATCATCATTTCTCCGTAAATTTCGATGCCATCACTCACTAACATCTCAAACTTTTATGAAACTGTTACGTTGTGTCTCACATAACTGTGATCTGCTACAAATATTTACCTCTTATGACCCTGGCTGGATAAACAGGACGTTCTGGCGATGGAAATGAATTATGCTGTTGATAACTAAGGTCTACTTTCCACTCTTTCAGCCATAACCAGCGGCTTAAACCCGCGGTGCAGCAGGGGGGTAAAATCAGCTGCTATGATCAATAGAGGTTTTCAGCTGTGGGGAAGGCGGCCTGATGCGTAACACCTGCCGGCAGAGTCCGGCATCAAGATGCTAATCAAGAGGTGGAAAATGTTAGACAAAATTTGCCAGCTGGCCCGGGAAGCAGGCGATGCAATCATGAAGGTGTATGACGGACAGGCACCGATGGATGTTGCTCACAAGTCCGATGATTCGCCCGTCACGGCGGCGGACATTGCCGCGCATAAAGTGATTGTTCAGGGACTTTCTGAGCTTTCCCCGGACATCCCGGTTCTTTCGGAAGAAGATCCGACAGGATGGGACGAGCGCCAGCACTGGCAGCGCTACTGGCTGGTTGATCCGCTGGATGGCACCAAAGAATTCATTAAGCGTAATGGCGAGTTCACGGTCAATATCGCGCTGATTGAGAACGGCAAGCCGGTACTTGGTGTAGTTTACGCGCCGGTGCTAAAAGTGATGTATTCAGCTGCTGAAGGTAAGGCCTGGAAAGATGAAGGCGGCCATCATGAGCAGATTCAGGTGCGTGAAGCGCATCCGCCGCTGGTCGTCGTCAGCCGTTCCCATTCAGACACCGAGCTGGAAGATTATCTTAGCCAGTTAGGCGAGCATCAGACCACGGCTATCGGCTCCTCGCTGAAGTTCTGCCTGGTGGCAGAAGGTAAAGCGCAGCTTTATCCGCGCTTCGGACCAACCAATATCTGGGATACCGGAGCAGGCCACGCAGTAGCCATCGCCGCAGGTGCATACGTCCATGACTGGCAGGGCAAAACCCTGGACTACACCCCACGCGAATCCTTCCTGAATCCCGGCTTCCGGGTTTCTCTGTTCTGATTGTTGGGAAAAGCCAGCTTATCAGGTTGTTATGGTGGCAGATCATAGAGAGGATGCTGCTGCTGGATCGTAAGACGTCTGAAGGGGCTGGTGTAAGATCAGGCGGGGTTGGACGCGGCGATTAAGCAAGTTGTCTGAAGGGTCTGTTGGCAGGTCAGGGAGAGAAGGTTGAACACAAAGACGCCGTGAATCCTATATGGAGGCTTAGCTGCGACGTCCCTGTCGCAGATACTTTGCTTATCAACCTTCTCTCCCTTCCCACAGGCTTCAATGTAGCCTGTTCAATTGGGGCAACACACTTCAAAACATTGTTCGAGCCGGGTTTTGACCTGTGCGTCCACAAATCTAACCTTCAACTTTGAAGTTATTGGGCGCTATGCTGACGCCGAACCACCGCAGCGGGTGTTAACCTTAGCAGCTAAGGCCGCAATCTCACTCCAGTAACTTATGTACCAGCGCCACAACCTGCTTCACTTCTTCCTGCGTTAGCGCGCCGTCTTTCGCGAACCGTACCTTGCCTTCTTTATCCAACACCACGATGGCAGAACCCGCATCATCCAGCTGCCAGGCCTTCTTCGCTACGCCGTTGCTGTCTACGATAAACTGCGACCAGGGAAACTGCTTCTTATTGTTCTCTATGCTGCTGCGAACGAACATCCCGGTGCCGGGGATCGCATCATCCGTGTTCACTATGGTGGTGGTCTGGTACCGGTCGTGAGGAAACTTCGCTGACTTAATGGCTTCAATCAGCGCGGCATTCTTCTCCTTCGAGGACGAACGCCCGGCAATATGCTGGATCACCCGCACCTTTCCAGGCAGCTTCGCACTGTTCCAGTTGTGATAACTGAAGTCATCCTGTTTTAGCACCAATTCACCTTTATCTGTGATGCCCACGGCAGGCACGCGTTGTCCTTCTGCAAAGCCATGCGCACCGGCAACAGAGGAGAGAGACAGCGCGATTAGAACAAAAAACAAGCGAACGGTATTCATAGACTCGACCTTTTGATGTGATCCGACCAGTTAGTCATGTTACTGCAATAATAAGCGCAGAAGATGCTGCTGTCGCATCGAAATAACATCTTTGCAACACACTGCACAAATCCCTTTCAATTGAAGGTTTATACTGTTTCGACACGGTCAGAAGACAGACTGTACTGTCATGATGTGTAAAAGCAGGAAAAAAAGTCGGTTTTCGGACTTCAGGAAGGCGATGTTGGGCTATAGTGAATCCAGTTTGCGCTGCAAGGATTCGTACCGAAATTGGACACGACGCAGCGCACATATCTTTTCAGGAGTATTACCAGCATGAAGATCTTTCAGCGATATAATCCGCTGCAGGTGGCCAAATACGTAAAAACACTGTTTCGCGGCAGGATATACATCAAAGATGTAGGCGCATTTGAGTTCGATAAAGGGAAAATTTTGATCCCACGCATTAAAGATAAACAGCACTATAGCGTGATGTCAGAAGTGAACCGCCAGGTACTGCGATTACAAACCGAATGTAACTAAAAATAAGGCGCGAATTCTCGCGCCTTTCTGTTTCTTGCTTCCCGCTACTGTTCTTCAGCCACATTCACCAACACCGAAGCCGCCGTTGCTGGCCGGGCATCAATGCGTGTCACCAGTAGCTGGTCGATGCGGTAACTGTCGATATCCACGACTTCAAACTTATACCCGTGGAACTTCACAAAGTCGGTACGCTTCGGGATTTTACGCAGCATAAACATCATAAAGCCGCCAATGGTCTCGTAGTTGCCAGACTGCGGGAACTCATCAATATGCAGGACTCGCATCACGTCATCAATCGGCGTGCCGCCTTCGACCAGCCAGGAGTTCTCGTCGCGGGCAACAATCTGCTCTTCCATGCCCTGACCCACCAAATCTCCCATTAACGTGGTCATCACGTCGTTCAGGGTGATGATGCCTACCACAAGGGCGTACTCGTTCATGATCACCGCGAAGTCTTCTCCGGCGGTTTTAAAACTTTCCAACGCTTCTGACAGCGTTAAGGTATCTGGCACGATCAACGCTGAGCGGATTTGTACGCCGCTGTTCAGCGCCATACTTTGATGCCCCAGAACCCTTAACAGCAGCTCCTTCGAATCTACATAGCCCACGATATGATCGATATCTTCATTACACACCAGGAACTTGGAGTGCGGATGATTAGCGATTTTTTCTTTCAGACTGTCTTCGTCTTCGTGTAAATCGAACCACACCACGTTCTCACGTGAGGTCATCGAAGAGGGGACGGTACGTGACTCCAGCTCAAACACGTTTTCAATCAGCTCATGTTCCTGCTTGCGCAGCACGCCTGCCAGAGCACCAGCTTCTACAATGGCGTAGATATCATCCGAGGTAATGTCGTCTTTACGCACCAGAGGGATTTTAAACAGGCGGAAAATGATGTTCGCCCCGCCGTTGAAGAACCACACCAGCGGACGGAAGATAAACAAACAAAAACGCATCGGGTTGATGATCTTCAGCGCAACTTGCTCTGGTGCAATCATCCCAAGGCGTTTCGGGAACAGGTCAGCAAACAGAATAAACAGGCTGGTGACGACGGTGAAAGAACAGATAAAACTTATCTGTTCAGCCAGTTCGGGAGAGGTGAAACGGAGAAAAAGAGAACGAAAAGCCGGGGAGAAGGCTGCGTCACCGACTATACCGCCTAAAATGGCTACTGCGTTCAGGCCGATTTGCACCACGGTGAAAAACATCCCGGGTGTTTCCTGCATCTTCAACACGCGCTGCGCGTTGATATTACCGGCATCAGCCAGCAGCTTCAGCTTGATCTTTCGGGCTGCAGCCAACGAAATCTCTGACAATGAGAAAAATGAGCTGATCGCAATCAGCAGTACGATGACAAGCAAACTGTCTAACATAAAACATCCATAAAATGGCTCGATTCAGTAACGATCAGGTGAAAGTGCCCGGAACCGGCCTTGCGTTTAATTACTTGTCATTTTTGGCCTGGGCAGCGCATGAGGATCTGCGGAGATCCTGTCCCGTGATAAGAGCTCGGCTATCCGTGCCAAAAATGTCTGCACCTGTTCGGCAGGATCGCCGGCGCAGAAGTCAGTCAACAAGCCGTAAGTCGACTTGTGGAAAGGATTATAGCTGTGCCGACCAATGCTTACAATTGCGGCGATAACCTGGATGAGATTAATCCGAGTCTGGCAGGGGTTATGGCTGAAGGTAACATTCGATCACGATCCTGTGTTGTAACGTGTCGATACTTTGCACACAATAAGTTAATAAATTTGGCTTTACGGGCAAATAGAGGGCCATAAGCGGCAAAAACTTGCCATGCTTACAGGATCCCGCGTCCGGGAAGATATGAAAAGAAAGCGTTGTGCCCAACTGGACTAAGGGCCGGCATCATCATCAGGAGTCAGCGTGCCACGAATTCATGTTTATTGCATGTTAGGTCTTTTAGCTGCTGCACCGCTCGCTGAAGCCGCGACAGTGCGTTTGCAGGTGACAGGGTTATCTGGGGATTTACAAAAAAATGTCCGTGCTCGGCTTTCCACCATCTCGAGTGATGAAGTCTCGGCTGATGGGCGTTTCCGTGCTCGTGTAAGCGATGCCGTAAAAGAAGGCCTGAAAGCGCTGGGCTATTACGATCCGACTATCGAATTCGATCTCCAGCCTCCGCCAGCTGGCGGCAAAAGGCCGGTGCTGGTCGCTAAGGTAACTGCCGGAGAACCGGTGAAACTGGCGGGTGAAACGGTGATCATTCGCGGCGAAGCCCGCACCGATGCCGATTATCAGGCGCTGGTTAAAAATGGCCGTGGCAAAATCGGCGGCGTGCTGAACCACAGTGATTATGACAGCTTTAAAAGCTCCCTGAGCAACATGGCGCTGCGCAAAGGCTACTTCGATGGCGACTATGCTAAAAGCCAGCTTGGTGTCTCTGTAGAGCGCCGTGAGGCCTTCTGGGATATCGATTACGACAGCGGTAAACGCTACCGCTTTGGTGATGTCAGCTTTGAAGGCTCGCAAATCCGCGAAGAGTATCTGCAAAATCTGGTGCCGTTTAAAAAAGGCGACTATTACAGCTCCCGTGATCTTGCTGAGCTGAACCGCCGTCTTTCCGCCTCCGGCTGGTTTAACTCGGTGGTGGTGGCCCCGGAATTCGATAAATCCCGCAAAACCAAAATTCTTCCTCTGCACGGTGTCGTTAGCCCGCGCACAGAGAACACCATCGAAACTGGAGTGGGATACTCCACGGATGTCGGGCCAAGAGTCAAAGCCACCTGGAAGAAACCGTGGGTTAACAGTTACGGGCATAGCCTGACGACCAGTGCTAACGTCTCCGCTCCTGAACAGCAACTGGATTTCAGCTACAAAATTCCGCTGCTGAAAAACCCGATCGAGCAGTATTACCTGCTGCAGGGCGGCCTGAAAAGAACCGACCTCAACGACACCAAATCAGACGCCTCTACGCTGGCGGCTTCCCGCTACTGGGACTCTTCCTCTGGCTGGCAACGCGCGCTAAATCTTCGCTGGAGCCTGGACCACTTTACGCAGGGTAATGTCACCAACACCACGATGCTGATTTATCCTGGCGTTAGCGTTAACCGCACCCGCTCACGCGGTGGCCTGATGCCGACCTGGGGCGATTCCCAACGCTATTCCTTAGACGTTTCTGACACCACCTGGGGATCGGATATCGACTTCGCCGTGGTGCAAGCCCAGAACGTCTGGATTCGTACTCTGGCTGACAAACACCGGTTTGTCGTGCGGGGCAACCTCGGCTGGATTGAAACCAGCGACTTCGACAAAGTGCCGCCAGATCTGCGCTTCTTCGCCGGTGGCGATCGCAGTATTCGTGGGTATAAATACAAAGGCATCTCGCCACGCGATGACGATGGCAAGCTGACTGGTGCCTCCAAGCTGGCCACCGGCTCGCTGGAGTATCAATACAATGTCACCGGCAAATGGTGGGGCGCTGTGTTCGTCGACTCCGGCGAAGCGGTGAATGACATCAAACAGACTGACCTGAAAACCGGCGCTGGTTTTGGGGTGCGCTGGCAGTCGCCGGTGGGGCCGATCAAGCTGGACATCGCCCGGCCGATCGGTGATGACGAAACTCGTGACATACAGTTTTATATCGGATTGGGGCCTGAACTATGAGTCGCTGGAAAAAGGTCCTTATTGGCATCCTGATTTTCCTGCTGGTGCTGCTTGGCGGCATTGCATTTTTAATTGGAACGACTCCCGGACTGCATCTGCTGCTTAACGGCGCAGCGCGCTGGGTTCCTGGGCTGCAAATCAAGCAGGTTGATGGCGGCTGGCGCAATCTGACGCTGAAAGGCGTGCAGTATGAAATGCCAGGCGTAACGGTAAATGCCGGAGAGTTTCACCTCGCCGTACAGTTGAGCTGCCTGAAAGACAGTGCCTTCTGCGTCAACGATCTGTCGCTGAAAGACGTGAATGTGGTGGTCGACAGCAAGAAAATGACCCCAGCTGCGCCATCGCCTGTTGAAGAGGAGCCTTCTTCTGGCGATCTCAGTACGCCTTATCCGATCACGCTTCGTCAGCTTGCGCTGCACAACATCAATGTGAAAGTGGATGACACGGCAATTTCACTGGCGGACTTCACTTCTGGCATCAACTGGCAGGGCCGTGCGTTAACGCTGAACCCTACCCACATTCAGGGGCTGCTGATTGCACTGCCAAAAGCGGCGAAAGTGGCCGATGAACAGATAGTGCAGCCTAAAGTGCAGCAGCCAAAGCCGGACGAAAAGCCGCTGGGCGAAACGCTGAAGGAGATGTTTGCCAAACCGCTGCTGCCGGATCTGCCTGACTTCAAAATGCCGCTGGATGTGGATGTGCAGCAAATCCTTGGTGAACAGCTGCGCATCACTGGCGATACCGATATCACGGTTAATCGCCTGCTGGTCAAAGCAAAAACGCAGGACAAACTGCTGCATCTGGAAACGCTGGATGTCGACTCGCCGCAAGGCCAGTTGAACGCACAGGGACAAGCCACACTTTCTGATAACTGGCCGGTAAACTTCACGCTGAATAGCGCCCTCAACGTCGATCCGATCAAAGGCGAGAAGATCAAAATGACGCTGGACGGGGGTCTGCGTGAGCAGCTGAATATGGCGTTGAATCTTTCTGGCCCGGTTCAGGTCCAGATGGAGGCCAATACCCGACTGGCTGACATCGGCCTGCCGCTGGCAATGAACGTGAAGAGCCCGCAACTGCGCTGGCCGCTGACCGGTGAAATTCAGTATCAGGCGGATAACTTCACCTTCAGCTTTAACGGCAAGGCAACGGATTATGTGATGTCGCTGAAAGCCGCGCTGAAGGGGCAGGGCATTCCGCCAGCCACGGTAGCGCTGGACGGTAAAGGCAACATCGAACAGTTCTCGCTGGATAAACTTCGCCTTGCGGCACTTGAAGGCAATATTGACTTAACGGCGCTGGTGGACTGGAGCAAAGCCATCAGTTGGCGCAGCGAGTTGACGCTGTCCGGCATCAATACCGCGAAGCAATATCCTGACTGGCCTGCGAAGCTGGAAGGGAAAATCACCACACGCGGCAGCCTGTATGGCGGAAGCTGGCAGATGCGCGTACCGGAACTGAAGCTGCGCGGCAACGTGAAGCAAAACGCCGTGACCGCAGACGGCTCCTTATACGGCAACAGCTATAACCAGTGGGATATCCCAGGCCTGAAGCTGGTGCTGGGGCGCAACAATATCAATCTGAAAGGATCGCTGGGCGACAAGCTCAACCTCGATGCGGATATTGATGCGCAGCATCTGGACAATGCGTTGCCGGGCCTTGGCGGCGTGGCGAAAGGCACCATCAAAGCCCGTGGCGATCTGAAAACACCGCAGCTGCTGGCCGATCTGACCGCCACAGGACTTCGCTGGCAGGCGCTGAGCGTAGCCCGCGTCATGCTGAATGCTGACGTCAGCTCCGGAGAGCAGGTTCAGGGCAAGCTGGCGCTGAAAGTCGATCAACTGAAACAGGATGCGTTGGATATCTCGCAGATCACGCTGGATGCCAGCGGCAGCGAGAAGCAGCATCAGCTGAAGCTGAATATCAATGGCAAACCCGTTTCCGGTCACCTCGCACTGACCGGAAGCTTCGACCGGGCAGAGCAGCGCTGGAAAGGCTCGCTGAACAATACCAGCTTCGATACTCCGGTTGGCGAATGGCGACTGACACGAGCGATAGCGCTGGATTACCTCAACAGTAAGCAGACAGTCAGCATTGGGCCGCACTGTTGGCAGAACCCTAATGCTGAGCTGTGCGTACCGCAAACTATTGAGGCGGGTCCCTCTGGCCACGCCAAAGTTCAGCTCAACCGTTTCGATCTTGCGATGGCGAAGCCCTTCCTCGGTGAAGACACCAAACTCAGCGGCGTCTTCAGTGGTGATGCTGACGTCAGCTGGACCGCTGGCGGGGGATTACCGCAGGGTCGTGTCTCGCTGAAAGGCAACGGCGTGAAGGTGGCGCAAAATGTTCAGGGGAACGTCCTGCCGATTGCTTTCGACACACTGAACCTGAACGCCGCCATGCGTAATGGTCGTGCTCAGCTGGACTGGCTAATCCGCATTGCCAACAACGGTCAGTTGGATGGCAATGTACAAATCGCCGATCCTGAAGGTAAGCGCACGTTGTCAGGCAATGTGAATATTGCCAACCTGTCGCTGGCACTGCTGAACCCGGCGTTGATGAAGGGCGAGAAGGTTGCGGGGATAGTCAGTACCAACCTGCGTCTGGCTGGTAATCTGCAAAAACCGCAGGTCTTTGGACAGCTTGGGCTGAAGAACGTGGATGTGGACGGCAGCTTTATGCCGGTTGACCTGACCAGCGCCAACCTCAACATGGTCTTCAACGGCATGAGCTCGACGCTGGAAGGGTTGATTCAAACCTCGAAAGGGCAGCTGACCCTAAGCGGGGGCGCAGACTGGACTGTGCTGGACGCCTGGCGTGCCCGTATCGCCGCTAAGGGCGATAAAATCCGCGTAACGGTGCCGCCGATGGTACGGATGGACGTTTCACCGGATCTGGTGTTTGAAGCGACGCCTGAAATGTTTAATCTGGACGGTCGCGTGGATATTCCGTGGGCGCGCATTAACGTGCAGGAAGTGCCGGAAAGCGCCGTTGGTGTGTCGTCGGATGAAGTGCTGCTGGATAAAGATCTGAAGCCAATAGCGCCGCAATCCACCGCCATACCGATCAACAGTAACCTGGTCATTCATGTGGGCGACGATGTGCGTCTCAGCGCCTTTGGTCTGAAAGCCAAACTGAATGGCGATCTGAAGATGGTGCAGGATAAACGTGGCCTCGGCCTCAACGGCCAGATCAACATTCCCTCCGGCCGCTTCCATGCTTACGGTCAGGACTTGCTGGTGCGCAAAGGTGAGCTGCAATTCTCAGGCCCACCTGACCAGCCGTACCTGAATATTGAAGCGATCCGTAATCCTGAAGCCACGGCAGATGATGTTACCGCCGGTGTGCGCGTCACTGGACTGGCAGATGAGCCGAAGGTAGAAGTGTTCGCAGATCCTGCCATGTCACAGCAGGAAGCCTTGTCCTATCTGCTTCGCGGACAGGGTCTGGACTCGAACGGCAGCGACAGCAGTGCTGTAACCTCAGCATTAGTAGGATTGGGGCTTGCACAAAGTGGGCAGGTTGTGGGTAAAATCGGGGAGACCTTCGGCGTAAGCAATCTCGCCCTGGACACGGCTGGCGTCGGTGACAGCCAGCAGGTTCAGGTCAGTGGCTACGTTCTGCCGGGTCTACAGGTAAAATACGGTGTTGGCATATTTGATTCACTGGCGACCTTAACCCTGCGTTATCGCCTGATGCCCAAGCTCTATTTGGAAGCAGTGTCTGGTCTCGACCAGGCCCTGGATTTGCTTTATCAGTTTGAGTTCTAGCAATGCGAATAATTGTCTACGGCACCTTAAGACGGAAGCAAGGCAACAGTCATTGGATGACCAACGGGCAGTGGTTGGGCGATCATCAGATCGACGGCTACGAGCTTTACAATTTGGGTCTTTACCCCGGTGTTATCGCGGGTAGCGGGCAGGTATCCTGTGAGGTTTACCGTATCGATGCGTCCACGTTGGGAGAGCTCGATGCGCTCAGAACCAAGGGTGGAGAGTACAAGCGTGAGCTGGTGCAAACGCCTTACGGCAGTGCGTGGCTCTATGTGTACCAACGTTCGATAGCAGGAAAAGAGCATATTGTGAGCGGCGACTGGTTGCAGCAAAATGCACGCAAACCCACCTGAGGTTTATGCCAATAAAAACACCGCTCATTGAGCGGTGTTTTTTTTCATCCACGGAGCGGAAAATTACTTCTTCGCAGCGCGTTCGAAAGAGGTCACGATTTCAGCTTTAGCGGCGGCCGCGTCATCCCAGCCTTCTACTTTCACCCATTTGCCTTTTTCCAGCGCTTTATATTGCTCGAAGAAGTGAGTGATCTGCGCACGCAGCAGTTCTGGCAGGTCGTTCACATCTTTGATGTGATCGTATTCTTTGGTCAGTTTGCTGTGCGGAACGGCAACAACTTTGGCATCTTCGCCAGATTCGTCGGTCATTTTCAGCACGCCAACTGGACGGCAACGAATGACTGAGCCCGGCTGCAGTGGATAAGCGGTTGGGACCAGAACATCTACCGGGTCACCGTCTAAAGACAGAGTGTGGTTGATGTAACCGTAGTTGCACGGATAGAACATCGCAGTAGACATAAAGCGGTCAACGAACAGGGCGCCGGTATCTTTGTCGACTTCATATTTGATCGGATCGGCATTTGCCGGGATCTCGATAACAACATAGATATCTTCTGGCAGGTCTTTGCCCGCTGGAACCTGGTTCAAACTCATGGTCAATTCCTTCATTCAGCCTTAAACAAGTGACGCTCATTATAGCCAACTGAGTTTGAAAGTATCCCCCCTTTTTGCCCTTTAGGAATGCTCCAGTACTGGCCTTACGGCCTGTAAGGATGATTTTAGTGCGCCTCTGCGCGTGACGGGGGATTTTAGCGACTTCGGCAAAGTAACGGCTCGGTTACTTACAGTCGTCAGGATTGGCACAGCTCCCGCCTGCCAACGACTTCAGCGCTAAAGCCTGGTTTTTTACCAGGTTAACGCCCTGAGCTCCTAACTCCAGTGAGGCCAGGGTGCCGCTATCGCTAAGCCGAGCTTTGGTGGCATCCAGCCAGCTGTCGCGGTATTTCAGCCAGGCCCGCTGCGCAGTGCGTAATTTGGCTTTTTGATCACTGTTTAGCGTGGTTGTCAATTTGCTGTATTGCTGATTCATTTCACTGTCCCAGGCCTTGTTCGCTGCGCTAAAACACTGCTGCATGGCTAAGGTAGTAGAGGCTTTATCCAGGCATTGTTGCTGGGCGGTATCAATCGGGCTTACTTCGGCGTGGCTGTAAAAAGTCACTAACAGGCTTGTAATCGCGAGGTATTTTTTCATCAGACAAATCCTTCTGTAGGGTATTTGGCAAAAATTGATCCTTATCAACTCTGCTGCAGTCGTCAATCCTTTTCACATCATCGTGGCTAAAGATTCGCTGACAGGGTGCCGATACCTTCTTCGCTTTTTGGGTTCCTGGACTAAGTGCTTTTTTCAAGGGTCACACAAAATCATGCTTAGAAAAATTTCGATTCGAACTGGGTTATTAGTGTTATTAGCGCTGATGACGTTGATGCTGCTTGGCGTCAGCGTGATGGGCATTGTGGCAATTAACAAAGGGAATCGATCGTTGGATGTGGTTAACCGCATTCAGGGGATCGAGTTAAACAGCTTATCGCTTACCAATAGCAGCCTGCTACGTGCAAGGACCACGGCAGCGTTATCGGTAAGGAAGATGGAAATCGGGATGATTGATGATGCCAACCTTGCTACCAAAAGGGCCAGCACTTACATCGATCGCTCTAAAAAGTCCTTAAAAGCCTTTGTTGATGCTGGCACGGTGACGGCAC
The DNA here is from genome assembly GCF_049696395.1 of Erwinia sp. Taxonomy (GTDB): domain Bacteria; phylum Pseudomonadota; class Gammaproteobacteria; order Enterobacterales; family Enterobacteriaceae; genus Erwinia. Next base: position 14,468 of record NZ_JBAVTT010000163.1, read on the forward strand.
ACGGGCAAAAACTTTCCGACGACATTGTCGCCAGTTATGACGTCTATCTGGCTCAAGGCATTATGCCGATGCTGGATGCTCTGCAGCAACAGAATACCGATGGCTACTACACCGTACTGGAAGAAAAACTCACTGCGTTAAATTCAACCTTCACCAACGCTGTCGATGCCTTTACCGTCTTCGCCAATCAGGTGACGGATGCGCAACTGACGGAAGCGGCCCGCAATCAAAAAATGCTCACCCTGCTGATCCTGTTTTGCGGCATTCTGACGGTGATCCTGCTGTCCGTCGCATGGCTGTTGCTGCGGGCAATCCTGCTCAAGCCGCTCGATTCCGCTATTGAGCATCTGGAATTCGTGGCCGCCGGGGATTTAACCCAGGCGCTGCCTGAAAGTGGCAACAATGAACTCGGGCGTCTGAATGCGGCTCTGGCGGCTATGCAGCACTCTCTGCAGCTTTCTGTCAGCCGGGTACGTGATGCCAGCCTGCAGATTGATATCGGCAGTCGTGAACTTTCCTCGGGTAATGTCAATCTCTCACAGCGCACTGAAGAGTCTGCTGCTTCACTGGAGCAAACTGCGGCCAGCATGGAACAGTTGACCGCAACGGTGAAGCTCAATGCGGATAACGCCAGCCAGGCTCATCAACTGGCAAGGTCAGTCTCTGACAGCGCCGACCGTGGCAGCGAAGTGGTCAGCTACGTGATGGAGAAGATGCAGGAGATCTCCAACAGCTCCAGGCGCATTGGCGACATTCTGGGCGTGATTGATGGGATTGCCTTCCAGACTAACATCCTGGCGCTGAACGCCTCTGTAGAGGCCGCACGGGCAGGAGAACAGGGAAGAGGCTTTGCGGTCGTTGCCAGCGAGGTGCGTAATCTTGCTCAGCGCAGCGCAACAGCCGCTAAAGAGATCCGCGAACTGATTGGTGAATCGCAAAGCCGGGTGAGCGAAGGGGCGGAAATGGCCACCAAAGCCGGGGAGACCATGGATGAAATCGCTGACGAAGTGATGCGGGTGACCACGCTGATGAAGGAGATTTCCAGCGCTTCTCAGGAGCAGAGTCACGGCATTGAGCAGGTGAACCAGGCCGTCACGCAGATGGACGAGGTAGCGCAACAAAATGCCGCGCTCGTCGAGCAGGCGATGGCCGCTACCCAGTCACTGGAAGAGCAGTCACAACAGCTGGTGCAGTCCATGGCGGTGTTTAAAATCAGCCCTGCCTGATCCCGCTTGTTGCCGGGGCAAAATAAAAAGGGCGATCGTGAGATCGCCCTTTTTCTGTCTGGCTCGCGGGAAGCGTTATGCGTCCGGGAACTCGCGCAGGAAACGTTCCTGATCGTCCACCATCGCGGTATTCCCGACGAAGAACGGAGAACGCTCGTGCAGCGACTCTGGCGTCAGATCCAGAATACGGTTTTTACCGTCGCTGGCTTTTCCGCCGGCCTGCTCGGCCAGGAAGGCCATCGGGTTGCACTCATACAGCAGGCGCAGCTTGCCTTTCGGGTGGCTTGCGGTGCTTGGGTAGAGATAGATGCCGCCTTTCAGCAGGTTGCGGTGGAAGTCCGCTACCAGAGAACCGATGTACCTTGAGGTGTAAGGACGGTGCGTTGCCTCGTCTTCTTCCTGACAGAACTTCAGGTATTTCTTCACGCCCTGAGGGAAACGAATGTAGTTGCCTTCGTTAATGGAGTAGGTATAGCCCGCTTCCGGGAACTCCATTTTCTCCGCGCTGAGGCAGAAAACACCCAGTGACGGATCGTAGGTAAAGGCGTGAACGCCACAGCCAGTGGTGTACACCAGCATGGTGGAAGAGCCGTAAACCACGTAACCAGCGGCGACCTGCTGGTTACCAGGCTGGAGGAAGTCTTCCTCGGTCACTGGTGTTCCGGCTGGGGTGATACGACGGTAGATGGAGAAGATCGTGCCAACAGAGACGTTAACGTCAATGTTTGACGAGCCATCCAGCGGATCCATCAGCACCACGTATTTGCCGTTTTCGACGCCTTCGAAGATCACAATCTCATCTTCTTCTTCAGAGGCGATACCGGCAACGATCCCGCGCGCTTTCAGTGCGGCTTTGAGTTTTTCATTGGCAAACAGATCGAGCTTCATCTGCTGCTCGCCCTGAATGTTCTCTACGCCGCTGGCGCCGAGAATATCCACCAAACCGGCTTTGTTGATATCACGGTGGATGATCTTCGCGCCCAGCTTGATGGCTGAAATCAGCGCCGTCAGTTCACCTGTGGCGTGAGGAAAGTCGTGTTGCTTCTCGACGATGAATTCGCCTAACGTTTTCATAACACTATCCCTGAATCTGCGGTTGAACAGCAGCCTGATTAACAAACTGCCAACGTATGCGTACGCAGTTTAGCCGATTGAACGCTAAAGAACATAGGGCAAATCCGTTTCTTCCTCGCGAGGAGGGCGCTACACTATGGCCCGGACTTTCCTGTTAACGGATCTATTTATGCGTATTCATATTCTCGGTATCTGCGGAACCTTCATGGGCGGCCTGGCCGTGCTGGCCCGAGCCCTGGGCCATGAAGTGACGGGCTCCGATGCCAACGTCTATCCGCCAATGAGCACGCTGCTTGAAAAGCAAGGTATTGATTTAATTCAGGGTTATGATGCTTCCCAGCTCGATCCTGCTCCGGATTTAGTGATCATCGGTAATGCGATGACGCGGGGAAATGCCTGTGTTGAAGCGGTGCTGGAACGCAACATTCCTTACCTGTCAGGCCCACAGTGGCTGCATGATTTTGTGCTGCGTGACCGCTGGGTCATCGCGGTGGCCGGAACCCACGGAAAAACCACCACAGCAGGCATGGCGGCATGGATTTTACAGGCGTGCGGCCTTGAACCTGGCTTTGTGATTGGTGGCGTGCCAGGAAACTTCGATGTCTCGGCAACTTTAGGAAAAACCCCATTCTTTGTGATCGAAGCCGACGAATATGACTGCGCCTTCTTCGATAAACGCTCCAAATTCGTGCATTACTGTCCGCGCACGCTGATCCTCAACAACCTTGAGTTTGATCACGCGGACATTTTTGACGATCTGAAGGCCATTCAGCGTCAATTCCATCACCTTGTGCGTATTGTGCCGGGCCAGGGCAAAATCCTGGTGCCAGAGCACGACGTCAATATCAAACAAGTGCTGTCGATGGGCTGCTGGAGCGAGCAGGAAACCGTAGGGGATGCCGGACACTGGCAGGCGAAGAAACTGACGCCGGACGCTTCAAGCTGGGAAGTCTGGCTGGACGGAGAGCGCGTGGCAGAAGTGAACTGGGCGCTGGTGGGCGAGCACAACATGCATAACGGTATGATGGCAATCGCGGCTGCGCGCCACGTAGGCATTAAACCGGAAGATGCCGGCCTGGCGCTGAACGACTTTATCAACGCCCGTCGTCGCCTGGAACTGCGCGGTGAAGCCAACGGTGTCAAAGTCTATGACGATTTTGCCCATCACCCAACGGCGATCCTGGCGACCATGACGGCGTTACGCAGTAAGGTCGGCGGCACAGCCCGTATTCTTGCGGTGCTGGAACCGCGTTCAAATACCATGAAAATGGGGATCAGTAAGGACGAGTTGGCGCCTGCTCTGGCGCGTGCTGATGAAGTGTTCCTGCTGCAGCCGCACCATATTCCGTGGCAGGTTTCAGAAGTGGCGGATGCCTGCGTGCAACCTGCTCACTGGAGCCCGGATGTGGATGTGCTGGTCGAGATGATTGCGAAAGTGGCGCAACCGGGCGACACCATTCTGGTCATGAGCAACGGGGGCTTTGGCGGTATTCATCAGAAGCTACTGGACAGACTGGCGAAATAATCAGACGCAAACTCTGGCAGGAAAGTCTCTTGCCAGAGTTCAGAAGCGCAACAGAGGGGCGGAAGAGATTCCGCCCTTTTTATTTGGCTTCGGCAAGCTCACGCAGATACTGGAAGATCTGACGGAAGGCTTTTGGTGGCTTATTGCCTGCTTTCTCTTTTTGCGCATTGCGGATCATAGCGCGAAGTTGCTGACGGTCAGCATCTGGATAAAGCGCCAGCACGTCCGGCACCACTTCATCACCTTCGGCAACCAGACGATCGCGCAGCACTTCCAGCTTATGGAACAGCGCAACCTGTTGGTTGTGACGGTTCTTCAGCTTATCCAGCGCAAGGCGGATCGGCTCTTCATCGCGAGAGCGCAGCATTTTACCGATCAGCTGTAACTGACGGCGGCGAGCTTCTTTCTTGATCTTCTGTGCCAGATCGATCGCGGTGCGCAGGTCTTCATCCAGCGGGATCTTATCCAGCGAGTTTTTGCTCAGCTCCATCAATTCCAGACCCAGGCGCTTTAGCTCCTCGGCATCACGTTTGATTTCACTTTTACTGACCCAGATAATCTCTTCTTCTTCTTCTTCTTCGTTATCTGGTACATCATCAAGCCAGTCGTCAGGCTGTTTGGTCATTGGGGGCTCCCTAAAAAAGAGGCTCATGCTATCAGGTTACGTGGCTACTGCGAAATTGTTCTCTGAGTCTGTTAGACTCAAATGAACCTTAATCACTAAAGAGTCTGGCAATCTGGCGTTTATCCGGACCAGAAAAGCCCTCTGTTAATTATATGGTAGGTCGATGAAATTACTCTCCCAAGTTGCAGAACAGCGTAAAACCCTCGAACAGGCGGTAGCAACAGCACTCGAACTGGCAAAAGTCAGCACCGATGGAGCGGAAGTCGCCGTGACCAAAACCACCGGCATCAGCGTCAGTACGCGCTTTGGCGAAGTGGAAAACGTAGAATTCAACAGCGATGGTGCACTGGGCATCACCGTGTATCATCAGAACCGTAAAGGCAGTGCTTCTTCTACCGATCTTAGCCCAGATGCCATTAAGCGCACCGTGCAGGCGGCGATCGATATCGCTAAATACACCTCTGCGGATCCTTATGCTGGTCCAGCGGATCGCGAGCTACTGGCCTTCGACGCGCCGGATCTCGATCTTTATCATCCCACCGATCTCGATCCAGACCGGGCGATCGAACTGGCTGCCCGCGCTGAGCAGGCCGCGCTGAAAGCCGACAAGCGCATTACCAATACCGAAGGCGGCAGCTTTAACAGCCACATCGGCATGAAAGTCTTTGGTAACAGCCACGGGATGATCCAGGGTTACTCCTCCAGCCGCCACTCAATCTCCAGCAGCGTGATCGCTGAAGCCAATGGCGACATGGAACGCGATTATGCCTATACCATTGGCCGCGCGATTGAAGACCTGAAATCTCCTGAGTGGGTTGGTGAAGAGTGCGCACGCCGCACTTTATCCCGCCTTTCTCCTCGTAAGCTCTCCACCATGAAAGCCCCGGTGCTGTTTGCCGCTGAAGTGGCTACCGGCCTGTTTGGTCACCTGGTTGGGGCGATCAGTGGCGGCAGCGTCTACCGCAAATCCACCTTCTTGCTGGATTCGATGGGCAAACAGATCCTGCCTGAATGGCTGACTATTCAGGAGCAACCGCATCTGCTGAAAGGCCTGGCCTCCACGCCGTTCGACAGCGAAGGCGTGCGCACTGAGCAGCGTGACATCATCAAAGACGGCGTGCTGCAAACCTGGCTGATGACCAGCTACTCGGCGCGCAAGCTGGGGCTAAAAAGCACCGGACATGCTGGCGGCATCCATAACTGGCGCATTGCCGGTCAGGGTGACAGCTTTGATCAGCTGCTGAAGAAAATGGGCACCGGCCTGGTGGTTACCGAGCTGATGGGGCAGGGCGTAAGTGGCATGACTGGCGACTACTCCCGTGGCGCGGCTGGCTTCTGGGTTGAAAACGGCGAAATTCAGTATCCGGTCAGCGAAGTCACTATTGCCGGTAACCTCAAGGACATGTGGATGAACATGGTCACCGTCGGCAGCGATATCGAACTGCGCAGCAATATCCAGTGTGGATCGGTCCTGCTTCCAGAAATGAAAATCGCCGGGCAGTAATTCCGTCATTTTTGCGTATTATTATGGGGTGGCCTTTTGGTCACCCTTTTTTGTCGTGCTTTTCAAATAAAATTGTCTTATTTCTCACATAAAAAGAAGGAATTGAGCGATGCGTAAAGCCTTACTAGCCGTGATGACCGCCTCCCTGCTGTTCTCCAGTTTGTCGGCAATGGCCAGCCTGGATGACGATATGAACACCCTGAATGCCGGTTTACACACCGTCGGTAAAACAGAGGATGTGGGGGAGTTTAAGAAAGCCCTGAGCGATATGCGTGGCGCTGCCGAGGATGCCAAAACGCAAACGCCGGACAAGCTGAAAGGGAAGGCCGCCGACAGTGCGGAAATCAAAGACTATCATGCCGGTCTGGACAAGCTGATTAGCCAGATTGACAGCAGCATGAAGCTGGCCGAGGCGGGCGATCTGGCTGGCGCGAAAGCGGAAGCGAAGAAATTTACCGCTACCCGCAATGAGAACCACAAAAAGTTTCGTTAACAGCTTGGGCTCTTTGGAGCCCTTTTATTAAAAATGTTAATTACCGCCACTCCCTGATTTAATTAAATGTTCAA
>NZ_JBAVTT010000164.1:0-4362 GCF_049696395.1 Erwinia sp.
AGCACATCACCGGTGCGCAGTTGCCTGCCAGCATGGCCGCCAAATTTGCCTAAGGTGAAGGTGCTGCGGCTGCCAAGATAGGCTGGACAATCGATGCCGCCAGCCAGCAACAGATAAGTGCGGCAGCCCGCTCCGGCGATGTCACCCAGCGTCAGCGTTTGTCCCGCGCGCGCATTGATAACCCGGCCATTGCTCAGCCGTTCCTCATCCAGCCGCGCAGTAATAACCGCACCAGCCAGCACAAAGGCACAGTCCTGATTGAAGCGTAGCGTGGGGCCGCGCAGGGTAATTTCCAGGCCAGCGGCATCCTGTGGATTGTTCAGTAGCCGGTTGCCGTGGCGGAATGAACGGCTGTCGAACGGGCCGGAGGTCGGCACGCCAACATGCCAGTAACCCGCGCGGCCTGGCGCATCCTGGATAGTGGTCAGCGTGCCGCCGCTCAGAACATCCAGCGTGGCTGGCGACCAGCTAACCGTCCCCAGCGTTGCGGTGATCACTCTGCCCTGTTGCACTTCCGGCAAGGTCAGCAGATGGCGCAGCCAGTGCAGGTTGGTTTCAATACCGTACAGCCCGGTGGCGGCCAGCGCCTCAGCAAGAGAAGCCAACGCCTGAGCACGGTCGGCGGCATGGACGATCACTTTTGCCAGCATCGGGTCGTAAAACGGCGAGACTTCAATACCGCTGTCCAGCCAGCTATCGATGCGCAGTGTTCCACTGTTAACGCGCTCAGGAAACTGCACCTGGCTCAGCAGTCCGGCACTTGGCTGGAACTGTTTTGCCGGATCTTCAGCGTACAGACGCACCTGAATGGCATGCCCTGAAGGTTCCGTTTTCAACGAAGCAACCGGCGGCAGTTCACCCGCGCCCAGTTGCACCATCCAGCGGACAATATCCACGCCGTAAATCATCTCGGTCACGCCGTGCTCAACCTGCAGGCGAGTGTTCACTTCAAGAAAGTAAAACTGCTGCGTCACCTCATCAAAAACATATTCCACGGTGCCCGCGCTGCGGTAGTTCACCGCCTGGCAAAGCCGGACTGCCGTCGCCTGCAACGCCTCACGAACCTCGTCACTCAGCCCAGGCGCTGGCGTCTCTTCTATCACTTTTTGGTTACGCCGCTGCGCCGAACAATCCCGTTCGCCCAGCGCAATCACGCCCCCTTCTCCGTCACCAAAGACCTGTACTTCAATATGGCGGGCACGGGCGATAAACTTCTCCAGAAAGACGCCATCATCGGCGAAATTGTTGCCTGCGAGGCGTTTCACGCGGGTAAAAGCTTCATCTAACTGTGAACGATCATCACAGCGCTGCATGCCAATTCCCCCGCCGCCTGCGGTGCTTTTCAGCATGACCGGATAACCAATGTTATCTGCCGCCGTTTGCGCCTCCTCCAGCGAGGTTAAAAGACCACTGCCAGAAAGCAGCGGGACAGCATTGTGCTGCGCTAACTCGCGGGCGCGGTGCTTCAATCCAAAGGCGGCCATTTGCTCAACGGTGGGCCCCAGAAAAACCACGCCAGCCCGATCGCAACGAGTGACAAAGGTGGCATTCTCACTGAGAAAGCCATAACCGGGATGGATAGCCTGCGTCTGCGATTGTGCGGCGATCTGCAGCAATTTATCCTGGTTCAGGTAGGTATCCCGTACGCTGCCGTCACCCAGTGACCAGGCTTCGTCAGCCAGACGCACATGCTGAGAATGGCGATCGGCTTCGGCATAGACCGCTATGGCTTTGATGCCCATCGCTTTTAAGGTACGGATGATGCGCACGGCAATGGCGCCGCGGTTGGCTATTAATACGCGCTCCAGCATAGGTTCACTCTCTTTTCAGGCAGGTCGTCCTGCTTTATCAGGGCACGAGAGTGCGGGTCGTCCCGCTGTGCCAGAGGGCTACCAGATAGCGACTTCGACCGGTGTCGGATTGTAGCCATTACAGGGGTTGTTCAGCTGCGGACAGTTGGAGATCAGCACCAGAACGTTCATGTTCGCCACCATTTCCACGTATTTTCCCGGCGCGGAGATGCCATCAGCAAACGTCAGCCCCCCTTCCTGAGTGACGGGCACGTTCATAAAGAAATTGATGTTGTGGGTGATGTCGCGACGCGTGAGGTTGAACTCCGGGCGCTCTGCCACCGCCAGCATCCAGCTGTCACGGCAGGAGTGCATATGCCTTTTTTCCAGGTCATATCGCACGGTGTTGCTCTCTGTTGAACAAGCGCCGCCCAACGTATCATGGCGGCCGCAGGTATCAGCGGTAATAGTCAGCATCGCGTTGTCATCATTAGAGCGCAGCACGCTGCCTGCGGTCAGAAACACGTTGTTCTGCCCACGCAGCGTATCGCTGAAACTGTAACGTTCAGCCGTATCATCCGCATTGAAAAACAGCGTATCTGCCGCCTGATTGCCTTCCAGGTCGGTGATGCGCAGCGTTTGCCCGGCTTCGACGCGGTAGAGCCAGTAATCGCCAGCCGGAATAGTTTCACGGTGCGTAGCCAGAGCCACATCATTGGGACTGAGTTTAATCATCGCAGGCTCCTTACGGCTGGCCGGTTAAGTAGTAAAGGTCGTTGTTGCGCAGGCCGCGCTGGTTCTCTTCGCGTGCCAGACAGTGCGCGGGCAACGAGGCAGCATTCCCATCCAGCACGATGCCAAGGCGCTGCTGAGGATACCGATCCCCTTCTGCCAACGGATGAGGGCAGCTGTGCAGGATTACCAGCGTGTCCATCGCAAACCGCAGCGTGACTTCCGCGCCCTTTTTGCCCTGCTGTTGTAACTGAAGCTCGCCGTCATCGCTGGCGGAAACCTGAGCAAAGAAATTCACGCAGGAAGCCATGTCTCGCTTGCCCAGCCCGTACTTCGCCAGCTCGACGAGGAAGCTGTCATAGCCGTTCTGATGCCAGTCATTGCGCATCTGCTGATAGTCCCGCGCGCCAAACTGCGCGGCGACCTGCTGAGCATTGCTGCTGCCACAAACACTTTCATGCCAGCCAAAGCTGTCCTGCTCGATGCCGCAAAAAATACGGCCCATATCGGAATAGAGGCAATGCCCGGCGGTCAGACGGAAGGTGTGTTGGCACTTCAGCGTGTCCGGCGCGTTATAGCGCTCCAGCAGATTCTCCGGGTTGTACATCAGCAGGCCAGCATTGACGCCGCCGTCGATATCGATCAACCGCAGCGCGCTACCGCGACGCATCCGCAGGGACCAGTGCGATCCGGCGGGTAACAGGGTTTCATAGGTGGTCATAGTTCCTCCTCAGGCAACCTGAGCGATGGGTGGGGCTTTCGCAGCCGCAGGCCGTCCTCGCTCCAGTGGAATATCATAAGTAATGCTCGCTCCCCAGGCGTCCGGCTCATGCGGGTCATGGCGAAGCTTGTCGAACACCCACAGGCGAGATCCCAGGGTGAAGCCCTCTTTCAGGTCATGGGTGATCATAAAAATGGTCAGGTTGTGGCGCTGCCACAGATCGCCAATCAGCTCATGCATCTCACCGCGAATACCCGGATCAAGCGCGCCAAAGGGTTCGTCGAGCAGTAAAATGCGTGGCCGCTTCATCAGTGCCTGAGCCAGCGCCAGGCGCTGCTGCATGCCGCCGGAAAGCTGATGCGGATATTTGTTCTGCGCCGGGACTAAGCCCACCTGCGCCAGCATTTCCAGCGCCCGTTCGCGGATCTGCCGGCGCTTTTTGCCCCAGACGCGGCCCAACCAGCGGGCTTCGCTGAATTCATCGGCCAGCATCACGTTGCCCAGCACGGTCAGATGCGGGAACACCGAGTAGCGCTGGAACACCACGCCGCGATGGTCGTCCGGCTCCTGCGGGATCGGTTTGCCATCCAACAGCAGTTGCCCTTTGCTTGGGCTTTCCGTCCCCAGCAACATGTTGAGAAAAGTGGTTTTGCCGCAGCCAGAAGCACCGACGATTGACACAAACTCGCCCTCTTCCACGCTGACGTTCAGCCGCTCCAGCACCACTTGCCTGTCGTAATGTTTTTCCAGATTTTTCAGTTCAATAATCGCCATGCTTCCCCCTTATTTTGCGTAGTACCATGGCCAGCAGCGGCGGCTAATCAGGCGCAGCAGCAGGTCCAGGGTGAAAGCCAGCAGCGTGATCCAGGCGACATACGGCAGAATGACGTCCATCGCCAGATAACGGCGCATCAGGAAGATGCGGTAACCCAGGCCTTCGGTCGCCGCAATAGCTTCCGCGGCAATCAAAAACAGCCACGCGGAGCTGAGCGACAGGCGCACCGCATCAAACAGACGCGGCATCAGCTGCGGCAGGATCACCCGCCAGAGGATCTGGGCGCTGTGGCCCCCCAGCGTCTGCGCCTTCACCAGCTGTTCACGCGGGATGGTCTGCACCTG
>NZ_JBAVTT010000165.1:0-16600 GCF_049696395.1 Erwinia sp.
AAGCGCAAGAAACAGCATCAGAAAGAGTTTGGTTGATACGCTGGACAAAAGGGCCAGCAGGGATCCGCCCAGCCCTTCAGAAAAGAATTAAATCTTAGACGCCCAAAGTGAATGACATTCTCTACGAGCGGGTAAGGATAGACATAGTGCAGGCGCACCCAAACGCCCAGTTTGGCCAACTGCTCTCACAGGCTGACCATGCTGGTTTTCACCGGCACCAGGCTGAGGAACGGGTTGTGTGCAGGCTTTGGCACGTAGCGATGAACGTGCGACAGAACCTAATGATTTTTTTTTGAATACAGCAAGCAGTGCGGTGGGATGGCTGACAGGTTTCGTATATAAAAAACCGGCTGCACATGTATCTCACGTTTCCTTTCAAGCTTTAGGGTGTTGCCCACAAGACGCGCTATGCTTCAGTTGTCATTGCCTTTTTTTGCTAACCTCTTTGTGAAAAGGAACACCTTATGCATGTGCTGCGGCTTGGTCTTATTGCCGGACTGGCTATTTCGGTTCTGGCCGGATGTTCTTCGAAAGTAGCGGAATCTCAGCAGTATTCAGGATTTTTATCTGATTATTCAAAACTCAACCCTACCGAATCACCCAGTGGGCATCCTACGCTTCGCTGGATATCACCGGACTATAAAGCGTCTGATTATCGCGGTATCTACTACACGCCAGTGGTCTATTATCCTGCCGCCAGGCCAACGGCTCGCGTCAGCCAGGCCACGCTCGATAATCTGAGAAACTATGTTGATAGCCGCCTGAAAGCCGCAGTGGCTAAGAAGATGCCTTTGGTCAGCTCGGCAGCTCCGGGCACATTGATCATGAAAACCGCCATTACTACGGTCAATGCCGAAAACGAGGACATGAAGTTCTATGAAGTGGTGCCAGCCGCTGCGGTGATTGCCGAAACGATGGCTGCAACGGGTCACCGTACGCAAAATAGTGTGTTGTATCTGGAAGCCGAGCTGATCGATGCCAAAACAGGTAAGACGGTAGTGCAAGCCGTGCGAAAAGCCTATGGTAAGACGGTGCCAAATGCCAGTGCTCCTATAACACTGCAAGACCTGCAGCAGGGCGCTGATGAGATGATTAACGACGTTACCACCTTCCCGCAGTCACCCTGAAGGTTGTGTCATTAAGCGCCGGATTCTGACGGCGCTTAATGTTTTGTAAAAACAGCCCCCTTTTCAGCTCACTTCACTAAATTTAACGGACATTGACCTTAAGGAGTGAAGGTATGTCTCGTTTGTTTCCCCTCTGTCTGTTAGCCGGTTCCATCTTGTTTTCCCCTTCTGTTCTGGCTGCAAAAGTCAGCGTTGAGCAGTTACAACAAGGGCTCGATCACCCCTGGGCTATCGCCTTCCTGCCTGACAATCAGGGGATATTGGTCACGGAACGATCTGGCCAGTTACGGCACTGGCAGCAGGGGAAAGGACTTTCCCAGCCGATTTCTGGTGTGCCCAACGTCTGGGCGCAAAGGCAGGGCGGTCTGCTGGATGTTGCGCTGGCCCCCGACTTTACTGAAAACCGTCATGTTTATCTCACCTGGACAGAAGCCGATGAGTCCGGGCGGGCTGGCGCGGTGGTGGGTTATGGCACGCTGAGTAAAGATCTGAGCAGTCTGACTGACTTTAAGACTCTCTTGCATCAGCAACCGAAACTCTCCAGCGGGGCCAATCTGGGGGCGCGGCTGGCCTTTGATCAGGCTGGTTATCTTTATGTGACATTTGGCGATAATTTCCAGGCGGCATCAGCCCAGGACTTATCGGCATTAACCGGTAAGATTATCCGCCTGAATGCGGATGGCAGTATCCCGAAAGATAATCCTTTTGCCGGTATGCCGGGAGCCAGAGCGGAAATCTGGAGTTATGGTATGCGCAATCCGCAGGGGCTTGCTTTTAACCCGTGGAGCAAGGAAATGTGGGAAAGTGAACATGGTCCTCGTGGCGGCGATGAGGTCAATATCCCTCGCAAAGGTCAGAATTACGGCTGGCCACTGGCAACCTGGGGAATAGATTACAGCGGTGAGAAGGTTGCGGGATCGAAAGGCGGAACGGCGCCAGAGACGGTCCAACCGGTGTTCTGGTGGAAGGTTTCACCGGCGATTAGCGGGATGGCCTTTTATAACAGCACGCACTTCCCGGAGTGGAAAAACGCCCTGTTTATCGGTGCGCTGAAAGAGAAAAACCTTATTCATCTGACGGTTAACGGGGATAAGGTTGAGGAAAAAGAGCGGTTGCTGAAAGATCGTGGTGAGCGTATCAGGGATGTTCGGGTGGGGCCAGACGGCTATCTTTATGTCCTGACCGACGAGTCTGACGGTAAGCTGCTTAAAGTGGGATTAACGAAGTAACGGGAATCTTCAGTCGATAATTGCAGGAAAATCTGGAATCTCCAGTCTGGCGATTCCAGATATTCAACAGGCTTATCTAACCCAATGACAGACTTCCCAGCCACGCTGCTGAGCGAGACTGTGCAGTTGCTCGCCGGGATTGATCACATGAGCGTGATCGGCATGTTCAAGCATAGCCAGGTCGTTGATTGAGTCGCTGTACGCCCAGGTTTTACCAAAGGTGGCGTCGCTCTGGTCAGCCAGCCAGTCGTTCAGACGGGTGACCTTGCCTTCTTTGTACGTCATGGTGCCGTAGGTCTGGCCGCTATAGCGGTCATCAACGATCTCCACGCCAATGGCCAGGGCACCGTGCGCGCCAAGCTGTTCGGCAATCGGCACCACCAGGTGTTCTCCGCTGGCCGAAACAACCATCACTTTATCGCCTCGTTGTTGATGCCAGGCCATTCTCTCGCGGGCTGAAGGATACACGCGCGGCAGAATGTCCCGCTGAATAAAGCGCCTGACCCAACCTGTTACGGTCAGTGTTCCCATGCCGGTTAAGGGTGACAGGGTGGTGCTCATATACTCTTCCATCGACAGGGAACCCTGATAATACTGGTCCATCAGTGCCCGTTCCTGCTCAATAAGCGCGGCCGGGGCAAAGCCCTGGGAGACTAACCAACGGAGCCACAGGCCGGTGCTGTCTTCGCAGATCAACGTTTCATCAAGATCGAACAAAGCTAAATCCATCGTCATTACTCCTAAGGCAAACTTTATTCAGGTTAGCGGAAATTTGTGACTGACTTAACTGTTCTGCGAAAAATCGGAATTTCACCTGGTGCCGATCGCAGTGAATGGCGAAAAAAAGCGCAGCGGCAAGGCATATCCCAGATTAATCTAATAAACTCTGAATAACTTTACAGTAATGCTGTTCTTTTTAAGGCCAGAAACCGATAGCTTGTCAGGGTTTCTGCCTGCCACGCTGAAAAATACCTGTCTTTCAAATGGATACTTGGGTCTCGCCATGAAGAAATCGCTCCTTCCCGCCGGTGTATTAACACTGACCGTCACCACTTCACTGTTGTTATTCACCTTTTCAGCCCGGGCAGAAGAAGCCCCGGCTGCGCCACAAATTGATGCTAAAGCCTGGATCCTGATGGATTACAACAGCGGTAAAGTGCTGGCGGAATCCCATGCAGATGACCGCCTTGACCCAGCCAGCCTGACAAAAATGATGTCCAGCTACGTAGTGGGCCAGGCTATCAAAGCAGGCAAAATTACCAATGACGATATGGTGACAGTAGGAAAGGATGCCTGGGCGACGGGTAACCCCATTCTGCAAGGTTCCTCGTTGATGTTTCTGAAGCCGGGCGATCGCATCCCCGTTTCAGAACTGAACAAGGGAATTATTATCCAGTCTGGCAATGATGCCAGTATTGCACTGGCAGATTATGTTGCGGGCAGTCAGGATTCTTTCGTCAGCCTGATGAACAACTATGTGCAGGCGCTGGGGCTGAAAAATACCCACTTCAAAACGGTGCACGGACTGGATTCAGAAGGCCAGTACAGCACGGCCAGAGATATGGCGTTAATTGGTCAGGCGTTAATCCGTGATGTGCCGCAAGAGTATGCCCTGCACAAAGAGAAAGAGTTCACCTTCAACCGCATTCACCAGCAAAACCGTAACCGCCTGTTATGGAGCAGCAACCTGCAGGTCGATGGGATCAAGACTGGCCATACAGCGGGTGCAGGTAACAATCTGGTTGCTTCAGCAGTAAGTGGCGATCAACGCCTGATTTCCGTGGTGTTAGGTTCTCCGACCGATGCCACTCGCTTCCGGGAAAGTGAAAAGCTGCTGACCTGGGGATTCCGCTTTTATGACACGGTCACGCCGATTAAAGCCGATAAGCCCTTTTCCACTCAGCGGGTTTGGTATGGAGATAAGAAAGAGGTCAATCTTGGCGTAGCTCAGGATGCCTCAATTACTCTACCGAAAGGCCAGATGAAGAACCTGAAAGCCAGCTTTACGCTTTCGCAGCCTCAATTAACCGCGCCGCTAAAGAAAAATCAGGTGGTGGGGAATATCGATTTCCAGCTTGATGGCAAAACCATTGAACAACGTCCGCTGGTGGTGATGGAGGAGGTGAATGAGGGCAGCTTCATTAGCCGGATGTGGGATTTCGTGATGATGAAAATAACCGGCTTGTTTGGCAAGTGGTTTGCCTGACGGGCAGAAGAGAAAGGGGCGAGAATTCGCCCCTTTTTTTTGGCTCAAACCAGGTCGTAAGCGATAGCAGAGATCGCAATCAGCCCAACCAGAACCACGAAGATATTGCTGATTTTGCCACTGTACTGACGCATTGCCGGCACTTTATTAATGGCATACATCGGCATCAGGAACAGCAGCACGGCAATCACCGGGCCACCCAGCGTTTCAATCATCCCCAGAATACTGGGATTCAGGGTGGAAACCAGCCAGGTGGTGATCAGCATAAAGATCGCCGTGATCCGGTTCAGCTTAGCTTCCGGCAGTTTTTTACCGGCTTCGCCCAGCGACTTAACCATCAGTCCGTTAAAGCCTTCACGTGCGCCAAGGTAATGGCCAAGGAAAGATTTGGTGATGGCGACCATGGCAATAATCGGCGCCAGCCAGGCCATCAGCGGCGTATCAAAATGGTTCGCCAGATAGGAGAGGATCGAAATGTTCTGGGCTTTTGCCTCGGCAAGATTCTCCGGAGAGAGGCTGAGCACGCAGCTGAAGACGAAGAACATCACCGTCACCACCATCAACACATGGCTGAAAGCCAAGATGCGTGAGCACTTCTGCTCAGCACCCTCGCCGTACTCCTGCCGTTTGGCTACCGCAAAAGCCGAGATAATTGGCGAGTGGTTAAAGGAGAACACCATCACCGGGATAGCCAGCCACAGGGTCATCCATAAACCCCCGCCACCGCTGCCAGCCAGACTGACGTTCTGGAAAACGGAGGTATTCCAGTGAGGGATCAAAAACAGCGCCAGCGCCATTAGCACCAGCACGAAGGGATAAACCAGCACGCTCATCGTTTTGACGATCATCTCTTTGCCAAAACGGACAATCGACATCAGACCGACGATCAGGATCAGGGCCAGCAGCGCTCTCGGCGGCGCTTGCAGGTGCAACTGATGGGTCATAAAGCTCTCAACCGTATTGGTGATCGCTACGCTGTAAACCAGCAGAATGGGGTAAATGGCGAAGAAGTAGAGCAGGGTGAGCAATTTACCGGCGCCCTTACCGAAATGCTCCTCAACCACACCAGTAATGTCTTCACCCACTTTACGTCCTGACAGAACAAAACGGCAAAGCCCGCGATGGGCAAAGAACGTCATAGGGAAGGCCAGCACCGCCATAATCAACAGCGGGATCAACCCACCAATTCCGGCATTAATCGGTAAGAACAACACACCAGCGCCTATCGCCGTACCGTACAGTCCCAACATCCACATAGTGTCGCTTTTGCGCCAGCTGGCTGCCTCTTCGACACCGGTTAGTGGCAGGGACGCCGTTTTGGATGAATCCATGATTATCTCCAGTTTGAAAACAGTAAAGTAAAGCGCGCCGCAATAAGCATGCAGGAGAGGAAATAGCGCACTTTAATTTAGGGCTCTGTCTGGAAGGCCGACACTCTACCATCAGAAAAGTAAGAAGGAAGGGGGAGAAAAGGAATTTCTGGCGATCTCAATCACATTTTAAAAAATAATATTAGTGATAAATGCTGCTTAGGCGTTTTTGGGTGGGTAAATTATCTGGCTTTTAGGTTTTATTTTGGTTTTTTAGGCTGGTTTTGTGGATTGTTTACCAGGTTAAATAGTGTTCTTAAGCTGTTTTTTGATTGGGATAGTCTTAATAAATGTGATTAAAATCAATGTTATGGGATTTAATTTTGTGACTGTAATTTAACGATTTATATCATTTGCGCAACACGGCGACTAAATTAACTGAATAGTTGACCGTGTTGCGCAATAAATTAGCCGTAACTTTAACCACGAACAGAATACTCTCCTGTCCACGAGGACTAGTGGCGTACCCAGCCCTTACGAATAGGGAAAGCGAACAGTAGCCGATACAGCGTGGAAATATTCTGTAATAAGCGGCGGCCACAGAAATGCCAGGCAACCTGAGCAAACAGGCAGGAGAGCGCACCAACCAGTAATCCTCCCAGCATATCCATTGGCCAGTGAACGCCAAGGTAAATGCGGGACCAGGCAATGGCGGAACCTGTCACCAGTAACAATGCGCCCGACCAGCGGCGATGCCAGCTGAAGAAGGCAATGGCGAAGGTGAAAATGGCGGTGCCATGGTCGCTTGGGTAAGAGTCATCCGGTGCATGCGGCAGGAACTGATGGCCTAACCCCACGACAAAAGGTCGCGCATGGGGGAATAAATTGCCCACGCACCAGGAGATAGTCAGCGCATAACCCAGCGCGATCCCGGTTTTCAACACCAGCTTACGTTGTGAACCCACCTCACGCTCTGGCCCCCAAAGCCACATAGCGACAATCAGCACAGGCATGATGGCAATCAGGTCACGCGCAATAAACGTTGCCAGTGAAATCAGCCACTCCGGCGAGGCTGGCGTGGCGTTAATCCACAGAAAAAGCAGCCGATTCAGCTCTTCCATTGTTATTTTTTCCTCATATTGTTCAGCAGGATCAGCCAGAGAAGATAAAAGCGAGCGGCGAGAAGATAAATAGCCCCGCTCCTAAATGACCGTTTGGTTTTGCTTTTGTTAAGAATTGATGGCGATTTTATGTCAGGGGAATGAAGCGATAACAGAGGTTCAGGCGCAGAGGGAATCAATAAGAACGGGAAAGAAGTGAGATAAGTCTGAAGCAGAAAGAAAAAAACCCGCTAATCATTTGATTAACGGGCTCCACAATTTAGGGGATTTCAAAGAAAAGCAGTGGCACTAATTATGACTACAGCAAGATTTAAAAGTTCTGATCTGCACTGAAATATTTTTTTTTGGCTTAAAGAAAGCCACTAAGAACACATTTAGGGAATTTGTTAGTTAAGAAATTTCTCAGTAAAACCGCAGGTTAGGCTTAAGACTGCACCACTCTTAAACACCCTGTCATTTCGATTTAACAACTTTGCGACCTTTTACTGCCTGATGTAACGTCCTGTTTACCAGTAACCTGTTGAAGTTAATCGAAATTTATCCTATATTGCCTTTCTGTCAGCAGAGCAGTGGCGCATTCCAGGCGTTTCCAGGAATGATAGCCAGCAATCAGATTAACGCGTTTTCACTCATTCGTATCACTCTTTCAGCCAGTCATCGCCGCAACGTGAGTAACGGTAGTTTTAACCAGTTAACCGAATTACATAGCCGGGAGAAGGTCCTATGGTATTTAAAGGGATGTCCTGGACAGGCACCATTGCTTGTTTCGTCCTTTACTGCCTCGTTTTTGTGGCCGTGAGATATGAAATGAGTGCAGACATCATTATTCAGGGAAAACCCCGTCTGGGCCTGCTGATGTTTGCCATACCGGGTGCGGTAGCAGCCTTAACCTCAAAAGAGGCTCCCCTGACAGTAGCGTTGGCCGGTGCTTTGCTGGCAACACCGATTATCTGGTTTGCATTGCATTTTTCGCTGGCATCGCCGAGTCCGGTTTTACAGGAAATGGCCTTTATCACCAGCGCGATTTTCTGGAGTGGCTCGGGGGCTCTGGTGGTGATGCTTTCCCGCACGTTACTGGGCGATGAAGATCATAGCGGAAGGCACCGCTAAGACAAAGTGCTCAGTGGCGGTCTGAGTAAGTCTGAGATGAGATTTTCCAGGCAATAAAAAAGGTCGATTGAATATCGACCTTTTTTTACGCCTTCATCGTGCTGATAAAACAGCCAGATAAGCAGAATGACTTACTGGAACAGGCCCAGGTTTTCTTTAGCGTAAGCTTCAAAATCCGTGCAGCCACCGATGTGGGTTTCATCCAGGAAAATCTGTGGCACAGTTTCTACTGGCTTACCGACGGTCTTTTCCAGATCCGCTTTGGTGATGCCTTCAGCGTGGATATCCACGTAGCTGAAAGTGAAGTCATCGCGCTCTGCGGTCAGCTTCTCAGCCAGCTCTTTCGCACGGACACAATAAGGGCAGCCAGGGCGTCCAAAAATCACTGCAAACATAGGTTTCTCCTCAAAGGTCAAAAATTATGTGATGCATATCACACTTAATCAGTTATTGCCGAATATCATGCCCGCTTCGTGCAGGGAAGGGAAGAAGGAATTACCTGTTGATCTGATTCGCACAGGCTATGCACGAGGCTGCGGGATAGGCTTTAATAACGTCAGAAAGGATAGAGCAACCCCTACTGAGGAGATACACCATGCGTGCTTTTAGTCGGCTACCCAAATCCCTCCTGCTGCTGGAAGGGCTTGGCGGTATTTTGCTGCTGCTCTCTTACTTCACACTGCACCGGATGCTACCCTTACCGGCACCTTTTTCCGGCCCGCTGGCTGCCACAGTGATGATCTTTGTGGGGATTGCGTTGATGCTCCCCGCAGCGCTGGTAATGATGTGGCGCACGGCTAAAGCGATGGCGCCGGAACTTTTGAACGCAAAGCGTAATGATTCACCACCAGGAGAGAAGCATGACCCCGACCATTGAGCTACTGTGCTCGCACCGATCTATTCGGTCTTTTACCGACCAGCCGATTGATGACCAGCAACGTGAGGCCATTCTGGCTGCCGCTCAGTCAGCCTCAAGCTCAAGCTTTTTACAGTGCTCCTCTATTGTCCGTATTACCGATAAGGCTCTGCGCGAAAAGCTGGTAGGCCTGACCGGCGGTCAAAAGTATGTTGGCACGGCTGCTGAGTTCTGGGTTTTCTGCGCGGATTTCAATCGTCTTCAGCAGATCTGCCCTGAAGCTCAGTTAGGCCTGGCAGAACAACTTCTGTTAGGCAGCGTTGATACGGCGCTGATGGGACAAAATGCGATGATCGCTGCGGAATCCCTTGGCCTGGGCGGCGTGTTCATTGGCGGTATCCGTAACAGCATTGCTGAAGTGACTGAGCTGCTGGGCCTGCCGAAATTTGTCTTGCCCCTGTTTGGTCTTTGCCTGGGAACGCCAGCACAATCTCCACAGCTGAAACCGCGTATGCCTGCTGCGATGCTGGTGCATGAAAACCACTATCAGCCGATTGATGCGAAGGTGCTTGCCGCCTACGATGGCGAGCAGGAAGAGTATTACCTGTCCCGCGAGAGCAATCCTCGCCGAGAAAGCTGGAGCGAGCATATCCAGAAAACCATTGTTAAAGAGAGCCGTCCGTTTATGTTGGACTACCTGCACAAGCAGGGCTGGGCAACGCGTTAAGCTCCCTGGAGGCCGTTGTGATAATAGCGATTCTTTCCCGAGATAGCTCGCTTTACTCTTGCAAACGTTTGCTTGAGGCCGCGCGAAAGCGTGGCCACAGCGTTGAAGTGATCGATCCGCTCTCCTGTTATATGAACATCAATCCGGGTTCATCGGCCATTCATTATCGTGGCAAGCAGCTGGCCCATTTTGATGCGGTGATCCCACGTATTGGCTCAGCCATTACTTTTTATGGCACGGCTGTGCTGCGGCAATTTGAAGTCTGTGGCAGCTATCCGCTTAACGAGTCAGTTGCCATTACCCGAGCGCGTGACAAACTTCGTTCCCTGCAGCTGCTGGCGCGGCAGGGAATTGATATGCCCGTTACTGGCTTTGCTCATTCCCCTGATGACACCAGCGATTTGATCAAAATGGTTGGTGGGGCACCGCTGGTGGTGAAGCTGGTGGAAGGCACGCAGGGAATTGGTGTGGTGCTGGCGGAAACGCGCCAGGCCGCCGAGAGTGTGATTGATGCCTTCCGGGGATTGAATGCGCATATTCTGGTGCAGGAGTTTATTAAAGAAGCTCAGGGTCGGGATATTCGCTGTCTGGTGATTGGCGGTGAAGTGGTGGCCGCTATTGAGCGCTCTGCTAAGGAAGGGGATTTCCGTTCTAACCTTCATCGTGGCGGTACGGCTCGCAGTGTGGAAATTACCGGACGAGAGCGCGAAATGGCGATTAACGCCGCGGCTACGCTGGGGCTGGATGTGGCTGGTGTGGATATTCTCCGTGCAAAGCGGGGGCCGTTGGTAATGGAAGTGAATGCCTCACCTGGGCTGGAAGGAATTGAAAAGACAACGGGTTTAGATATTGCCACGCTAATGATTGGCTGGATTGAACAACAGGCGCGCCCCGGCTTCAGTCTGAAAACCGGTGGCTGAGCGCATATTTCTGTCACAATCGTGGTGTTTAAAGGCGTTTTTACGTAAGCTAGGCCGCAATTTTAAGGCGGTAAGAGAGAAAGCACATGGATTCACTCGTCGTTCCAGATATTGACGTAATACGACGTTGGCTGGATCAGCAAAGCATCACCTGGTTTGAGTGTGACTCTTGTCAGGCGCTTCACCTGCCGCATATGCAAAATTTCGACGGGGTGTTTGATGCCAAGCTCGATTTGGTCGATAACGTCATTCTGTTTTCAGCGTTGGCTGAGGTTAAACCTACTGCGCTTATCCCGCTGGTTGGCGATCTTTCGCAGATCAACGCCAGTTCGCTGACCATTAAAGCTTTCCTGGATATTCAGGATGACAACTTGCCGAAGCTGATCGTCTGCCAGTCGCTGATGGTAGAGGCGGGAGTGACCTACGGGCAATTTGTGCACTTTATGAAGCAGAGTGAAGAGCAAATCTCGATGGTGGTACTGGAAGCCTTTGCCAACCAATTGCTAATTCCTGGCGAGGAAGAAGATCGCACCGAGATTGTCTCTTCCCATTCGCTGCTGCATTAAAAACGGCCTCACTTTCTCTGTCGGGTTGATCGCTGATTAACCCGCTCTTCATCTCCCCCTGCTGTTTATTTATTCACTCTCTCTTAACTGTTGCTATTTTCCCCAGTTGAACCGGGCGAACAACCATTTTTTATTCTGCTTTATAGCCTAAAATGCCAGATATCTGTCGCCGTTTATGCCACCTTTGGCGTATCACAGAGAGGAAACATGCATTAAAAATCGATAAAAGGCGTTTTTTACGCGGGGGGCTGGCCTGAGGGCAGCAGGGGGGCTATTCTTGCCAGGCTGCATTTCGCATGCAACGTCGCTACAGGTATAGGTTTTTTCTATCTAACAGCACGGTGAATAGTCATTCATTATAGGGCCATGTTCTGGCCAGCTGTGGGTAGCTTGTGCCTCTGTTTGTAATTATCCCTGTTCAGGAGAATGGAAAACATGTTCAACCAACGTAAGAAATGGTTGTCAGGTGTGGTTGCTGGCGTGCTGATGGCGGTTTCCGCTGGCGCAAGTGCTGCTGATAAGACGCTGCATGTCTATAACTGGTCAGACTATATTTCCCCGGATACCGTACCGAACTTTGAAAAACAAACCGGTATCAAAGTGGTCTATGACGTGTTTGACTCCAACGAAGTGCTGGAAGGCAAGCTGATGGCCGGCAGCACCGGTTATGACGTGGTGGTGCCTTCTTCCAGTTTCCTGGCTCGCCAGCTGCAATCCGGCGTTTTCCAGCCCCTGGATAAAAGCAAACTGCCTAATTACAAAAATCTGGATCCGGACATTCTGAAAAAGCTGGACCAGCATGATCCAGGCAATAAATACGCGATCCCGTACCTGTGGGCGACCACGGGTATTGGTTACAACGTGGATAAAGTGAAAGCTGCGCTGGGCAAAGATGCGCCAGTAGACAGCTGGGATTTGGTTCTGAAACCAGAAAACCTGGAAAAGCTGAAAAGCTGCGGCGTGTCGTTCCTGGATGCTCCGGAAGAGATCTTCGCTACAGTGTTGAATTACCTTGGCAAAGATCCGAACAGTTCCGATCCTAAAGATTATTCTGGTGCTGCAACCGACTTGCTGTTGAAGCTGCGTCCAAGCATCCGTTATTTCCACTCTTCTCAGTACATTAACGACCTGGCAAACGGCAACACTTGTGTAGCGATTGGCTGGGCTGGGGACATTCTGCAGGCGAAAAACCGCGCTATCGAAGCGAAAAACGGTGTTCACCTGGCTTACAGCATTCCTAAAGAGGGCGCACTGGCGTTCTTCGATATGCTGGCAATCCCTAAAGATGCCAAAAATCTTGATGAAGCGTACCAGTTCCTGAACTACCTGATGGAGCCGAAAGTGATTGCTGACGTCTCTAATAAGATGTTCTATGCGAACGGTAACAAAGCTTCTGTTCCGCTGATCAATCAAGACATCCGTGATAACCCGGGCATCTTCCCAACCCCGGAAACCATGGCTAAATTGTTCGTGCTGAAAGTACAGGATCCAAAACTTGATCGTGTGCGTACCCGTGCATGGACTAAAGTTAAAAGTGGTAAGTAACTGACAAAAGCGGGATTGACTCACTTTTGATCAAGTAACAGAGGCGCATCTACTGGCCTCTGTTTTGTCTTTTATACGGCTGAGAGGCCGTATTCTGTCCAGCGCCGGAGAGTAATGGTAGTGAACGACGCGATCCCCCGTCCGCAACAAAAAGCAGCCAAGGCGTTAACGCCGCTGCTAGAGATCCGCAATCTGACCAAGTCTTTCGACGGTCAACATGCGGTTGATGATGTCAACCTGACTATCTACAAGGGTGAGATTTTTGCGCTGCTTGGCGCTTCAGGCTGCGGCAAATCGACACTGCTGCGCATGCTGGCAGGATTTGAGCCGCCTACCTCCGGGCAGATTATGCTGGATGGCCAGGATCTCTCCCATGTGCCGCCTTACCAGCGCCCAATCAATATGATGTTTCAGTCCTACGCACTGTTCCCACATATGACGGTGGAACAGAATATTGCGTTTGGTCTGAAGCAGGATCGGCTGGCTAAAGATGAGATTAACAGCCGCGTGGCAGAGATGCTGACGCTGGTACATATGCAGGAGTTTGCTAAACGTAAGCCGCATCAACTTTCTGGCGGTCAGCGCCAGCGTGTGGCCCTGGCGCGAAGTCTGGCGAAACGGCCTAAATTGCTGTTGCTGGATGAGCCCATGGGCGCGCTGGACAAGAAGCTGCGTGACCGCATGCAGCATGAAGTGGTCGATATTCTTGAGCGTGTGGGCGCAACGTGCGTGATGGTAACCCACGATCAGGAAGAAGCGATGACCATGGCGGGCCGCATTGCGATCATGAACCGTGGCAAGTTTGTGCAGATTGGTGAACCGGAAGAGATTTACGAGCATCCGACCACTCGCTACAGCGCGGAGTTTATCGGGTCGGTGAACCTGTTTGAAGGGATCCTGCGTGAGCGTCAGGCCGATGGTCTGGTGATTGAAAGCCCAGGGCTGATTTATCCGCTGAAAGTGGATTCTGACGCCTCCGTGGTGGATGGCGTGCCGGTGCATGTGGCGCTGCGTCCTGAAAAAGTGATGCTTTGCGAGGAAGTTCCGGCTGACGGCTGTAACTTTGCGGTGGGTGAAGTGGTGCACATTGCCTATCTGGGCGATCTGTCGATCTACCATGTGCGTTTGCGCAGCGGCCAGATGATCAGTGCTCAGTTACAGAATGCCCATCGTTTCCGCAAGGGTGCGCCAACCTGGGGAGATGAAGTGCGTCTCTGCTGGGAAGCGGACAGTTGTGTGGTTCTGACGGTGTAGTGGGGGAGTGATGAGCGAAAATTCTTCAAGAACTACCGAACCACCAACCCGACAACAAGGTGCCTTCAGCGCTTTGCTGGGCCGGTTGCAGATGAAGCAGGGGCGCAAGCTGGTCATTGCCTTGCCTTACTTGTGGTTGATATTGCTGTTCCTGCTGCCATTTTTAATCGTACTGAAGATCAGTTTCTCTGATATTGCGCGAGCCATTCCGCCGTACACCGATTTAGTGACCTGGGCTGATGGTCAGTTGACCATGGTGATGAATCTGGGGAACTACCTCACGCTGACGGATGACCCGCTGTACGTAGATGCATATCTGCATTCGTTACAGGTTGCGGCGATCTCAACGGTGATCTGTTTGCTGATTGGTTATCCGCTTGCCTGGGCGGTGGCGCACAGTTCGCCGTCAACGCGTAATATCTTATTGTTATTGGTGATCCTGCCTTCCTGGACGTCATTCCTGGTTCGCGTGTACGCGTGGATGGGGATTTTAAATGATAATGGCATTCTTAATCGCTTCCTGATGTGGACCGGAATTATCGATCACCCGATAGCCATTCTCTACACCAATCTGGCGGTTTATATCGGCATTGTTTACTGCTATTTGCCGTTTATGGTGTTGCCGATTTATACCGCGTTGACGCGCATTGATTACTCCCTGGTAGAAGCCTCGCTGGATCTTGGCGCACGCCCAATGAAGACTTTTTTCAGCGTGATAGTGCCGTTGACCAAAGGCGGCATTATCGCCGGTTCTATGTTGGTCTTTATCCCGGCGGTTGGCGAGTACGTGATCCCGGAACTGTTGGGAGGCCCCGACAGTATTATGATCGGACGCGTTCTCTGGCAGGAGTTCTTTAATAACCGGGACTGGCCGGTGGCTTCGGCGCTGGCGGTGATTATTTTGCTGATTTTGATCCTGCCGATTATCTGGTTCCACAAGCATCAGAATAAAGAGTTGGGGGAGAAGGAATGACCACGTTACCGACTATTCGTTCTCCATGGCGCACGGCGATCCTGATAGTGTGCTTTTTCTTCCTGTATGCGCCGATGGCGTTACTGGTGGTGTATTCGTTTAACTCTTCGCAGCTGGCGGCATGGGAGAGTTTCTCCCTGCACTGGTACAACGTGTTATTCCATGATGATGCGATGATCAGCGCCGTGACGCTGAGTCTGACCATTGCCGCGCTGGCGGCAACGGCGGCTTCAGTACTGGGAACCATTGCCGCGGTGATCATTGTCCGGTTTGGCCGATTCAAGGGCTCAACCGGCTTTGCGTTTATGCTGACTGCGCCATTGGTGATGCCAGATGTGATCACCGGCTTGTCGCTATTGCTGCTGTTTGTGGCGATGGCCAATACTTTTGGTTGGCCTGCAGACAGAGGAATGCTGACTATCTGGCTGGCGCATGTGACGTTCTGTACGGCCTACGTTGCAGTGGTGATTAACTCGCGTCTTCGCGAGCTTGACCGTTCCATTGAGGAAGCTGCAATGGATTTGGGTGCCACGCCGCTGAAGGTGTTCTTTGTCATCACCGTCCCGATGATTGCCCCGGCGATTGTCACCGGCTGGCTGCTGGCCTTTACGTTATCGCTGGATGATTTGGTGATTTCCAGCTTTGTGACCGGGCCAGGGGCAACGACGCTACCGATGCAGATTTTTGCAACGGTTCGCCGTGGCGTAAACCCGGAGATCAATGCGCTGGCATCTTTGATTCTGTTTGTGGTCGGCATCGTTGGCTTCATCGCCTGGCGCTTTATGGCCCACGAAGAGAAGCAACGGTTGCGGGATATCCAGAAGGCGCGTGGCGGCAACTGAGTTCACGTTTAAGCTCAAGGCCAAGGACGGCTGCGGTGGTAAGGCGTTGGCTTAGAGCGTGTTGCTTAGGTCAAAACCGGCTGCGGTGGTACGGCGTCGGCTTAGAGCGGGTTGCTAAGGCTGCAACGTCAAGGACGGCTGTGGTGGTAAGGCGTCAGCATAGAGCGCGTTATCCGAGACGCCGTGAATACGTCCCTGTAGGCTTGGATGCAGCATCCCTGCTGCATACACTCGGCTAACGCGCTCTATGCCGCCGCCCAATAACTTCCGTGTCGTTGAAGGGATTCGTGGATACACAATTCAACACCCACTCTTCAATTCCCAACTCAACCTGCCAGTGTCGTTTTACCTGGCAGATGCCCGCGCTCATTTTTAAAGAGTGGGGAGAGTTTAATTGCCTGGAGTGAGTTTGAGGTTTGATTGATTTGGATGGTTTACACGATTTGACTGGTTTGACTGGTTTGACTGGTTTGACTGGTTTGACTGGTTTGAATCAGTGGATTTCGAAGTGTGTTGCCCCAATCAAACAGGCAACATTGAAGCTGATGGGAAGGGAGAGAAGGTTGATAAGCAAAGTATCTGCGACATGGACGTCGCAGCTAAGCCTCCAGGGATGGATGCACGGCGTCTTTGTGTTCAACCTTCTCTCCCTGACCAGCCACCTGACTGTCCAGACAACTTTCGACACTACAGACACAAGCTCTCCCTGACCTTGTACCAGACCCTTCAGACAACTAACGATCCAGAGCATCCATCCCAATAAGCGTCCCTTATCCGAGCACCTTCTGCACGCAGGTTTTGAATACTTTTATCC
>NZ_JBAVTT010000166.1:0-22474 GCF_049696395.1 Erwinia sp.
GTGCCGCTTATACCCTGCAGGAAATGCTGACCGTGAAGTCTGATGACGTTAATGGCCGTACCAAGATGTATAAAAACATCGTTGACGGTAACCATCAGATGGAACCAGGCATGCCGGAATCCTTCAACGTACTGTTGAAAGAGATCCGTTCGCTGGGTATCAACATCGAGCTGGAAGACGAGTAATTACTCGCATCTGCTGTACTGGTTACAGGATGTCCGGGTCACACCGGACGTCTCTGAGAAGTCTCACTCCGACGGGAGCTAATCCGTGAAAGACTTACTTAAGTTTCTGAAAGCGCAAACTAAGACCGAAGAGTTTGATGCGATCAAAATTGCTCTGGCATCGCCAGACATGATCCGTTCCTGGTCTTTCGGTGAAGTTAAAAAACCGGAAACCATTAACTATCGTACGTTCAAACCTGAACGTGACGGTCTGTTCTGTGCTCGTATTTTCGGGCCAGTAAAAGACTATGAGTGCCTGTGCGGTAAGTACAAGCGCCTGAAACACCGTGGTGTGATCTGTGAGAAGTGTGGCGTTGAAGTTACACAGACCAAGGTTCGCCGTGAGCGCATGGGCCACATTGAGTTGGCATCACCTACTGCGCACATCTGGTTCCTGAAATCGCTGCCTTCGCGCATCGGTTTGCTGCTGGATATGCCACTGCGTGACATCGAGCGCGTGCTGTACTTCGAATCCTATGTTGTGGTTGAAGGCGGCATGACCAACCTCGAGCGCCGTCAGATCCTGACTGAAGAGCAGTATCTGGATGCGCTGGAAGAGTTCGGTGACGAATTTGACGCGAAGATGGGTGCGGAAGCTATTCAGGCCCTGTTGAAAAACATGGATCTGGAGCAGGAATGCGAGACGCTGCGTGAAGAGCTGACCGAAACCAACTCCGAAACCAAACGCAAAAAACTGACCAAGCGTATCAAGCTGCTGGAAGCGTTCGTTCAATCTGGTAACAAGCCAGAGTGGATGATCCTGACCGTGCTGCCTGTACTGCCACCGGACCTGCGTCCGTTGGTTCCGCTGGACGGCGGCCGTTTCGCTACCTCGGATCTGAACGATCTGTATCGTCGCGTGATTAACCGTAACAACCGTCTGAAACGCCTGCTGGATCTGGCTGCGCCAGATATCATCGTACGTAACGAAAAACGTATGCTGCAGGAAGCGGTCGATGCGCTGCTGGACAACGGCCGTCGCGGTCGTGCGATCACCGGTTCTAACAAGCGTCCTCTGAAATCTTTGGCCGATATGATCAAAGGTAAGCAGGGTCGTTTCCGTCAGAACTTGCTGGGTAAACGTGTCGACTACTCTGGTCGTTCCGTTATCACCGTAGGTCCATACCTGCGTCTGCACCAGTGTGGTCTGCCGAAGAAAATGGCACTGGAGCTGTTCAAACCGTTCATCTACGGCAAGCTTGAACTGCGTGGTCTTGCTACCACCATTAAAGCCGCCAAGAAAATGGTTGAGCGTGAAGAAGCTATCGTTTGGGATATCCTGGACGAAGTGATCCGCGAACACCCGGTCCTGCTGAACCGTGCACCAACTCTGCACCGTCTGGGCATCCAGGCCTTTGAGCCAGTCCTGATCGAAGGTAAAGCTATCCAGCTGCACCCGTTGGTTTGTGCGGCTTATAACGCCGACTTCGATGGTGACCAGATGGCTGTTCACGTACCGCTGACGCTGGAAGCCCAGCTGGAAGCGCGTGCGTTGATGATGTCTACCAACAACATCCTGTCTCCTGCGAACGGTGAGCCAATCATCGTTCCTTCTCAGGACGTTGTATTGGGTCTGTACTACATGACCCGCGACTGTGTTAACGCCAAAGGCGAAGGCATGGTGCTGACAGGCCCGAAAGAAGCTGAGCGTGTTTACCGCGCCGGTCTGGCCTCTCTGCACGCTCGTGTGAAAGTGCGTATCACCGAGCACGAAAAGAACGAGCAAGATGAGTGGGTTGCTAAAACCAGCATCATCGACACCACCATTGGTCGCGCCATCCTGTGGATGATCGTGCCTAAAGGTCTGCCGTACTCTATCGTCAACCAGGCGCTGGGCAAAAAAGCTATCTCCAAGATGCTGAACACCTGTTACCGCATCCTGGGCTTGAAGCCGACCGTTATCTTTGCGGACCAGACCATGTACACCGGTTTTGCCTATGCAGCGCGCTCAGGTGCGTCAGTAGGTATCGACGACATGGTTATCCCAGAGAAGAAAGTGGAAATCATCACCGAAGCGGAAGCAGAAGTGGCTGAGATCCAGCAACAGTTCCAGTCTGGTCTGGTTACCGCTGGCGAACGCTATAACAAAGTGATCGATATCTGGGCTGCGGCCAACGAACGCGTTGCTAAAGCGATGATGGAAAACCTTTCTACCGAACTCGTGATCAACCGCGACGGTGTGGAAGAGCGTCAGGTTTCCTTCAACAGCATCTTTATGATGGCTGACTCCGGTGCTCGTGGTTCTGCTGCACAGATTCGTCAGCTGGCCGGTATGCGTGGTCTGATGGCTAAGCCAGATGGCTCAATCATCGAGACGCCAATTACCGCGAACTTCCGTGAAGGTCTGAACGTACTCCAGTACTTCATCTCTACTCACGGTGCTCGTAAAGGTCTTGCGGATACCGCACTGAAAACAGCTAACTCCGGTTACCTGACCCGTCGTCTGGTTGACGTGGCACAGGATCTGGTTGTCACTGAAGACGATTGTGGTACCCACGAAGGTATCATGATGACGCCGGTTATCGAGGGTGGCGATGTTAAAGAGCCACTGCGCGAACGTGTTCTGGGTCGTGTGACTGCAGAAGACGTGATCAAGCCGGGTACTGCCGACATTCTGCTGCCACGCAACACCCTGCTGCACGAACAGCAGTGTGACCTGTTGGAAGAGCACTCTGTTGACAGCCTGAAAGTTCGTTCCGTAGTAGGTTGCGAAACTGACTTTGGTGTGTGTGCCCACTGTTACGGACGCGATCTGGCACGTGGTCACATCATCAACAAAGGTGAGGCCATCGGCGTTATCGCAGCACAGTCCATCGGTGAGCCGGGTACCCAGCTGACGATGCGTACGTTCCACATCGGTGGTGCGGCATCTCGTGCGGCTGCTGAATCCAGCATCCAGGTGAAGAACAAAGGTACGCTGAAACTGATCAACGCCAAGTCGGTAACCAACTCCGCTGGCAAGCTGGTGATCACCTCACGTAACGTTGAACTGAAAATGATCGACGAATTTGGTCGTACCAAAGAGAGCTATAAAGTTCCTTACGGTTCAACCATGGCGAAAGGTGACGGCGAGCAGGTTGCAGCGGGCGAGACCGTAGCAAACTGGGATCCGCATACCATGCCAGTGATCACCGAAGTGAGCGGTTTCATTCGCTTCACTGACATGATCGACGGCCAGACCATTACCCGTCAGACAGATGACCTTACCGGTCTTTCTTCTCTGGTGATCCTGGACAGTGCTGAACGTACTGCCGGTGGTAAAGATCTGCGTCCAGCGCTGAAAATTGTTGATGCTAACGGCAACGATGTGATGATCCCAGGCTCCGATATGCCTGCTCAGTACTTCCTGCCTGGTAAAGCAATTGTGCAGCTGGAAGATGGCATCAAGATCAGTTCTGGTGACACCCTGGCTCGTGTACCTCAGGAATCTGGCGGTACCAAGGACATCACCGGTGGTCTGCCACGCGTTGCTGACCTGTTCGAAGCCCGTCGTCCGAAAGAGCCGGCAATCCTGGCTGAAATCAGCGGCATCATTTCCTTCGGTAAAGAAACCAAAGGGAAACGTCGTCTGGTTATCACCCCGATTGATGGCAGCGATCATTACGAAGAGATGATCCCGAAATGGCGTCAGCTGAACGTGTTCGAAGGTGAACGTGTTGAACGTGGTGACGTTGTTTCCGATGGCCCTGAGTCTCCACATGACATTCTGCGTCTGCGTGGCGTGCATGCGGTGACCCGTTACATCACTAACGAAGTGCAGGAAGTTTACCGTCTGCAAGGCGTTAAGATTAACGATAAGCACATCGAAGTCATCGTGCGTCAGATGTTGCGTAAAGCAACCATCGCAAGTGCAGGAAGTGCAGACTTCCTGGACGGTGAGCAGGTTGAGTTCTCACGCGTTAAAATTGCTAACCGTGAGCTCGAAGCCAACGGCAAAATCGCAGCGACCTTCGCACGCGATCTGCTGGGTATCACCAAAGCGTCACTGGCGACCGAGTCCTTCATCTCTGCGGCCTCGTTCCAGGAAACGACGCGCGTACTGACCGAAGCAGCCGTTGCGGGCAAACGCGACGAACTGCGCGGCCTGAAAGAGAACGTTATTGTAGGCCGTCTGATCCCAGCCGGTACTGGTTACGCTTATCATCAGGATCGTATGCGCCGTAAAGCAGCTGGCGAAACGCCGGTTGTTCCTCAGGTGACTGCGGACGAAGCTTCTGCCAGCCTGGCAGAGTTGCTGAACGCGAGCATGGGCGGCAAAAACGATTAATCGTTTCTGACCCTCAAGCCACTAAAAACCGCTCTCCGGAGCGGTTTTTTTATGCCTGCGAG
Source organism: Erwinia sp. (assembly GCF_049696395.1). Classification (GTDB taxonomy): domain Bacteria; phylum Pseudomonadota; class Gammaproteobacteria; order Enterobacterales; family Enterobacteriaceae; genus Erwinia. The sequence goes on from NZ_JBAVTT010000166.1 coordinate 4,554, forward strand.
TTGGGTCGTCTGGGAAATTTCAGATATCGACGGGTTTAGTGGAAAGCAGCAAACGAAGTCATTATATTTTGCTAGCAATTTACCTCTAAGGATAAAATATGATGTCTGTTAAAACGCTGCTGGCTACACTGGCTTTCGCCCCTTTTATTACCCATGCGGCCTCTACTGCCGCCGTCAAAAACCCTGTCAGTGTGCATGTTTTAAATCTGCAAACGGGCGTACCCACGGCAGGGATAGTTGTTGATCTTGAGCAGCAGCAAAAAGCGGGATGGGTGAAACTGGCTTCAGGGACGACCGATCAGAATGGCCGTATTGTGGCGTTATTTCCAGCGGACAAAGATCTGACCCCTGGTGACTACAAAGTCATCTTTAAAACCGGCGACTATTACAAGACAGCGAAGCAAGACACTTTCTTCCCTGAAATTCCGGTTTCTTTCAGCGTTAAAGAAAGCGGTGAGCATCTGCATATCCCGCTATTGTTGAGCCAGTATGGTTATTCTACCTACCGTGGCAATTAATCCAGTCGGATAGAGTCATTCAGATCAACCGCTCCCCGGAGCGGTTTTTTTATGCCCGCTAATGAGTACAGACCAAAAAATGGGTGGCTGGATTGCTCCAGCCACCCCAAATACGGGCAATGTCACAGCCACGCCCAACACCACATCATTTGTAGCGACGAACATCCTCACAGGTCAGGCCGATATCTTTTAGCTGAGTTGGGCTGAGTCCTGAAAGAATTTTGCGTGTCTCTACCCGGCGTCTCCAGGCTTTCCACAGACGGTAAGGCAATTTGTAGATCAGATGAAACGGTGAATCTGCGAAAGGCTTTGCAGCCCGATTTTCATTGAATTCCATGATGCTCTCCTCGACGGGGTATGGGTCTATTTTGCCTGGAAGCGGAATTTCAATACAGATGCAAAAAACACCTTTATTTAACATACAGATTGGCAGATAGTGTTTCTGAATGGTCAGATTCGCTGGGATCTGTACTGGTTTAGCTCTGTTATACAGTTTGGAGAGGATACGATGACGCGTTATCAACATCTGGCAGAGTTGCTGGCAGGGCGGATTGAGCAAGGGCTTTACCAAAGTGGTGAGCGCTTGCCTTCCGTCAGGATCCTGAGTACTGAACATGGTGTCAGTATCAGTACCGTTCAGCAGGCGTATCATTTGCTGGAAGAAAGGCAGTTGATTACCCCTCAGCCTCGATCCGGCTATTTTGTCACGCCACGTAAAGCAGAACCGCCAGTTCCTCCTCTTACCCGACCAGCGCAGCGCCCGGTTGAAATTACGCAGTGGGATGCGGTGCTTGAACTGTTAAATGCCCGGCAGGAGAAAGATGTTCTCCAGTTAGGCAGCGGCATGCCCGATCTGAACCAGCCAACCCTCAAACCTCTGTGGAAGATCATGAACCGGATCGGCCTGCAACAGGATGTGCGGATGCTGAACTATGACAACATTTATGGCCTGCCTGAATTACGTGAACAGATAGCCAGACTGGCCATTGATGGCGGCTGCCAGCTGACAGCCGATGAGATAGTGGTGACTACCGGCTGCCACGAAGCGTTGTCCGTCTCGATCCGTGCCGTTTGCCAGCCAGGCGATATTGTGGCGGTAGAATCGCCAACTTTTCATGGCACGATGCAATCACTGCGGGGCTTTGGCATTAAAGCCATCGAGATCCCAACAGACTCCCAAACCGGGATCAGCCTTGAAGCCCTTGAGCTGGCCCTGGAACAGTGGCCGATAAAAGCGGTTGTGGTGGTGCCAAACTGCAATAACCCTTTGGGCTTTATCATGCCCGAACCGCGTAAGCGTGCATTGCTGGCTTTAGCGCAGCGGTTCGACGTGGCCATTGTGGAAGATGATGTGTATGGCGAACTGGCTTACGAATATCCTCGCCCGCCAACCATTAAGTCTTACGATGATGAAGGCCGCGTGCTGCTTTGCAGTTCTTTCTCTAAAACGGTGGCGCCGGGCTTGCGCGTTGGTTGGGTTGTCCCCGGTCGTTATTTAGATCGTGTGCTGCATATGAAATACATTGTCACCGGGTCTACCGCCACACAAACCCAGATGGCCGCGGCTGAATTCGTGCGGCAGGGTCATTATCCGGTTCATCTGCGGCGGATGCGCCATCAATACCAGCGTAATCTGGAGATATTTACGCATTGGGTACGCCACTATTTCCCTTGTGGCATCTGTGTTACCCGCCCTCAGGGCGGCTTTTTGATGTGGATCGAACTGCCGGAAGCCTTCGACTCTGTCAGGTTAAATAGAGAGCTGCGCGAGGCTAAGCTGCAAATTGCGGTGGGATCGCTGTTCTCCGCCTCGGGAAAATACCGTAACTGTTTGCGCCTCAGTTATGCCCAGCCTTTTACGGAAAAAACCGGCAAAGCCCTGGAAATCCTTGGTGCTGCAGTGGAGCGAGCCATGGAGTGCTGCGGCATCCACGTTCAACATTCACCGCACGCCACAGAGGAAGAAGGCAGGGTCAGCGAGAGGGACTGAAACTGACCCTGGTTAACTCCCAGGGAGTCAACGAGGGGTACTTTACTGTCCTCACTGAATGATGCCAGTGAGGACGCAGCGCAGTGCGAAGCTGATTCCAGAGATTGTTAGCCTTGTTGCAGGCCCTGAAATTTTACTTCGCGGCTCTTCCCAGATAATCATCCCAGTCTTTCCAGACTGGCTGCATCCCCGAGCGGATCAGGGCTTCCGCCACCTGCTGCGGGTGACGATTATCATGAGGGGAGAATTGTTCCAGTTCCGTCTGCCCGTCGGCATAACCGCCAGGCTGGGTTTTGGAGAAGGCGCTGATCGTATTGATCGCCAGCGGGACAACCTTATCGCGGAACTGTGGAGATTCACGGGTAGAAAGCGACTGCTCCACTTCCGGGGCAAACAACCTGAAAGCGCAGATAACCTGAACCAGCTGCGCTTCATCCATGATCGACGCAGGCTGAATGCCACCGGCACAGGGCCTCAGACGAGGGAAGGCAACGGAATAGCGGCTTTGCCAGTACGTTTTCTGCAACCATAACAGATGTTCAGCCATCATATAGCAGTCGGTCCGCCAGCTGTCAGACAGACCGATCAACGCCCCCAGACCGATTTTATCCACGCCCGCACGTCCCAATCTGTCCGGTGTTTCCAGCCTGAAGAAGAAATCCTGCTTATTCCCTTTAAGATGATGCTGGCTGTAGACGGAAGGATTGTAGGTTTCCTGATAAACCAGCACACCATCCAGCCCCAGCGTTTTTAGCTCGACATACTCCGCTTCACTCATTGGCTGCACTTCCATCATTAGCGAGCTGAAGTGCTGACGAATGGCCGGAAGATGCTGCCGAAAATAGTTCATGCCGACTTTCGTCTGATGTTCGCCGGTCACCAGCAACAGGTTATCAAAACCCATCTTGCGGATAGCTTCACACTCGCGCGCAATCTCACCGGCATCTAAGGTTTTGCGCTTAATTCGATTGCTCATAGAGAAGCCGCAGTAAGTACAGTCATTGGCACAGAGATTCGAGAGATACAAAGGCACAAAGAGATTTATCGCGTGACCGAATCTTTGCCGGGTTAACTGCTGGGCCTTTTGCGCCAGAGGCTCAAGATAAGCCTGAGCCGCTGGAGAGAGCAGTGCCATTAACTCTTCACGTCCGACTTTTACCGCATTCAACGCCCGCTCCACATCAGCCGCCGTTTTGCTGTGGATCCTCATGCGAATGTCGTCCCATTCCAGCTGTTCCCACTGGGAGACAAAGCTGTTCATATTGGCTCCCCAGCCTGCAGGAAGCTGGTCAACGGGCTGGTGGCTACAGCCTGATGATGGCGGCTTCCTAACCCGCTGCGATAAGCCAGCGCACCGGCTTCCACGGCAAGTTTAAACGCTCTGGCCATTTGTACCGGGTTTTGTGCCGAGGCCATCGCAGTATTTACCAACACCGCATCGGCTCCCATTTCCAGCGCTTCGCTGGCGTGGCTTGGGGCACCAATGCCGGCATCAATGACTACAGGTACATTTGCCTGCTCGATAATAATCGCCAGCAGATCGCGGGTTTTAAGCCCTTGATTGCTGCCAATCGGTGCACCAAGGGGCATCACCGCAGCGCAGCCAACTTCTTCAAGACGTTTGCATAACACCGGATCGGCGTGGCAGTAGGGCAGTACGGTAAACCCTTCCCTGACCAGAACCTCCGCCGCTTTAAGCGTTTCTATCGCGTCGGGCAGTAAATACCGAGCGTCAGGATGGATCTCCAGTTTCAGCCAGTGAGTTCCTAAGGCTTCTCGCGCCAGACGGGCAGCGAAAATCGCCTCCTCTGCCGTTTTCGCGCCGGAAGTGTTTGGCAATAATTGCACGCCAAGTTCCTGCAGCGGACGCAGGATCCCGTCATCACCACCGCGTAAATCGACTCGCTTCATCGCCAGGGTCACCAGTTGGCTACCGGACTCCTTCAGCGCTTCAATCATCATCTGGGGACTGGAGAATTTACCCGTTCCGGTAAATAAACGGGAAGAAAACGTTTTATCAGCAATTTTCAGCATGTCAGCCTCCGGCAATGGCCTGGAAAATGATCAGGTCATCACCTTCCTGTAATGAGTAAGAAGACCAGCGGTCACGGGGAACGATCTGTTGGTTAACGGCCAGTGCAGTACCCGGCTGGTGGCGGGAAAGCTGTTCCAGCAGCTCAACCAGCGTTAGCCTGTTATCCAGCGTCAGGATTTCATCATTAACCACGATCTTCATGACTTACCCCGCATACCGGGCAATCCACACTGCGTTGCAGAGAGAGCGTTCGCCAGGTTTGTTGTCTGCCGTCGAAAAGCCGAAGTTTGCCCGCAAGACTGGACGGCTGGCCCGCCAACATTTTCAGGGCTTCCAGCGCCTGTAATGTTCCCATCACGCCGACGACCGGGCCCAGCACGCCTGCGGTGCGGCAATTCCGCTGGGGTTCATCTTCATCCGGCCATAAGCAGCGATAGCAGCCGTTGCCGAAAGGCGGTGTCAGCACCAACAGCTGACCACCAAAGCCGACCGCGCTGGCACTGATCAAAGGCTTACCTTGTTCCACACAGGCGGCGTTAATGGCATGACGGGTTTCCATGTTGTCGCTGCAATCCAGTACCAGATCGACCCACTGAACGGTCTCCTTCAGTGTCTCCGCAGTCATCCGCCGCTCCAGAGTGATAAACTCTACCTGTGGGTTTAACGACTGAAGGTGCTTCTTCGCCAGCGCGACTTTGGACTGACCCGTTTCACTGGTGCGAAACAGAACCTGACGCTGAAGATTACTGATATGGACGCTGTCATCATCGGCCAGCACCAGCTTGCCAACGCCAGCGGCAGCCAGGTAAAGGGCCGCCGGAGAACCCAATCCGCCCAGGCCGATAATCAGCACGCTGGCGGCCTGCAATTTTTGCTGACCCTCCAGGCCAAATTCTTCCAACAGCAGCTGGCGGCTGTAACGCATAAAATCGTGATCACTGAACATGAGGTTCGTCCCCGGTTCCAGCCAGATCCAGCAGTTGCGCTGTGGCTGCCCGCCAGTCAGGTGCCAGAGTAATGGCACTGACCACCGCAATACTTCCTACGCCAGTTGCCAGAACCTCTGGAGCCCGCTCAAGACTGATGCCGCCTATCGCGACCGTGGAAATGCCCTCCAGTCGGTTAATATGGCGCTCTAATTCGGCCAGTCCCTGAGGAGAAGAGGGCATATTTTTGGTCTGTGTTGGGAAGACATGTCCCAGCGCGATATAGGACGGCTTTTCAGCCAGCGCACGATCGAGTTCGGCATCATCATGGGTTGAGAGCCCCAGGCGTAGTCCGGCGTGATGAATAGCGTCCAGATCGGCGACATTGAGATCCTCCTGACCGAGATGCACGCCATAAGCCTGATATTTAAGGGCAAGCTGCCAGTAATCGTTAATAAACAGGCGTGCCTGATAACGTTTGCCCAGCTCGATGGCCGCGGCAATATCCTGTTCTACTGCCTCTTGCGGAAGGTCTTTGATACGCAGCTGAATTGTACGCACGCCAGCATCCAGCAGGCGCTCAATCCATGCCACAGTTTCCACCACCGGGTAGAGACCAAGCCGCGCAGGAGTTGCCGGAAAGGGAGGACGACTCATGCTTTCTCCTCCTGTGTTAGCGCATCCGCAGGGTGATAAAGTTCCCCTCCGCGGGTGCGGAAGGCTTCTGACATTTCCGCCATGCCAATCTCGACAGGTTTGGCTTCAGCTTCCTGCCTGGCGGCATATTCCCGCACTTCCTGAGTGATTTTCATCGAGCAGAATTTCGGGCCACACATCGAACAGAAGTGGGCCACTTTGCCGGATTCCTGCGGCAGCGTTTCATCGTGATAAGCCCGAGCGGTGTGAGGGTCCAGCGCCAGATTGAACTGATCTTCCCAGCGGAATTCGAAGCGGGCTTTAGACATGGCGTTATCGCGGATCTGCGCGCCAGGGTGCCCTTTTGCCAGGTCGGCAGCATGGGCGGCAATCTTGTAGGTAATCAGACCCTGCTTAACATCTTCTTTGTTCGGCAAGCCCAGATGCTCTTTTGGCGTGACATAACAGAGCATGGCGCAGCCAAACCAGCCGATCATCGCCGCGCCGATACCGGAGGTAAAATGATCGTAACCAGGTGCGATATCGGTAGTTAATGGGCCGAGGGTATAGAAAGGGGCCTCGTGGCAGTGTTCAAGTTGCTCGGTCATATTGTGGCGGATCATCTGCATTGGCACATGTCCCGGGCCTTCAATCATCACCTGCACGTCATATTCCCAGGCGATTTTGGTCAGCTCGCCAAGCGTACGCAGTTCGGCAAACTGTGCTTCATCGTTGGCGTCCTGAATCGATCCCGGACGCAGCCCGTCGCCGAGCGACAGGGAAACATCATAGGCGGCGCAAAGCTCGCAGATTTCGCGGAAGTGCTCGTACAGGAAGCTCTCTTTGTGGTGTGAAAGACACCACTTAGCCATGATCGATCCCCCGCGAGAAACAATACCGGTCAGGCGTTTTGCCGTCATCGGCACATAGCGCAGCAGCACGCCGGCATGAATGGTGAAGTAGTCGACACCTTGTTCGGCCTGCTCCAGCAGCGTATCGCGAAAGACTTCCCAGTTAAGGTCCTCTGCCACACCCTTCACTTTTTCCAGCGCCTGGTAGAGGGGCACAGTACCAATCGGCACTGGGCTGTTACGCAGGATCCATTCCCGCGTCTCATGAATATTGCGGCCGGTTGAGAGATCCATCACCGTATCGGCGCCCCAGCGCGCGGACCACACCAGCTTTTCCACTTCCTCTTCGATCGAAGAACTGACCGCGGAATTACCGATATTGGCATTGATCTTCACCAGAAAATTACGCCCGATGATCATCGGTTCGGATTCAGGATGGTTGATGTTGGCGGGGATGATCGCACGTCCGGCGGCCACTTCCTGGCGGACAAACTCCGCGGTGATGTTTTCCGGCAGGCTGGCGCCAAAGCTGTTGCCAGGATGATGTTGCAACAGCACTTCACCCCGAATACGCTCGCGACCCATATTTTCCCGCAGGGCGATAAATTCCATTTCTGGCGTGATAATCCCTAGCCGCGCATAGTGCAATTGGGTGACGCAGCGTCCGGCCAGTGCCTTGCGTGGGCGAGGAAGGTGGTCAAAACGGAGATGATCCAGTCCTTCATCCGCCAGGCGTTGTTGAGTGTAGACAGAACTTAGCTGCTCAATGTGTTGGGTATCGCCCCGTTCGGTAATCCAGCCATTACGCAGCCTGGCCAGTCCGCTGTGCACATCAATTTTGGCGTCAGGATCGCCATAAGGTCCGGCGGTGTCATAAACCGGCACCGGTTCATTGTTTTCAAACTGGGGAGTGTCTTTACTGCCACCAATCCTGGTTGGGCTGAGCTGGATTTCACGCATGGGGACACGAATATCGTCGCGGGAACCGCTCAGCCAGATGCGTGTAGAGTTGGGGAAAGCCGTGCCCTGAAGGGAATCGATAAACTGCTGGGCTTCTGCGCGCTGTTCGCGGCGGGTAGGTCTTTTATCACTGGTAGACATAGCTCGTTCCTGAAAAAAGGGAATTTGCTTGCCTGGAGTTCGGAGGAGTAAGCGCAGGGTGTGAAAAGGGTCGAATCCACACCGTCACTGAAGGTCTACTCTTGTTCCCTTTCGCAGGTACTAACCTGATCAGGTTCCGCGGATCCCGAATTAACGGTCTCAGCCCCTAAGGGCACTCCGACAAGAAGAATTTTGCTGGAAGCGTTCTCCGGCAAAACAATCGCGGCAGGTCTGGCCTGACCACGTAGTGCCCTTTCAGCATAAAGGGGCTTTTTTGAAACTACAAGGGTTTTACAATCTGATAACGTTTACGCCGGACGGGCAAGCGCACCTTCATTGGCCGCCGCTGGCTTATCCGCACTTTTTTCAAATGCCAGTTGGATAAAGCGGTCTTCAAGCGTGAAACGTGCTTCCAGCGCTTCGCCGACGGAGGACAATGCGCTCTGGAATTCGAGACAATTGTCGTGATCGATAGCCTTTTCCAGATGGGTATCATACACCTGCATGATCATCTCAGTATTAGCCTGCAAAGAAGGGTAGATCAGCGCGGCTTTGGCCAACTGTTCGCTGCCTTCCATCTCCTGAATAAAGCGTTCATAAACAGTGAAATGGCCGGTGGAAAGGTAATCCACTAATCCCTGACAGAAGTTGTCCAGTGCGTTTTCATCGAGCGTAGTCAGCGATTCCTTGTTAGGCTTGATGCCAACCAGACGATAATAGGCGATCAACAACTGCCTGCGGGAGCGTAGACAAAAGTCTACCAGGTCGCTACATCCGCCAACGCGCGCGGTCAGAACTTCTAACTGGTTAAGCATGAGTGACTCCATGAGTGTAATTATTACTATTTAGCCCCAATCCAGTAATTCAGAAAGTCTGTAAAGCTGAGGATGAGCAATTATATGCAACGTGAGATTTCAAGCGTAGACGTTGGCTGGTGGGTTGTCAGTCATGAACATAAACTTTGGTTACCGAAAGGTCAATTACCGTTCGGTAGCGCGCAGGAATTAAGCCTGACAGGATCGAGTGGATCACAAATCGGCGAATGGCAGGGCGATCCTGTCTGGTTGATCTGTGAGAACCGGCAGGAGGGAATGGGATCGTTACGTCAGATCCTCGATCTGGACGTGGGATTGTTCCAGCTGGCGGGGAAAGGGATCCAGCTGGCGGAGTTCTATCGCTCGCATAAGTGGTGCGGTTACTGTGGTCAGGAAATGCACCACAGCAAAACGGAACTTGCCTGTCTGTGCAAACATTGCCGCCAGCGCTATTACCCGCAAATTGCGCCCTGCATCATCGTGGCGATCCGACGAGGGGAAGAGATCCTGTTGGCCCAGCATACTAAACACCGTAACGGCATTTATACGGTGTTGGCCGGTTTTGTTGAGGTGGGAGAAACGCTTGAGCAAACAGTCGCGCGGGAAGTGATGGAAGAGAGCGGGTTGAAAGTGAAAAACCTGCGTTACGTCTCCTCCCAACCCTGGCCGTTCCCCCAATCGCTGATGATGGCGTTCATGGCTGACTACGACAGTGGCGACATAGTGATAGATCCTAAAGAGTTACTCGATGCTGGCTGGTATCGTTTTGACGCTCTGCCGCAGCTTCCTCCTGCCGGAACGGTTGCACGGCGTCTGATTGAAGATACCGTCGCGCTGTGCCGGGCAGAAGCGGAGTAAGTTTTCAGGCTGGCAAACTCTCTCTTTGCCAGCCTTTGTTATGCGGGCTGGCAAAGGCGATTTGTCAGAGTAGTAAGCTGTCCATTCACGAAGAGTTAATATAACGTCATCCTTCTCAACATCCTTATTCAATGGCTGTTGAGAACCTCTGAAGTGCGTCTTTCGTTTCTGTTTCATTTCAGGTTTAAATACATTACTGTGCTAAAAGGCGCAGTGTAGAGTATTTTATTATTCTGATTTCTGGTGCGATGGTTATTTTTATATTAATGGAATGTTAATAAAGTCAGGGAATGATGCAATGGAAAAGTTCAAGAAAGAACGATATTTATGGGTTTTGTGGATCTTCTGGATTTTCGCAATTTGTGCTTACGTTTTTCCACACTATGAATTTTTCATTAGCAGCCTTGTGGTAATGCCCTGTTTTTATCTACTGATTATTTTATTTACTTTTGCTAAAAGGATGGAACCTTACATGTTTAACTTCAATAAGAAAGAAACAAACACGCCAGAGAAGGACCCCCTGAAAATGGCTTTGCCGCATGAGGCTAAGGTTGCTTATGAACCCGCTGATGATGAGGCTACAGGCAAAGAAACGACGATCTCATCAGGCACTAAGATGAAGGGTGAGATAATCAATGAAGCCAATATCTCGATTAATGGTCATATTATTGGCGATATTGGCAGCAAGAAGACGGTTCAAATCTGCAAAGAGGGGAAAGTGAGTGGGAAAGTAAACTCTTTAAAGATTTTGGTTAATGGTTTGCTTAAAGGATCTTGTTATGCGAAGTCAGTTACGATCCTTTCCCGTGGCCGGATTGAAGGGGACGTTTATGCAGAGGATTTTTCTATTGAGAAAGGTGGCGTCTTTATTGGCAACTCCCATGCTATTGACGATAAAATGCTGGCGGATAAAGATCCGTTAAACGGCCGGTTAAAGCAGGAAATAGCTGAAGTACTGCCGAAAAGGCCAGAGAATATTCCTAATAGAGAGCGGATTGATAAAACGCATAAATAACAGTTTCACCTTAGTATTCTACATTCTCACCGGGCTGGCGGTTCACAGCCCGTTTTTTTATCCCTTCACTCCAACAGCGCACTGTTGCGCGCCGATCGCTCAATTTTTATGATGCGGTGGCCGCGTCATTTCCAATAAATGTTACACTACGCGCATGCATGTGTGCTTAGAGAGCTGTTAAAGATGAGTGAACTGAAGAACGACCGATATTTGCGCGCCCTGTTGCGCCAGCCAGTAGATGTAACGCCTGTGTGGATGATGCGCCAGGCCGGACGCTATTTGCCAGAGTACAAAGCGACTCGCGCTGTAGCCGGTGATTTTATGTCGCTGTGCAAAAATGCTGAGTTGGCTTGTGAAGTCACGCTGCAGCCACTGCGCCGCTACGCGCTGGATGCGGCGATCCTGTTCTCCGATATTCTGACTATCCCAGATGCTATGGGTTTAGGCCTCTATTTTGAAACTGGCGAAGGCCCACGTTTCTCTAACCCTGTTACCTGCCGTGCAGACGTTGAAAAGCTGCCAATTCCGGATCCGGAGCAGGAGCTGGGTTATGTGATGAATGCCGTGCGCACCATCCGTAAGAACCTGAATGGCGAAGTTCCCCTGATCGGTTTTACCGGCAGCCCGTGGACGCTGGCGACTTATATGGTTGAAGGCGGCAGCAGCAAAGCCTTCACCAAGCTGAAAAAGATGATGTATGCCGAACCGGCTACCTTGCATCTGATGCTGGATAAACTGGCTGACAGTGTCACTCTGTACCTTAATGCGCAAATTCGCGCTGGTGCCCAGTCGGTAATGATCTTTGATACCTGGGGCGGCGTATTGACGGGGCGTGACTATCTTGAGTTCTCCCTTCATTACATGCACAAAATCATTGATGGCTTGCAGCGTGAAAATGACGGACGTCGCGTACCGGTAACCATGTTCACCAAAGGCGGCGGACAGTGGCTGGAAGCAATGGCTGCCACCGGTTGTGATGCGTTAGGACTGGACTGGACCACAGACATTGGCGATGCTCGCCGCCGTGTGGGCGATAAAGTGGCGTTGCAGGGCAATATGGACCCTTCCATGCTTTACGCTGCGCCAGCCCGCATTGAGCAGGAAGTGGCTACTATCCTTGAAGGCTACGGTAATGGCACCGGCCACGTATTCAACCTCGGCCATGGCATCCATCAGGATGTGCCGCCTGAGCACGCAGGCGTGTTTGTCGAGGCTGTTCACAAGCTGTCGCGCCCTTATCATCAAGGCTAATTGTGGATATTCAGGCATTAAAACAGGAACAGCTTGCCCGTGCCGCCGAGGTGGTACGTGAAGATGATTTTGACGTAATGCCGCCTCGTTACATTGGCGGTGCCGATGTCGGGTTTGAACAGGGCGGTGAGATAACCCGCGCCGCTCTGGTCATTCTGGAATACCCTTCGCTTAAGTTAGTTGAGCACCGTGTGGCGCGCATAGCTACCACGATGCCTTATATCCCCGGTTACCTCTCCTTTCGTGAATATCCTGCCCTGATGGCGGCCTGGCAACAGCTTGAGCATCGTCCCGACCTGTTAATGGTCGACGGGCAGGGAATTGCACACCCACGTCGTCTTGGCGTTGCCAGCCACTTTGGCCTGCTGGTGGATGTGCCTACGCTTGGCGTGGCGAAAAGCCGCTTATGTGGCACCTTCGAGCCACTTGCTGATGAGCAGGGTGCCAGCCAGCCATTGATGGATAAAGGCGAACAGTTAGGTTTTGTCCTGCGCAGTAAAACCCGGTGTAACCCGCTCTTCATCTCGCCGGGTCATCGAATCAGCCCCGTTACCGCATTATCGTTGGTGGAGAGCTGCCTGAAAGGTTATCGCCTGCCGGAACCCACGCGCTGGGCAGATGCCGTGGCCTCCCAGAGACCGGCTTTTCTGCGCTGGCAACAGCGGGGTTAACGGTGTGAGCCGTCACCTTTTCGGTTACACTGCAGACCGCGCACTTATCTTTAAGAGATCCGAACATGTTACGTAATCCCATTCACCTGCGGCTTGAGAAACTGGAAAGCTGGCAGCACGTTACTTTTATGGCCTGCCTGTGTGAACGCATGTACCCCAACTACTGGGCGTTTTGTCAGCAGACGGGCTTTGGTGATAGCCAGATTTACCGCCGTATTCTCGATTTGATCTGGGAAACGCTGGTGATCAAAGACGCCAAAGTGAATTTTGACTCCCAGCTGGAGAAGTTTGAAGAAGCGATTCCAGCCTCAGAGGATTACGATCTGTACGGAGTCTATCCGGCTATCGATGCCTGCGTGGCATTGAGCGAATTACTGCATTCACGTCTGAGCGGTGAAACGCTGATCCATGCCATCGCCGTAAGTGAAGCTTCAATCACTACCGTTGCGATGCTGGAAATGACCCAGGCCGAACGCGAAATGACCGATGAAGAGCTAAAAGAGAATCCTGCTGTCGAAGAGGAATGGGATATCCAGTGGGAGATTTTTCGCCTGCTCAGCGCCTGCGAGGAGAGGGATCTCGACCTCATCAAAGGGCTGCGATCTGACCTCAAGGAAGCCGGGATCAGTAACATCGGTATAAATTTTCAGCAGTAAGGCGATAAAACGTGACTTCAGGCCTGATTTGTAGCGCCTAAAGGCTTCACATTCGCCCCCTGTCTGGTCTACATTTGGGGGGCTGAAAAATGTGGCTATCGGTGCGTGTATGCAGGAGAGTGCCAGAAACTGGTTTTTCCCTCGCACTCGATGCTTAGCAAGCGATAAATACACTGTAAGGATAACTTATGAACAAGACTCAACTGATTGATGTAATTGCGGACAAAGCGGACCTGTCTAAGACCCAGGCTAAAGCTGCACTGGAATCCACCCTGGCGGCGATTACTGAGTCTCTGAAAGAAGGTGATGCTGTACAACTGGTTGGTTTTGGTACCTTTAAAGTTAACCACCGTGCTGAGCGTACTGGCCGCAACCCGCAGACTGGTAAAGAAATCAAAATTGCTGCTGCTAACGTACCGGCGTTTGTTTCTGGTAAAGCACTGAAAGACGCTGTTAAGTCATAATCTGACAGTGATGAGTTCTAAACAGGGGGGCGTCGAGCCCCTTTTGTTAACGCTCTGCTACTGAGATCTCCTGCTTTAGCCACTCAGGCTGCGGCAAACCCTCCTGCAATGTGTGATACTCACACCATGATACGAAACCCAATAACACCTTCTGCGCTGTTCCTGATGCTGCTGACGCTGGCAGGATGCAGTTCACAGCCTAAAGTCCCAGACTTTACCGCCAGCGGTTATCTGGCCGATCGCGGCACGGTGAGGATCTGGCGTAAAGACAGCCATCAGCACTCCAGCCATCTTGTCACGGTCTATACCCCTTTTAATGAAACCTCGAGCGAAACCACGGACTATCAGTGGCAGGCAGATAAATTGGTTTCAATTGAACGGCAGACCAAAGGCGATCACCCTGAAAACGTCACGCTGCGTTTTGATCAGGACGGCAATCTGAGCTTTATGCAACGCCAGCTAGATGGACGACGAGAAGCGCTTTCAGCGGATGCTGTGGCGTTGTATCAGTTTGATGCTGGGCGGATGTTGAAAATCAGTGATGATCTGATCGATGGACGGGTATGGATGAAACAAGGGCACTGGTCACCTTCAGGCAGTGTGACACTTTGTCAGGGCGGCGAAGCGAAGCCCACCTTTGAAACCTTCTTCATGCATTACATCACTCAGCACCAACGCGAATCAGGCAAGCCGGTGAGTATTTCCTGGTTGGAAGCACCTAAAGGGACGCAGCTGATTCTGGTCTCAAAAGACGATCAGTGTCTGACGGAGCCTAAAGCTGAGGACTTGTGAAAACGGGGCAATGAGCTTGCCCCGTCAGAACACTTAACTATTTACGACCAATCGCACGATAGCCAATATCGGTACGGCAGAAGCTGCCGTTCCAGGAGATGTGCTTAGCCAGCTCATAAGCGTGCTTCTGAGCCGCAGCAACATCTTCACCCAGTGCCGTTACACACAGCACTCGTCCGCCAGCAGTCACAACCAGATCGTCCTGCATTTTGGTTCCGGCATGGAAGACTTTGCCATTTGGCGTCTCTTCCAACGGCAAGCCGTGGATTTGGTCGCCGGTAGCGTAATCGCCAGGATAACCGCCAGCAGCCAGAACCACACCCAGAGAAGGACGAGGATCCCAGACTGAGTCTTTGGTGTTCAGCTTGCCATCGACCGCTGCCAGGCAAAGATCCACCAGATCGGACTGCAGGCGCAGCATGATCGGTTGGGTTTCCGGATCGCCGAAGCGGCAGTTAAATTCGATCACTTTCGGCTGACCGCTTTGATCGATCATCAGGCCAGCGTACAGGAAGCCGGTATAAACGTTGCCTTCTGCTGCCATGCCGCGCACTGTTGGCCAGATCACTTCATCCATCACACGCTGGTGGATTTCATCGGTCACTACCGGTGCCGGAGAGTAAGCGCCCATGCCGCCAGTGTTAGGACCAGTGTCAGCATTGCCTACACGTTTGTGATCCTGGCTGGTGGCCATGGGCAGAACGTTCTCGCCGTCTACCATCACAATGAAGCTGGCTTCTTCGCCATCCAGGAACTCTTCAACCACGATGCGGTGTCCGGCATCGCCAAAGGCGTTTCCTGCCAGCATATCCTGAATCGCGTCTTCTGCTTCCTGCAGAGTCATCGCCACGATCACGCCCTTACCGGCAGCCAGACCATCGGCCTTGATCACGATTGGGGCACCTTTACTGCGGGTGTAAGCCAGAGCGGGCTCCACCTCAGTAAAGTTCTGGTATTCAGCACTTGGGATCTTGTGGCGTGCCAGGAAATCTTTGGTGAAGGCTTTGGATCCTTCAAGCTGGGCAGCAGCCTGCGTTGGGCCAAAAATCTTCAGACCTGCGGCGCGGAAAGCATCGACTACGCCCATGACTAACGGCGTTTCCGGACCCACGATGGTCAGGCCGATGTTTTCACTTTGAGCGAAGCTCAATAGCGCGGGAATATCGGTCGCACTGATGTCAACGTTTTGCAAGGCTGGTTCAAGCGCAGTCCCTGCGTTGCCTGGAGCAACAAACACGGTTTCTGCCAATGGCGACTGTGAAGCTTTCCAGGCCAGCGCATGTTCGCGCCCGCCGTTACCAATCACTAAAATTTTCATTGTTCAGTCTGCTCCGTAATTAATGGCGGAAATGGCGCATGTCGGTGAAGATCATCGCCAGGCCGTGTTCGTCGGCTGCGGCAATCACTTCTTCATCACGAATCGAGCCACCAGGCTGGATAACGCAGCTCACGCCTACAGCGGCTGCGGCGTCAATACCGTCGCGGAACGGGAAGAAGGCATCAGAAGCCATCGCCGATCCTTTCACTTCCAGTCCTTCATCGCTGGCTTTGATACCGGCAATTTTCGCGGAGTAGACGCGGCTCATCTGGCCTGCACCTATGCCGATGGTCATGTTGTCACGCGCATACACAATGGCGTTGGATTTAACGAACTTGGCCACTTTCCAGCAGAACAGCGCATCACGCATTTCCTGTTCTGTAGGCTGGCGCTTGCTGACAACGCGCAGCTGGCTTTCATTTACCATGCCGAGGTCGCGATCCTGTACCAGCAGGCCACCGTTAACGCGTTTGAAATCCAGGCCCGTCTGACGGTCCTGCCACTGACCACAGGTCAGCACGCGAACGTTCTGTTTGGCCGCGGTAATTTTCAGTGCGGCTTCGCTGGCTGTTGGCGCGATGATCACTTCCACGAACTGACGGCTGATGATCGCCTGAGCGGTAGCTTCGTCCAGCTCGCGGTTGAACGCGATGATGCCGCCAAACGCTGAGGTTGGATCGGTTTTATAAGCACGTTCGTAAGCTTCCAGGATCGATCCGCCCACTGCAACACCACAAGGGTTTGCATGTTTGACGATCACGCAGGCGGCTTCAGTAAACTCTTTCACACATTCCAGCGCGGCATCAGTGTCTGCAATGTTGTTATAAGAGAGGGCTTTGCCCTGAACTTGCTGCGCGGTGGCAACAGAAGCTTCAGTGACATTCTCTTCTATATAGAAGGCCGCATCCTGATGGCTGTTTTCGCCGTAGCGCATATCCTGCTTCTTAATGAAGTTCAGGTTCAGCGTGCGAGGGAAGCGACCAGCCGGTTCGGTGGTTTCACCGTGGTAGGCCGGGACCATGCTGCCAAAGTAGTTGGCAATCATGCTGTCGTAGGCGGCGGTGTGTTCGAAGGCTTTGATTGCCAGGTCGAAGCGGGTTGTCAGCGTAAGAGAGTTCTCGTTAGCATCCAGCTCCGCAATAATGGCCTGGTAGTCGCTGCTCTTCACCACGATAGCCACGTCTTTATGGTTCTTCGCTGCCGAGCGGACCATGGTTGGGCCGCCGATATCAATGTTCTCTACCGCATCTTCCAGCGAGCAGCCTTCACGGGCTACGGTCTGGGCGAACGGATAAAGGTTAACGACCACCATGTCGATAGGCGCGATGCTGTGTTCCTGCATAATCGCGTCATCCTGCCCACGGCGTCCTAAGATGCCGCCATGCACTTTCGGGTGCAGGGTTTTGACGCGTCCATCCATCATTTCCGGGAAACCGGTGTAGTCAGACACTTCAGTAACAGGCAGGCCCGCATCTGCCAGCAGGCGAGCAGTGCCACCTGTAGAGAGGAGCTCGACGCCGCGCTGAGTGAGCGCCTGAGCAAATTCAAGGATGCCGGCTTTGTCAGACACGCTCAGGAGCGCGCGGCGTACAGGACGAGGTTGTTGCATGAGGTTTATCCCTTGGCTTTGGTTCGCATAGATAAGATCGTTACCTCAAGCTTAGCCATTTTCTTCCTCTATATAGAAGAAGAGTGAATTCAGCCTCAGGTAACGCCCTTAACGGCGGCCGTTTTTTTCGGGGGCATTGTAGCGAAAACGTTTGCGTGGCGCTTGTCTAATTTACCGGGCGCTGACAAATGTGGATAAGATTGTGCATAACTGCGTATAAACAGCCCTTTTGCTGTGGATTGCAGCGAACGCTCTGTTTTTCGCAATTTAGGGGTTGTCAGGGGGCGAGAACTCCCTATAATGCGACTCCATCAACACGGCACAACGGCTTACAGGCCGCCGGGTTGAGAGGTTCAGGAAGCTGAATCGCCAGAGAAAAACTTCCCAAAAAGATGTTGACTCTGAAGGAGGAAAG
>NZ_JBAVTT010000167.1:0-15598 GCF_049696395.1 Erwinia sp.
AGCTGCTGCTGCATCACCAGCAGATTAGTCGGATGATCATCCACTACCGCCACGCGCTGCACGGTGACCGGCATGCCAGGGGAACGAACGGCTGGCGGTTCTGTCATTGCGGGATCCGCAGTGACGATCTGTAAAGGGAAAAGCACGGTCAGCGTTGTCCCTCGATCCGGCGTGGAGTCCAGCAGGATCTCTCCTGACATTCGGGCGACGATCTCTTTGCAAATCGACAGGCCAAGGCCGCTGCCCTGCACGGAAAGTTGACGGCCGGAAGGCGTCTGATACCAGGGTTCAAACAGCCTTGCCTGTTCCTGAAGCGGAATTCCGCTGCCGCTGTCGATCACCTGTAAGCGCAGGCGATCGTTTTCGGCCCCAAGCGTGACGCGGATCTCTCCCTGCCGGGTGAATTTGATCGCATTACTGATCAGGTTAGTGGCAATTTGCTGCAACCGTTGCCCGTCAATCAGGATCAGGCCAGGTAACGGTGGGAGAATGTCTACCCGGAACACCGGGCCATTACTTCTCATCAAAGGATGATAAAAATCCGCCAGGCGACTTAGCCATTTGGCCGGATCGAGCGGCTGCGGCACCAGAGTGAAGCTGTTGCTTTCCAGTTTGGCGTGATCCTGCAGATCGTTCAGCAAGGTCAGCAGGGTGGAAGCGCTGCTGTGGATCACGTTGAGGTTCCTGCTGGCAGGCTGACGGGAAACTTCCACTTCCAGCAGGCCCAAAATAGCCTGCATTGGCGTGCGCAGCTCATGGCTGACGGTAGCCAGAAACTGACTTTTCATCTGATTTGCCCGTTCGGCCTCTTCGCGCTCCAGCTCCAGTTGCCTGCGTTGCAACCGTTCACGACGCTGTTCAAGATAACGTCTTAGGAGCAGAACCAGTAAAAAGACAATGGCAAAGAGCGCGGCAATCAGCACAAACAACGAGATGGGCCGCATCTGATTTTCGCCGCTGTCGGAGAGCACAGAGCTGTTGTTGCTCCAGTTTTCCCGCATGCGCTGCTGCGTATCGGCCGGGATTTGTTGCAGGCTGGTATTCAGCAGCGTTCTCAACAGCGGGAAAGCAGGGCTGACGCCAAGCGTAATCGGCCAGGCAGTATCACTCGCGGCAAATGCCAGGCGCAAAGCCTCACTGTAGCGCGACTGGATCAGCCCGCGGGCAGACATCACGTTGTCCACGAGCGCTTCAATCTGCCCGTTAGCCAGCGCGTCATACAGCGTTTTACTGTCTTCAAACGTCACGATATTGATACCTGCGGGCACCAGCCCACGAGCGATATCACCGCGCCGGATGCCGACTTTCTGGCCCTTGAGCTGTTCCCAGCTGGTCACCGGGCGTGACATCTGCCCAACGTACACGCCCCAAAGCGCACGCCAGATCGGCAGAGTATTGCTGCGCATCGCATCGTCGCCGGTCAGTGGCAGCGTCAACTGAATCATGGCCCGGCCCTGATCCACCAGCGCCTGAGCCTGTTCAGCATTGCTCACCCACCAGGGCTGAAAACGCAGGCCAGTGTTCTGACCAATAATATTCAGTAGCTCAACGCTGTAGCCACTTGGTTGGCCGTTTGCCGCGCGGTAACTCCAGGGATAGTCATCGCTGATCGCCGCATAGGTCACCAGCGGATGTTGCTCTGTCCAGCTGCGCTCCATCGGTGTTAAATGGGCGGTATTGGTGTCCTGATAACGCGGTAGCTGGCTGCTCCAGCGCCCCTGAATACCGTTGATCACTTCCATCGGTAACTGACGAATGGCCCTGTCAAGCAGATCGGTTAAGGCCGCATGGGTCGTAATGGCCTGCAAACGAAGTTCACCGGGATCGAGCGGGGAGGCCAGTTGATAAATTTGGCCCTGTTGCAGCTGGCTCAGCAGAAACCCGGCGCTGGTTTCATCGGCTATCACATAATCGCTTTTCATATTCAGCAAGGCATACAGCGCCTGCAGATCATTATCCACCACCTGCCAGTGATGCTGGCGGGCGAACGCCGGATCGAGCAGTGCAAAGGTTGACCTGCTGATAGTGATTTGGGCATCGGCAGAGTTAAACATCACCGGCCTGAGATTTTCACGGCTGCGGTAAATACGCAAAGGGCTGGTAAACCAGGGTTGGGTGGCGCTCATCCCTTTTTCCAGAGTCTGCCGTGGCACGCCAAACGCCATCTCCAGCTTTCCTTGTTGCAGAGCCTGGCGCAATGCCTGCCAGTCCGGATAATCTTCTACCTGAAACTTCATGCCGGTGGTTTGCATCAACGCCACCAGATAGTCAGCATTGATGCCATAAAGGTCTTTGCCGACCACCATATTCCAGGGCGTGCTGTTATCCCGCAGGATACCCACGCGTAAGGGCTTTTCCTGCCACTGCGAAGGTTGCTCCAGCGGCATCATCTCCTGAGGCAAGAGTACGCTGCTGATGGGCCTTAACGCTGCCGAAGCTGGCAGGCAAAGTAACAGAAGAAAGGTCAGGAGCAGGCGATATGTCACTGCTGCGATTTCCACAATCCCGCCAGTTCAACCACTGAGCTGGCCCCGGTTTTATCCATGATGTTTTTTTTATGGGTGCTGACGGTTTTGTTGCTGATATTAAGCTGCTCGGCAATCTGCAAATTAGAGAGTCCGCGCGCCAGTAGTGCCAGAATTTGCTGCTCTTTGCTGGTCAGTACGCCTGGAGGGCTTTCATTCTCGCTGCTGGCTGGAAATGCCTGCTGGCCGCCTAATACGGCCAGAATGGCAGAGAGCAGTTGCGGCACCGGCTGTCGTTTGGCAACGTAGCCAGTTGCGCCAGCAGCTTCAGCCAGACGCTGATACAAACGTTCTTCCTGCGCGGAGTAGATAATCACGGGCAGGTCAGGGAAGCGGCGACGAATAAATTTCAGCAGTTGCAGACCATCACTGTCCGGTAGCCCGATATCCAGCACCACGACTTCCACAGCGTTATTGGCGAGCAGTTCATGAGCGCGATGTTCATCTTCGGCTGCCAGCAAAGTAAAAGGGAAGGGGGCACGAGTCAGTGCCGCTTCAAGTGCAACCTGCACCAGCGGGTGATCGTCTATCAGCAGCAGCGTTACCATGAATTTATCCGGGGGAAATCAGAGCCTGCAAGAATAGCGTAATGGACCGGGGAAGCAAACAAACGCAAAAAAGGAGAGCCTGAGCTCTCCTTCACTGACGGATTTACTCTGCTGTACCAAATTACTGTGTGGTGCCATCAGTTTTGGTTTTCGCGTCCGGGCCCACTTTTTTATTGATGTCCGGACATTTACCGTCTTTGCACTGGCTGTTTTTATGGATCTGCTCAGCGCTCATCTTCTTGTGATGTTCCATGGATTTGTGCGTGCCGCTGGTAGCATCACCGGTATTATTGATTTTGCTATTGTCCACGCCATTAGGGGCGATTTTTTGCGCTGCACCGCCCGCCGCCGCACCGGCATCTGCTGCCTGATTAGATGTGCCGTTGTTGGACGACTCAGCCATTGCCGCGCCGCTACCCAATGTCATCGCTGCTGTCAGGAATACGATTGCAAACTTATTCATCATTATGCTCCGTTAAGGTGTGAATATTGTCGAACCAAACCCGATTAAAAAAGCGGTTTGAATAAAAAATTCGAAGTGTTCGAAATACATTCAGCACAACAATCACTAAAGCTAAAGTTAGTGATCTTTATGCGTTTTTTTTAAGTATCAACGTTTAAAAGTGTAGTTCAGGATCGGAAAACAGCAACTTTAACGCGCAAGAAGTTGACCAAAGCCGATTTACAGCACAGTGCGCACAAGATAAATTGGTCGTGATGCGCGTAGTGTGCAAAACGGCTTTTAAAAATACTGGAAAGATGATGAATTATCAGAATGATGACTTAAGAATCAAAGAGATAAAAGAACTTCTCCCCCCTGTTGCTCTGCTTGAAAAGTATCCTGCCACGGACATGGCGGCTAAAACCGTTTCCGACTCCCGTCAGGCTATTCATAATATTCTTAAAAAGACCGACGATCGTTTATTGGTGGTGATTGGGCCTTGCTCCATTCATGACACCAAGGCTGCCAAAGAATATGCCGCCCGCTTGCTGACTTTGCGTGAAGAGTTAAGTGATTCTTTAGAAGTGGTGATGCGCGTTTATTTTGAAAAGCCGCGGACTACGGTGGGCTGGAAAGGGTTGATTAACGATCCGCATATGGACAACAGCTACCAGATCAACGACGGTCTGCGCATAGCCCGTAAGCTGCTGCTGGACATCAATGACTCCGGTTTGCCTGCAGCGGGTGAATTCCTGGATATGATCACCCCACAATATATGGCTGACCTGATGAGCTGGGGAGCGATAGGTGCGCGTACCACAGAATCGCAGGTTCACCGTGAGCTCTCTTCGGGCCTTTCCTGCCCGGTAGGCTTCAAGAACGGCACTGACGGCACCATTAAAGTGGCTATCGATGCTATTAATGCTGCCAGCGCGCCGCACTGCTTCCTGTCTGTGACCAAATACGGTCACTCTGCCATTGTTGAAACCAGTGGCAACGGCGATTGCCATATCATCCTTCGCGGTGGCAAAGAGCCCAATTACAGTGCCCATCACGTGAGCGCAGTAAAATCCGGCCTGGAGAAAGCAGGTTTGGATCCTCAGGTGATGATCGACTTCAGCCACGCTAACAGCAGCAAGCAGTTCCAGAAACAGCTGGTGGTGTCTGATGACGTGTCACAGCAAATTGCTGGTGGCGACAAAGCGATTATTGGCGTGATGATCGAGAGCCATCTGGTGGAAGGCAACCAGAGTCTGGAAAGCGGCGAACCGCTGGTCTACGGTAAGAGCGTCACCGATGCCTGTATTGGTTGGGAAGACACTGAGAAAGTCCTTCGTCAGCTTGCTGATGCTGTCCAGTCTCGTCGCGGCATCTAAGCTAAGGTGTTATCCGCCCGGGGAGAAATGTTCGCCGGGCAGAATGACCCGCCTCAGTTTCGGCCCATAAAAAAATCCGCCTTTCGGCGGATTTTTTATGCTCAGCATTCACTCTTATCCCGAAGGAAGGGGAGGGAATTACTTGGCTTTACCCTGGTTTGCAACGGCTGCTGCTTTTGCAGCAATCTCGTCAGCATCACCCAGATAGTAATGTTTGATAGGTTTGAAGTTTTCATCAAACTCATACACCAATGGCACGCCAGTAGGGATATTCAGTTCAAGGATGGCTTCTTCGCTCATGTTATCCAGGTATTTCACCAGCGCACGCAGAGAGTTACCGTGAGCAGCGATGATCACTTTCTCGCCGCTTTTCATGCGCGGCAGAATGGACTCATTCCAGTAAGGCAACACGCGGTCGATGGTCAGTGCCAGGCTTTCAGTGGTAGGCAGCTGCTCAGCAGACAGTGAAGCATAACGTGGGTCATGGCCAGGGAAGCGTTCATCAGCACGATCCAGCTCTGGCGGGGTTACCGCGAAGCCGCGACGCCACTGCTTAACCTGCTCATCACCGTATTTCTGTGCGGTTTCGGCTTTATCCAGACCCTGCAGCGCACCGTAGTGACGCTCGTTCAGACGCCAGGATTTCTCTACTGGCAGCCACACCTGGTCAACTTCGTCCAGGATATTCCACAGCGTGTGGATGGCACGTTTCAGCACGGAGGTGTAAGCGAAATCGAAGGTGAACCCTTCTTTTTTCAGCAGCTGACCTGCGGCTTTCGCTTCGGTACGGCCTTTATCGGACAGGTCAACATCGTACCAACCGGTAAAGCGGTTTTCATTATTCCACTGGCTTTCGCCGTGACGTACCAGAACCAGCTTAGTTACAGCCATAGCTTAACTCCTTAATAATCTGACGTTTCTATGATAATGGTAAACCGTAAATTGCCCGTAGCACCCTGGCGGCAATTTTTATAGGCCATTACCATAGCGGAAATCTGCGCACCGCGTAAGCCTGCAGCCTCTCTGATGCGCGTTTTTCATGCGCTGAATCAAACCGCTGTCAGGCGGTAGCGCGTAATCGACTGATACGATTCACCCGGTTTAAGCCAGCAGTCAGGCTGCGGCCATTCGGGATGATTCGGCGAGTCGGGTAAAAACTCGCTCTCCAGTGCAATCCCCTGAAAGGCATTATAGACGCCCTGCTCACGAGCTGGGGTGCCTTGCAGATAATTACCTGAGTAAAATTGCAGCGCTGGGGCAGAAGTAAACACGCTCAGCCTGAGCTGACCATCTGCAGACCAGAGCTCCGCCGCCGGTTGGCTTTCGTCTTTGGTGTTCAACAGGTAGGCATGGTCATAGCCCTTCACCGCACGCTGGTCGTCGTCCTGCAGAAACTCTGCGGCTACCGTTTTCGGCTGGCGGAAGTCGAAGCTGGTGCCTGCTACGGCTTTCAGACCGGCATTCGGAATGCCTTCACTGTCTACAGGCAGATACCGATCGGCATTGAGCTGCAACTGATGATCGCGTGCATCGCCATGCTGAGCGTCAAGATTAAAATAGGCATGGTTGGTCAGGTTCACCGGACAGGCTTTGTCTGTTTCAGCCTGATACTGGATGCTCAGCGTATTGTCATCTTCCAGGCGGTAGAGCAGGGTAACCAACAGGTTACCAGGATAGCCCTGATCGCCATCGGGCGAGTCGAGCTTATATTCCACTTCCTGCTCTGTCTGGCGGACGATCTGCCAGCGACGGCTGCTGAACCCTTCCGGTCCACCATGCAGCTGATGCGGCCCCTGATTGGGGGAAACCTGCCAGGTCTGGCCTTCGGCACTGAAGGTGGCGTTGGCAATGCGGTTGGCATAGCGGCCAACGGTGGCGCCAAGGTAAGCAGACTGATGCAGATAATCAGACGGCGTTGCACACCCGAGCAGCGCTTCGCGCACTGTGCCATCTTTCATTGGCACGCGGGCTGAAAGCCAGGTTGCGCCCCACCCCATAAAAGTAGCGACCATGCCGCCAGCATTGCGTAGCGTGGTGATATGCCACGGCTGACCATCCGGTGCCTTAGAAGTGGGTTCTGCTAACATTGACCCGCTCCTTCAGAGGCTTTACAGACGTAGAAGGTCTCTTTGATGCCGGATTTGGCTTCGTACTGCTGCTCAACGGCGGCTTTTACTTTATCCACCATATCCAGTGGCATCAACGCCACAACACAGCCACCGAAACCGCCACCGGTCATACGCACGCCGCCACGATCGCCCAGCGACTCTTTAACAATTTCAACCAGCATATCTACAGGCGGCACGGTGATTTCAAAGTCATCACGCATTGAAGCATGAGACTCTGCCATCAGCACGGCCAGGCGAGCTAAATCACCGCTTGCCAGCACGTCG
The DNA here is from genome assembly GCF_049696395.1 of Erwinia sp. Classification (GTDB taxonomy): domain Bacteria; phylum Pseudomonadota; class Gammaproteobacteria; order Enterobacterales; family Enterobacteriaceae; genus Erwinia. Next base: position 7,285 of record NZ_JBAVTT010000167.1, read on the forward strand.
GCGGCTTCCAGCGTACGGGCATTTTCGGTCAGCACGTGGCGCACGCGTTTCGCGACGACCGGGTCGAGTTTATCTTCAGAGGCTCTGAACTGCTCCAGCGCTACGTCACGCAGAGAAGTCTGACCAAAGAACTTCGCGCCAGCCTCGCACTGTTCGCGGCGAACGTTATATTCGCTGCCGACCAGGCTGCGGCGGAAATTGGTGTTGATGATCACTACGGCAATATCTTCCGGCATTGGCACCGGGCGCGTACCCAGCGTGCGGCAGTCCAGCAACATGGCGTGATCTTTTTTGCCCAGCGCCGAAATTAGCTGATCCATGATGCCGCAGTTACAGCCAACAAACTGGTTCTCCGCTTCCTGGCCGTTCACCGCAATCTCTGCGCCGTCTAACGGCAGACCATACAACTGCTGGAAGACGGTGCCGACAGCCACTTCCAGTGAAGCGGATGAGCTGAGCCCCGCGCCCTGAGGCACATCACCAGCAATCACCATATCCACACCAGCAAAGTCTTTATTACGCTTCTGCAGGTGCTTCACTACGCCGCGAACATAGTTGGACCACATCTGATCGTTCAGCGGTTCAATCGGCTCGTCCAGCGAGAAAATATCCTGCTGATTGTCGTAATCTGCAGCGATGACGCGCACCTGACGATCGTCACGCTTAGCGCAGGCAATCACGGTTTGGTAATCGATCGCACAAGGCAGCACGAAGCCATCATTGTAATCGGTGTGTTCGCCGATCAGGTTAACGCGACCAGGGGCCTGGATGGTGTGGTCAGCAGCGTAGCCAAACTTTTCCTGGAAAAGTTTGTGGGTAGAGGTCTGTAAAGTCATTGTTATGCTCCCGTCTCGCGGAAATGAATATCACTGACGGAACGCAGACGTTCGGCAGCCTGTTCCGCGGTTAAATCACGTTGGGTTTCGGCCAGCATTTCATAGCCAACCATAAATTTACGCACCGTAGCGGAACGCAGCAGCGGCGGATAGAAATGGGCATGTAACTGCCAGTGATCGTTGGCTTCACCGTTGAAGGGCGCGGCGTGCCAGCCCATCGAATACGGGAAGGAACACTGGAACAGGTTGTCATAACGACTGGTCAGTTTTTTCAACGCCAGCGCCAGATCGGCACGCTGCTCATCGGTCAGATCGACCAGGCGTTTAATGTGCGCTTTTGGCAGCAGCAGGGTTTCGAATGGCCATGCAGCCCACCAGGGCACCACGGCCAGCCAGTGTTCGGTTTCAACCACGGTACGGCTGCCATCCTTCAGCTCACGGCTGGTGTAATCGACCAGCATTGGCGAGCCGTGCTGCTCAAAGTAAGCGCGTTGCAAATCGTCTTCGCGTTTCACTTCATTCGGCAGGAAGCTGTTGGCCCACATCTGGCCGTGCGGATGCGGGTTGGAGCAGCCCATCGCCGCGCCTTTGTTTTCGAAAACCTGCACCCAGGGATAATGTTGCCCCAGCTCGGCAGTTTGTTCCTGCCAGGTCCTGACCACCTGCTCAATGCCTGCCAGCGTCAGTTCAGGCAGGGTTTTGCTGTGATCCGGGGAGAAGCAAATTACCCGGCTGGTGCCGCGCGCGCTTTCACAACGCATCAGCATATCTTCGCTTTCAGGCGCGTCTGGCGTATCGGTCATCAGCGCCGCAAAATCGTTGGTGAAGACATAAGTGCTGCTGTAATCGGGATTTTTATCGCCAGTGACACGGGTATTACCAGGACAGAGGAAGCAGTCCGGGTCGTGCGCGGGCAGTTTTTCCTGGGAAGCGGTTTCCTGCGCGCCTTGCCATGGGCGTTTGGCGCGGTGAGGAGAAACCAGAATCCACTGATCTGACAGGGGGTTATAGCGCCGATGCGGGTGATCGACCGGATTAAATTTTTGCATGTTGAGTCCTGATAACCTTCTTTATGCGTCAATAGCTCAAAGAAAAATAGCACAGCGCGGAGAATTAAAGCGTGATCAAGTTTGTATAAATGGAATCGTTTACACAAGTTGAATAATCCGAACTATCAGTAAAAACGGCAAAATAATCCATGCGGGCCTCACCGCAATCCATAATTAGTGGTAGCGCTTACATCGTTTTGTCCCACTGATAGCGATAGCTCTCGCCCTCTGCGACAAAAGTCAGACGATCGGTAATACAGTGCGGCGCGTCTTCGGCATGGTGGGAGACGAACAATAGCTGCGTTTCGCCTTCGCCAATCAGCACATCGACAAAACGGCGAACCAGCTGGCGGTTGATCGGATCCAGACCCTGTAAAGGTTCATCAAGGATCAGCAATGCCGGATGCTTAACCAACGCCCGGGCAATCAGCACCAGGCGTTGCTGGCCCCATGAAAGACCATGGAAGGGCGCATCACCCAGTTTTTCCATCCCCAACAGATGCAACCACTGCCTGGCCAGCGAGTGTTGGCGATCGGACACCGCCTGATAAATGCCAATCGAGTCAAAATAGCCCGAGAGGATCACGTTGCGTACGCTGCTGCTGACCCGATAATCAAGGTGCAGGCTGCTGCTGACGTAGCCGATATGCTGTTTAATGTCCCAGATGGTTTCACCGCTGCCGCGACGGCGGCCAAACAGCGTTAAATCGTTGCTGTAACCCTGCGGATGGTCACCGGTGACCAGACTGAGCAGCGTGGATTTTCCTGCACCATTTGGGCCAACAATCTGCCAGTGTTGGCCTGCTCTCACTTCCCAGCTCAGATGATTAAGGATCGGCTTATCGTTGTAAGAGACCACGCCATCACGCAGCACAATCAGCGGATCGCCAGCCACCAGTGGCGGTTTACTGGCTGCGTCATCCGCTTCCGGCAGCGCCATGCCTGCAAGCTGCTCGCTGTGGGCCAACTGGGCGACTAAAGCTTCGGCCAGAATTTCGCGACGAGGGCCAAGATGGGTCAGCGTGCATTCAGCCAGCACACCCACCTGGTCGATAAAGTCCGGGATATCATCAAAACGGTTCAGCACCAGCACCAGCGTGCAGTTTTGCTGGTGAAGTTCCGCCAGCACCTGAGCCAGGTTAGCGCGGGAATCTACATCCAACCCGTCAAAAGGCTCATCCAGCACCAGCAGGTCTGGTTGAGACATCAACGTCTGGCACAGCAAGGTTTTACGGGTTTCACCGGTGGAGAGGTATTTGAAGCGACGTTCTAACAGACGAGTGATGCCAAATAACGCCGCCAGCTGCTGGCAGCGCAGAGGATCTTTGGCATTTTCCTGAATGATTTCGGCGGTGGTGCGACCGGTATCGTCTTCACCCGGGCTGAGCAAATCGGTGTTATTGCGCGTCCACTCTTCCGCTACCAGTTTTTGCAACTGCTCAAGGGAAAGGCGGACAGGGCGAACGAAGCTGCTGGTTAACTGGCCTTTAGCCGGGTTAAGTTCACCAGCCAGCACGCGTGCCAGCGAAGATTTCCCGCTGCCGTTGGCGCCAACAAAGGCCCAACTCTCGCCAGCCTGCAGGGTTAAGGCTTTAAGAGTCAGATTTTTAGTCTCATTAAGGTGAAACGTGCCTTGCGAAATTTGCAACGTAGACATTGTTCATTCCATTTTATGCATTGTAAGCAAAACTATGGATCTGCAATGCCCTCGCTGTCAAATGCCGTTGCCCGTTTCAGAGCAGCGTGGCGATAATCACCTTATCAGCATTAAAATGTGCTGTGACTGGCATCTCCTGCTGCAGTTTTTGCTCCGCCACACGTTCGTTAGTCAGCGTAGCGCAAAGCGTTTCTCCGCCGGGAAGGGCGATCAACACTTCGCTCTGGCTCTCTCCCTGTTCAATCTTGCTAACGGTGCCGCTGAGCTGGTTATCGGCTTGTGAAGCGCCGGTAGTCACGTCAATCCAGGGCGCTTTGATCAGTACCAGCACTTCTTTGCCGCTGGTAAGCGCAAGGCGATTAGCACTATGTTCGGTTAGCGCGACGGTGATTTTTGTGATGCCATCGGCCAGCAGAACTTCAACGTGTTGCACAACAGTGCGATCGTCGCGGTCGATAAGGGTGCCAAAAAGCTGATTGCGGGCGCTGGTTTGCAGCGAGAAGCGGGCGATGGCGCCCAACAGGCTCCCCAACGGCACATCATCCTGCAAAACATCAAAGGCCTTTTGCTGGATCTGTTCCATCAACGCAAACAGCTGAATAAGCCGCTCGCCATAAGGCGTGACTTTCGCGCCGCCGCCGCCTTTCCCGCCGGTAGCACGTTCAACCAACGTGCGGTCAGCCAGCCCATTCATCTCGTTAATCGCATCCCAGGCGCTTTTGTAGCTGATCCCGGCGAGTTTGGCTCCCTGGCTGATCGAGCCAGTCTGTTGAACCTGCTTCAGCAGCTCAATGCGCCTGGGGTCGGCGAACAGCCGTTGCTGTAGTTTCAGGATCAGGGAAAGTTCTGCCTGCATAGTGGCGTTAGCTCCGGGAAAAATAAGGATGGGGTGAAGTGTACACCTTTGGCTGGCCGGGCGTAAAAACAGGTAAAAGGCACAAAAGGGCAGTGCACTTTTTTTGGCTGTGGATACAATGGCTTTTTTAAGCTGCAATGGAGGCTACCATGCTTGAGTTACTAATAGGTCTTGGCGAAGCAATCCTGATGGTGCCTGTAGTGATGGCGATTATCCTCGGTCTGATTTGGGGACTGGGTGAAGTGTTTAACGTTATCTCCAAAGTTGGTCATAAAAAGGATCAACCGGGTCAGTCCCGTCAGTAACCCTTCCTGAAACGCCCGGCATCTGCCGGGCGTTCGTTTTTATGATTCTCCTTAAGTTTTTCCTCCTTCCAACCGATAAACTCCATGACAGGGTAGATAAAATCGTTATATTACGAACTACATAACGAACCCTCTGGAGAACACCATGTCTGTAAAAATTCGCCATTTCTTCGTTGGTGCTGTGCTCAGCGCCAGCTTTGCGGGCCACGCGGTTGCCGCTGATAAAATCACTGTGTTTGCTGCTGCTTCACTGACCAATGCTCTGCAGGAAATTGGCGACAGCTACCAGAAAGGAAAAAACCTTCAGGTGGTTTCCTCCTTCGCCTCATCCTCAACGCTGGCGCGCCAGATTGAGCAGGGTGCTCCGGCGGATCTGTTTATCTCTGCTGACCAGCAGTGGATGGACTACGCCGTGCAGAAAAAAACCATGGATGACGCCAGCCGTTTTACCCTGCTTGGTAACGAATTAGTGCTGGTGGCGCCTGCCGAAACCCATCCGCAGCAGGTTACTATTTCAAAAAATACTGACTGGAAAAGTCTGTTGAAAGGACAACGTCTGTCAGTGGGCGATCCTGATCATGTACCAGCCGGTATTTACGCCAAAGAAGCGTTACAAAACCTCGGTGCCTGGGAGACGTTATCCACCCAGCTGGCGCCGGGAAACAGCGTGCGTGTCGCGCTGGCGTTGGTAGAGCGTAATGAAGCACCGTACGGCATTGTGTATGGCTCTGATGCTGTAGCCAGTAAAAAAGTGAAGGTTGTCGGCATCTTCCCGGAAGACAGCCACAAACCTGTCGAATACCCGATGGCGATGGTGAAAGATCACAACTCTGCCACTGTTACCGCTTTCTACAACTATCTGAAAGGGCCTGAAGCTGCGGCCGTGTTCAAACGTTACGGATTTACGCCTGAATAATGATACTTAGCGATCCCGAATGGCAGGCCGTTGCCCTGAGCCTGAAAGTAGCTTCAGTGGCGGTTATCTTCAGCTTGCCCTTTGGGATCCTGATGGCGTGGATCCTGGTCCGCTGCCGTTTTCCGGGTAAAACCCTGCTCGACAGCCTGATCCACCTGCCGCTGGTGCTTCCGCCGGTGGTGGTTGGGTATTTACTGCTGATCGGCTTCGGTCGTCGGGGGTTTATCGGTGAATATCTTTATGACTGGTTTGGCTTTACCTTCGCCTTCAGCTGGCGAGGCGCGGCACTTGCCTCAGCGGTGATTGCTTTCCCGCTGATGGTCAGGGCAATCCGGCTGGCGCTGGAAGGCGTGGACAGCAAGCTGGAACTGGCCGCACGAACGTTAGGTGCCGGGCGCTGGCGCGTTTTCTTCACTATCACTCTGCCGCTGACATTGCCCGGCATTATTGCTGGCACCGTGCTGGCTTTTGCCCGTTCACTGGGTGAGTTTGGTGCCACCATTACCTTCGTTTCTAATATTCCTGGTGAAACCCGTACGCTTCCTTCGGCAATGTATACGCTGATTGAAACGCCTGGCGCTGAAAATGCGGCGGCGCGCCTTTGTGCTATAGCCATTGTGCTGGCGCTTATTTCACTGCTGATTTCTGAATGGCTTGCCCGCTGGGGCCGGAAAAGGGTGGGATTGTAATGCTGGAACTCAATTTCACTCAGCAGCTCGGTGACCATACGCTGACGCTTAACACCCAGCTCCCAGCCAAAGGCATCACCGCTATTTTTGGCGTTTCTGGCGCGGGTAAAACCTCACTGATTAATGCCATCGGCGGACTGACTAAGCCGCAACAGGGCAGCATAGTGCTGAATGGCCGCGTGCTGAGCGATGCGGATAAAAAGCTGCATCTGCCGCCGGAGAAGCGGCGGATTGGTTATGTTTTTCAGGATGCGAGGCTGTTCCCACATTACAGCGTGCGGGGCAATCTTGAGTACGGCATGGCCAAAAGTTTACGGCCAGAATTTGACAGTCTGGTCAGATTGCTGGGCATTGAAAGCCTGCTTTCACGCTTCCCGGCTTCCCTTTCAGGCGGAGAAAAACAGCGTGTTGCTATCGGACGGGCGTTACTGACTGCCCCCGAAATTCTGCTGATGGATGAACCTTTGGCCTCGCTGGATTTACCGCGTAAACGTGAGCTGCTGCCGTATCTGCAAAAGCTGGCTAAAACGGTGGATACCCCAATCCTCTATGTCAGCCACAGTCTGGACGAAATCCTGCAGCTGGCTGATCACGTGCTGGTGCTGGATAACGGCAGCGTGAAGGCGATGGGTAGCGTTGAAAAAGTCTGGGCCAGTAGCGCGATGAGGCCCTGGTTGCCGAGGTCTGAACTGAGTAGCGTGCTGAGGGTTCAGGTACTGGAACAGCATCCTCATTATGCGATGACCGCGCTGTCACTTGGCGATCAGCATATCTGGGTCAGTCGGGTGGAAGCCCCTGCCAAAACGCCGTTGCGTTTGCGCATTCAGTCCGCTGACGTGTCGTTAAGCTTGCAACCGCCGGTTAACAGCAGTATTCGTAACGTGATCCCGGCCCATGTGGCGGAGTTACTGGAGATTGACGAGCAGATTGAAGTGAAGCTGTTGGTGGGACAAAGCGAGCTGTGGGCGCGGATCACACCCTGGGCTCGCGATGAACTGATGATCAAACCGGGCATGTGGTTATATGCCCAGATTAAAAGCGTTTCAATTATTGCGCCGACTCACAGCACTTCGCGGTAGATTGTTTCCGCAATGCCTGGCTCAAGGTTGGTGCCGATAACCCGGCCTGCACGGGCTTTGATTGCCTCATCCGCATTGCCCATCGCCACACCAAGACCCACCGTTTCCAGCATACTCAGGTCATTGTAGTTATCACCAAAGGCCAGCACGTCACGCATCTGGAAGCCCTCTGATTCAACCCACTGAGCAAGGCGTTTGCCTTTGCTGTTGCCCGCTTTGGCGATATCCACCTGATCGTGCCACGACCACTCACAGGCCAGACCCATCTCTTTTTCTACACGCTCAGCGAAATGTTGTAATGCTACGGTGTCAGGATGGGAGAGGGCGAACTTCCAGATCGAGCCAGCTTCTTTAGCGGCCTGCGCCAGGCTGTCGACTTTGTTGAACACCGGGCGCTGGTTTTCTGGCAGCGATAAACCCCAGTCAATGGTGCGCGTAACGTGACCGGTTTCGGTCTGATAGAGCATGGCATCATCAACATACAGCAGACCGTGGATACCGGCTTCATCCAGCATCTCAATCACCCGTAACGCCTGCTCTTTCGGCAGCGGATCGGCTTGCAGGACCTTTTTTGCATGATAATCATACAAATAGGTGCCATTACAGCAGATTGCAGGTGTATCTAATGCCAGTGCCTGATAAAAAGGATGGATAGCGACATGATGACGACCGGTGACGATGGCCACCTTCACCCCAGCCTGTTGGGCTTTTTTCAGGGCTTCCAGCGATTCGGGAAGAATGGTTTTGCGCGGCGTTAACAGGGTGCCGTCCAGGTCCAAAGCAATGATGCGATAACTCATAAACAGTTCCGGAAGTGGCTAAACAAGAGCCAGAGAGTGTACACCTTGTGACGGGGTTAACAAAATGACACGCCACAAATCCCCCCACGCGGGAAGGAAAAACACGCTACGCTTTGCCACAGGTCAG
>NZ_JBAVTT010000168.1:0-22115 GCF_049696395.1 Erwinia sp.
CCGAGGGGGTCAAACGCATCCCTCAGGACTACCTGAACGTGGCGCGGGTGCTGCAACTCTCTGAATTCACCATTATGCGCAAGATCCTCTTTCCAGCCGTGCTGCCTGCCGTGCTGACCGGTGTCCGCCTGTCGATTGGCATCGCCTGGCTGGTGATTGTCGCCGCAGAAATGTTGACCGGCGGCATGGGTATTGGCTTCTGGATCTGGAACGAGTGGAACAACCTTAACGTGCAAAACATCCTGGTAGCGATTGGCATTATCGGTGTGGTCGGGCTGTTACTGGAGCAGGGATTGATGCTGCTCGCCCGTCGTTTCTCATGGCAGGAAGGAGGTCAGTGATGCAACCCATTATTCAGGTACAGCAGGTCAGCCAGCGTTTTACCACCGCGAAAGGCGAGTTCCTGGCGCTGGACAACGTCAGTTTCGATATTCACCCAGGGGAAACCCTCAGCCTGATCGGCCATTCGGGATGCGGGAAATCCACCTTGCTGAACCTGATTGCCGGTCTGACTCAGCCAAGTGAAGGAGTGTTGCTGTGTGATAACCGTGAAATCGCCGGGCCGGGGCCGGAGCGCGCGGTGGTGTTTCAGAACCATTCGCTGCTGCCGTGGCTGACGACGTATGAAAACGTGGCGCTGGCGGTTAATCAGGTGTTCAAAGGGCAAAGCAAAGCCGAGAAACATGACTGGATTGTCCATAACCTGGCGCTAGTGCAAATGAGCCACGCCCTGACAAAGCGCCCTGGCGAATTGTCTGGCGGCATGAAGCAGCGCGTCGGCATTGCCCGGGCGCTGGCGATGAAACCGAAAGTCCTGCTGATGGATGAACCTTTTGGCGCGCTGGATGCGCTGACTCGGGCACGACTTCAGGATGCGGTGATGGCGATCCAGCAGAAGCTGAATACCACGATTGTGCTGATAACCCATGACGTGGATGAAGCGGTGCTGCTTTCCGACCGGGTGATGATGATGACCAACGGACCCGCAGCCACGGTGGGCGAAATCCTCAACGTCGATCTGCCACGCCCGCGTTCAAGGGTCGCGCTGGCCGATGAGCCGGGTTATCACCATCTGCGTCAGCAGGTGCTGCATTTCCTTTACGAAAAACAGTCGGCGGCCTGAGGAGCGAATGATGGCGGAGCATCTGCTGGTGATCGGTAACGGAATGGCGGCCATGCGCATGGTGGAAACGCTGTGGCAGCTGGCGCCAGACCGTTACCGCATTACCGTGCTGGGGAGAGAGCCGCACGGGAATTACAACCGTATCCAGCTTTCCCCGGTGCTCAGCGGGGAGAAGTCCTTTGCTGACACGTTGCTCCATTCGCCTGAATGGTACAGCCAACGAGGCATCACGCTGTTAAATGGCGAAGCGGCGCTGTCGCTGGATCTTCCGACCAAAACCGTGCAGACAGAAAAGCGCCAGCTGAGATGGGATCAGCTGGTGCTGGCCAGTGGATCAACCCCTTCGATGCCTGCCATTCCCGGTATTGACCTGCCACACGTAAGCGGCTTTCGCAAGCTGGCCGATGTGGAGCAGATGCTGGCAAATGAGGGGCCGGTGGTGGTGTTGGGCGGCGGCCTGTTAGGGATTGAAGCCGCTGCGGCGCTTCGCCTGCGTGGACGCTCAGTCACTTTAATGCACCGCAACGGCTGGCTGATGGACCGCCAGTTAGATGCAAAAGCCGGGCATCTGCTGGCGAAGGCCCTCGCCGGACGTGGAATGACCTGCCTGGTCAACAGCGGGATCAAACGTATCGACAGGCAGTTTGTCACCCTGGCCGATGACAGCCAGCTTGCCGCTTCACTGGTGATTGTGGCTGCCGGAGTGAACCCCGCGATCGAGCTGGCGAAGCAGGCAGGCATCCCCTGCAAACGCGGTGTGCTGGTGGATCGTCAACTTCGCACCGCGCAGCCTCAGGTCAGTGCTGTAGGTGAGTGTTGTGAGATTGACGGTGAAACCTTCGGCTTAGTCGCGCCTTGTCTGGCTCAGGCCATTGTGCTGGCGCACCGTCTGGCTGGTTCGCCGAGGGCCGATTTTTACAGCGAAGAAAATGGCACCCGCCTCAAAGTGACCGGTATTGAGGTATTTAGCGCCGGAGAGATTGTCCAGAGCCCGGAGATGACCTGCGCTGAGGCTTTTGACCCGATTGAAAACCATTATCGCCGTTTGTTTTTTCGCGATGACCGACTGAGCGGCATCCTGCTGTATGGCGACACCCGTGATGCCGCGCCTTTGCTGTCCCTGATGCAAAGCGGCAGGCAGAGCACTGCTTGCGTGCTGATCCACCCGACTAACCCAGCGCAGCCTGAGGCTGCAGGAAGCAACGAAATGAGCAAACCCACTTTAGTCGTTATTGGCCACGGCATGGTTGGCCACCATTTTCTTGAGCAACTGGTCGCGAAAAACCTGCATCAGCAGTATCACATTGTGGTGTATGGCGAAGAGCGCCACGTGGCTTATGACCGCGTTCATCTTTCCGAGTATTTTGCCGGTAAAGGCCATGCAGAACTGTCGCTGGTGAGCGAAAACTTCTTTGCCGATCACGGTATTGAGCTGCGCACGCATCGTCCGGTAGTGGCTATCGATCGGCAGCGGCGTTGTGTTCGTGAGGCGAGCGGCCATGAAATGAGCTGGGACAAACTGGTGCTGGCAACGGGGTCCTTTGCCTTTGTGCCGCCGATTCCCGGCAATGATGGCGCCGGTTGCTTTGTTTATCGCACGCTGGACGATCTGGATGCTATCGCCGCGAAAGCGCAACATTCACGGAAAGGCGTGGTGATTGGCGGCGGTTTGCTGGGACTGGAAGCCGCCAACGCGCTGAAACAGCTTGGCCTGCAAACAGAGGTGGTGGAGTTTGCCCCCAGGCTGATGGCCGTTCAGTTGGATGAGGGTGGCGCTGGCATGCTGCGGCGTAAAATTGCCGCGTTGGGCGTTCAGGTTCACACCAGCAAAGCCACGCAATCTATTGAAACCCTGGAAGATGGCACGCTGCGGCTGAACTTTGCCGACCAAAGCACGCTTGAGACCGATCTGGTGCTGTTTTCCGCAGGGATTCGCCCACGCGATCAGCTGGCAGCAGAAGCCGGGCTGACGCTTGGCGCAAGGGGCGGCATTGTCGTTGATGGCCGCTGTACCACGTCGGATGCCGATATTTTTGCCATAGGGGAGTGTGCGCTGTGGAATGGGCAGATTTTCGGTCTGGTGGCACCTGGCTATCAGATGGCGAGAGTTGCGGCGGCGGCACTGGCCGACGAAGCCGCGCAGTTTAGCGGGGCCGACATGAGCACCAAACTGAAACTGCTTGGGGTGGAAGTGGCGTCGTTCGGCGATGCGCATGGTCGTACCGCAAACAGTCAGAGCTACAGCTGGCACAACGAACCGCAGGAAATCTACAAAAAAATCGTTATCTCAGAAGATGGCAAAACGCTGCTGGGTGGCGTGCTGGTGGGCGACAGCAGCGATTACAGCACGTTGCTGCAAATGATGCTGAACCAGATGGCACTGCCTGCACAGCCTGAAATGCTGATCCTGCCACAGAGTGAAGGTGCACCGATCAAAGCACTTGGTGTGGCGGCACTGCCTGACAGCGCGCAGATTTGTTCCTGTCATAACGTCTCGAAAGGGGAGGTGTGTTCGGCTGTTTCTGCGGGCTGTGGCGATATGGCTGCACTGAAAAGCTGCACCAAAGCGGCAACCGGCTGCGGCGGCTGTTCCGCGCTGGTCAAACAGGTGATGGAGTTCCAGTTAGCCAGCCTGGGCGTAGAGGTAAAGAAAGATATTTGTGAGCACTTTGCCTGGTCCCGTCAGGAGTTACACCATCTGATCCGCGTGGGAGAAATTAAAACGTTCGATGCGCTGCTGGAAAAGCACGGCCACGGCCTGGGATGTGAAGTCTGCAAACCGCTGGCAGGGTCGCTGCTGGCTTCCACCTGGAATGAGTACCTGCTGAAGCCGCAACATCTGCCGCTGCAGGACACCAACGATCGTTACTTTGCCAATATTCAGAAAGACGGGACTTACTCCGTGGTGCCAAGAGTTCCGGCTGGCGAAATCACCGCCAGAGGACTGATTGCTATTGGTCAGGTGGCTGAGCGTTACAACCTGTACAGCAAAATCACCGGCGGCCAGCGCATCGATCTGTTTGGGGCCCGGTTGGATCAGCTTCCTGCTATCTGGGAAGAGCTGCTGGCTGCGGGATTTGAAACCGGTCATGCCTACGGTAAATCCTTACGCACGGTAAAATCCTGCGTCGGCTCAACCTGGTGCCGTTATGGCGTGCAGGATTCAACCGGCTTCGCCATCGATCTGGAAAACCGCTACAAAGGGCTGCGCGCGCCGCACAAAATTAAAATGGCGGTATCAGGCTGTACCCGCGAGTGTGCGGAAGCACAAAGCAAAGATATCGGGGTGATTGCCACTGAAAAAGGCTGGAATCTCTATGTTTGCGGCAACGGCGGTATGAAGCCTCGCCACGCGGATCTGTTCGCCAGCGATCTGGATGATGCCACGCTGATCCGCTATGTCGATCGCCTGCTGATGTTCTATATCCGCACGGGCGACCGCCTGCAACGCACCAGCGTGTGGATGGATAACATGGAAGGCGGGCCGGCGTATCTTCGCCAGGTCGTAATTGACGATTCGCTTGGCATTGCCGCTGAACTGGAGCAGGAGATGGCCAGAGTCGTGGAGACCTATCAATGTGAATGGCAGACCACGCTGGCCAACCCCGATCGCCTGGCGTTATTCCAGCCAACACTGAACAGCAGCCAGCCCGATGAAACGGTGCGCTGGGAGCATGAGCGCGGGCAGATCCGCCCGGCGAGCGATGCCCGACAGCAGACAGTAGCCAGTGAAATCCTGCCATGGACAGAAGTGTGCCTGCTGGACGAGATCCCGCCACAGGCCGGTATTGGCGCACGTTTTGCCGGGCAACGCATCGCGTTGTTCCGCCTGAATAATCAGGTGTTTGCCCTCGATGATAACGAGCCGGGCACTCAGGCCAGCGTGCTGTCTCGCGGTATTTTGGGCGACAGTGCAGGTGAGCCGATGGTGGTCTCACCGATTTATAAACAGCGCTTCCGCCTGCGCGACGGTCATGCTCTGGATAACAGTGGAGTGGCGGTGCGAAGCTGGCCGGTGAAAGTGGAAGGAGGACGGGTGCTGGTTGCCAGTCCTGAAGCGGTGCTGCTGCAGGCAGAAGCCTCATGAAAACCACCTGTCCTTACTGTGGTGTCGGCTGCGGAGTGGAGGTGCTTCCGCAAGCCGAGGGAGGTTGCCAGGTGAGCGGCGACAAAACCCATCCGGCGAATCTCGGGCGGCTGTGTGTTAAGGGCGCAGCGCTGGGCGAAACGCTGGGGCATGAGGGCAGATTATTATATCCGCAGGTCGACGGCGTGCAGGCCAGCTGGTCTGAGGCCCTGGATGAGGTGGCGAAAAGATTACAGCAAGTGATCGATCAACATGGGCCGCAGGCGGTGGCTTTTTATGCCTCCGGTCAGTTGCTGACGGAAGATTATTACGTAGCCAACAAGCTGATGAAAGGCTTCCTCGGCGTGGCAAATATCGATACCAACTCCCGGTTATGCATGGCGTCGGCGGTGGTCGGTTATAAACGCGCGCTGGGCGCAGATGCTGTCCCTTGTTGCTATGAAGACTTTGACTCTGCCGATCTGGTTATCCTTGTGGGCTCCAATACTGCCTGGGCTCATCCGGTTGCCTGGCAGCGGCTGGTTCAGGCTAAAAAGAACAGGCCTGCGATGAAGGTGGTGGCGATTGACCCACGCAGAACCGCCACCGGCGAAATGGCCGACCTGCATCTGGCGCTGAAACCCGGCAGCGATGCTGCGCTGTTTAACGGCTTGTTGCGCTGGCTGGAAGAGCAGCAGGAGAGTGATCCTGAGATGCTCCCACACCTGAATGGGCTTGAAGAGGCGCTGGCAGCCGCTGCCGGGTGGACGCTCGCCAGAGTAGCCAGTTTCTGCGAGTTAACTGAGGCCGATGTGCTGGCGTTTTATCGCCTGTTTATCGCTTCACCAGCGGCGCTGACGCTCTATTGCATGGGCATTAACCAGTCGACCAGTGGCAGTGACAAGTGCAACGCGCTGATCAACGTCCATCTGGCGAGCGGTAAAATCGGCAAACCGGGCAGCGGCCCTTTTTCGCTGACCGGGCAACCAAATGCGATGGGCGGCAGGGAAGTCGGTGGACTTGCAAATCAACTGGCGGCGCATATGGGCTTTGCAGCTGAGGACGTTGACCGGGTGCAACGCTTTTGGCAAAGCCCAGGCGTGGCAGACCGCCCCGGTTTAACAGCAGTGGAGTTGTTTCAGGCTGCCGGTACGGGCGAGATTAAAGCGCTGTGGATCATGGGCACCAATCCAGCCGTGTCATTACCGGATGGCAGCGCAGTCATGGCGGCTTTACAGAAGTGCCCGCTGGTGATTGTCTCTGACGTTTGCGCTCAGACCGACACTACGGCTCTGGCTGATATTCTGCTTCCCGCCCAGGGATGGGGGGAGAAAAATGGCACAGTCACCAATTCTGAACGTCGGATTTCCCGCCAGCGCGGCTTTATCGCCCCGGCCGGGGAAGCAAAGCCCGACTGGTGGATATTGGCTCAGGTTGCTAAACGCCTTGGGTTTGAACAGGCGTTTAACTGGCAGCACCCAGCGGAGATATTCCGTGAACATGCCGCCTTATCAGGATTTGAGAATCAGGGGCAGCGAGCGTTTGATATCAGCGGGCTGGCAGCACTGGATAATCAGCAGTGGGATAAACTCGCCCCCGTTCAGTGGCCGGTCAATCCGCGTTTTCCAACCGGGTGCGCCAGATTGTTTACTGACAGACATTTCTTTCATCAGGATGGCAAAGCCCGGCTTATCCCAATCACGCCTCGTTTGCCCGCGGCTCAACCGGACGCAGACTATCCGCTAATAGCCAATACCGGGCGGATCCGTGACCAGTGGCATACCATGACCCGTACCGGTTCGGTTCCCCGGTTGATGCAGCATTTCAGTGAGCCCTTCTGTGAATTACACCCAAAAGATGCGCTGCTGTACCGAATCCGAGAGGACGATTTGGTGCGGATTCAGTCTGCGCGCGGCTGGATCATTTGCCGGGCAAAAATCAGCGAAGGCCAGTTGCCGGGCAATGTCTTTGTGCCGATGCACTGGAACCGCCAGTTCTGTAGCCAGGGCAGCGTGGATGCGCTGATTGCTCCACTGGTTTGCCCTGACTCCGGGCAGCCTGAAAGCAAGCAAACCGCCGTGCGTATTCGCCGCTGGAAGAGTGACTGGCAAGGGGCCTTGTTTCTGCGGGAAGCGGCGTCGCTGGGGAAAGAGGTGTGGTGGGCAAAAATCCCTCAGGCAGGCGTAATTCGTTACCAGCTGGCAGGAACGGGGGAACCCGCTGAGTGGTTAACCTCCAGTGGGTTGCCAGAGGGTCTGCAACTCCAGACGGCACAAGCTGAAGGGGAGTATTTCCATCTGCTTGGCTGGCAAGACGGACGCGTTGTGCTGGCTTTTTACAGCAGCAGCCAGCGCCAGCCGGCGATTGATCCTCAAGCGATTACCGCCGCATTTTCTCAGCCTCCGTCCACTGCCGCTGGACGTTTTGCTTTGCTTGCCGGTCGCGCACTCTCAGGCGACAGCAGCGGTAAGACGATCTGCAGCTGTTTTGGCGTGGGGGAAAATACGATTGCCGCCGCCATTACCTCAGGCTGTTGCACCACGGAAGCGCTGGGCTTGAAGCTAAAGTGCGGCACCAACTGTGGCTCCTGTATTCCTGAACTTAACCAACTGATTGCCCGTGCGCAGTCGGCAGCCTGAGCGAGAGACACTATGACAACACAAATTGCAGGTCTGGATAAATTGCTCTCCGGCGATCTCCAGCAGGATCGTAGGGGTTCAGTATGGCTGGTAGGTGCCGGGCCAGGCGATGTGGACCTGTTGACGGTAAAAGCGCTGCGGATGATCCAGCAGGCGGAAGTGGTGGTGTATGACCGGCTGGTCAGTCAGGAGATTCTGGCGCTTATTCCGCCCACCGCGCTGAGTATCGATGTGGGTAAAACACCCGGTTTTCATGGGCTGAAGCAGGCGCAGATCAACCAGCTGTTGGTGGAACTGGCCTCAGCCGGACAGACGGTAATCAGACTGAAAGGGGGCGATCCCTTTATCTTTGGGCGCGGGGGTGAAGAGATGACCTGCGTGCAGGAAGCCGGTATTGCCTGCCACATTGTGCCCGGCATCACCGCGGCAACGGGTTGCGCTGCGGCTACCGGCATTCCTTTGACCCACCGTGATATGGCTCAGTCGGTGCGTTTTATTACCGGTCATGGGAAAGACGGCAAGCCCCAGCTGGACTGGTACAGCCTGAAAGATCCCCGCCAGACGCTGGTGTTTTATATGGGGCTGACCTGGTGCGAGGCATTAAGCGAACGCCTGATCGCCTTCGGCCGTGAGGCGGAAACACCGGTCGCGATTATTGAGCGTGGCACCCGTGCCGATCAGCGAGTGTCGCTGACCACTTTGCAGCAGTTGGCCGTCACTGTTGCCCGTGAAAAACCGCAGTCTCCTGCCTTGCTGATTGTGGGCGACGTCGTGCGGCTTTATCGCGGTAATCTGGCAGGCACTGAGCCAGTGCTCAGTACGGCCAGTCGGGCTGCAAGCCTGGATCGGTAAGTTCAGGCTAGCGGGCAATCAGGACTTTCACACCCAGCGCTTCGAAGGCTTCAATCGACTCTGGTGATATCCCTTTATCGGTGATCAGGTACTGAATGTTGCTCCAGTCACAGGGCAAAGCAAACATCGACACTTTGTCGATCTTGCTGGAGTCGGCCACCACATACACCGTGCTGGCGGAGCGGATCATCGCGCTTTTGACTTTGATATCGGTTTCGCTGGGGAAGCTCAAGCCCAGCTTGGGTGAAATACAGGCGGTGGCAAGAAACAGTTTCTCCGCCAGCACGTTCTCAAAGAAGCTGGCCGCTTTCTCCCCGGAAGTGGAAAGCGTAGGGAATTTGAAGGTGCCACCGGTCAACAGGATATTCACCCCCGGCTCGCCGCCCAGCATCAGCGCGATATTCACCGCGGTGGTGACCACCGACAGTTTATTGATATGCCCAAGATGGTGCGCGATTGAGGTAGTGGTGGTGCCGGAATCGAAAATCACCGTGTCGCCATTTTCGATATGCTGCGCTGCCAGCCGCCCAATCGCATCCTTCTCATCGAGATGAGTCTGCCGTTCCAGCATCAAAGCGCCGGTATTTTGCTTCCCGGTCATCAAGGTGGCACCGCCATGATAACGCTGGACATATCCCTCTTTCTGCAAGACGCGGAGATCGGTACGGAGAGTGGCTTCGGTCAGGCCGAAGGCTTCCGTCAACATCTTCACCGAGACCGTGCCATCTTCCCGGATCATCTCTAAGATTTTTTCCCGCCGTTGCTGCATGTCGGCTAATTGTTCGCTTTTGCTTTTCAACCGAAACTCTCCCTTCATCCGCTGAACGGGTGAAAACCCGCGCCAGACCTGCTGTTAAAGCAAATATTACCTCTGCATTCGATTGAATGCGAGTCTATCGTTCACCCTTTTCGTTTTCGTTCGAAAGTATTGGTGCGGTAATGCTATTGATTTTAAACATAATTTTAGCATTATCGTCCCTAAGGATAGTCTGTATTGAAACGAGATTACTGATAAATCAATGAGTTAAATTTTCGATCTGCTTTTGTTTGAAATTTGATCTACCCCACAATATGCTTATAAACGATAGCGTATATTTTTATTCGAAAACGAATGAGCCGCAGGACTGCCACTTCGCTATCCGGCCAGCGGCGTTACAGACGAAGAGGTAATGATGGACTTTCAGGCAATCAAACAGACAGCGCGTCAGGCCCGGCGTTATGTCCTGCAAATGAATCATCGGGCGGGGAAAGGGCATACCGGCGCCGACCTCTCAGAGGTAGACATCATCTGTACGCTGTTTATGGGGGTGATGGATCGCAGTGCTGAGCGTCCGGATCAGGATCGCTTCATTCTGTCGAAAGGCCATGGTGCTGGCGGACTGTACTGCAGCGCGGCGGCAATGGGGCTGATTGACCCGTCCATTCTTGACCAGTTTATGGGCGACGACACCTTACTGGCAGGCCACCCGGTCAGGCAAAAGCTACCGGAGCTGGTTGAAATTAACTCCGGTGGTCTGGGGCACGGTTTGCCAATCGGCGTTGGCCTGGCACTGGGGAACAAACTCTCTGGCATGGGTCACCGTCGTGCGTTTGTGCTGCTGGGTGACGGTGAACTGGCTGAGGGCTCGAACTGGGAAGCGGCAATGTCCGCCAGCAAGTTCAAACTGGATAACCTGATTGCCATTGTTGACCGTAACCGCCTGCAGCTGGCAGGAAAAACCGAAGACATTATGCCACTGGAACCGCTGGCGGATAAATGGCTGGCGTTTGGATTTGAAGTGCTGGAGTGCGACGGCCACGATCCGCAGGCGATTGCTGAAGCGGTAAACAAGCCGTCGACCGGCAAACCAAGGGTGATCCTTGCCAATACCGAGAAGGGCCACGGCATCTCCTTTATGGCCAACGTCCCGGCCTGGCACCACTCGGTGCCTAATGATGAGCAGCTGGCCCTGGGGCTGGCAGAGCTGGAGGAAGACTAATGCAAGACTTACGCGACGCAGTCATCGCCACGCTGGTAGATGAACAGAATAACGGGGCGAACCTCAGCGTGATGGTCGCTGACTCCACCTCAACCTCAAAAATTGCTCCTTTTGAAAAAGCATTTCCTGACCGGGTGATCAACGTCGGGATCGCTGAACAAAACATGGTTGGCATGGCAGCAGGAATGGCACTGAGCGGGCGCACCGTGTTTACCGCCAACGCCGCCCCTTTCCTGTTTGCCCGCTCCAATGAGCAGGTGAAAAACGATATTTGCTACACCGAAACCAACGTCAAAATGTTGGGCCTGAACGCCGGTTTTGCCTACGGTCCGCTGGGTGCCACTCACCACTGTACCAATGACATCGCCATTGCCCGTACCTTCGGCAACCTGCAGGTTTTTGCACCAGCCGATGCCGTGCAGGCCAGCGCCATTGCTCGCTACGCCATTCAACACACCGGCCCGGTTTACATCCGCATGGACAGTGACAAAGTGCCTGTGCTGCACGCCGAAGATTACCAGTTCATTCCAGGTAAGCCTGAAGTGCTGCAAGAGGGCAAAGAGACCGTGGTGTTTTGCATGGGCACGCTGGCGCATGAAGCGCTGGCCGCGAAAGACGACAGCATCACCATCGTTTCTCTGCCTTCGCTCTGGCCGCTGGATGAAGCCGCTGTCGTCAAACTGATTAGCGCTCATCAGCAGGTTATTACCATGGAAGAGCATTCACTGAGCGGCGGTCTGGGCAGCATTATCGGCGAGATCCTGCATAAACATGCGCTGCGTCAGCGTTTCACCGCGCTTGGCATCCCGGCTTACGAATTTACGCACAGCAGCAGCCGCGCTGCGCTGCGCAGCCAGTTCCGCATCGATGCTGAAGGCTTACGTACCACCTTGCAACATGTTGTCGCCGCCGCCTGAGGAGAGCCGCTGATGAGCAATGAATATGATGTCAATCTGCGTTATGGCGTGGATATCAATATGGACCTGAGTGGCAAAGTCGCGGTAGTCACCGGCGGACTGGGCGGCATCGCTATGGCCACCAATCAAATGCTGCTGGAAAAAGGCGCCAGTCTGGCGCTGCTATATCCGGCATTTGAAGAGAGCAAAGTCAGCGACGTTGCCGGGCAGTTTGATGCCACTCGCGTGCAGTTTGTGCAGTGTGATGTGACGGACCCGGCCTCAGTAGAACAGGCAATTTCCCAGGTAGAAGCGCACTACGGTCATCTCGACATTTTGGTCAACTGTGCCGGTTATGTGATGTTGCAACCGGTGCTGGAAACCGAGTTTGAAGAGTGGCAAAAGCAGGTCGCCGTCAACCTTACGGGGCCGTTCCTCTGCTCGCAGGCGGTGGCAAAACGCATGGTGAAAGCCGGCAAAGGCGGAAAAATCATTAATATCGCCTCGCAGGCGGCCTCGATCGCTATCGATAACCATGTGGCGTACACCTCAGCCAAGGCCGGGTTATTAGGCATGACCAAGGTGATGGCTAAGGAGTTCGCGCCGTACAAAATTAATGTGAATACCCTCTCTCCGACCGTGGTGCTGACACCGATGGGCGAAAAAGCCTGGCGGGGAGAAAAAGGTGAGGCCATGAAGCAATTAATCCCACTGGGACGCTTCGCCTACACCGACGAGATTGCCGCCGCGGTGCTGTTCTTTGCCAGCAACGGGAGCGACATGATCACCGGCGCCGATCTGATGATCGATGGCGGTTTTACCATTTGGTAGTACTTCGCCCAGACCAGAGAGTAGTCCGAACGCAATACCCTACACGCTGTACCTACAATAATGAGAGAACATCACTATGAACATGCGTTTAACTGTATTAGCCGTTGCCACAGCCTGCACCTTCTCCCACGCGGCGCTGGCAGCCGATAAAGGCACCATAATGATTATGGTGAACTCGCTGGATAACCCTTATTACGCCTCAGAAGCGAAAGGGGCCAACCTGAAGGCGCAGGAGCTGGGCTACAAAACGTCGGTGCTTTCTCACGGCGAAGATGTGAAGAAACAAAGCGAATTGATTGATGCCGCTATCGGTAAAAA
Organism: Erwinia sp.; assembly: GCF_049696395.1. Lineage (GTDB taxonomy): Bacteria > Pseudomonadota > Gammaproteobacteria > Enterobacterales > Enterobacteriaceae > Erwinia. The sequence goes on from NZ_JBAVTT010000168.1 coordinate 12,705, forward strand.
GGTGCAGGGCATTATCCTCGATAACGCCGACTCTACCGCCAGCGTTGCCGCCATTCAGAAAGCAAAAGATGCCGGTATTCCGGTGGTGTTAATCAACCGCGAAATCCCGGTCGATAACGTTGCACTGGAGCAGATTACCCACAACAACTTCCAGGCCGGTTCTGACGTAGCCAACGTCTTTGTCGAGAAGATGGGTGAGAAGGGCAGCTATGCCGAACTGACCTGTAACCTCGCAGACAATAACTGTGTGACCCGTTCCAAATCTTTCCACCAGGTCCTCGATCAGTATCCCGACATGAAAAGCGTTGCACGCCAGGATGCGAAAGGCACCCTGATCGACGGCAAACGCATTATGGACAGTATTCTGCAGGCTCACCCGGACGTGAAAGGGGTGATCTGCGGGAATGGCCCGGTTGCGCTGGGCGCGATTGCTGCACTGAAAGCCGCTGGCCGTAACGATGTGATTGTGGTCGGCATTGATGGCAGCAACGACGAACGTGACGCGGTGAAAGCCGGCACGCTGAAAGCCACCGTGATGTTGCAGGCTCAGGCTATCGCCGCGCAAGGTGTGACCGATCTGGACAACTTTATCCAGAAAGGCACCAAACCTGAGAAGCAGCGTGTGATGTTCCGCGGCATTCTGATCAGCCCGGAAAATGCCTCCAAAGTTCAGGACTTCAATTTTAAATCCTAAGTCGTTGTTGTCGTGATACTGCTGCGCCCCTCACGGGGCGCAAAGGAGAGAAATTATGTCCAGGCGAGTCTGGCTGGCAATCGCTGCGTTAGCCCTTGGCGGCTGTCGCATTGTGTCGCAACAGGAATTAGCCGACCTGAAAAATCCACCCAATCCGGCGATGGCGAATGTCACTGACACTTATCAGCAGAAGATCGTGCCGCAGGTGTTAAATGACGCCAAACCGCTCGGTGAAGTGATGAAAGACCTGGCCGCGGCTAAGGATATCGACAGCGCCTGTAAGCAGTTTGGTTACCGCAGCCAGGAAGAGAATCCCTGCGTGTTTACCGTAAAGGTTAACGGCACCGTTTCAGCAGTGAACACCACCTCACGCAGCGGCAAAATGACGGTGAAAGACGTCAGCGGCCAGGACGTGGTGGTGCAGATTGGCCCCATCATTCGTGGCACCGCCCTGCGTGATGTCTACAAAGGTGCCAGCTACCAGGACTTCAATGACCAGGTGTTGTTTGGTGACTACGGCAAAGCGATCAATACCCTGGCGTCGAATGAAGTGAAAAAACTTCAGCCGAAAGTGGGCGATCGTGTGGAAGTGGACGGCGTGTTCAGCAGCTGGGACGTGCCGCAAACCGCACCGGATGTCACGCCGGCCCGTGTTGTCCGTCAATAGGAGCAGATCATGGCGCACACAGAAGCGGATCTCCTGACCCCGTCCAGCGGACAGTCGGAAGTGATTATCGAAACCCGCAACGTCTCGCGTATTTATCCGGGCGTTACCGCGCTGGATTCGGTGGACTATCGCGTTTATCGCAACAAGGTCAATGTGCTGATCGGCGAAAACGGCGCGGGCAAATCCACCATGATGAAAATGCTGGCTGGCGTGGAAGTGCCCTCCTCAGGACAAATCCTGCTGGACGGCGAACCTGTGTCACTGCACACCACGCAGCAGGCAGAGAAACACGGCATCAGCATTATTTTTCAGGAACTGAACCTGTTCCCGAACATGAACGTGATGGACAACATCTTCATCGGCAACGAATTTTTCCAGCGCGGAGTGATCAACGAGAAATACCAGTACCAGCTGGCGAAAGCGCTGCTGGAGAGGCTGGAGCTGGATGTCGATCCTTATTCTGCGCTTAACGAACTGGGGATTGGTCATCAGCAGCTGGTGGAGATCGCCCGTGCGCTGTCGAAGGACACTCGCGTGCTGATTATGGATGAGCCGACTTCGGCGCTCAGCCAGTCAGAAGTGAAGGTGCTGTTTAACGTGATTGAGGCGCTGAAGCGTCGTGGCGTCACCATTATCTATATCTCGCACCGGCTGGAAGAGCTGATGGAGATTGGTGACCATATCACCATTTTCCGCGATGGCCGTTTTATCAGCGAGCGTGAAGTCTGCGATGCCAGCGTGCCGTGGATCATCGAGCAGATGGTAGGCGACAAGAAAAAGCATTTTGATTATCAGGCCGCCGAACAGGGCGAACTCGTGTTGAACGTCAACGGCTTAACGGCGCTGGCGCAAAACGGCGGTTACAAGCTTAACGACGTCAGCTTCTCGCTGCGTAAAGGCGAAGTGGTGGGCATTTATGGCCTGTTAGGCGCCGGACGCACTGAGCTGTTTAAAGGGCTGATTGGCCTGATGTCCTGCCAGAGCGGCAGCGTCACGCTGAACGGTGAATGCCTGGACAAGCGTAACTTCCAGTATCGTCTTAAGAAGGGCATTGCGCTGGTGCCAGAAGATCGTAAAGGCGAGGGCGTGATCGAGCTGATGTCGATCAAAACCAATATGACGCTCAGTGACCTGAGCCTGAAAGGGTTCCGCCGTGCGCTGAACCTGCTGCATCCGCAGAAAGAAGAGAGTCGGGTTAACGAGATGATCGAGCGTCTGGCTATCAAAGTCAGCGATGTCGAACTGCCGATCACCTCGTTAAGCGGGGGCAATCAGCAGAAGGTTGTCCTTGGCAAAGCCTTGATGACCGGCCCGGAAGTGGTGCTGCTGGATGAGCCTACGCGCGGCATTGATGTGGGCGCCAAAACGGACGTTTATCACCTGATTGGGTCGATGGCCCGGCAGGGACTGGCAGTGATGTTTTCCTCTTCGGAGTTGGATGAGGTTATGGCGTTGGCCGACCGGATTCTGGTGATGGCCGATGGAAAAATTACCGCCGATTTACCCCGGGCTGAAGCCACCCGCGAGCGGCTTATCACGGCTTCTACTCCACATGATTAGCTTGCGCCCCGGGCGTTGAGGAACAGACCATGAACCAGAAATATTTGCTCTATATGTATTTGCTGAAGGCCCGTACGTTTATCGCATTGCTGATCGTTATTGGCTTTTTCAGCGTGATGGTGCCGAACTTTTTAACCCCGTCTAACCTGCTGATCATGACGCAGCACGTCGCGATCACCGGGCTGCTGGCGATTGGGATGACGCTGGTGATCCTGACGGGCGGCATCGACCTTTCCGTTGGCGCAGTCGCCGGGATTTGCGGCATGGTAGCGGGCGCGCTGTTAACTAACGGCCTTCCTCTGTGGGGCGGTCAGGTGCTGTTCCTGAACGTGCCTGAAGTTATCCTGGTCGTCACCCTGTTCGGTATCGTCGTGGGCCTGATCAATGGCGCGGTCATTACCCGTCTGGGTGTCGCTCCCTTTATCTGTACGCTGGGCATGATGTATGTCGCTCGCGGTGCTGCCCTGTTGTGGAATGACGGCAGCACCTACGCCAATCTGGTGGGGATGCCGCAGTTGGGCAATACCGGCTTCGCTATCCTCGGCTCGGGCAGCATTTTAGGGGTTTATATCCCGATCTGGATGATGGTGGGCTTGCTGCTGGTGGGGCTGTATATCACCCGTAAAACGCCGCTAGGCCGCTACATCTACGCCAGTGGCGGTAACGAGTCTGCTGCACGTCTTGCCGGTGTGCCGATCATCAAAGTGAAAGTGTTTGTCTACGCCTTCTCCGGTCTTTGTGCGGCGCTGGTAGGGCTGATTGTAGCTTCCCAGCTGCAAACGGCCCATCCAATGACCGGTAACATGTTTGAGATGGATGCCATCGGCGCTACGGTACTGGGCGGAACGGCGCTGGCTGGGGGCCGTGGCCGCGTATCGGGTTCGATTATCGGGGCTTTCGTTATCGTCTTCCTTGCCGACGGCATGGTGATGATGGGCGTCAGCGACTTCTGGCAGATGGTGATCAAAGGTCTGGTCATTGTGACTGCCGTAGTGATTGACCAGTTCCAGCAACGCCTGCAGAGCAAAGTGGTGCTGATGCGTCGTCACGAAAAAAAGCAGGCGGCCGCGCCGCTCTCTGAGGTGAGTCATGGCTAGAGAGCTGATCATTGCGCTGGATGAAGGCACCAGCAATGTTAAAGCGGTGGCAATTGATGCCCGTGGACAGGTAGTGACTAAAGCTTCGCGCCCGCTGACGGTGGACACCCCACAGTCAGGCTGGGTGGAGCAGGATGGCATGATGCTGCTTAACGCTTCCCTTACCGTGGTCAGGGAAGTTATCCAGAGCGTTGGTGAGAACCGGGTTGCTGCGCTGGCTATCAGCAATCAGCGTGAAACGGCGATGGGTTGGGAGCGGGCAACGGGCAAACCTGTCGCGCCGGCGCTAACCTGGCAGTGTTCCCGCTCTTCCGCATTTTGCGAGCAGCTAAGACGCGATCATCAGGATGAGCTGATCCGCTCGGTGACCGGCTTGCCCATTGCGCCGCTGTTTTCTGCTTCGAAAATGCGCTGGTTGCTGGATAACATCCCGGAGGGGGCGGCAAGGGCGGCAAACGGTGAGATCTGCCTGGGCACCATCGACACCTGGCTGCTGTGGCATTTTACCGGCGGTAAGCAGTTCCGCTGTGATACCTCCAACGCTGCACGCACTCAACTTCTTAATCTGCAAACCGGCGAGTGGGATGAAGCCATGCTGGCGCTGTTTGGCCTGCCTCGCGAAGCCTTGCCTGAAATTCGCCCCTCCAGCGGCCTGTTTGGCACCACGCGGGGCTTGAGTGGCATTCCTGATGGATTGCCGATTATGGCGATGGTTGGGGATTCCCATGCGGCTTTGTATGGTCACGGTCTGGGCCAGGCTGGCGGAGTGAAAGCCACTTACGGCACCGGATCTTCTGTCATGGCTCCGCTGCTGACGCCAGATACCAGCATTACGCAACTGGCCACAACCGTAGCCTGGCATGACGGTGAGCGAATGGTTTACGGGCTGGAGGGGAATATCCCCCACACCGGAGATGGCGTAGCCTGGATGGCACAGGCGACAGGTCTGACCGATGGCAAAGGGCAGGTATTAAGCCGTGCGCTGCACGAACTGCCTGCCAGCATTGAGTCAACGCTTGGCGTCTATTTTGTGCCCGCGCTGACCGGAACCGGTGCGCCGTGGTGGGACGATCAGGCTCGTGGTGTGATTTGCGGGCTGAGTCGGGGCGTTACGCCAGCGCATTTGATCCGCGCCTCGCTGGAAGCCATTGCTTACCAGATTGCTGATGTGATCACTTCTATGCGCCAGCATCCCGATTTCCATCTGCACACGCTGATGGTGGATGGCGGTCCGACGCAAAACCCGTGGCTGATGCAGTTCCAGGCCGATCTGCTTGGCTGCCCGGTAGCGCGCAGCAGTACGCCGGAGCTTTCGGCACTTGGCGCGGGGTTGCTGGCAAGGCGAGCGCTGGAACAACTGAACGATAGCCAGCTGAGTGCGCTATTACCTGAACACGATCAGTGGCTGCCAGACGAAGCACGTCATCAGCAGCTGATCCAGAGTTGGCAAGGCTGGCGTGAGGCGGTACAGCGCACGCTCTGGCAGCCTGCTGCCCAAACCCATTAAGGAGAACAGAATGAAGCGTAATTTTCAGGGTAAAACGGTGGTGATCACCGGCGCCTGTCGGGGCATTGGGGCCGGTATCGCAGAGCGTTTCGCCAGCGACGGTGCCAATCTGGTGATGGTCTCCAATTCTGAACGGGTGTTCGAAACCGCTGAAAAAATCCAAGCGGCTCACGGCAGTGAAATTCTTGCGTTGCAGGTTGATGTGACGGATGAAGAGCAGGTGCAACATCTTTACCAGGAAGCAGCTTCGCGCTTTGGCACTATTGATGTCTCGATTCAAAATGCCGGCGTGATCACCATTGATACCTTCGACAAAATGCCAAAGTCGGACTTCGATAAAATTCTGTCGGTGAACACCACTGGCGTCTGGCTGTGTTGCCGTGAAGCGGCGAAATATATGGTCAAACAGCAGTCTGGCAGCCTGATTAACACCTCCTCAGGCCAGGGACGTCAGGGATTTATTTACACGCCGCACTATGCCGCCAGCAAAATGGGCGTGATTGGCATTACCCAAAGTCTGTCGCAGGAACTGGCACCGTGGAATATCACCGTTAACGCTTTCTGTCCGGGCATTATCGAGAGTGAGATGTGGGATTATAACGACCGGGTGTGGGGAGAGATCCTCAGCACGGACGAGAAGAAATATGGCAAGGGCGAACTGATGGCCGAGTGGGTGCAGAATATCCCGCTTAAGCGAGCAGGGCAGCCGCAGGATGTGGCAGGGCTGGTGGCCTTTTTAGCGTCCGATGATGCGCGGTACATCACCGGACAAACCATCAACGTTGATGGCGGCTTAATTATGTCCTGAGGTCCGGTTACTCGTTGCCAGACCGACCAGTCAATCCGGCCGCACCCAAAGTGTGGCCTTTTAATTTATTGAGTAGCTTACCGCGAATTATTCCCTTTCCCGTCACTTAACTCTCCTCCCGAGGGTCGCTAGTTACCGGGATGATCTGGAGACAATCCGATCAACCAGGAACCATCCGACTCGCGCTCACCGGCGTATTACGTTACCCTTTGATTAGATTTGTGATCTGTCTTACGTTTTTCACTGATAAAAACTGTATTGCCGCTGGCAATCAATGAGGTTATGACAAAATTTCACCCCATTCGCTTCTTTAGCGGTGCCCTGGTGCTGTTTCTGGCCGGAGGTGCTGACCATTATGCGCAGGCGCTGACCACGGAGACCCGTGTGGCCGATGCGCCGTTCGATGATCCCGCGCGTTTCAGTCAGTCGTTGCCAGATTTAGGCACTGAGGCAACGGATGACAGCGTGTGGGAGAAACGTGTAGCCCAGGCGATGAAAACCATTGGCGAAGCCAGTATGAGCAGCGACGACGATCAGTCTCTGGGCAACGAAGCCGGACAGTGGGCATTCAATCATTTCCGCGACGAGGCAGCCAAACGGGCCGAGACGGAAGGGCAGCAACTCCTCTCACCTTATGGCCGTGCCAGCCTGTCGCTGATGGTGGATATAAACGGCGACTTTTCAGGCACTTCCGCGCAGCTGGTTACGCCCTGGGCGGACAACTACCGTTATCTCACTTTCAGTCAGCTAGGCATTGAACAGACGGATTACGGACTGGTTGGCAACGCCGGGCTTGGTCAGCGCTGGAAAGCCGGTAACTGGCGGGTTGGTTATAACGCCTTTGTTGATCAGATGTTTGAATCCAATCAGCAGCGTGGTTCGTTGGGGGCCGAAGCCTGGGGCGATTATCTGCGTTTCTCAGCCAACTATTATCAGCCGCTTTCTGGCTGGCGCAATGATACCAGCCAGAGCGAGATGAGAATGGCGCGCGGCTATGACATCACTACTCAGGGTTATCTGCCGTTTTACCGCCAGCTGGGTGTTTCTTTAAGCTACGAGCAATATCTGGGTGACAATGTCGATCTGTTTAACAGCGGCACGCTTGGCACCAATCCTGCGGCAGTTGAGCTGGGCGTCAGCTACACGCCGGTGCCGTTGTTTACCGTCACCGCGAGCCACAAAACGGCGGACACGGGTGAAACGCAGGATCAGTTCGGTCTGAAGATGAACTACCAGATTGGTGTAGCGCTGAGTAAACAGCTTTCGGCAGATAATGTGGCGGCAACACGCTCATTGAGTGGCAGCCGCTATGACACGGTGAACCGCAACAATACGCCGGTGATGGAATTCCGCCAGCGTAAAACGTTATCCGTGTTCCTCGCTACGCCGCCGTGGCAGGTACAGCCAGGGGAAACCTTGCCGTTAAAATTGCAGATCCGCAATGCTAATGCGATTAAAGCGATCAGCTGGCAGGGAGATACTCAGGCGCTGAGCCTGACACCGCCAGCCAGCAATACGGATACACAGGGCTGGAGCATCATTATCCCGGCCTGGGACAGTTCAGAAGGGGCGAGCAATGAGTATCGTCTTTCGGTCACGCTTGAAGACAGCAAACAGCAGCGTGTTACCTCTAACTGGATCACGCTTAAGCTGGTGGCTCCGGTAAGCCTGCAGGGAAGTCAACCCAATCAGTTCGATTTAATGGCGCCTTGATCCAGAGCGAGATCAGAAAAAAAAGGGCCTTCCAAAGGTAGACACAGGCGGAAGGCCCCAGGGTAATTCAATCAGGTTCAGAACTGGTAGGTCAGCCCGATGGCGGTAATGTCATCGTTTGGCAGGCCAAGCGGATTATTGTCTTTCAGCAGGTTGATGCGGTGCTCTACGTAAGCCACCATATTCAGGTTCATAAAGTATTTCGCGCCAAAGCTGGTGTATTTATGCAGGTCGGCGCTGCCGATATCTTCAATATCTTTAGCGCGTGAGGCGACATACGCCAAAGAAGGACGTAAGCCGTTCAGGAATTGATACTGAGCAACGGCTTCAAGGTTTTGGGCCTTGTTGGCAAAGCCTCCGCTGATCGGGGTTGCATTGCGAGTTTCCCCGTACATGGCGGCCAGATAAAACTGGTTCATGTCGTATTTAACCGCGGTTGACCAAAGCTCGGCACGATCTCCTTTCCCGCGCCCGGCATGGTTCTGGGCGAGGGTGCGATCAACACTGGCGTAAGCCGCTACCAGGCTCACACCCGAGTCGCTGTTCCAGCCCACTGAGGTGGCATAACCCTCACCGTTCGCCCGGCCAATACTGTCGCCCGTGGCGCGTTCATTTTTGCCCTGATACTGAACAGCCACCTGCAGGCCATCAACCATGCCCATCAGGTTAGACGTCCGCCAGGTGGCTACACCCCCTGCGCGGCTGGAGAGGAAGACGTCGTTATGGGCAGAGTCACCGCCAAATTTTGGCAGCACATCGGTGTAGGCCAGCGCATCATAAATCAGACCAAAGTTACGGCCATAATCCAGGCTGCCGTAATCACCGAACTTAAAGCCAGCAAACCCCAGGCGGGTTTTATTGCCTTTTTGCGCGCTGTCGTCCTCTGGATTATTCAGCTTGAACTCATGCTCAAACATGCCGTAGCCGGTCAGCTGGTCACTGATTTGGGTTTCCCCCTTAAAACCCAGGCGGGCATAGCTGTCATCACCGTGTTGGTTGTCGTTTGCAGAGAAGAAGCGGGCGACATCAACTTTTCCGTTGATATCCACTTTGTTGCCGTCTTTGTTAATCATTTCAGCTGCGTGAATACTGCTGATCCCCATCAGGGAAGAAATGGCCACTGCTACGAATTTCATTTTCATTATTTGAACACCCTGTTCATTTTAAGACGCACGCTTGCGTCGACTCAGAAAATGCCATGAAGTTTGCAGTCGGACACACTAAATATATGTAACAATATGTAAATGGTAATTTTAGGTCGCTTGTTTGATGTTGTATTCTCTATTTATTGATTAGTATATATCTTATATTTGGTGCGATTTTTACGTAGTGAATTCAATTAAATAACTGATTTAATTGGTTTTA
>NZ_JBAVTT010000169.1:0-5672 GCF_049696395.1 Erwinia sp.
TGGTGTACCAATGCGCGGAGACCGCCACGATGGCTTTAGGGCGCGGTAACGTTTTGCCCAGCTGACGCCAGGTTTCGGTATAAACATTCTCTTCCAGCACATTCATTGGGCTGCCATGGCCAAGAAAAAGTGCGGGCATACGTAACTGACTCATAGTGGTTCCCCTGAATATGTCGGCTTAATAACGGCTACATTACGCGCTTTCCCCCGGCGATGAACCCGGATAACTGTGATGAAGATAATCAATAAATTTGAACAGTAAAAAATACACTTCCTGACGTTACAGCTGGTTATTTTTTGATAAGGTATAGCAAAGGCTATACTTTATACTTTCCTTCTGGAGGTCACCTTGTCTGTGCCATTAATACTGACTTTATTCGCTGGCGGCGCGACCTTTATTGGCGCACTGCTGGGTGTGATGGGCCAGAAACCTTCAAACCGCGTCCTGGCGTTTGCCTTAGGTTTTGCTGCCGGCATTATGTTGCTGATCTCGCTAATGGAGATGCTGCCTGCGGCGCTGCACGCTGAAGGCATGTCGCCTGTATTGGGTTACGGCATGTTTGTGGTTGGGCTGCTGGGTTACTTCGCACTGGATCGTATGCTACCTCATCAGCACCCACAGGATCTTCTGACCGGCTGCCACCCTCCCCGCAATCTTCGGCGCACGGCGATGCTGCTGACTTTAGGGATCAGCCTGCATAATTTTCCAGAAGGTGTGGCGACCTTTGTAACCGCGAGCAGTGACCTGGAAATGGGCATGGGCATCGCTCTGGCCGTTGCTATCCACAATATTCCTGAAGGACTTGCCGTAGCAGGGCCGATGTATGCCGCAACAGGCTCAAAAAAGAAGGCGATCTTCTGGGCGGGCGTTTCCGGCATGGCCGAAATCCTGGGCGGGGTGCTGGCGTTCTTAGTCCTTGGTCCGCTGGTTTCGCCGGTTTTGATGGGGGCGATCATGGCCACAGTGGCCGGGATTATGGTGGCGTTGTCGGTTGATGAATTGATGCCGCTGGCTAAAGAGATCGACCCTAAAAGTAACCCAAGCTATGGTGTCCTTTGCGGTATGGCGGTGATGGGTCTGAGCCTGACTTTGCTGCAAAGCAGCGGACTGAGTTAAGGCGAAAAAAAACCGGGTCACAGGCACCCGGTTTTAATCTTCGTCAGACAGATTAGCTGGCCTGACGAGACTCATTGCTGCGACGGTAAGCGACCAAATCTTCGATGGTCACGACCGGCATATTCTGCTGCTTAGCAAACTCGATAGCCTCTGGCGCATGGGCCATGGTGCCATCATCGTTGGTCAGTTCACACAGTACGCCAGCAGGTTTGAAACCGGCCAGCGTAACCAGATCGATGGTCGCTTCAGTATGACCGCCACGAGTGAGGACGCCGCCTTCGCTGGCGCGAAGCGGGAACACATGCCCAGGGCGATTCAGGTCAGAAGGTTTGGCATTGTCGGCGATAGCTGCACGGATGGTGGTCACGCGATCTTTAGCTGAAACGCCAGTGGTCACGCCTTCCGCCGCTTCAATAGTGACGGTAAAACCGGTGCCGTAAGCGCTGGTATTGGTTTCGACCATCATTGGCAGCTCAAGCTGACGACGACGTTCTTCCGTCAGACAAAGACAAACAATCCCGCTGCCGTGGCGGATGGTCAGTGCCATCTGCTCAACTGTCATGGTTTCTGCGGCAAAGATCATATCGCCTTCGTTTTCACGATCTTCATCGTCCAACACCATCACACCGCGCCCTTCGCGCAAGGCGGCGATTGCACGTTCTACACGCTGCTGAGGCGTGCCAAATTCAGAAAGTAGCGTCTGATTCATGGTAATAAAACCTTATAAAATGTATGGGTTACCAGAATCAGGGCGTGCTTAGGAGTGTCATGCAGTGACAAAAAAATAACGGTGCGGCGGGCAAAAGCCCGGCCTGATACGTTACTCTCTCCCATCCGGACTTTAACCGTCGGCCCCGGAGTTACACCGGGTCTGCTGACCTTCAAACCGGGAGGTCTGAAGCGCTCGCGGGCTTTCGGCATAACGCCGATTTACCGCCGGTGGGGAATTACACCCCGCCCTGAGAATAAGCCTGCTTACTATAACGCCGATAAAATGCCAGGGCAACGAACAAAATGTGCCTTTAGTTTGGCATTTTTCTGCTTTGCTGATTTCTGGTTTATCCTTTCGGATTATCGCATTACACTTAAAGAAACTTTGCCGCCACCAGGAAGCCGCTATGATTGACCCCAAAAAAATTGAACAACTAGCCCGTCAGGTTCACGAATCTATGCCAAAAGGCATCCGTGAGTTTGGTGACGACGTTGAGAAAAAAATCCGTCAGACGCTGCAATCGCAGCTGACCCGTTTAGATTTGGTCAATCGCGAAGAGTTTGATGTGCAGACTCAGGTGTTATTGCGCACGCGTGAAAAGCTGGCTGCCCTGGAGCAACGCCTTGCCGAGCTGGAAAGCCGTGGTACTGACGCTACGCCAAAAGACGTGATTAAAACCGAAGACATGCAGTAACCGTCTGGGTTTTAAGTAAAAAAAGGGGCGATCTAAGATCGCCCCTTTTTCTTTCTGACCGACGTCAGAGCATCAGTCTTTAGACTTAATTGCTTTAATGATGTTGCTGGTTGAGATGCCATCTTCAAAATTCAGCACCCGCACTTCGCCACCGTTAGCCCAGACTTCCACACTGCCAGCAATCTCTTCTGGCTTATAGTCTCCGCCTTTCACCAGCAAGTCTGGCAGTACATCAGCAATCACTCGCTGCGGTGTATCTTCTTCAAACGGCACCACCCAGTCGACGGCTTCCAGCGCACCCAGCACAATCATCCGATTAATCAGCGGATTGATTGGACGGCTTTCCCCTTTCAGGCGCTTAGTCGAAGCATCGCTGTTTACCGCAACAATCAACCGATCGCCGAGCTTACGGGCGTTTGCCAGGTAGGAAACATGGCCGGCGTGCAGAATATCGAAGCAGCCGTTGGTCATCACCACTTTCTCGCCACGGCGGCGAGCCAGCGCGACAGCTTCTTTCAGCTGTGCCTCATCCATCACGCCAAAACCAGACTCCGGACGGGCGCGGATAGCGTTTTCCAGCTCAACGGGAGAAACGGTCGATGTCCCCAGTTTACCCACAACCACACCAGCGGCAGCGTTAGCCAGGAAGCAGCTCTCTTCCAGCGTGTTGCCCGCCGCCAGAGCCGCCGCCAGCACGCCAATCACCGTATCCCCGGCACCGGTAACATCATAAACTTCCTGGGCCTGAGTCGGCAGATGGAACGGCTTTTTGCCCGGTTGCAGCAGCGTCATGCCGTTCTCAGACCGGGTAACCAGCAGGGCAGATAAATCAAACTTCGCCATCAGCTCCATGCCGCGCTCAACAATCTCGGCTTCGTCTTTGCACTTGCCGACTACGGCTTCAAACTCAGACAGGTTTGGCGTCAGGATCGTGGCACCACGATAACGCTCGAAGTCGGTGCCTTTCGGATCGACCAGCACCGGAACGTTGGCCTCGCGGGCGATCTGAATGATGGTCTCTACGCTGGCCAGTGCCCCTTTGGCATAGTCCGACAGCACCAACGCGCCCGCTTTTGGCAAGCCCTGGCGGATACGCTCATGCAGCGGCTCAGGATCAACACCTTCAAAGCCTTCTTCAAAATCCAGACGGATTAGCTGCTGGTTCCGTGAAAGAACGCGCAGTTTAGTGATCGTTGGATGAGTGGCAACCGCAACAAAATCACACTGCACGTTAACGCCACTGAGGCTGGCATCCAGCGCGCGGGCTGCATCATCAATGCCAGTCAATCCTACCAGGCGGGACCCTGCGCCCAGTGAAGCGATGTTCATCGCAACGTTAGCCGCGCCGCCAGGACGCTCTTCAACGTTATCCACTTTAACAACCGGAACCGGGGCTTCAGGAGAGATGCGGCTGGTTGGGCCGTACCAGTAGCGATCCAGCATCACGTCGCCAACAACCAGAACACCCGCACGGTTAAAATCGGGCAGCGTAATTTTCATTCCAGACACTCCAGGCTGAAGTCAAAAATAGTGCGCGGGATGATAGCACAAGCTGACAATCCCGCACATTCACCCTTCATCTTACAAGCTACAGCTTGAAAGCTCGGGCAGGCAGCACATTAACTGCCGAACCAATGCGACCAGCTGTTGTTCACCACGTTCTTCTCCACGCTAAAGGCTTCCGGTGAAACCTGACCCGGCAACTCTTGCAACGCGAGATGGTGCAGCGCATCACGCAGCGTGACATAAGCTTGCGTCAGCGCCTTCGCTTCCTCACTGCTCATGCGGTCATTATTGGCCATCAGTTCAAGGATACGCACGTTGTCAGACCAGCGCGTCAGCTTAGGTTCGCTGGCGGCATAGCGTAAGACCAGGTATTGCGTGATGAATTCAATATCGGTGATCCCGCCCCGATCGGCTTTCAGATCCCAGCGCCCTTTTTGCTTGTTGCCAAGGTGCGCACGCATTTTCTCACGCATCTCCCGCACCTCTACCTTCAGCTTATCAGCGTCACGCGGCAGGCAGAGGATCCCCCGGCGGATGTCATCAAAACGCTTACTCAGGGCAGCCTCGCCAAACACGATGCGCGCTCGCACCAGCGCCTGATGCTCCCAGGTCCAGGCTTCATTACGCTGGTATTCATCAAAGGCTTCAAAGGTACTGACCAGCATGCCCGCCGCACCGGATGGACGCAGGCGCGCATCCACGTCATACAGAATGCCGGACGAGGTGCGGGTACTGAACAGGTGCATAACACGCTGCGCCAGACGCAGATAGAACTGCCTGCCGTAAATACTGCGCTCGCCGTCGGTCACCGCATCGGCCGGGCAGTCATGCAGGAACACCAGGTCCAGATCGGAGCTATAGCCCAGCTCCCAGCCTCCCAGCTTGCCGTACCCCACCACGGCAAACCCGCGTTCCTGAAGCTGGGTCAGATGTGAAGGACGGCCATAACGCTGCACCATCATCTGCCAGGCCTGCTGCACCACCTGCTCGATCATCGCTTCTGCCAGCCAGGTCAGATGATCGCTGACCTTCATCACCGGCAGCGTGCCAGCAATATCTGCCGCCGCAATGCGCAGATGCTGGGCTTGCTTAAACTGGCGAAGCGCTTCCAGCTGCTGTTCCTCGTCCTCTTCCGGGATGCGCAGCAGATACTGACGCAGCTCATCACGGTAGGCATCGGTGGCGGTCGGCTGGTAGAGCGTGGCCGGATCGAGCAGCTCATCAAGCAATAACGGATAGCGCGCCAGTTGGCTGGCCACCATTGGTGACGCTGCACACAGGCGGATTAAATGCTTTAACGCGCCGTGATACTCGGTCAGCAGCTCCAGATAGGTGGTTCGCGTCACCACGCCCAGCAGCAAAGGTGTCAGGCGGCTTAAGGCAACGGCGGCGTCATTGCGCGGGCAGACTTCGCTTAGCAATCGCGGCATCAGCTGGTCGAGCGCCTGACGACCACGCGGACCAATGGTGCGTTTATCCACATCCTGACGGAAGTCGTTGATGGTTTGCAGCAGACGCTGACGCGCCTCGCTCTCAAGGTGGGGAACCAGCGGTGCAAGCTCGGCCTCTTCCAGCCGATCCTGCCAGAGGACGCCATAATCCTCGGCTTCTTTATTGCCGCCGGTTTCCGGGGTGTCATCGCC
>NZ_JBAVTT010000170.1:0-13950 GCF_049696395.1 Erwinia sp.
GGAAAGGCTTTTATAAAGTCCTGGATAAGCTGTCCGTTCCCTACTGCACAACGTGGCAATCCGGGCAGGAGTGGATGAGTCAGGTTGATGTGTTTAAGGGGGACAAGCCGGTGTGGCATATGCATCCTGTGAAATTCTTGGGTGCGATTACTGATAGATTTACAGATGTGATTGAATTTCAGACTACTTTAGGGATTTATAGAATTTCAAAGAAATCAGCGGAATTTATATTATCCTGGGAGGCTTATATGCCAAAGCCATATGTCCCTGCGGGAGATCAGTCAAGTGGTGTCACTTTGGGATATGGATATGATTTAGGGCAGCAAACCACTTCATCAGCAAGAGCACTGTTACATAATTATTATTCTGATTCTCAGGTCGAAAGATTACTTTCTACTATTGGTAAAAAAGGCGATCAAGCACGAGCCCTGGTTCATGAATTGTCCGATATTACAATTGAAAAAAACAAAGCATTGCATATGGCAATGATATTGAAGGGACGATATTGTCAGATCGTAGTTGAAACTTACCCTCAGGCAATCAATCTTCCTCCTGACAGCGCAGGGGCTATACTCTCATTAGTTTATAATCGTGGACCATCACTGGCTCTTCCTAAACCCGGAGATCGGATAGATCGACGTCGTGAAATGAGGGAGATTCGCGACGATTTTTTCCAAGGGGATGCCAGAAGCATCCCTGGACGACTGAGAGGTATGAAGCGTCTATGGCCTAATCAGCGAGGGTTAGGTCTCCGCAGAGAGGGGGAGGCTAAATTAATTGAAAATGAACTATCTGAATGAGGTTAAATTGAGATTTTATATTGTGAGGTTATTTCTTTTTTCATTATTATTATTATCAACTACAATCTACGCCTGTGGTGATAATCCCAACAGTATTATTCAAGGCCCATTTAAGGACAGTGCTTTTACTAATGGGTTTATTTGCTTCCAAAATACATCTGATAAACGCAATGTGGACTTCTTTTTAAGTTATTCAGAAAGAAATGAAAAGTATAATTTAAAAATCGATACTTTTTATTACTCTGATGCGCCGGTAGAGTTAATGTCAGTTTTTTTTACGCCTGTTAATGGAGTAAGAAATGTTGTTGTACTTCTTCGATGGCATGTGAGTTATGAGAGTGATGGTGTTGAATACCCATACTACTATGAAGTGAAGACGTATAAAGAAAGTAAAGGGAAAGGATATGCGATTAACTTAGATGGCGAGAAAGATCCTGACTTGTCTGGTTATCAGGTTAAAGAAAATGGAAAAATCGCGAATTATGGATTAGACAATGCTGCAAAGATTAAAGGATTCCTTCTTAAAAAATATGGTTCTTGATTTTCGATCTGAACCACTTTAGTTGAGTAATGAATACAAGTAAGTACTTTTATTAATTCGATAGTAATGATTTTTTATACCATCTAGCGATTGTTTTTGATGTTTTAATTAATTTGAGTCTTGAGGTGAATGAAATTCTTGTAATAAATTACATGGCGGCTGGCGTAATTATATAATTCAGATCTCTAAATTCCTCGACCAATACAATGTCTCGGGATGATTAATTAACTCACCGAGATCTAAAAATAAAATACGATAAATCAGACCAAGAGCTATTTTTTATTTAAATCACAAATTAGTGAGTGCAAAAATAAGGTGGTGAGTTCTATGGGGAATCTAAAGATTTTTTTAAAGAATCACAACAAGCATGGATAAATTCCCGGGATGCAGGCTGTGCTTATGAAATATATGATTATCAGAAAGGTGCTGGGTTTTAGGGTATATAACTGCAATGTATTTTTGAAAAAAACAATCGAATTAATTTTCTAAAATAAAATATCTCAAATTCATTCATTAAATAAATCGAGGAGTGTGCAATGCTTCAATTTATCCGTAAAGGTGATAAAACCTCCCACGGAGGAACCGTTCAAACTGGATCTGAAACCATGATTGTTGGTGGAATTGGCGTTGCCCGTAAAGGCGACAAAGTTTCCTGTCCGTTACCCGGCCACGGGACGACAATAATAACTGAGGGCAATTCTGAATATCTTGATCACGGTATTCCGGTGGCTTTTCACGGCCATAAGTGTGGCTGCGGCTGTACCCTTATCAGCTCATTTACCAGGGCTAAGGTAGGGTAATTATGCCTGTCTGGCTGGATGCCATTCCTGAACAATCACCCAAGGTTGCTCGCCCCGATACCCGGCGTTGGTTGATTTTCCTGTTCGTTTTGCTCGTCACCGTCATGGTGGCAGGAGCCTGGTTCTGGGAGGGGCCGCGCGAAGGCATTATCTTCTGGTTCACCCTTACAGGCCTGCCATTGTGTGTCTGGGGGCTTATCTTCTCGTTACGCCGTTTTGCATACAAAGCGGACCAGGTGGGTGCTGGTTCCTGGGACCTGGAGCGGCAAAAGCTCATCCTTTCAGAAACGCGGCGTGGCCAGCAACCGGCCTGGATTCTGGACAGCACTATTGAAATCCTGGCCGGTCAGGAGGGTGCAACGATATCAGCCATCATCAGCAGGGCAATTCCCGTCCTTGGCCTGGTGATGCGGCCTGGGAAATTGAGTCCGGTGTACTATGCCGCATTACCGCAAAACGGCCGTTCTCCGGATGCCTCACAACACTATTTTATCGACACACTGACGGCGCGGATTGCACAGACGCTCAGACCATTGAGAGAAGACCTCTCCTGCTGGCTACTGATCGACTGCGACACAGATAAGCCGGAAGAAACTGTGTCGGCACTCACTGACAAGCTGAGTGAGCAAACCGGCAGGATGTTCAGCCGCATCAGCCATGAGGGACTGGCAGGGCTGGATAGCTGGATGGACAGGGCTGTCAGAACACCTTCGGTCCTAGTGGTGATTGCTGTTCATCTTCCGGTCAACAAACAGGAAGGGGGAGCGGATGCCATTACTTCGGTTGTGCTGGCGAATCGGCCTTCTTTGAAAAATCCTGGGGCGGTCAGAATACACCGCCCGGAGAAAGGCAATTCATCTGCGCTGGATAAAACCCTCAGCAGAGCACTGCTTTGGGCAGATACCCCTGCTGATGCGCTTAGCGGGGGATGGATCACCGGTAAAGGACTGACCCAGGGATCGGCCTGGAATATTGCCTGCGAAACCAACGAAGTGACCTTCAGCCTGACTGATGGGCTGGTTATCCCCGACCACGTTACGGGTTACGCAGGAATTGCTGCCCCCTGGCTCTGTATCACGCTTGCGCAGTCGGCTGCTTCTCTAGGCGGTTCGCTTGCTGTAGCAACCCAGTCGCCAAATGAAAAGGATGGAGCCTGGGTCATGGTAGTTAAACAAGACGAAGAACAGAAAGGATTTACAGGGAATGTCTGACGCAAAATCCAGAATGCTGATTGGCCCAGCCGTTGGCATCATTATTTTATTGATTGTTATCAGCGCATTTCTGCTGTGGGCCTGGCCGGAAAGCATTCAGGCAGCGACGGGGATCCCGCCGCTGACCGGCATCCGTATCCTGACCTTCGCGGCCATTCTGACCGTAATAATGCTGCTGGCCGGATGGGTGCTGGAAGCTCTGATGCGTCGCTCGGGAAAATCGGGTGTTCAACTTAACTGGGCCAGGAATAAACAACAGGCAGCGCAGTCGCCAGGATCTGCTGATTCGGTTGATACGCCTGAAAGTTCTGAACAACAGCGTTTCAGCGCACAGCAACTCGGCGAGCACCTGACATTTCGCTATGGTCATCGCTGGCATCGCCGGGTAACTGTCTTGCTGGTAAACGGAAGCGTTGCCGACACGGATGCTTTATTACCGGGCTTGTCTCGTAATATCTGGCTTGAAGGTGAGAGCTTTCTTCTGGTGTACGCCGGTGAGGCAAAGGCTGAACCGGACGCGTCTTTGCTTGCCGAACTCAAGCTGCTTCGCCCGCGCTGTCCTGCTGACGGTGTGTTAATGGTGCTAAACGCTAAGACGCTGCCAGGCGAGGCAGAGTGTGATGCAATCGCCCGTTCACGTCAGAAAACGGACTGTCTGATGGGCTGGCAGTTACCTGTCTGGCTCCGGGTGCTGCAGAAAACAGAGTGGGCGCAGGAAATCGACCTCACGCCAGTCGCACTGATTACCGGTGCGCAGGCGAGTAGTAACGATCTCAACGCGTTAATTCAGGCGTTGCTTCCGGGTCTTCGTCATGCTGGTACTGCCAGAGTCGTGTCCGATAGCCGAAATAACTGGCATCTGAATATGGCATCACAGCTTGAGGATGCCACTGCCAGCAGGCTGACCCGCATTTTTCATTCCCTGACCGAAGAGCCTGCAGCCTGCAGGGTGTCCGGAGTTTTCTTTAGTCCACAACGTAAAGAGAAAGAGAGAGGGGCCCATGTTCTTCATGGCGAACCGCTCTGGGATACGCTGGCAGAATGCTGCATGGCCGTCCGGCCCCGCAAAATCACTACCGACTGGCTGCGCATCGGACGATTTTCCCTGGTGGCAGTACTGGCACTTTGGTGTGCGGGCACGTTGCTTTCTTTGGCGGTGAACCGCACACAGATTTATCAGGCGCATGAAACTGCCCGCATGGCGGCGGACAGAGGTGTGCCGCTCTCTGAAAGGCTGCAGAATCAGCTGATGCTTCAGCAGACGATTGCACGGTTGCAGCACCGTCAGGCAATGGGGGCACCGTGGTATACCCGCTTTGGGCTTAACCAGGATGCGAGCACGCTGGCATCGCTCTGGCCGCTCTACGCGGTGGTGAATAATCAGCTGATGCGCGATATGGCCGCGCAACAGCTCAGCGCCAGACTGCAGGAGTTTGTCCGCCTTCCACCGGCAAGCAGTGCCAGGCAGGATAAAACCCGTCAGGCCTATGACTGGCTGAAAGGTTATCTGATGCTTTCCCGACCGGATAAGGCCGATGCAAAGTGGCTGGCACAACATATCCTGATCCTGTGGCCTCAGCGGCTGGGCGTGACGCCGGGAAGCTGGCAGTCGCTTTCGCCAAAGCTGACCGGCTTCTGGGCGCAAAATGTACCCCGGCATCCAGAATGGAAGATCACACCGGATCCTCAGCTGGTCAGTACCGTGCGCCAGATCCTGCTCAAACAGATCGGCCAGCGAAATGCGGAGTCCGGGCTTTATCAGGAAATGCTCAAACAGGTTGCCAGTAACTGGCCGGATCTGACGCTGGCAGACATGACCGGTGATACAGATGCCGCGCCGCTGTTCCACTCAGATGAAACCGTGCCGGGTATGTTTACCCGCCAGGCCTGGGAAGAACAGGTCAGACAGGCGATAGAAGATGTGGTGAGTGCAAGGCGCAATGAAATCGACTGGGTACTGACAGACAAGTCACATCAGCCGGGCAGTGAGGTATCGCCAGAGGCGCTGAAAATGCGTCTGACCGAGCGCTATTTTACTGATTTCGGTAACGTCTGGCTGAACATGATCAACAGTATTCAGTGGGTTGAGTCGACTTCGCTTTCAGAAGCAATTGGGCAGTTGAACCAGCTGGCTGACGTGCGCCAGTCTCCACTGGTGGCGCTGATGAACACGCTCGCCTGGCAGGGTAAAACCGGCCAGAAATCGGAAGCGCTGGCCGATACGCTTGTGGACTCTGCGAAGCAGCTGATCATTCGGGAGAAGAAACCCCGACAGATGATTACACAGGCACAGGGTCCGCAGGGACCACTGGATGCCGTTTTCGGGCCGCTGACAAGCCTGATGGAAGGTAAAGACGGTACCGGCAGCAACGGTAATCTCAGTTTTCAGTCCTGGCTTGCCCGCGTCACACAGGTACGCCTGAAACTTCAGCAGGTCACCAGTGCCCCGGATCCACAGGCAATGGCACAGATGCTGGCACAGACCGTTTTCCAGGGGAAATCTATCGATATTACGGAAACCCGTAATTACAGCAGCCTGGTGGCAGCAAGCCTTGGGCAGGAGTGGAGCGGGTTCGGGCAGGCGCTGTTTGTACAGCCACTGGATCTGGCATGGCGTCAGGTTCTGGCTCCTGCTGCCGGTAGTTTGAACGAACGCTGGCAGGACACCATTGTCAGCCAGTGGAGCGCGGCATTCTCCGGGCGCTATCCGTTTAAATCCACGGGCAGCGATGCGTCATTGCCGCTGCTTGCGCAGTTTATGCGCGGAGACACGGGGCGAATCACGGCATTTCTTAACAGCAATCTGGGCGGCATCTTGCATCAGGAAGGCAGCCGCTGGGTGGTGGACCCCTCCTCCAGCCAGGGTCTGCGCGTGAGCTCTGCATTTCTTCAGGCTATCAATGAGCTCGGAGCTATCACCGACATTGTTTTCGCCCAGGGCGACGCCGGGCTCCGGTTTGAACTGATGGCGCGTCCGTCGCAGGATGTTGCCCGAATGCAGCTGACCGTTGAAGGAGAAAAAATGGACTACTTCAACCAGATGAATGGCTGGCAGAGTTTCAGATGGCCGGGGGAAACCCACTACCCGGGGGCTAACCTCAACTGGCAAAGTACGACCAGTAGCGGGATGCAGCTGTATGACAATATTCAGGGGAACTGGGGCTGGATCCGCTTACTGGAAAAAGCGAAGACGACGGTTCTCGACAGTAGCAGGACTCAGCTGGTCTGGCCGACCACGGACGGAAAGTCGCTGAAATTGATTATGCGCAGTGAGCTGGGTGACGGTCCGCTGGTACTGCTCAAACTGCGGGGCTTCACTTTGCCGCAAAATATTTTTGATGTTGAGGCTGGCTCCCTCTCTCAGGGGGATGAGTATTCACAATGAAACGGAACCTTTACTCCGTTGTTGCGTTTGTCATTTTTTTTTCAAAGCCGGACACCCGGCACCGTAATAATAATGAACATCTGGACGCCGTGGTGCGGTTCATTAAATGAGTCTGATTTGCAGGGAGAGGCATGACCAGTTCTGAAACACATTTACAGGCCGGTGCAGGCGATAAAATCATTGGTGCCATTGCGCTATGGGATAACTGGCTAATCCCTGTATCCCCAGAGGATCCGACGGGTGAGGATCCGTCTTATCACGATGACTTCCTGGCGATGCGGGAAGAAATAAACAAGTTGTCAGGTATGGACACCGGCAGGCTGTGCCGGCTGGCAGAACACCTGCTGACTACCAGCGCTAAAGATATCCGGGTAATAACCTGGTACACCCTGGCAAAACTGATTGGAGAGGGTGAGAAGGGGCTGGGGGAAGGGCTGGCTCTGCTTTGTGCCATGACGGAGCGTTACGGGATGTCCCTGCACCCCCAAAGACCCAGGGCACGTAATGCGGCAGTAGAATGGCTCAACAGTGAAAAGTTTACCGATGCTCTGGCCCGCTGGCCTGAAGCGGTGCCGGAGGATTCCGCACTGACCACCGCGCTGCTTGACCGACTAAACAACCAGCTTGCCATGCCGGATGAGAGAGAACAACCTTCTCTTATTGGTCTGAGCACCGCGCTGCTACAACGGCTGGAACGTTCAGGCGGAACCAGTGCGCTGATTCCTCAGAACAGCAGCAGTAGCGAAATGTATAAAGTTAATCCCGTTCCGGCGACCCTGCATCTGTCCCCCGTTAAATCAGGCCGTGACCTGCTGGATCAGGCAAAGCTGCTTTCCACCTGGCTCAGCGATCAGCCTGCAGGGTGGCTGGCGTCCCACAGGCTGATGAAAACCATCAGATGGGATACCGTCGAAGCGATCCCACCGATGGATGTCGGCAACCGGACCCGCCTCCAGCCGCCTAAGGCAGAGTACCGGTCGCAGCTTAAACGTCTGTATCTGCAACAAAGCTGGGTTGAGCTGGTGGAAACGGCCTCGCAGATGTTCTCTGAAGGGGTCAACCATTTTTGCCTGGATGCGCAATGGTATCTGTGGCAGGGGCTTTCCCGCGCGGGATCGCCCTGGGAGGGGTATGCCGACTCGGTTGTTTCCGATTTGGCGTTGTTCCTGGGGCGTCTGCATGGTCTGGAAACGTTGGCCTGGAATGATGGCACTCCCTTTGCCGATGAAGTCACGCTGAGCTGGATCGGTGAGAAAGTGGTGTGCGATCGGGCTTTCATCACGCCAGAGCCTGTCGCCGTGGCGGGTGCTGATGACGGTGATGTGCTGTCGCTGGAGTCTGAAGCCATGACCATAGGTGACAGCGAAGGGCCGGAAGCGGCGTTATTGTGGTTACAGTCCCGCCCCGGTATGTCATCGGGCCGCAGTCGCTGGCTGTTGCGTCTGCTGATGGCGAGGGTTGCCGAGCAGTATGCGCGTCACGAAATGGCGCTGCATCTGCTGGCAGAGCTCAGTGAAACCGCACCACGGCTGAGCCTGCTGGACTGGGAACCCGCCCTGATGTTTGAGGTGTATTCACGCCGTCTGAAGTTATTGCGTATGAAATCGTCCCGGAGCGAGTCGGATAAAATCCGACTCGCTCCGGAGATGGACAGACTTATCGCGGGAATGATCCAGCTGGATCCTTCCCGTGCGCTGGTCCTCTGCAACTGATCGTTTAAATCTGACACAGGAATTTGTGCATGGATGATTTAACCCTGCGCTACTATGAAGCGGAGATGCGCTACCTGCGCGAGGCGGGCAAGGAATTCGCCCGCGCACACCCTGACCGCGCGGCCATGCTTAATCTGGACAAGCCGGGCGCACGCGATCCCTATGTTGAGCGTCTTTTCGAAGGCTTTGCTTTCCTGATGGGACGGATGCGTGAAAAGCTTGATGATGACCTGCCGGAACTGACCGAAGGGCTGGTCAGCCTGCTCTGGCCACACTATATGCGCACCATACCGTCGCTTTCCGTGGTGGCCTTCACCCCTGAGTGGCAGCAGCTACGGCAGGCGGAAATTCTGCCAGACGGTTTTTCCGTTATCTCCCGCCCTGTTGGCCCCCAGAAGACGCCCTGCCAGTACCGGACAACACGCGATTTGACGTTGCAGCCGCTGCACCTGGAAGATGCCCGCCTGCACACGGAAACCGATGGACGATCGGCCATCCGTCTGCGCTTTATCTGCCCGTCAGGCGTTGACTGGGCGAAGTGCGGTATGGATAAAGTCGCTCTTTACCTTAATGCTGACGGCCCGGTTGCCTCCGCGTTGCATCTGGCCCTGACCCGGCAGATGCATGCGATGCATGTCCGTCACGCAGGGACGCACACTGAACGCCTTCGCATCGACGGCTGGTTTAAACCGATGGGGTTTGATGATGTGGACCGCCTGTGGCCAAAGGGCGACTCGGCATTCAGCGGCTACCAGCTGCTGCTGGAATATTTCAGCTTCCGTCAGAAGTTTATGTTCCTGGAATTGCACGGCCTCGAAGGTATCCGTTTCAATGATGAAATCACCTGGTTCGAGCTGGATATTGTCCTCAGTGAAACCTGGTCTGCTGACTTACCCTTTGAAACGGAGAATTTCCGGCTTCACTGCGCCCCCGTTATCAATCTTTTCAGTCTGGAAGCTGACCCGCTGACTCTGAACCCGCTGGAGAATGAGTATCTGCTGCGCCCGCTGCGTTTACAGGACGGTCACACCGAGATTTACAGCGTGGATGATATTCACGGCTCGCTGAAAAACGGCAAAAATCAGTACGTCCCCTTTACCAGCTTCTGCCACCGGGGCGGCATGTTGCGACACGATGCTCCGGAACGGTATTTTCATACGCGGGTAAAACGGGGGGCTTCGGGCATGTATGACACCTGGATAATCCTCGGCGGCAGTTCATTTGACGTTGAAAAACTGGCAGAAAAACCGGAATCGCTTTCCATGCGCATTACCGGCACTAATGGCGTTCTGCCCCGCAAGGCTCTGGAAAGTACGTTGCTCGACCGCGTGGTGAAGGCCGGAAAGGTTCCGCTCTCAGTGCTGAATCTCACCGCACCGACCATGCCACTTTATCCGCCCGTTGCGGATCGCTTTCACTGGCGCGTGATGAGTCACCTTGGTTCGAACTTCCTTAGCATGATGGATAACCCGGAAGTGCTGCGCGGCACGCTGGCGCTCTATGACTGGACGGATGATGAGATGAACCGTCGACGGCTGGAAGCCATTGTGGCGGTGAAGCACACCTTGATCCGCCGCTTCGAGCGTGGATTTATGCTGCGCGGTGTGGATATTGAAGTCACGGTGAATGCGGAAAACTTTGCCGGAGAGGGCGACGTGAATCTGTTCGGCGAAATGCTGCACCGCTTCTTTTCGCTGTATGCGGACATTCACCTCTTTAACCAGCTTACGCTGGTCCTTCAGCCAACAGGGAAAAGACTGCAATGGAGCGAGAATCACAGCCAGCACATACCGGGCTGACCGCATATCTGAAGAATGATATCTGGCGGATAAATTTCTACCGTTACTGTCAGCTGCTGGAGCAGGAAAATCCGGGCCAGCCGTTGATGGGCTCTACCAGTCATCCGGGGACGGATCCTGTTCGCTTCCGCCCCTGGCCCGGAATGGGCTTTCCGGTCAGCGAGCTGAGAGCCGTTGAGTATGATGAAGTCTCACCGGGTCTGCCTCCGACGGTCCGGACCACCTTTCTTGGTATGTACGGCGTCGATTCCCCCCTGCCTGGCGCGTATCTGGATGATATTGCGCAACGCCGGGAAGGGCACGAAGCGCTGACCGCGTTTTTGGATATTTTCAGCCATCGTATCACCACGCAGTACTATCGCATCTGGCGTAAATACGCTTACCCCGCCACTTTTGAGCCGGGAGGGACCGACAAAACCTCTCAGTGCATGCTGGGGCTGGTGGGGCTGGGGATCCCCGGCACTGCGCAGCATATCGCCACGCCGGTTTCGCGTTTTCTTGCGCTGCTTGGCACCATGCGCTTGCCTACGCGAAATACCGAAGGGATCCTGGCGCTGGTCAGGCTACTGGCACCCGGTACGCAAGCCACCGTTTATCAGCACGATCCGGTTTGTGTGCAGATTGAGGCGCGTAGCAGCTTCGGGAAAGGGAATAGGGTGGCCCTCGCGCAGAGGGCTACGCTCGGTAAGACCGCCAGGGACGGGAACAGCCGGGTCAGGGTTGCGTTGTTTACCTGCGATCCTGCCGAGGCACGGGGTTGGTTACCAGGTAATCATCTGCATACTGACCTGCTGGCGCTGATGCGTGTCTATCTGGGCTACCGCAGTGATGCCCGCCTGCAACTGACCATACCGGTGTCGCTGCTGCCGGAACCTCGGCTGGTGAAACATCAGCGGGTCAGTCTGGGCCGCACCGGTGTACTTGGTCTCAAAGGTGGGAAACTGAGCAGCCAGCAGGAGCATCTGACGGTAAGTCTTGGCTGCTATGAAGGCTTGACGCTTTCAGCACATCAACCGGCAGCCAGCGGCCAGTACCGTTTCGATTAACGTTTTTTTAAAAGGAATTATCTATGCCAGTTTGCTCTGGATGGCGCATTTTTCTGCTTGCTGCCTGTGGCATGCTCGCGGGTTGCGGGCTGACTCAGACCATGACCGATGGCACGGTCAGCATGACTAAATCCATTTTTTATAAAAAAATTAAGGTACTGCATCTCGACTTCGTCCCCCGTGCCGCAGCCAATGCTGACGGCAGTCAGACGCCGATGGCAACAATGGTGAGGGTCTATCAGCTGAAAGAAAAACAGGCCCTGGAAGCAGCAGATTACCCTTCGTTGCTCCGGGACGGTGAGCAGGTGCTGAAAGAGGACTTGCTGGTATCCCGCTCTGTGCTTGTTATGCCAAACGGTCATGTCAGCCTCAATGTACCGATGGACGAAGAGGTAAAATACGTTGCGGTTGTGGCGCTGTTTAACCAGCCCGACCTGGTGAATAACCGCTGGCGCCTGGTGCTGACCCGCAACGACCTTGATCCCGATTATCCCCGCGTTATTGCGCTCGGCGACGGTTCGCTGAGCCTGTTACCTGTCAGGGAGTGATATCAATGGAGAAGTGGCTTTCACAGTTTACGGGCCAGAATCCTTACCGGCTTGTGATACACAACGGCGTTCTGCAACCGGACGTACTGCGCTTTCGTGGTCGCGAAGCGCTCAGCGAACCTTTCTGCTGGGATATCGAGTTCACCTGCGTGCAGGATGTCGCCCCGGAGGCGGTGCTGCTGAAGTTCGCCAGCTTCCTTATGCGCAGCGGCAAGCAGGTGCACGGCATCGTCACCGGCCTGGAGTGGCTCTCTACCAGCGCTGACCAGTCGCACTACCGCCTGCGCCTTGAGTCCCGACTGGCAATGCTTTCGCGTACCCGGCGCAGCCGGGTATTTCAGAAGCTGAGCGTGCCGGAGCTGGCGGAGCAGATACTGCGTGAGCACGGTTTTGAAGGGCCGGATTTTGATTTCCGGTTGACGGGCGACAGGCCCGAGCATGGACTCGTCACCCAGTGGCGCGAAAGCGACCTGGCCTTTCTGCGCCGCATTCTGTCAGAGACGGGTATCTGGTTTCGTTCTGAAATGAACGGCACCACGGGGATGGAAACCCTGATCTTTGCTGACAGCCAGCTGGCATATGCCGGTACCGTGACGATGCCGTACCGTGAACCCACTGGCCTTGATGATGGCTCAAATGAGTCGGTGTGGGGACTGCGGGAGTGGCACCGTGTCGTCACCGGCAACGTGTCGGTTCGGGATTATAACTACCGTCAGGCGCGGAAACCGGCTGATGCCCGCGCTGCCGTGACCACCGGTGAGCACTATCGTTACGCTATGCCTTACGGCGCGTCGGGCGATGATGCAGAGGCTGAGCCCGTCTGTGAAACCGGCGCGTTCTATGCCCGGTTACATCACGAGCGTGAGTTAAATCACGCGTCCCACCTCCACCTGTTCAGTAACAGCCCTGACGCGTCGCCGGGGTGCCTGCTGGAGACGCAGGGAGGAAGTGCAGCGCTGGCCGAATGCATGGTCATCCGGCTGACGACCTATATCGCCTCGCGCGATTCGCGGCTTCATGTCTCGCTGTGGGGGATTCCGTACAGCGAAGAGTTCTGCATACGGACGGCATTACTGCCGCGCCCGGTTATCAGCGGGACGCTACCCGCCAGGGTGGAAAGCCGCAACGCCGGGGATATTTATACCTGGCTGGACGAACAGGGCCGATACCGCGTCCGGCTGGATATGGCCCGCGAGGAAACGGAGGCCGGTTACAGCTACCTTTGGGTACGCCAGGCGAAGCCGTATTCCGGAGAGACTTACGGCTGGCACACCCCGCTGGTGCAGGGCTCGGAGGTTGCCATCGCCTTTGACGGTGGTGATCCGGACCGCCCGTATCTTGCCCATGCCTTCCACGATTCAGAACACCCCGACATCACCACCCGCGACAACCGCAGCCGGAATATCCTGCGTACGCCCGCCTGTAACGAGCTGCATATGGAGGATAAGCGCGGGGAAGAACATATCACCACCGCCACTGAATACGGTAAAACCCAGCTAAACCAGGGGTATATCACCGGCGCGGATAACAGGCCGCGCGGCAACGGGTTCGAGCTCAGAACCGATGAGCACGGGGTTATCCGCGTGGCGAAAGGGTTGTTTATCAGCGCGGATGGCCAGAGCAAAGCGGAGGGCGAGGTGCTGGATATGGCTGTGGCGCTGGGTGAAATCGAACGCTGCCTGCAACAGATTGAGCAGCTGGATATCGCCGCGCAGCAGGCCCAGGCGTTGCATGCCGACGTCGACAGCCAGCGAAAACTGTTCAGTGAACGCTTAAAACCGCTGAATGAGGTTATTCACCTCTCAGCACCTGAGGGCATGGCGCTGACAAGCGGCGGGCATCAGCAACTGGCGGCTTCTGCGAATGTGATCATGAACGCGGGTGAAAGTCTGAGCGTGGGAGCGATGGGAAGCATCAACCTGATGGCCGGAGAAAAGGCCGGGCTGTTCGCCCGCACCGGCAGGCTGAGCCTGATTGCCTCAGAGGGACCGGTTGTGGTGCAGGCGCAAAACGCGGCGGTGCGCCTGACGTCAGAAAAGAAACTCTCCATCAGCGCGGAAGAAGACATGCTGTTGGCCGGAAAGAAACGCATCACGCTGATTGGCGGC
>NZ_JBAVTT010000171.1:0-56370 GCF_049696395.1 Erwinia sp.
TGGGTGGCGGCATAGAGCGCGTTAGCCGAGTGTATGCAGCAGGGATGCTGCATCCAGGCTTTCACTGTTGCTGCGACTTTGTGTGGAGCTGCATTTTCCACTACGAGCGTCTCGGATAACGCGCTCTATGCTGACGCCTTACCACCGCAGCCGTCCTTGAACTTTGGATCTTAACAACGCGCTCTATGCCGACGCCCCTATTCCGTCCAGCGGCGGAAGATCAACGAGGTATTAATGCCTCCAAAGGCGAAGTTGTTCGACTGGACGTAATCGGTTTGGATCGCTCGTGGCTGGTGCATGATGTAATCCAACTCACCGCACTCTTCTGAGGGGTCGGTCAGATTTAACGTCTGAGCAAACCACCCTTCCCGCATCATCTCAATGCTCAGCCACGCCTCAAGCGCACCGCAGGCTCCTAACGTATGGCCGAAATAGCTCTTGAAAGAAGAGATCGGAGTTCGGTCGCCGAAAATGGCCGCCGTGGCCTGACTTTCCGCGATATCACCGCGCTCCGTAGCCGTGCCATGTGCATTGATATAACCAATGTCCTCGGCCTTCAGTTCCGCCATCTTCAGCGCGCCTTCAATGCAAATTTGCATCGTTTCCCGCTGCGGCTGGGTGATATGGGCCGCATCGCAATTGGTATAGAAACCAACGATCTCGGCATAGATGGTCGCGCCACGCGCTTTTGCATGCTCCAGCTCTTCCAGCACCAACGTTCCGGCACCTTCACCAATCACCAGACCATCACGCTGCTTATCAAACGGAGAAGGCGTGGTTTCCGGCGCATCGTTGCGCTGGCTGGTCGCAAACAGCGTGTCAAACACCGCGGCTTCTGATGGACACAACTCTTCTGCACCCCCGGCTACCATCACCGTCTGATAACCGTGACGAATCGCTTCCCACGCATAACCAATCGCCTGACTGCCTGAAGTACAGGCGCTGGAGGTTGGGATAACCCGGCCGCGTAAACCAAAGAACAAACCGGCGTTGACGGCAGCCGTGTGCGGCATCATTTGGACGTACGTGGTGCCGGTAATGTTGTTGGTGTGCTTCTCCGTCAGCATAGTGGCAAACTCGCTGACCGGGCCCGTGCTGCCCGTTGATGAACCATAGGCAATGCCGGTTTCGCCGTTAGTCAGCACTGGATGCCCCAGCAGATTCGCCTGCTCCAGCGCCAGCTCGCTGGCACGGGTCGCCATCAACGACACTCTCCCCATCGAGCGAATGCGCTTACGCGTGTAATGATCTGGCAGAGTGAAATCATCTACCGGCGCACCCAGCAAGGTGTTCAGACCGTCATAAACCTGCCACTCGGGCATTTTGCGCACGGCATTGCGGCCAGCACGCATCCTGGCGGAAATCTCTGACCAGCTGTTACCAAAGGCGGTGACGCCCCCCATCCCTGTCACGACTACACGGCGGATCACAGCATGCCTCCATTGATTGAAATGACCTGTCTGGTGACATACGCGGCGATATCTGACATCAGATAACTTGCCAGCCCGGCGACTTCGTCAGCCTGCCCCATTCTCTTCATTGGAATCATCTTCATCGCCTCTTCTACCGCTACCGGCTCCATCTGGATCATCCCGGTATCAATCAGGCCTGGCGCAATGCAGTTTACGGTGATTTTTCGCTTAGCTAACTCAATCGCCAGCGCTTTGGTGGCGCCAATAATGCCCGCTTTAGCCGCACTGTAGTTTACCTGCCCGCGATTCCCCATCAGGCCTGATACGGAGGAAAGCGTGATGATTCGGCCGCCTTTACGCAGGCCAATCATCGGCATAATGCAGGGATGGATCACGTTGTAAAAACTGTCCAGATTGGTATGGATCACACTGTCCCAGTCATCTTCACTCAGAGCCGGAAACGCTCCGTCACGGGTAATGCCAGCATTACTGACCACGCCATAATAGGCACCATGATCCGCAATATCCTGCTCGATCAGGGTACGGCACTGTTCCCGGTCAGCAATATCAAAGCCCAGACAACGGCCCAGACCGCCAGACTGCTGCATCAGGCGCAGCGTCTCTTCTGCACCGGCGCGGTCGCTGTGATAATGCACCACAACCGTGAAACCCTCGGCGGCCAGGCGGCAGGCAATCGCCCGTCCAATGCCCTTGCTGCCACCCGTGACCAATACTGAACGTGTCATCCGTTTTTACCCTGTTGCAAAAGTTGGTGGAGTTCTTCCTGGTCAGGCTGATAGGTGTTCAGCCTGCCGCTGGCGTAACGTTCGCCATTTATGCTGATTACGCCCTCAAAACTGCCGATTTTCTCATCCCGCATCAGCAGCGTGACGGTCACTTCCAGCGTTGATCCTGCTGGAAAAACAGCGCTCTGGCAGCGATAGCCGCGTCCGCCAAGCAGCATACCCGGCGAAGGCTTGCTGTCGTGAAGCTGGCGGCCATGCCAGCCTGACCAGACGCCAATAGCTTGCGCAATAATCTCTATGCCAAACCAGGCAGGAAGATCGCCTTCCGCCGTCAGAAACGGCGCCAGAACACCTTCGCCCACCCTCACCTGACAGCTGGCCTGTTCTTCCCCGACGGAGAGCACTTTCTCCACCAGCACCATTGGAGCATCGTGGGGCAGATACTCTGCCGCACTCTTGTATTCAACCATTACACTTTCCCAAAATCAGGCAGGTATTGTTGCCGCCAAAGGCAAAAGAGTTACTCATCACTGCAGACCCCACCAACGGGCGAGCCTGCAATAACACCCCACAGGCAGGCAGCGTATCATCCTGCTCCGTGTGGGTGAAATCCTGCGGCGGTAAAGGAACAGATTGTGTCAGGATCAGCCAGCTTATTGCGGCTTCGCAAATCCCTGCTGCGCCCAGCGTATGACCAGTCAGATGCTTGGTCGAACTGCAGGGAATGCGCTCACCAAACAGCGCATTCACCACACCAGCTTCAATCTGATCGTTAAGACGCGTCGCCGTACCGTGCAAATTGATATACCCCAAGGCATCAGGTGCCAGATTAGCCTGACTGAGCGCCATCTTAATCGCCCGGATAGCGCCCTCACCTTCGGGATGCGGTGCCGACATGTGGTAAGCATCAGAAGACTCGCCTACGCCTAATAGGGCAACCTGCTGCGGGACTCTGGTCAGCAACATCAACGCTGCGCCTTCTCCAATGGTGATGCCGTTACGCTGTTTGCTAAACGGAGCACAGCGAACGCCAGACAAAGACTCAAGGCTGTCGAAGCCGTTAATTGGCATCCGGCTTAAGGTGTCTGCACCGCCAACAATTGCTACGTCAGCCAGTCCGGAGTCAATCAAACGCTGACCACTGATTATCGCTCTGGCGCTTGATGAACAGGCTGTTGAGAGCGTGTAAGCCGGGCCTGATAAGTGCAGATACTGAGCCAGAAACCTTGAAGGATCGCCAAGCTCTTGCTGATAGTAGTGATACCCATCAGCACTTTCCGCCACCTTACTGTCGGCCTCATGCAGCCCCGAGGTACTGGTGCCAAGTACCACAGCGACACGGTCTGCTCCGAAGGTGCTGATGGCTTCATCAACCTGCGGCTGAATTTGCTGCAAAGCGGCCAGCAACAGCTGATTATTGCGGCTGCGGTGAGCGGCAAAAGAGTCAGGAATGGGCGGCAACGCTGCTGTGATCCGTCCTGTCCAGCAGGATTTTCCCTCTGGCAGCCAACCGCTGTCGGGCTGCATACCTGGCGCTTCATTCCTCGCCAGATTTTCCGCCGTTGTTGCCATGTCATTACCCAGCGCGCTGAGCATACCGACTGCCGAAATGTAGATCATCAGGCGTCCAGATGTTGAATAAGGATTTGATAGCCAAAAGCAAACTGCTGAATACTCACTGGCTCACGTTGCGATCCGCGTTGCAGGTAACGGATCTCGGTAATCAACTTGCCGTGATTGTCACGCAGCTGGCGACGGTCGCCGCTGTCCCTGAGGGTCCAGCCCTCCGGTAATCTCGGCTGCCAGGCGGCGATTGGCCAGTGGCTCAGCATAATGTCGGCCAGCACCTGGCTGGCTGGCGGCATCTCTGGCAACACCAGAGAGTGCTCAGTGTGAATGCCGGTGTGATCGTAACTCACTCTGAATAAACGAATTCCCAGTGAAGAAAGTCCGGCCAGCGTCAACTGATCACGATCGGCGCTTAGCAACACCAGCAGCGATTGCTGCTTACCTTTGAAGGTTCCGGTCAGCAACTGCTGCTGAGTAAACGCCGGGGTAATCCCTGGATCCGGCAGCATCATCTTTACACCAGGCTTGAGCCAGGCTTCTGGTTTGCTCTGATCGGGTTTGCTGGCGCAACCAGCCAGCAGCATCATGGCCAGTGCGGCCACCGCAATCACTCTCATCTCTTTTTCCTTTTTAGCGGCATCGCCAGGGGAGCCAGCAGGAAGGCCGTAAATATGCCGCTGCAAAGCACAATGCCAAAACTGGCGATAGCCTGGGTACTGCTGAAGACCAGCATGCCCAATGTCAGTAGCGTGGTTGCCATCGCCAGCGTCACGGCCAGCAACGAGGTTATCGGCGTGCCGCGGGGATTACTGAAGAACAAGGTGTAATTGATGCCGATACCCAGCACCAGAACCAGGGCCAGCAGCGAGAACAGATTCAGTGAATGGCCTGAGAGCGCTAATGCCGCCAGCCCGCCACCCAGTGAAAGCACGGAAGGCAGAACGCAGATCGCGCCCTGGCGCAAGCCCAGACGCAGCATATAGCTTAGCGCAATCGCCACCAGAGCAGCGGCCAGAAGCCAGCCCAGCAACGTGCGGTAGAAAGCGAACAGGTGATCAAAAGTGGCCTTGCGATCGATCCAGCTCACACCCGGCAGACTTTTGGCTATTTCGGCCAGCGCCGCGCTGTTTTTCACACCTTCAACCGGCACCAGAACACCGCTACGTCCGGAGGGAACCGAGAGCCACAACAGACGCCAGCCTTCACTGTTCGGGCTGGAGAGCCATTGCTGCGGTGTCAGGGTCATTGCCGATAAATCGGGATCGGCCACTTCGACTCCAGCCTGACGCAGCTGCGCCATCACGCCAGCAGTCGCGCTTTGTAACAACTGGTTATCTTTTTGCTGCCTGGCCTGTGAGGAAAGCGGCAACAGACGGTAATTCCCCAGCCAGTGCTGGTTTTTGGCGTTGGCGAGTTTCGGTGCCAGCGTCTCAAGACGTTGCAAGGTCTGTTCCGGCGTATCACCGTACACCACCATCCAGGTTTGATCGGCGCTCTGACCGGTTAACCGGGTAATCTGCTTTTCCTGTGCCAGCAAGGCAGGAGGCAGCGTCTGGAGCTGAGAAATATCATCATCAACATGCAGTCTGGTCAGCCCAACGAGGGAGATCACAGCCACCAGCAGCGGTAATCCAACGCGCACGGTGCGGTTTCTCCGCCAGCTGCCCAGCCAACGTCCCATTAAAGCGAGCGCTGGGACCGGGCGAACGGGCAGCCCTTTGACCAGCAATGGATACCAGCAAATCACCGTCAGGCAGGAGGCCGTCAGCCCAACAGCCGCAAAGACCGCCAGCTGTTGGATACCAGGGAACGGCGCGAACACCATAATCAACCAGGCTATTGCGGTGGTCCCCAGTGCCAGCAACAAGGCACGGATCACCTTACTCAGGCTTTCGGCTGGCGTGGCATCGGCGCCATGCACCATGCGTTCGGTCAGATAGTACAGCGTGTAGTCGGCAGAAATCCCCACGATGCTCAGGCTCATCACCAGCGTCATCAGATGCAGTTCGCCAAACACCAGCAGCGTAACGGTAATGCCAGCCAGCGCGCCAATGCCCACCGAGAGCGCGCACAAAAACAACGGACGTGGGGAGCGGAAAACCGAGAACACCAGCAACAGCACGCCGATAAGGGTCGCTACACCCAGGGTTGAAACATCATGCTTTGCCTGTTGGCTGGCAAAATCACTGAAGTAAACGGTCCCTCGTGACAGTAACTGTGCTTGCGGATACTTTTCCTGCAGCCTGATTTTTAACGCCGCCAGCTGCGCCACCACCGCCTGGCTTTGCTGCATATCAAAGGAATTCCCTTTGAGTTCCCCATGCAGGAAATACCAGACCTTGCCTTGCTTATCCGTGGTGGTCAGCCAGCCCTGGCTAAGCCCAAGTTGGCCACTGTTCTGTTGCATCGCCAGCTGCGCCCCGCGCACCAGCAGCAAAGGATCGTTAGACAATTCTTTGCCACTGACGCCAGCAAAAGCCGAATAGAGCTGCCCAAGAACCCAGTTCCCTTGTGCTGCCCCGCCGTTTTGCAGCCGGGCCCGGGTTGCCGGGTCGATCAGCGCATTGCGGTGCTGCCAGGCGAACTTGCCCCAGGCTTGCTGACGATCGTGGGTCATCGGCCCCTGAACACTCTCCAGAACGGGCATCCCTTGCAACTGCTGCAGCATCCAGTTTGCGACGTCAGGATCGTTCCTGTCTCCGGCGCTAACCAGCCAGACCAGCTGACGGTCCAACCGCTGCATAAAGCCCTGCTGCAAGTCGGCTGGAATATCACCCATGGTTTGCTCTGGCAATAAGGCCAGCACGCTGCTGTTGAGGGTGGCTCTGGGCAGTAATGTCACCAGCACGGCACTCAGTAGCAGGCAAACAGCCAGCCAACCGAGGGCGAGAAGGCGCGGAGACTTAGAAAACAAAACGCTTCTGCTCTTCATCAGTCAGGCTGGCAGGCGTCAGGCGCTGGTTGCTGAGCGTAATGTCGGTTTTATCGCCCTGACGATCGTTCAGCTTAATCGCGTCCAGATACTCTGCGCCCTGCAACGTAATGGTATTGAATAACTTATCCAGCGGAGAGGTGGTAGGCGTCAGCACCAGCTGCCATTTCTGCTGTCCCTGGTCTTTAAAGTCCAGCGAGAAGTTCTGTTCCAGTACTGTACGATCTGCCTGGAAAAGCGCCCGCATCAGGTGATTAAACTGGAACATCTGCGGGTTGCTTTCTGCGGTGATAATCTGCGGGGCCTGGCCGTTCATCACCTGCACCATGCGCTTGTCATCCAGAACCAGCGTCAACGGGAAAGGTTTTGCCTGCTGCCACCACAGCCCTTTATCTTGCGCAATTAACAGCTCACCGCTGGATTTCAACGGCTGCGCCATGCCTTTAATTTCACGCAGCTGGGTGAAATCAGCCCGCACGACCGGCTGGCTGGCGAAGCGCTGCTGTAAATCTTCCAGCGTGACGGCCTGAATCGCGGCGCTGAACAGCAGCAGACCGGCGAGCAGTGATTTGATCATGGTTGAACTCCCAGCCGTTCAAAAAGAATCGGTGGCGAGACAAAGCTCAGCTCCTGGCTGCCCTCTTCCACGGCCACCTGAATGGTGTAACCCGTGGTCAGACGCTGGCCGCTCTGCGCATCGAAAATTTGGTAGTTAATGCGCAGACGGTTTTCGATCTCCTCCAGCGTGGCGCGCACCCGGATGGTTTGCTCAAAGGTCAGCGCCCCACGGTACTTCACCCGCGTATCCACCACCGGCCACAAATAGCCAGAGGCCTTCATTTCGCGGTAACCGTAGTTAAACTTGCCGAGTAATTTTTCGCGGGCAATCTCAAAATAACGGAAGTAGTTGCCGTGCCAGACAACGCCCATGGCATCCACATCATGGAAGGGAATGCTCAGCTCAACTTCAACAGAAAAACGCGGATCGTTTAACACTGTTACTCCTCTTTCTCTTGCGGTTGATCCGGCAGCTGCCAGAAATCAAAAAAATTAAACCAGTCCAGCGGGGCTAGCAGCGCGTGATGCTCAAGCCTGGCGGCATAGCGATCAACAGCCTCCTGCAACGCTTGTTGTCGGGTTGCCCTTGGCAACAGCAGCGGGTCGGCAAAAGGTTCGCAATGCAGTTTAAGTTGGCCCTGCTCACGCACAGCGAACATCAGCAGCACCGGACAACGCAACGCGGCCGCCAGCACAAAAGGTCCCTGCGGGAAAGGCGCTGGCTTGCCAAAGAAGGTGCTCCAGATAACCCTTCTTACGCCGCCTCGCTGACGATTCACCGCCGTGCGGTCGCCAACGATGGCTACCCATTCCCCAGCATCCAGTTTCTGCTGCAACAGGATGGCCGTGTCCGGGCCAATATTGCTCACCGGGATCACCTGTTTACTGGCCTCCGGCGCGATCTCATCCATCACCTGGCGGAAACGCTGGGCATTATCAGTAAAGACCAACGCGTTGATCACCAGCCCACTCACCTGCTGTGCCAGCGCGCGGCAGGCTTCAATATCACCCAGGTGGGAGGCGAGGATCAGCCTTCCGCCTGGTTGCCCTGCGGCAAGCGCTTCCTCCGCTCCGGGGGCAAAATCGATCTCTTTTCCCCAGCGCAGGTCGCCGCGCCAGCTGGCAATCTTCTCCAGCATTGCCTCACCGAAGCGCAGGAAATGGTGAAAACTGCTTAATCGGCCCGGCAGCCTGAGGCCTTTTTCCGCGGCGTACTCTTGCACTGTCTGCAACCACTGGCGGGAAGCTTCGCGCTGCGGGCCCCCGCTTAACCAGTAGAAGCCAATTACTGGCCAGAGGAACAACGTAAACAGCCCGCGCCCGAAGAGACGGTAGATCCACAGCATAAACTTCAGGCCAGCCAGTCCTTTTCGTTCTTTCGCCACCGCCCAATGCTCACCGCGACGGCGCTTCAGCAGGGCAGGAATGCGTGGCAACATGCCAAAAAACAGCCGGGTGTGCATCCACGAGATGCGCAAATTATCGTGCAGCGCATCAAAGTGCGAGATCCCATCCTGCGGATAAGTCACGCGGGTAGCGATAAAGCGGCTTGGCGTGCCAGCCCAGTACAAGCGAACCATGATTTCCGTGTCGAAATCCATCCGCTGACCGATGGGATGACGGGTTGCCAGCAAAAGCGTGGGTGCCAGCGGGTAAACGCGGAAACCGCACATGCTGTCCTTGATGGAGAAGGAGAGCGTCTCAACCCAGACCCAGAAATGGGTGACGTAACGGCCATAAAGGCGCGACTTCGGGATCGAATCGTCATACACCGGCTGGCCTGAAATCAGATAATCGGGATGTTTCCGGGCTTCTTCCAGCATCTGCGGGCAGTCTTCAATCTGATGCTGACCATCTGCATCTACCTGCAACGCATGGCTGAAGCCAGCTTCGGCTGCGGCCTTAAGCCCGCGCATCACCGCAGCCCCCTTCCCCTGATTTTCCGCCAGACGGATTAAGGTTATCTGCTCGTTCAGTAACAGCTCAACCTGCAGGCGTGTAGCCTCGTCGCTGCCGTCATCAACGATAATAACCGGCAGGTTAAAAGGCGCCAGCCGCGCCAGCACCGAGGCCATCATCGCCCCATGGTTGTAACAGGGGATCACCACGCAAGGGGAAAAATCTGCGGCTAGCACAGCGATATTTTCCCGCTGCTGGCTCGCTGAGGCTGTTCATCACCGAGGATCTGATAGTCAAACAGCAGCCAGTTTTTGGCTTCCTGCCAGCTAAGCGTCAGCTTCAGGGTTTTTCCTGGCAGGATCGGCTGCTGAAATTTTATATTTTCGATGGCGGAGAACTGTTTGCCCGGCGCCAGTAAAGAGAGACCGTAATGCATCACCCAATCCAGCTGAGCGACACCTGGCAGGATCGGTTGCGTGGGGAAATGTCCGCGAAACCAAAACAGATCCGCTTCGACTTTCAACTCCAGCTCAACCTTATCAGCCTGCTGCTGGCAGGAGAGTTCAACGGGCAGCATAAAATAACTCCTGTATTTGCGGCCAGGCACGCTTGCTCTGACTGTTGTGAGGGATCGTCTCTACGATCCGCCAGTAACGCGGCATAGCCACGGGCTCCAGCCAGCGGTGCAGCTCATGCCGCCAGTCTCGCTTCAGCTGGGCCAGTTCCTGTTCACTGTAGGCGGCATTCAGCACCAGTACCACACCAATTCCACTGCGTTCTGGTCGGCTGACCGAGAGCGCCACCGCATCAATAACCTGCGGCAAAGCCAACAGTCGTCGTTCAATCTCACTGAGCGACACGCGCTTATCTTCAATTTTTACCGTGCGGTCGTAGCGGCCACAGAGTTGGAATCCCCTTTCTTCGAATTGCAGCTTGTCATCCAGCTGCAGGCCTTCAACCTGGGGGATCAGTGGGGAGGTTGCCCACCAGCGCTGGCGATCGTCCTGAGAGAAATGCACGCCGTTAAAAGGCTGCCAGGATTGGTCTTCTGTACTGCGGATACGGGTAGCCAGCACGCCAGTTTCTGTGCTGCCATAAATTTCATCCACCGGCTGCTGTAGCCAGCTGTTAACCTCCTGCGCGCTGCTCCAGGGCAACACTCCGCCAGCGGAAACAATCAACCTGCAATTCGGCGCGGCCAGGCTGCGATCCAGACGGCGCAGAAAGGCCGGGCTGCTGATAAAGGCGAATTTCAGACTTGGGTCCTGAGCGGACAGCTGTTCACTGTAAAACACCTGGCGGCAGTCAAATACCAGCCCAAGTGCCAGCGGCAGGAAAATGCGGAAGGTCAGGCCATAAAGATGTAGATGGCTGACAGAAGCGATGACCGTGCAGCCCTGAAGGCGATCGCCCCAGCGCTCCGCCAGCCAACGGGCTTCTTCATCCAGGCAGCTCAGCGGCTTGACGATCTGTCGCGGTGTCCCGGTCGAACCGGAAGTGAACAGGACGATAAAAGCCATGGGGTCAATTGCAGGTAACGCGGGGAGATCCTTCACATTGCTAACCGCACCCGCGAAAGCGATCACCGGACAGGTCAACGTCAATGAGGTGTCCGTCAGCACGGCCTCAAATTCACGGCTTTGTTCCTGCAACAATGATTCGCGGCAATGACCGGGGAGCACCGGGGTTTTGCCTGCATGTAATGCGGCAAGCAGCGCAATGCTGAACAGGTAGCTGTCCTCAAAGCACAGCGCCCACTTCTGCTGTGGCTGAGCCAGCAGGAAATGGCCTAATGCCAGAACCTCACGCTGCCATTGCTGCCGCGTATAAAGTTGGCTGCCACGCCGGGCAATCGGCCCCTCAGCGCTTACGGTCAGCCACTGTCCGGCTGGGATCGCCTTGTTCATGCCTGCTTTCTCATACGCTGACGCAGCAGCCACTCGCTTGCCATCAACAGCCCCATCAACAGATAACTGACCAGCCCGTTCCACCACGTCCACCAGAGAAGATTGTTTATCAGACAGGTCGCCAACGCGACGCTGCCATTAAAAATGAAAAACAGACACCAGACCTGAGTGACACGCCGGGTCCAGAGGATGGCTCGGGGAGGCAGGTCCGGTTCACGCAGACGAGCCAGCCGTTCTACCAGCGGCATCCTGCTGACTAACGAACTGCCAAACAGCAGCAGCATCAGGCAGTTAACCATCACCGGATACCACAGCAGCAAATGATGATCCCGCAGGAACAGGCTGCTGAGGCTTAACCCGGCCCCGGCCAGTGCCAGCCATTTCCCCACCAGGGAAAGGGCGCCATGGCTGCCCCGCAAAGCCAGCCAGCGCAACAGGAAAAGCACCGCGGCCAGAGGTAACAACCAGCGCCAGGTGGGGTGCGTTAATGAGAGCCAGACCAGAAACGGCCAGGCAACCATCATCAGCGCACTGACGCCCTGCAACAGCCGCTGCATCTCTGGTGAATTACCCTTCGCGGATCAGTTGGTCAACCGCGTCGACCACATCCTGCACCGTACGCACGGCTTTAAACATCTCCGGCTTAATTTTGCGGCCGATACGTTTTTGCAGATGCACGACCATGTCTACCGCGTCAATGCTGTCCAGTTCCAGGTCTTCATACAGCCGTGATTCCGGCTTGATGTCATCCGCGTCTAATTCAAAAAGTTTCACCAGAAGGCCGGTGACTTCCTGATAAATTTCATTCTTATCCATAAATAACTCGCGATGTTGAGGATCAGGCACCCAGCTTGCGCTGAGTCAGGATAAAGGCCGCCAGCGTGGAGACGGAATAAAAATGCTGGCGCATCTCCTCACTTTCGGCTGACAGCACCACGCCATAGCGATTTTTCACCGCCAGCCCAAGCTCCAGCGCATCGATAGAGTCCAGCCCTAATCCGTCGCCGAATAAAGGGGCTTCACTGTCGATCTCTTCCGCGGCAATCTCTTCCAGATTGAGGGTATCGATGATCATCTGTTTTATTTCAAGCGCTAGCTCTTCCATACCTGTTTCCGAATAATTATTGATGTTCTGGGGTTAATGCCTGCTGTAAATACTGGGTCAGATGTCGGGCGGCCAGCGCCTGAGCATCCTCATCCCCTGCCATAAATTGCTGGCTGTCTATCCGTTGACCGACCGTCACGGTAAACAGCGGTTTTTCCGGCGGTACCTGGTACCAACGGCTTTGTTTATCCAGCATTCGCTGGGTGCATCGGATGTGCACAATACGCAAATCGCACTGACAGCGCACGGCAATATTTGCTGCGCCGCGCTGCAGTTTAAGGGGTTCGCCATAGCGCGTGCGGGTTCCCTCAGGGAAGATCATGATCGCCTCGCCCTCCTCCAGCCGCTGCTGGCAGTCTGGCAGCAGGGTTTCTGCCTGGCTGTTAACCAGATAGTTGGCGGAGCGGACTACGCCGCGCAGAAAGACGTTACGCTGCAAATCGGCTTTCACCAGGCAATCCACCTCCGGCATGACCGAAGCCAGCATGACATAGTCAATCAATGAGGGATGGTTCGCGACCACCAGGCAACGACGGTCGCTGCGCAGGATCTCTGCTCCTTCTATGCGGTAATCCAGCACGCCTAAAAAGGTCATGGTACGCATAAAGAAACGAAAGCTGGCTGAAATGCTGCGGCGGGCTAGCTGGCGGCGGCGGACAGGATTACGCTGAACCAGCAGCAGCAAATTAAACCACACCAGCGATAACATCAGGCCACCCAGGCCAAACAAGGTAAAACAGAGGCCCGTCATCATAATGCGCCAGACTCTGTTGCAGGCCGCGGCACCAGCGCTTTTGCTACAGGTTGAGTCAGTCATAACGACATTCCCACGACCAGTTCAGTCGATCGCCTTTCAGGCTAAAAGCCGAAGAACCGGCAAGATAAGCATGAAGAAACATCAGGCTTTGGGGCAAACCGCCCTGTTCTTTGTTCTCTGCCGGACTGGATACACAGCAGCATTTATCACCCGCAGCCAGTAATAAAGCGACTGCATAAGGGCTATGTAAAGCGCCCTCTGGTAAATGAGGGTGATAAAATTCAGGCACAGCACCTTCGAAATCGACCAGTAACACCTGCTGATAACCGGCTGAGTGAAGCGCGCTCACTTCAACCAATCCCTGCTGGAAAGAGTCCACGCCTGCCGCAAGAGAAGTGCTGACCAGCGGTGCGGCAGCGGCAATAGTCAGGCTGCCAACGGCGGCATTGTGCACTGACATGGTGAAATCCGTGGGAGAGAGGCTTTCATCATTGGCCAGCGAGGTCAGGATCCGCAGATTTCGCTCCAGCTCACCGTGGCGGCTGGTAAACACAATGGCATCGACCCGCTGGCGCTTAAGCAGTGCCAGACCACTTTCTACGGCTGCACGGCTTCCGCCCGTCAGTCGTCGGGCCGTCATCATCGGCAGAAAGCGTGTTTTGGCCATCGGCTGGGAGGCATCAAGGCTGGGAGTCTGGCTGGCCCACTGTTCCCAGTCGGCTTGCTCGTTCAGTCCCGGTGCGCTGGCCTGCCAGTCGAGGAGTGTAAAAGCTAATTTCATACGTCCAATCTTCATAAAGCGTTCCGCCCTCTGCAGGGCAGAACATTCCACTAAGCATA
Source organism: Erwinia sp. (assembly GCF_049696395.1). Classification (GTDB taxonomy): domain Bacteria; phylum Pseudomonadota; class Gammaproteobacteria; order Enterobacterales; family Enterobacteriaceae; genus Erwinia. Next base: position 13,726 of record NZ_JBAVTT010000171.1, read on the forward strand.
GCGTCTGCCTGGCCCTGATAGCACTCAGATTTACCCGCAATTGCAGGGAGCAGGTGTTTTAACCGAACTGGCTATCTGAAAAGGTTGTCGGCAAACCGGCTTTAATCTTTAAGGCTACTGATGCATTTTGTGAGGGTAACCCGATCGTTTGCTTATTTAGCAGCCTGAGAAGCGAGGCGGAGCTTAATATCCTGATCCAGGTTAGCTACCCAGTGATTATAATTGCGGTGAATTCTTCCACGTTTTGCCTTCAAATTGCTGCTGCTGACATAATTGATGCTGTAACTGCCGTTGGAATAGGTCACGCGAATAGTGGCAGTGTGCCCGCGCTGGGACAACATGCCGTTGATAACCCCCGGCCCTGCTGGCGTCATCACCCATTGGCGGGAGAGGCCAGCCTGAAGGATCGCCTCTTTTAGCTGCTCATTACTGTACTGTAAGGAGACGGTTTCATTGATGTTTTGAACAGGTTCAGTGCGGGAACAGCCAGCTAACGCAAATACGACAATCAGCGCAGGAATGACACGGATCTTAACCATAATTAACCCTGAAAAGTTATTCTTGAAATAGCGTAGTGGTGTTCAATCAGCGTAACTACCAAATCAAATTACGGCCAAAGGTGACGCTTATTTAATATATTGGCGCGCATAATAGCACCCGTTGCTAAAGAATGCGAAGCGCAAAAATCCCTGAATAGTGCAGGCCTATTGGAATCAGCAACAATGACTACCTGTGGGATATTTAGGTGGATTTTTCGCTAACTTTGGCAGGAAAGGCAGTTTTTTAGGGAGGGTAAAGGGCAGCGGTTTTCCTTTCCCGCCTGCCCATGTTCTTTACTGCGGGTTCCAGCCACCACCCAGTGCGCGGTAGAGATCAATCTGGGCCAGCAGTAAATTATTTTTCACCTGCACCACGTTCAACTGAGTGGTAAACAAGGTGCGCTGGGCATCAAGTTCATCAAGATAAGAGGCATACCCATTCTGATAACGATTACGTGAAATGCGCAGCGCTTCGCTGACGATTTGTTCCTGCTTTTGTAATTCCGTCAATTGTTGCTGATAGCGGTCGATAGCATCCAGGTCGTTATTCACTTCACTGAAGGCATTACGCACCACTTTCTCATAGCTGTACAAGGCCTGATTCCGCGAAGCCATCGACACATCCACCTGGGCTGTTAACGCTTCCCTGTTCAACAAAGGGGCCAGAACACTGCCGCCAATGCTCCACAGGCGGAAAGGATTGTCCGCCAGTTGGTGCAGCACAGAGCTTTGCAGGGTGCCGGTCGCCGTCAGGTTAAGCGAAGGCAGCAATTGAGCCCTGGACGACTCCAGCGTGCTGTCCGCCGCCAGCAGCTGACGTTCAGCCTGAACAATGTCCGGACGCCGTTGCAGCAGTTCGGAAGGTAACACTGAAGGCAACGTTTGCGGCGCGACATGGTCATACTGGCTTTGCCGGGCTATCTCTCGGGGATTCATCCCGACCAGGATGCTCAGGGCGTTTTCCTGCTGAGCGATCTGGTGCTGCAACACCGGGATCTGGGCTTTCGCCGTTTGCAGTTCCGATTCGGACTGTACCCACTCCAGCTTCGAGGTATAGCCGGTTTCATACTGGCGCTGGGCCAGCTTTAATGAATCCTCACGCGAGGAAAGCGTTGCCTGAGTGACCCGCAGCTGTTCATCCAGTGACACTAAGGTCATATAACCAGAAGCAACTGAACTCGCCACCGTTAACTCAGCGGCAGAGGCAGCGGCCTGTTGTGCGGCCAGCGTCGCTTTTGCTGCGTCGATGCTGCTACTGCGAGCGCCCCACAAATCCACATCATAATTAGCCTGTAGCAGTCCCTGGAATACCGCGTATTCGTAAGGTTGCCCGCTCACCGAGGAGAGCGCTCGTGCATGGGATGCCGCCACGCCTGCCTCTAAAGTGGGATAATTATCCCCCTGAGCACCCCGCAATTCGGCACGGTACTGATCGACCCGCGAACGGGCAGTCAGAATATCCAGGTTATTACGCAATGCCTGTTCAACCAGACGGTTCAGATCGGCATCACCAAACGCGCGCCACCAGTTCGCTTCTACCGGAGAAGAAGGTCCAACCTGATTACGCCATTGTTGAGGGATCGGCAGCGAACCCGGTGCTTTGTCGACTTCCGTTGCACAGCCAGCAAGTGTGGCGGTGAGCAAGGCCGCCAGCAGTGAGGTTGGCCAGCGCATTACTTCGCCTCCTGACTGTCTTGCTCGCCAGAAGTATCAATGTTCACCTCTACGGACATTCCCGGACGCAGATGCGTGGGATTTTCGCTGGTGATTTTGATGCGCACCGGAATTCGCTGGGCAATCTTCACAAAGTTACCGGTGGCATTATCGGGCGAGATGGCACTGAATTCTGAACCTGCCGCAGGTGATATGTATTCCACCTCGCCCTCAAAGCGCTCTTCGTTGAGGGCATCTACGCTGAAGGTCACTGGCAAGCCTGGCTTGATGCGCGCCATTTGGGTTTCTTTCATATTGGCTACGACCCAGAGCTGTTTGGGGACAACGGAGGTCAGGCGCGTTCCGGCTGTGACATACGCGCCCTGGCGGACAGCAATCTGCCCCAGCTGCCCGTCACGCGGTGCGATAATTTTCGTGTTATCCAAATCGATCTGAGCCAGTTCAAGAGCCGCCGCCGCACTGGCAACATCGGCTTCCAGCGAGGCACGGTTAACGATCACGGTTTGAAGATCCTGGCGAGAGACATCAAGCGTGGCTTTTGCCTGCTGCACATCCGCCATGGTCTGGCTGTTGCTGGCGCGTGAGGCATCGCGCTCGCGGATTGACAGAGAGCCGTCGGAGACAAGATTTTCAACCCGCTTAAGATCCAGCCCGCTTTTGACCGCCTGCGCTTTGGCATTATCCAGCGCTGCCTGATTCCGTTCGATCACCGCCTGAGCACTGCGACGCTGCTGGAGATTATTGGCCAGTGCGGCCTTTTTCATCGCCAGCTGCGCTTCAGCCTGGTGCACCTTCTGATTATAAATGCGGTTGTCGATGGTCATCAGCACATCACCCTGCCTCACAGGCTGAAAATCCAGTACCTCAACCGAAGTCAGATAGCCGTTAACCTGCGGGCTGATAAAGGTGACCTGACCGCGCACGTAGGCGTTTTCTGTAGACTGGATCTGACTGGTAAAGGGCGGCAGTTGCCAGGCATACAAGATTACCAGCACGCCGACTAACGCAATTCCTGCCCCAAGGGCGATCGAGATAATACGCAGTTTGTTAGTTCTTTCACGCTCAGAGAATTGGCTCTGTTCCTGCTGACTCATTATTGCCCCGTGCTAATCGAAGAAGTGGGTTGTTGCATTGCGCGTAATTCTGCTGCTGCTTCCCGTTTTGCCTGCTGCCAGTTGAGATAGCGCAGCCGTGACAAACGCCACAGCACCCAGATCAGGGTGATAAAGGCCATGCCCGCCGTCAGCAGATAGGTATCGTTATAGGCCAGCACGTTGGCCTGCAGGGTAGCGACGGTTTGCAGTTGCACCGCCCCTTCCGCGCCGCGCAATGCGTTGTCGCCAATAAAACTGTTGAACAGATTGGTGTACTGGGTAAGCCTTTCCGTCACATTGGGGTTGAGATAGGAAAGCTGATCCGCCAGCAGGCTGGAGTGATATTTTTCCCGCCAGGTCTGGAATGTCCCCAGCAGCGCCGAGCCCATCAGCCCACCGATGTTCTGGCTCATACCAAACAGCACCACCAGACTGACCAGGTTTTTAGGTTGCGTCACCACGCTGCCAATATTCAGTAACAGCGCCGGGGCAATAAAGAAGGTACTGCTGAAGCCAAGCAGGAACTGGCTGAAATACATGTTGTTGGCACGGGTCAGCGGGCTGGACTGCGAATCCATCAACGAGGCCACCATAATCAACAGCAGTGACATCACAATCGGCCAGCTCAGATGCTTGACGTTGATGGTCAGGGCACTGACGACGATACCGGTCACGACACCGGCAAGGATCGCCATCGCCAGATGCTGCATCTGATCGTTAAGCAAACCAACCTGCTGCAGGTAACCAATTGCGCCGGTATTCTGCTCCGCCAGCGTGACGCGCAGCATGATCATCACAATACCCAGCCGGAAGATCGCGCCCGTTCGTAGCCATCGCGTATTAATCAACGGATTACTGCGATTATGTTCCAGTACCACGGCCGCAATCACCAGCACCAGGCCTAAAGCCAGACAGATGCCCAGCCACGGCGTGCTGGTCCACCATTCGATACGGCCCAGCGACAGCACGCCACAAAACAGCGCCATTCCGGGTGCCATCAACAGGAAAGTCAGGAAGTCTTTTTTCTCAAACACTTTGATTCGATCGCCCGGCGGCAGTTTTAAAACCAACACGGCACCAAGGCAAATCATCGCCAGCCCCAGCTCAAACAGATACAGACCACGCCACTCATCAAGCTGCAAAAGCTCAGTAGAGAACAGACGAGCCAGCGGGATCGCCAGCTGAGACGCGCCTAACCCAATGGTCAGGGCTTTCAGCCGGTGTTTAGCGGGCCAGGCCTGAACCTGATAATAAATTCCCAGCGAGCTGAGCGCCGCGCCGACCATGCCGTGTGCTGTGCGCACAATGATCGCAGAGCTGAGGTCATTGACCAGCAAATGAAAAAACGACACCAGCACATACAGCACCAGAAAGGCTTCGGTGAAGGCTCTGAGGCCAAACTGCTGCCGAAACTTAACCAACAGAAGGTTGATGGAGATATTTCCCATCACATAGACCGCAGGCAGCCAGGCAATCTCGTTGCTGTAAGCGCCGAACACGCCCTGAAGGTTAGTGAGATTGGCGGTGACCAGCGCATTGCTCAGCGCACCCGTAATCGAGATCAGCAGGCCAATAAGGCCAAAAGCGATGCGCTTATGTGTCGGGTGCAACGGCGTGGAAGGCGAACCAGGCAGCATCGGTTTTTCGCCTGGTGCCCATTCGCGCGGGGCGAAAGGGTCTTGTCGAGTCCCGCGCATGTTATTTCGCCTCGGTGGCTTTCAACAGGCGCTGGAGGACGCGTTGGGTAATGGCCAGTTCGTCGCTGTTGATGTCTGCCAGCAGCTCGTTGCGCAGGCTATCCGCTTCGACTTTCAGCTTTTGATAAAGCTCATTACCCTGCGGAGTAACGTGCAACAGGCGCTTGCGGCGATCGTCTTCCGGCTGAAAACGCTCCACCAGTTGTTGCTTCACCAGGCGATCGATCAACGGAACCACGCTGGCATCTTCCAGGCCCAGCGACTGAGCCAGCTCTTTCTGAGTGATCGGTGTTTCCTGAATAGCAATAGTGGCTACGGCCATCCAGCTGCTCATGCTCAGTCCGTTGTCTTTCATTCGACGGTCAATAGCCTGACGCCAGGCATGCGCCGTCAAATGGAGTAAGCGGGAAAAGTTGAGTTCCTGAGCATTCAAAATATAGAAGCCTAATGATTAGAGGTCTAACTAAATGTTGGCGCTAATTATAAGCAAGGATCATAGTCGCCAGGAAGCGAAAGGTGTGAAAAAGAAGTAAAAAAATGGAGAAAAAGTGACTCTTTTAGGTTACAGCTTTGCTATGCATACGAAGAACCAAGCGTTGCCAGCGTTTGGTGCTGAAAGTTACTCTGTTGACAGACAACGCAAAGGGAGCCAGTTCAATGATTACGCCAGGTTGGGTACACCTTTCCAGAGATGATGAGATGCCTGTGGAAGCGATCCGTGCCCATTTCACGGGTCATGCTTATGACCCACACTGGCACGATACTTATCTCGTTGGCGTTACCGAGCAAGGCGTGCAACAGTTTCACTCCCGTAAGCAGAAGCACCAAAGCCGACCGGGGACTGTTTTCCTGCTAGAGCCTGGTGAGCTGCACGATGGCGATGCTGTTGACGACATCGGGTTTACCTACCGGATGCTCTACATCGACCCCAATTTTATGCGGCAGCAGCTGGCAGCGGTATTCGGCAACGTACCTGACAGCTTTGAACTGAATTTTGCCCGTACGCTCTCTGGCGATCGACGTCTGGCCCAGGCCACCTTTAATGCCTTTCAGTGCCTGCACGATCGTGAGTTAAAAATCGTCAAAGAGAGCGCTATGCAGCAACTGTTTGCGACCCTTACTCAGCATCAGCATTGGCGGAAATCGATTATCATCCCGCAACATGAAAAATCCCTGGCATTGAAAGCCAGCGCCTGGCTGCACGATCATCTGCATGAAAATATTGGCCTCAGTGATATGGCCCAGGCCCTGGATGTCGATCGCTTTCGCCTGTCTCGTGAGTTTCAGGCTCATTTTGGCCTGCCGCCTCATGCCTGGCTGATCCAGTTGCGCCTGACGCATGCCCGCCGTTTACTGGCTGAGGGAGTTTCTCCGGCAGATGTAGCCGCGCAGCTGGGCTTCGCAGACCAAAGTCATCTTGGCCGCTGGTTCCGTCGCGCCTATCAGTTAACCCCCGCTCGCTACCAGCAAGGCCATACGCTTCTTTAAGGCTGATACCCCTTGATCTGCACAAATCTTCCAGACTGAACGCTAACCCTGCCCTAATCTGCTCTTTTACCTGCATGAGAAGAGCGAAATGAACGAGTTACGTTGCGTTGTGATCCTTAACGCCGATCTGCCCGTTGGCAAAGCCGCCAATGCTGCTGCGGTGCTCTCATTAACCCTGGGCCAGCGTCATCCCCATTTTGTTGGGTCAGAACTGGTTGATGGCAATGAGAAAGCTTATCCGGGATTGATTCCCGTCGGCATTCCAGTGCTGGCGGCCAATAATGAACGGCTGGTTTCGCTGGTCAGCCAGTGTGATGAAAGGGGCTTTGATGCCATTTTGTTCCCGGTTGAGGGGCAAATGACCGTCGATTATGCCGCATTTTGCGCTGCCGTCAGGCAGATCCCCACGCACGAACTGCAACATCTTGGTGTCGGCATCGTCGGCGAGAGAAAAGCGCTGCGTAAGCTAACCAGTAATTTAAAGCTGTACGGTTAACGTCAGGGGAGTTACCTGTTACGGTATTGCTGGAGCCGAATGTGGCTCCAGTTCAGAGGGGTAGCCTCCTGGAGAGGAAAGGTCTATTTTTTCTGTTCGACATAAAAAAGATGCCACCAGGTAGCGCAAGCATGCTGGCTTTTTTTTATTAAAAAGCTGACCCCCTCACAGACACCGATTTTTAAAGAAATTAATGTTTAATTAAAAATGGATATATTTGACACTTCTTTAAAAATTGATTACTCATCGTTGCGAAATTAATTCATTAATGTGAATAACAAGGAGAGTGGTCATGCCAACACACCAACTTGATGTTTCAATAGTCCCGCATGTTTGCCGGGAATGTGGAAGTTATCGTCCGGCAAGGAAAGATGAAGGTCAATATTATCAGGAGTTGTACAGCTTAGCTGTGCCAATAGTAGAACAGCAAAATGTCGGTATGCAGCCGCTCTGTTGATGATAAGGCGCTTCCTCCCCTTGCGCCCGACAAAGAGCACCTCAGTGCAGGCGCAGGCTGCTGTCGCTCATGGTTTTTTTAAATTCTTCGACGGGTATAACAGCAAGTCATTGAATGATTATTCCTCAAGGCCCGGAAAATTCAGCTCAGACAGGTTAAAAAAGTCTTAAACTCAAAATCGTTTATCCCGGTTCAGGTTTATCTGCTACGTCACTTCTGTAAATGATAATCACATCATTTTCATCGCCACCTTAATGTCCCCCCTTTCTCTGAAATAATAACAACCTCTCTACCCAGGGAACCTCTCTTCAGGAGGGTGAGGTAAGTCTGCAGGTGCAAAAAATTTGCAGGGGATTGAGCTTCGGCTATAATAGTCGCCCTGACGTTAATAGTGATCGGCATTATTAGAGTGTGTGATTTAACTTAATGGTTGAAGACGGTGCACTGAGCCCTCAACCAAACTGATAAAGTTTCACAGGAGGAGAAGCAATGGACGATGTAGATTTAGCACAAGAACGTGAGGAAGCCCTCATCTCAGCAGCCATGTCAGCCCGACAACCGGTGATCACCAGCCCTGATGGCAAATGCATCTGGTGCGAAGATGAAGCCGTAGTGCCCAACAGCGCGTTCTGCTCCGCTGACTGTGGCGAAGACTACTTTAAGCACCAGCGAGAAATGAAGCACCGCATCAACGGCGAGTGAGGCCAGCGTTCCCCACAAAGTATTTAGACAGGATGAACAAAAACCCTCATGCCTGGCGAGTATTTGCCGATAACCTCTTACCGGATGCTGCAAGCTGACGGATAAAAATAAAGATAACACACAGCTTTAACCGGTCTTTATGGCCGGTTTTTTTATGCCTGAGGCTATCATCACTTTTGCCGTCACTGCCGAATGACAGGCACAAAAAAACCGCCCTTGGGCGGTTACGACATCACTGCTTATTGCTTTGATTTTATTCGAGTTTAATCGGTACTAAAGATGGTGCCCGGGGCGGGACTTGAACCCGCACAGCCATAAGCCGAGGGATTTTAAATCCCTTGTGTCTACCGATTTCACCACCCGGGCATGGGTGTAAAGTGGAGGCGCGTCCCGGAGTCGAACCGAGGTTAACGGATTTGCAATCCGCTGCATGGCCACTCTGCCAACGCGCCTTAATCTTGCTGTATCACCAGACTTTCTGATGATTAAAATTTGGAGCGGGAAACGAGACTCGAACTCGCGACCCCGACCTTGGCAAGGTCGTGCTCTACCAACTGAGCTATTCCCGCATTCAACAGCTGCGATAATCGCAGAACTTGCTGATTTACTTTATCTTCTGGCAGACCAGCTGCCTTTCGATGCGTTGCATTCTACTGACCTGGAGAAATGAGTCAACACAATTATCCTCACTTTCTGTCCGTTTGCTGCTTTTTGAATCGCATCGATCACTGTTCAAACAAATCCCCGCGCGAAGCGTTGAGATACTGGAACATCGACCAGAAAGTCAGCACGGCAGCAATGTACAATGCAACCACACCCATTCCCACTACGGTGCTGTCCGGACGCCACAGCAAAGCAAACAGCGACAACATCTGTGCGGTCGTTTTCACTTTGCCAATCCAGGAAACGGCCACGCTGCTGCGTTTGCCAATTTCAGCCATCCATTCACGCAATGCAGAGATAATAATCTCACGGGCGATCATCGTCGCCGCTGGCAAGGTAATCCACCATGAGTGGAAATACTCGGCAACCAGCACCAAAGCCATCGCGACCATCACTTTATCCGCTACCGGGTCAAGAAACGCACCAAATCGGGTCGTTTGCTTCCAGCGGCGGGCCAGATAGCCATCGAACCAGTCGGTGATCGCGGCAAAGATGAAGATCAACGCACATACAAGCGGAGCCCATTCAAATGGCAGGTAAAAAGCCAGTACAAAGAACGGGATCAAAACGACACGAAACAGGGTAAGTAAGGTCGGAATATTAAAATGCATAGGTACGCTAACTGTTTGGGCAGAGTAGAATTTGTCCCTATGTTCCTACATTGCTCCAGGGGTTGCAATGCTTAGTGTTTCAGCGAATAAAAGATTTTCTCCGCCAACAGCTGGGAAATACCAGGGACTTTCGCAATTTCATCCACCGAGGCATTCATCAACGGTTGCAGGCCGCCCATATACTTAAGCAGCATCTGCCGACGCTTAGGACCAATCCCTTCAATTGTTTCCAGTGCACTGGTGTTCTTCACTTTAGCCCGCTTATTGCGGTGGCCCGTAATTGCATGATTGTGAGAGTCGTCACGAATATGCTGAAGAACATGCAGCGCCGGGGAGTCCGGTGGCAGGTTAAAACCCTCCCCTTCTGGTTCAAAGAACAGCGTCTCCAGTCCGGCTTTACGATCGGTGCCTTTGGCAATGCCTAATAAAATCGGCCGATCTTTATCCCAGGCAACATCCAGTTCGGCGAAGACATTTTTTGCCTGGCCTAACTGCCCTTTCCCCCCGTCAATCAGGATCACATCCGGAACTTTGCTCTCTTCAAGGTCTTTGCCATATCGGCGACGAAGCACCTGGTTCATCGCGGCATAGTCATCTCCCGGCGTGATACCGGTAATGTTATAGCGACGATACTCGGCACGCAGTGGGCCATTACGATCAAATACCACGCAGGACGCCACGGTTTGCTCGCCCATGGTATGACTGATATCAAAACACTCCATCCGGTTAATCTCAGGCAGGTCGAGGATCTCCCCAAGCGCCTTCAATCGCTGATGAATAGTCGACTGCTGAGAAAGCTTACTGACCAGAGCCGTGCTGGCATTGGTTCGCGCCAGCTTCAGGTAACGTGCGCGGTCGCCACGGGGTTTGCTTTGAATTGAGACTTTACGCCCGGCCAGCTCAGTCAGTGAATCAGCCAGCAGATCTTTTTCCGGCAAGGTAAAGTCGAGCAGGATGTCGGTTGGCAAGGTGCGAGCCTGACTGCCCTGCAGGTAGAACTGCCCGACAAAAGTCTGCACAACTTCCGCCAGCTCAGTGCCATTAGGCACTTTCGGGAAATAGCTGCGGCTGCCCAGCACCTTACCCTGACGGATAAACAGGACATGCAGACAAGCCATTCCGTTATCAAATGCTACGCCAATAACATCCAGATCATCCCCATTATTGGAGACGAACTGACGTTCAGTTACCCGGCGTACCGCTTGTATTTGATCCCGCAGACGGGCTGCTTCCTCAAATTTCAGGCTGATGCTGGCGCTTTCCATGCGGGAAACCAGCTGATTCAGCACCTGATCGTCCTTGCCGGAGAGAAACAGCCGCACGTATTCAATCTGCTGGGCGTACTCTTCTTCAGTAACCAGACCGCTAACACAGGGGCCAAGGCACCGACCAATCTGGTATTGCAGGCACGGACGTGAACGGTTGCGGTAAACGCTGTTTTCACACTGCCGTACCGGAAAGATCTTCTGTAACAACGACAGCGTTTCCCGCACGGCATAGCCGTTTGGAAAGGGGCCGAAGTATTCGCCTTTGGCGTGTTTAGCACCGCGATGGCTTGCCAGGCGAGGATGCGCATCCGCACTTAAAAAGATGTAGGGATAGGATTTATCATCACGCAACAGCACGTTGTAGCGTGGCTGATAGAGCTTGATGTAGTTATGTTCCAGCAGCAGCGCTTCGGTTTCGGTATGGGTTACCGTGACATCAATCTGCCGGATAGCCTCTACCAGCGCTTCCGTCTTACGGCTGCCAAGATTGCCGCGGAAATAGCTGGTAAGCCTTTTTTTCAGATCTTTGGCTTTGCCGACATAGATAACCGTGCCACCTGCATCATACATGCGATAAACGCCTGGCTGGCTGGTAACCGATTTCAGGAAGGATTTAGCATCAAACTGTTCATTCACTACTGATTAACGACTCCGCATTGAACAAGCCATGACGAATGGCCAGGTGCGTTAACTCAACGTCACCGCTAATGTTGAGCTTGCTGAACATGCGGTAACGGTAGCTGTTAACGGTTTTAGGGCTCAGATTCAGTTGCTCGGAAATGTCGGCAACTTTCTGACCCTTGGTGATCATCAGCATAATCTGCAATTCGCGTTCCGACAAACTGTCGAACGGCGAGTCCGTAGTATTCGGTTCGATCTGGCTGAGCGCCATTTGCTGAGCAATATCTGAAGCGATATAACGCTGACCAGAGTTGACCTGGCGAATGGCATTGACCACTTCCTGAGGGGCTGCACCTTTGCTGAGATAACCTGAAGCCCCGGCTTGCATCACTTTAGCCGGCAGCGGATTCTCGGTATGAATCGTTAGCATAATCACTTTAATGTCCGGATTGTAGCGCACAATTTTACGCGTGGCTTCCAGCCCGCCAATACCTGGCATATTCATGTCCATCAACACCACGTTCGCACTGTTGGCACGACACCACTTCACCGCATCTTCGCCGCAGTTTGCCTCTCCGGTCACCTGGAAACCTTTTATATCTTCCAGTATTCGACGGATACCGGCGCGGACCAGTTCATGGTCATCAACAAGAAAAACGCTAATCAAAAAGGTCTCTCCAAGTGGGCACTACCAGAGTGGATCAGGATGCTTAAGGAGGCCGGATCTTACCTCTTTTTAGCCGCTGATTGAACTGAAATAATAGACTTTGTCCGGTGAAAGCATTTCACGTGACCCGCTGTCGCTGTGGCTTCTCAGCCCGGGTTATGTGATATACTTGTTATCGATTTACATTTTCAACGCCGGGCGTGAACCGCGTTGAATTGATGATGACAACAAGGAGAAATCATGAGCAACACTGACTTTTCAACCAGCCAAGAAGCCAAAACTCTGTCAGAAGAAATGGCCTGTATGAAAGCACTCGTTACCTTCATGTTAAAAGGGATGGGACAAGCCGATGCCGGCAAAGTCATCATTAATATGGAAAGGTATATTGATCAATTGACCGATCAGCAGCAGGCTGACGTGTTCAGCAGCACCATTAAGCAGATTAAACAGGCTTATCGCCAATAATTTTATCTGCCACGCCTTAGCCCATTGCTTTTCCTTCAGCGTTGTAACATGGTTACCTTTTCTCTTGAGCTGAACGGAACAATGGGCTTACTTTTCAAAGCGGTACTCGGTGCGCTGGTCGTCGTGCTGATCGGGATGTTATCGAAGACCCGCAACTATTACATCGCTGGCCTTCTCCCTCTGTTTCCCACCTTCGCGCTGATTGCTCACTACATTGTGGCCAGCGACCGTGGCATTGAAGCGCTGCGCACCACGATCGTTTTTGGTATGTGGGCCATCATTCCCTATTTCGTCTATCTGCTTTCACTCTGGTATTTTGTCAGCATGATGCGTTTACCCTATGCGTTAAGCAGTGCGGTTGCCTGTTGGTGCCTGGCCGCCTGGCTGCTGATTACGCTGTGGGCGAAGTGGCACGCTTAGCGGCCTCTTGCGCTCCAACTGACGGAAACACCCAAAGTGGGTAACACTTCTTCCGGACTGAAACGGCGCGCACCTTGAAACTTCTCCGCCAGCTGTGGCTGATTCACCGGGATCCTGACGGCAAACAGATTGTCTTCAGACTGGATGACGCCAGCATTTAAAGGCTCGTAAACCACCTGATGCTGTTCGAACATCTGTTCCAGCATCGGCGTAGCGGCACTGTAGAGATACTCAATCCCCGACTGCTCCGCCAGCTGCACGCTATGCCATAAAATGCTCAAGGGCAGCTCAACATCAATGTCCAGCTTCGCCGAAAAGCGCGACATTTCCCAAACAGGAACCTCGGCCGGGCTTTTTTTCTCACCAGGCTCAAGAATTGCGCCTGTTTCAGGATCCTGCCACTGCATCAGCCGCGCACAACCGCAGATACCATGCTGAGCTTTCCAGGCAATCAGCCAAACCACATCAGAGCGATCGAAACGATCGTACTCCTGGCCAGGCGTGCTAAGACGAGAAGGGATTGACCACCCTTCCCCGCGGGCAAAAACGTTGTAACGGTAACTTCCCAGTTCTGCCAGCAATGAGGACGGCATATCCCTGAGCTTTGTTTGGATAATTTTCATCATTGATCCCCTATCGCATTCCCTCGTGAACGCCGCTCCTCACGGCTAGATCAGGGTTGTCACCCTGCGCGCAGGGTAGACAACCGATTAACATTACGAAACTACCAAATCTGGTAGTTGCATCTCCCTCAAAGTAGACCGATTGCGGCTGCGTAAGAGGCCACCTGGGTTTTGTTGGGTGCATTGAACCTCTTTTGCATTTTTTTCTGATGGAAATTGACCGTATTCTCTGAAATCGACAGGATCAGCGATATTTCTGCTGAGGTTTTTCCTTCCGCCGTCCATTTGAGTATCTCCAGCTCCCGCTGGCTTAATTCCATGTTCATGATCGACATGGAAATATCTTTCACTTGTTGTAACGCCTCCATAATCAGCACCGATAAACACTGAAGCTTAAGTTGCTTTTCTGGCGTTAACATTATCTTTTCGAAAGTTTTACCTGATGCCATTGATAATATACCAATGGATCTATTTTTCGCCATTGCACAGGCTGAAAATCCGCTTTGAATGCCATACTCTTTAGCCGCCTCAAACACTTTTTGACCACTGCGGCTAAGAGGTTCATCCCATAACAATATTTTACCTGGGATCTGGCAATTTTCGATAACGGGGTCTATCGCAGCAAAATTCCCTTTCTGGTACGCTTTGACCCACTTTTTAGGGTAGCTGGTGTAAATGAAAATTTTCGGTCGGGTGAAAGGCACAGGATGACGAATATAGAGTGCATAAAAGTCAAATCCCAACTCGAGCGCCTGCTGCTCGATGAGTGCTGTAATCTCCGACAAATCTGTCACATTCAGGAATGCAAGCTGTATTTTTTCACGCCAACTGAAATAGCTATCAGAAGTCATTAATTCCTCATCGTGGATACGACGAACGCCCCAAATTTTGCTTATAATTTTCGGTGGTGTGGGAAAAAATGAATTAAAACGAGAAAAAAAATTAATGTAAAAATTAATTTTTCCTTCAGGTGATAATAACCTTAATTACCGATATATGCATCCAACGAATGAAGAGCAGAATCCTCATTCATTAAAAGCGCTGTCAATTTAATTTATAAAAGAACAAAAAAGAGTGTTTACATGGCGCTCAAAAGGCTAAAAATCAAGCCTTGCTCCGCGAATTCATTCACCCAATTAGAATAGGATTTTTCCTGAAAACATTCAATATTTATGACCACCCTGTCAGCAGTAATCCCTGCTAAAGTTTTACTGAATAGTCGAAGTTCCTCGATTCATCGCGCCCTCGCCCACCCAACAAAAATACGCATATCAAATTGAAATAAATCAGTTTTATCTTATTTCATGTCAATATTTGCCTTTACGTTTAATCATCAACATATCTGCAGCGAACACAGGGTACCCTTCAAATCATCAGGGTTTTATCAGCGCAATCTGTTTTTCATCCTGAATTGCCGGGATTGGCCAGGGTGAATTTGTCTTACCTCTCGTTGGCTTTCGAACGGCAGAGAACCATAATCTAGCTGACTGAATGGAGGTAATAGAACAGACCTCCCTCTACGCATTATGCCGATAAGGAAATAGTGATGTTAGACAGACTCGCGATGGTGTTTATCCTGTTAGGTGCTTGTACTTCCCTGATGATTATCAAAGACATCCTCCGTCGCCCGCTTCCGGTACGGATTATGAATCTGGTGTGGCCGATTACAGGCCTCTATATGCCGTTTTTTGGCTGGCTGGCCTGGAGGTTTTTTTGCACGAAAAATGTCCCCAGTTTCTCAGCTGCACCTCAATCGCGGTAAGCAGCAGCCCGAGTTAAAACAAATTTTCTCCTCTACCAGCCACTGCGCCGCCGGCTGCGCACTGGGTGATATAGGTGCTATTCCGATAATTTCAATGATGAACGACATCCCTTTTCACTCTTTGCTGATCTCTCACGCTATTCTGTCGCTGGTTTTATCGCTGTTTTTTGGGGTGCTTTTGCAATTTTTCGCGCTGCGTCAAATAGAAGGCTTCTCTCTATTTCGTGCGCTGTGGCGGGCAATTAAAACCGATATTTTTTCGCCGATCGTTTATCAGGCTGGGATGTCCCTCTATCTGGAGCTGGCGTTTCGCTTTATTTTGCAGGGTCAGATTGAACCGCGACTGCTGACCTTCTGGTTTATGTTGCAAATTGCCTTACTGTTCGGTTTTGTCTTCGCCTGGCCAGCGAACCGGTTTCTTCTGCAACGAGGGATTAAACCCGTCATCTAAAGGCAATATCCTCTTCCCCGCATGCCAAGATGAAAGTGATTGGCATGCGCCGCGTTGTAGTCAGGACCAATCGAGTTGCCATAAAACTGGCAACTTTGTTGAAAAATCTGGTGCAACCACTGCGAGCCAGACCCCTGACGTGGCCACTCTTTCAGCACGCTAATCTGTTGACCGTTGGCCAGCCTGAAACCGGAGAGATCCAGTGCCTCTGCCGTGGCATGTTCGCTTAACCTGCCCTCCGCCCGATGATAGATATTCCGGCACGCGTAACTCCCAAGATGGTCGATGCGTGCCAGAGGCGATCCCAATTCTGCTGCGGCCAGCGGCTTAGCCTTCTGAGTCACAAACATCGTGGTGCTGACGGCTAAAGAACAGCTGGCCAGAAAACTTGAGCTCAGGCGCACATCACCAAAACTCTGCACTCTGATGGGATCGGGTAAGGGACAAGTGCCGGATGTGGGCGCTGGTTGGCTGAAGCGAAGGTAGCCCTGTTGCTGAGCCCGTTGTAAAACCGCCAGACAGGCTTGCGGATCACCCGCCAGGCGCTTGAGTTTATAGCGGGTGATAAAGCCAGGCGAGTCCGTCATTTCTAAAGGCGTGAAGGGGTTCCAGGCTGACGGCAGATGCTGCTCAAACCAGGGCGTTATGGCCACCAGCAGCAGCAAAATACCGGCAACAATCAACAATGCTTTCATCTGATAAATCCTCTCCCCGCCAGCTAAGCTCCAGATCCGTCAGGCTTTCGTCTGGCCGAAATCAGAATTAAACAGTGTAGCGGCGTTTTTGTGCAATCGGTCCGGTTATACCGAACTTTACCTGCCATTCCGGGGCTTTTACGTTAAGATTTGCGCCGTAAAAGCCTTCAGAGCTTACATAACATCACGTAAAGGACATGAAATCGTTATGGTTGACCAATCAAAAGAGACGCTTCTCACTGAAGAAGCCCCGGGCGAGCTCCGGCGAACCTTGCACAATCGTCATATCCAGCTCATCGCCCTTGGGGGAGCTATCGGCACAGGCCTGTTTATGGGCTCCGGTAAAACCATCAGTCTGGCTGGCCCGTCGATCATTTTTGTTTATATGATCATCGGCTTTATGCTGTTTTTCGTTATGCGTGCCATGGGCGAACTCCTGCTGTCGAATCTGGAGTATAAGTCGTTCAGTGATTTCGCCGCCGATCTGCTGGGTCCCTGGGCCGGCTATTTTACCGGCTGGACTTACTGGTTCTGCTGGGTGGTGACCGGCATCGCCGATGTGGTGGCCATCAGCTCTTACTTCCAGCTCTGGTTCCCTGATTTTTCAATCTGGATGAGCGCCCTGCTGTGCATTGCAGTGTTCCTGTCACTGAACATCGCTACGGTGAAACTGTTCGGCGAGATGGAGTTCTGGTTCGCCATTATCAAAATTGTTGCCATTGTGGCGCTGATTGCGACAGGGATTGTGCTGGTTGCCCTGCATTACCCTTCCCCGGGCGGCGGCAAGGCTGCCATCAGCAATATCTGGGATCATGGCGGCATGTTCCCGAAAGGCCTGAGCGGCTTCTTTGCCGGGTTCCAGATTGCGGTATTCGCCTTTGTCGGCATTGAACTGGTGGGTACAGCGGCCGCTGAAACCCACGATCCTAAAAAGGTTCTGCCACGCGCTATTAACGCCATTCCGCTGCGTATTATTATGTTTTACGTGCTCGCGTTACTGGTGATCATGGCCGTTACCCCATGGAACAGCGTGGTTGCGGACCGCAGCCCGTTCGTTGAGATGTTTATGCTGATTGGCTTACCAGCGGCTGCCAGTATCGTTAACTTTGTGGTGCTGACCTCGGCGGCCTCTTCTGCCAACAGCGGCATCTTCTCCACCAGCCGCATGTTGTATGGCCTGTCGCAGCAGGGGGTGGCGCACCGCCGCTTCGGCATGCTTTCCAGCCGTGCTGTGCCAACCACTGGCCTGTTCTTCTCTTGCCTGTGTTTGCTGGCTGGCGTTGCCTTGATTTACCTGATCCCGAACGTGATGCAGGTGTTTACCCTGGTCACCACCGTTTCGGCGATCCTGTTTATGTTTGTCTGGACGATTATTCTTTGTTCTTATCTGGCATACCGTAAAAAACGCCCTGAGCTGCATGCTGAGTCCAGCTATAAAATGCCTCTGGGCAAGTTTATGTGCTGGGTGTGCATCGCCTTCTTTGCGTTTGTGTTGGTACTGCTGACGCTGCAAGAGGATACCCGTCAGGCGCTGATGGTGACGCCGATCTGGTTTATCCTGTTGGGGATTGGCTGGTGGTTACGCCAGAGAAAACAAGCTTAAATGTTGCCGGTGGGCCGCACGGCCCACCTCTACTTAACGTACACGTATCCCTTCGATCACCATCCGCTGCACGTTCTCCACCGTCTGGTTGAAAAATCCTTCATCATTTAACGTCTGCCCAGTCACCGCTTCTACCTGAGTTGAAAAATCTGCATAGTGCTGTGTCGTGGCCCAGAGCATAAAGATCAAATGGTGGGGCTCTACAGCCGCCAGTTTACCCTGATTTATCCAGCCTTCGATCACCGCAGATTTCTCATCTACCAGCCCTTTCAGATCGCCTTCCAGCTCCCCCTTAAGCAAAGGTGCTCCCTGTAGCATCTCCATGCAGAACAGGCGGGAAGCCTGCGGATAATCTCGTGACACTTCCAGTTTAAGCCTGATGTAGTCCCTGATGGCGACCAGCGGCTGTTGATCTTCCCTCAACGCGCGCAGCGGAGCCAGCCAGATATCGAGAATATCTTTCAACACCGCAATATACAGCGCTTCTTTTGACGGGAAATAATAGAGCAGGTTAGTTTTAGAGACGTCTGCCCCTTCTGCCACTTTATCCAGACTGGTGCCATGCACGCCATACTGGGAAAACAGCGCCAGTGCCGCAGTGAGGATCGCCGTGCGTTTCGCTGCTACTGCACGAGAGCGTCTTGTTGGCGCTTTCACCGATGTCTTATCTGTAGAATTCACTGAGACCTCATGATCCATGTGGGTTGCCAGGATAATAGCAAAACCCCTCGTCCAGGCCTAATGCACTTAAATTGACCACGATGCCTGCTTTTTGTGCACATAATTTTTACCAAATGGTCTGTTTCAGACCAAACACTCCAGATCACTTTAACCCAAATCGTTCAATGCCATGATTGCTATGCCTTTTTATAAACTGGCACAGCGCTTGCAATGAGTTCAGCAAGCGCCGCTTCAGGGAGAGTGCAGGAAGCACTGCAGCGCAGAACTTTACCCTAACGCACACCCAGAGGTATCCCAATGAAAATCGGCGTCTTTATCCCAATTGGCAACAACGGCTGGCTGATCTCCACCAACGCGCCGCAGTACATGCCTACCTTTGAACTGAACAAAGCGATTGTGCAGAAAGCCGAGCATTATCACTTCGACTTTGCGCTGTCGATGATCAAACTGCGTGGCTTTGGCGGAAAGACCGAGTTCTGGGATCACAATCTTGAATCCTTCACCCTGATGGCTGGCCTGGCTGCCGTGACCTCTCGCATCGAAATTTATGCCACGGCCGCCACCCTGACACTGCCTCCCGCGATTGTCGCCAGAATGGCCTCTACCGTAGATTCCATTTCCAATGGCCGCTTCGGGGTTAACCTGGTGACCGGCTGGCAGAAACCTGAATACGAACAAATGGGGATCTGGCCAGGTGATGAATACTTCGCTCGCCGCTATGACTACCTGACCGAATACGTCTCGGTATTGAAAGACCTGTGGGGCACCGGTAAATCCGATCTTAAAGGTGAGTTCTTCACCATGAACGATTGCCGCCTCAGCCCGCAGCCACAGAAGCCAATCAAGGTGATCTGTGCCGGTCAGAGCGATGCCGGCATGGCGTTCTCAGCCAAACATGCTGATTACAACTTCTGCTTCGGCAAAGGGGTGAATACGCCAACCGCCTTCGCCCCTACCGCAACCCGAATGAAAAAAGCGGCCGATGAAGCGGGTCGTGACGTCGGCTCTTACGTGCTGTTTATGATCATTGCCGATGAAACCGACGAAGCTGCCCGCGCGAAGTGGGAACACTACAAAGAAGGGGCCGACGAAGAAGCGCTCTCCTGGCTGACCACCCAAAGCCAGCAGGATAAAACCTCCGGCAGCGATACCAATGTTCGCCAGATGGCTGACCCGACTTCAGCGGTCAACATCAATATGGGCACGCTGGTGGGATCTTACGCCAACGTAGCACGCATGCTGGATGAGGTGGCTACCGTCGAAGGGACTCAGGGCGTGTTGCTGACATTTGATGATTTCTTACAGGGCATTGAGAAATTTGGCGAGCGTATCCAGCCGCTGATGCAGTGCCGCATCGACACCATTGAAGCCGCGAAGGAGGTTGCGTAATGAGCAGTAAAGAGCCCGTAGTTTGCACAACAGCGTCGACTAAAAACGCCCTTACCCTGCCCGCCAGGCCAGAGCCGATTACCTTTCCACCGGAGCAAACTGCGCTGATCGTGGTGGACATGCAAAATGCTTACGCCACAACCGGCGGCTATCTGGATCTGGCTGGTTTCGATGTCTCCGCTACCCGTCCGGTGATCGATAACATCAACGTGGCGGTTAAAGCCGCGCGGGAAGCTGGCATTCAAATTATCTGGTTCCAGAACGGTTGGGACGATCGGTATGTTGAAGCCGGTGGACCAGGCTCGCCAAACTGGCACAAGTCCAATGCGCTGAAAACCATGCGCCAGAATCCTGAACTGGAAGGAAAACTGCTGGCTAAAGGCGGCTGGGATTATGATTTGGTCGATCAGCTGATCCCGCAGCCTGGCGATATCGTGCTGCCCAAGCCTCGCTACAGCGGCTTCTTCAATACTTCCTTAGACAGCATGTTACGGAGCCGCGGCATTCGTCATCTGGTGTTTACCGGCATCGCCACTAACGTCTGCGTTGAATCTACGTTGCGCGATGGTTTCTTCCTTGAGTATTTCGGCATCGTGCTGGAAGACGCGACTTATCAGGCTGGCCCGCTTTTCGCCCAGCAGGCAGCGATCTTCAATATCGAAACGTTCTTCGGCTGGGTTTCAGACGTGTCGACGTTCTGCTCTGCACTGCAAACTCACACTCTGCAGCAACACCAAACGGCCTGATACCTGCAACCTGACTGGAGAACGCACAATGCCTAAAACGATTATTACCCCGCCGGGGACCAGCATTCCGATTGCCCCATTCGTACCAGGTACGCTGGCCGATGGCGTGGTGTATGTCTCGGGCACTTTGCCTTTTGATAAAGACAACAACGTGGTGCACGTTGGCGATGCCGCCGCTCAAACCCGCCATGTGTTGGAAACCATTAAAAGCGTGATTGAAACCGCTGGCGGCACGATGGATGACGTGACCTTCAACTCTATTTTTCTGACTGACTGGAGTAACTACGCCGCAGTGAATACCGTCTATGCCGAGTATTTCCCTGGCGAGAAACCAGCGCGGTTCTGCATTCAGTGTGGTCTGGTAAAACCCGATGCGTTGATCGAGATTGCCAGCGTGGCTCATATCGCTAAGTAGCGGAGGAAGAGATGCATATTGAGCTCTCCGGATCGACCGATCCTCAGGCCAGAACGCTGGTGCTCTCTGCCGGGTTAGGCGGGTTAGCGAATTTCTGGCTGCCCCAGCTAAATGAACTGCGCCAGCACCATCGGGTGGTGGTTTACGATCAGCGCGGAACCGGTCGCAGCCCAGACTCGCTGCCAGAAGGCTACAGCATGCGGGATATGGCGGCTGAATTAGCTGATGAACTGGCTGCGCTGGGAATCGATAGCTATGACGTTATCGGCCATGCACTGGGCGGCATGGTGGCGATGCAGCTGGCGGTCGACTTCCCCGAGCGAGTGTCAAGACTGGTGATTGTTAATGGCTGGCTGAGGCTGAATGCGCATACCCGTCGCTGCTTTACCGTTCGCCAGGAGTTGCTGCTCAATGTAGGTGTTGAAGCCTATGTCCGCGCGCAACCGCTGTTTCTCTATCCAGCTGACTGGCTGGCAGATAATCAGGCCCGAATCGAAGCTGAAGATGCGCTCCACACAGCGCATTTCCAGGGAATGGAGAACCTGCTTCGTCGCCTGACGGCTTTGATGGCCTGTGACTTCACCGAGCTGGCCAGCACCCTCAGCCAGCCGGTGCTGGTGATCTGTTCACAGGATGATTTACTGGTGCCATGGACCTGCTCGCAAACCCTCGTTGAGGCGCTGCCAAATGCCACACTGGAAAAAATGTCCTGGGGCGGTCATGCGATGAGCGTGACCGACAGCAGCACATTTAACCGACTGTTACTGAACTGGCTGAGCGAAACCTCATCCCCTGCTGAACTGGAGCTGTTATGGCAGAAGCCCTGAATTCTCTTGCGTTAGAAACCCTGTTTACCGCTGCCCGTACCCATAATGGCTGGCAGGATCGCCCGATCACTGACGAGCAACTCCATCAGCTGTATGAGCTGGTGAAGATGGGCCCCACGTCGGCTAACTGCAGTCCTGCACGCTTCTGCTTTGTGCGCAGTGAAGAAGGCAAAGCCCGGCTGAAGCCAACGCTCTCCAGCGGCAATCTGGAAAAAACCCTGAGCGCCCCGGCCACGGTGATTGTGGCCTGGGATCCGCAGTTCTTTGACCAGTTACCGCACCTGTTTCCTCATGCCGATGCTAAAGCCTGGTTCACCAGCAGCCCGGCGCTGGCGGAAGAAACGGCTTTCCGCAACAGCTCGCTGCAGGCGGCTTATCTGATCAGCGCCTGTCGTGCAATGGGATTAGACACCGGGCCGATGTCCGGTTTTGACCGCGCGGCAGTAGATGCGGCTTTCTTTGCCGAAAGTGGCTGGAAAAGCAACCTGCTAATCAACATCGGTTATGGCGATGTCAGCAAAGTCTATGCGCGCCTGCCGCGTCTCTCCTTTGCTGATGCCTGCACTCTGGCGTAAGGAACTGATTATGTCTCTGGCAACCCTGTCGCCCACGGTAACGTCGGGCGTAGAAAAACAAGATTTCCGCAACGCGATGGCTCGCCTTGGCGCGGCTGTCAATATCATCACCACAGATGGACCGGCTGGACGTGCTGGTTTTACCGCCTCCGCTGTTTGCAGCGTGACCGATACGCCGCCCACTCTGCTGGTTTGTCTTAACCGCTCGGCTTCGGTGTATGAGGTGTTCAAGACCAATCAGCAATTGTGTGTGAACACGCTGGCTGCCGGCCATGAATCCCTGTCAAACCTGTTCGGCGGCAAAACACCGATGGCCGAACGCTTTATCGCGGCTGACTGGTCAACGCTGATCACCGGTTCCCCAATTCTGGCCGGTGCCGTGGCTTCGTTTGATTGCAAAATCACCCAGGTGATCAGTGTGGGCACCCATGATGTGCTGGTCTGCGAAGCCCAGGCCCTGGTCTGTAACGATGAAACGCACGGCCTGATCTATTTTGATCGTGGCTATCACCATGTACTGCGGCAGGAAGCCTAATCCCGCCTACGGCGGTTACTGCTTTTTTCACTTCTCTGGAGAAGACGATGGCGAGTTCCTGGTTTCCTCAATGGCGTAAACAGTCGGCAACAGCTCAGGGGATAGTTGCCCCTGATGAAACGCTGCCGCTGGGACAAACGGTGATTATGGGGCTTCAGCACGCGGTAGCGATGTTTGGTGCCACTGTTCTGATGCCTTTACTGATGGGACTGGATCCCAATCTGTCGATTTTGATGTCTGGGGTCGGCACGCTGCTGTTCTTCCTGATCACCGGCGGACGAGTGCCAAGCTATCTGGGATCGAGTGCGGCGTTTGTGGGTGTGGTGATTGCTGTGACTGGGTTTACTGGTCAGGGCATCAACCCTAACCTTGGCGTGGCGCTGGGCGGCATTATCGCCTGCGGCCTGGTCTATACCTTGATCGGGTTTGTGGTCATGAAGGTCGGGACTCGCTGGATTGAGAAGCTGATGCCGCCGGTGGTCACAGGCGCAGTGGTGATGGCAATCGGCCTGAACCTGGCGCCTATTGCCGTACACAGCGTCTCTTCGTCGATGTTTGACAGCTGGATGGCGGTGATGACCGTGCTTTGTATCGGCATCGTCGCGGTATTCACCCGTGGCATGGTTCAGAGACTGCTGATCCTGGTCGGCCTGATTGTGGCTTGCGCCATTTATGCCCTGTTAACCAATGGACTGGGACTGGGTAAACCGATCGATTTCACCCTGATGGCTGCCGTTCCCTGGCTCGGGTTACCTACGACCACCTCACCCATATTCGACAGCCATGCCATGTTCCTGATTGCTCCGGTCGCGGTAATCCTGGTGGCTGAAAACCTGGGCCACATTAAAGCCGTTGCCGGAATGACGGGCAAAAACCTCGACCCG
This sequence comes from Erwinia sp., assembly GCF_049696395.1. Classification (GTDB taxonomy): domain Bacteria; phylum Pseudomonadota; class Gammaproteobacteria; order Enterobacterales; family Enterobacteriaceae; genus Erwinia. The sequence goes on from NZ_JBAVTT010000171.1 coordinate 37,774, forward strand.
TATATGGGCAGAGCTTTTGTCGGTGATGGCCTGGCGACCATGCTGTCTGGCGGTGTGGGCGGCAGCGGTGTCACGACTTATGCTGAGAATATTGGCGTGATGGCGGTCACCAAGGTGTATTCCACTCTGGTGTTTGTAGCCGCGGCGGTGATAGCCATCCTGTTAGGGTTTTCGCCTAAGTTTGGTGCGTTAATCCACACTATTCCAGGCCCGGTCATTGGCGGGGCTTCGATCGTGGTGTTTGGGTTGATTGCCGTCGCAGGCGCGCGGATTTGGGTGCAAAACAACGTCGACCTTGGGCAGAACAACAACCTGATTATGGTTGCGGTGACGCTGGTCCTTGGCGCGGGAGATTTTGCCCTGAAGATCGGTAACTTCACGATGGGCGGGATCGGTACAGCGACTTTTGGCGCAATCATCCTTAACGCCATCCTGACTCGCCGCAAAGCCGCTGCACTCAACGGCAGCGGCGTAGTCCATCAGGACAACTAACTGACTTCTGCTTTATCAGGCGAAGGTTTCCCCTTCGCCTTTTTTTTACGCTTCAGCTTCAATTCGCTGACCAGCACGCCGATGACGATCAGCGCCCCACCCAGCAATGCTGCACCAGGTAAACGCTCCCCGGCAACCCGGCCCACTATCCCCGCCCAAACCGGCTCACCAGCATAAATGACCGTAGCACGAGTTGGCGAAACGCTGCGCTGCGCCCAGTTCATCGTTACCTGAATCAACGCGCTCGCCAACCCCAGGCCGATAGCACTAAACAACAGGTAAGGTGAAAACGGCGGCACTGATTCGCCATTTGGCACCATCAGAATAAAGGCCAGTAACGAGGCACAGGCCAGTTGGATGATAGTGACTCTTTTGACATCCACTTTTCCTGCACTGGCACTGATTAAAATAATTTCTGCAGCAATCGCGAGGGTGCTCACAAGGGTGGCAATTTCACCGGCACCAAATGCCAGCGAATCACTGTCCGGCCCGGCCAGTAACATCAGGCCGGAAAAGGCCAACGCCACGCCAATCCAGGACATCAAACCGGGTAAGCGCCCCAAAAATAGCCATTGCAGCAACGGAACCAACGGCACATACATCGCGGTAATAAAGGCTGATTTACTGCTGCTAATGGTTTGCATGCCATAAGTCTGCAAGCCGTAACCACAGCCAATCGCGATTCCGATTAATGCCCCTGCTTTGATTTCATACCAGGTGATGCCCCGCAACGATCGCCATGAAAGAACCCCCAAAACCAGCGCAGCGGTGGCAAATCGGGTGCCAACAAAGAAGAAAGGCCCGCTTACGGTCATCGCATGATGAACAGCCAAAAAGGTTCCGCCCCAGATCAGGGTGATCAGGACCAGCACGATTTCCTGGCGAGTAAACGAAAGTTTATAGCGGGAAAGTAAGGCAGACATAGCAGGCTCGGTTCGTAATTTGGCGCTAGTGTGCCGGGAGGGAGGTCTGTGGTCAACTCTGTGACATAACCGCCGGGATGGCCCGACGGTTTTAAAGCAGGCTAGTCTTCCGTCTCCGTTTTGCTCCTACTACCCCGACTGTTACGCCCACCTTTTTCGCCAGCGAGTGAGGCTCGCTGAGGGTCATTCTTGAAATTCCCTCCGCTGACTTTGCCGCCTTTGCGACCTGCTTCTGATGCTCTTTTACGGTCTTCAGCGAAATTTCCAGATCCACCACGATGTTCTGCCATTTCTTACCTCCGAATAGTTAAGCAATCATACTGTTTTATCACGGAAAGCCAGCCGGCCTGCCGTGGCGACTTTAGGGGAAGGCTTGCTCCCCGCCGCGTTACTAAGCATAGATTATCAAGCCTGAAGTGGTGAAAAAATATCCCTGAAAGAGGTCGCAAAACGGTGACAACAGCCAGAAACACCTGAAGAATCTCATCATTAAAACTGATATTTTTTCACCAGAAAAAATCGCACATGCCTGCATTTCAAGCAAAAGAACCGCTGACACCAGCATGACTCCTCAGCCTCTTCTATACTTTTCTGATTGCCTTCAGGGCCTGTTTTATCCCACACCATCCAACAACCAGTCGACGAGGGAACAAATGGCAAAGATTCTGGTGCTTTATTATTCCATGTACGGACATATCGAAACCATGGCCAATGCGGTTGCAGAAGGCGCAGGCCGGGTGAGCGGAGCGGAAGTGACTATCAAGCGCGTTCCAGAAACCATGGACGCGGAACGGTTCGCCCAGGTTGGCGGAAAAACGCAGCAGTCAGCAGCCGAAGCCACACCGGATGAGCTGCCGCACTATGATGCCATCCTGCTTGGTACGCCGACCCGCTTCGGCAATATGGCCGGTCAGATGCGTAATTTCCTCGACCGGACCGGCGGTCTTTGGGCTTCAGGTGCCCTTTATGGCAAGCTGGCCAGCGTTTTTGCCTCGACGGGAACAGGCGGTGGACAAGAACAAACCATCACCTCCACCTGGACGACTCTTGCCCACCACGGCATGGTTATCGTGCCTATTGGCTATGGCACCAAAGAACTCTTTGATATCTCGCAGGTCCGTGGCGGTACACCTTATGGCGCCACGACCATTGCCGGCGGTGACGGTTCGCGACAACCCAGCGAAGAAGAACTGAACATCGCCCGTTATCAGGGTGAATATGTCGCCGGTCTGGCAGTAAAACTGAACGGATAACCTCAATCAGGAGACTATTATGGCAACGCAACAATCGAAAGCACATCACGTAGGCGAGTGGGCAAGCCTGCGTAGCACCTCTCCAGAAATTGCGGAGGCCATTTTTGAAGTGGCTAATTACGATGAAAAGCTGGCGGAAGGTATCTGGGAGCAACAGGGCAGCGATGAAGTCCTGCTCCGGGCCTTTGAGAAAACCGATCAGGACGTGCTGACCTGGGATAATAAGGTTGTAGAGCGCAAAAACGTTTAGCACCTGGAACTGGTTTTAGGGCGGATTTATCCGCCCTTTTTGTTGTTTTAAAACCTCAGATAGCTCCGAAACCACCCACTGGTCACGTTGTAAAACCCGCGTTTCTCTACCAGGCTTAAGGCCATATTCATTTGCCTGAACGCCAGGCCGATTACTCGAAAAGGAGTGCAGTATGTCTTACCAGACAATTAATCCCGCCAGTAATAAGCTGATCAAATCCTGGCCAGACCATAATGACCAGCAGGTTGAACAGGCGCTGAAAATTGCAGATGACCTTTATCATTCAGACTGGTCTAAAGGTGACATTCAGCCCCGCTTACAGGTGCTGAAAAAACTGGCCGACCTGATTGATGGCCGTGTGGAAGAGCTGGCAAAAACAGCCAGCCTTGAGATGGGAAAACTGATCAATCAAAGCCGTGGCGAAGTAAAACTTTGCGCGCAGATAGCCCGTTATTATGCAGAAAATGCCGAGCGTTTCCTTGCGCCAACCCGCTATCCGACCGAGCTGGGCGAAGCCTGGGTTGAAAACCACCCTATCGGCGTGTTGGTTGCCGTTGAGCCCTGGAACTTCCCGTTCTATCAGTTAATGCGCGTGCTGGCACCTAACCTGGCTGCGGGTAATCCCGTACTGGCTAAACATGCGGCCAATGTTCCTCACTGCGCCTCGCTGTTCGAAGAACTGGTGATTGAGGCCGGTGCACCAAAAGGCGCGTGGACAAACTTGTTTATCAGTAACGACCAGGTTGCTTCCCTGATTGCTGACGACCGTGTGCAAGGCGCAGCTCTGACAGGCTCTGAGCGTGCCGGGAGTGCTGTCGCTCAACAGGCTGGTAAATACCTGAAGAAAACCACCCTTGAACTGGGCGGAAATGACGTCTTTGTCGTGCTGGATGATTGCGATCTGGATAAGGCCGTGAAATCGGGCGCTGGTGCACGTCTCAGCAACTGTGGTCAGGTTTGTACTGCGGCTAAGCGCTTTATCGTGCATGAAAAAGTGGCGGATGCCTTCTTTGAAAAATTCAGCCAGGCTTTCCGCGAAGTGAAGATTGGTGACCCACTGGACGAAAGCACCACTCTCGGCCCTCTCTCTTCTTCAACGGCGCGCGATACGCTGGTTAAACAAGTTGAACAGGCCGTGGCAAAAGGCGCGAAACTGCATCTTGGTGGAAAAGCCGTTGCCGGTGAAGGTTGCTTCTTTGAGCCAACCATCCTTTCTGGTATCACCCGTGACAATCCGGCCTATTTTGAAGAGTTCTTTGGCCCGGTAGCGCAGGTTTACGTGGTGAAGGATGATGATGAAGTTGTGAAACTCGCGAACGATTCCCACTATGGCCTGGGCGGTGCGGTATTTACCAAAGATATTGCTCGCGGTAAAAAACTGGCTTCACGGATTGAAACCGGCATGGTGTACATCAATTCAGCCACTGATACCGCTGCAGAATTGCCGTTTGGCGGCGTAAAACGTTCGGGTTACGGCCGTGAACTGTCTGATTTGGGTATCAAAGAATTCGTTAACCAGAAGCTGGTTGTGGTCAGCAGTGACTGATCGCTGACTTTTTAAGCCCAATAAAAAGGCCGACAATAATTGTCGGCCTTTTTTTATCTGCCCTTCAGCTTCAGGAAGACTTCTCAGTCTGTGGCTGAGGAGCCGCAGTTGGCTGATCGGCTTTGGGTTTTTCTGCCTGATCTTTAACGGCTTTATCTTTGGCTTGCTGATCGGCTGCCGCTTTCTCTTTGGCTGCCTGTTCAGCAGCCGCTTTATCGGCAGCGACTTTATCTTTCGCGGCCTGCTCAGCAGCGGCTTTATCGGCGGCGGCTTTTTCTGCCGAAGCTTTAGCCTGAGCGGCTTTATCTGCAGCCGCCTGGTCGGCAGCGGCCTTCGCTGCAGCCACTTTATCTGCCGCAGCATCTTTAGCCGCTGCAGGTGCTGGAGCTTCAGTTTTTGGAGCCGGTGCAGCAGGTTGAACTGCGTTGACTGCCATCGGCGTGCCCTGAATCGCTTTGTTCAGAACCTGGGTAAATTGATCCCATGGGCAGAAGCCATTGGCATCAGTCTGGCAACCGTTCATCTGCAACGTGACGCGTTTTGGTGGCGTATCCAGTGACAGTGGCGTGGCATTACGCAGCTGATCGGTAGTCTGGTAAACGTACTCAACCTTCACCAACTCACGATCGTTTTTCTTGTCATGCCAACGCTGGAACTGGATCATTCCGCCAATTGGCGTGCGTTCGTTCTGCTCTGGTAAGGTATAAGGTTTGAAATCCAACGCCGTCAGCAGGGAAGCGATATTCGAATCATGACCCACCATCAAGGTGACTTTCGGCGCTGACGCTTTATCTTCATCTACCAGCATGCTGCGAATGTAATCCACTAACGGAGCGGCCACATCCCGCGCTACTTCAGGTGAAGTGAACAACGCGTCCTGATAGCCATTCTTTATTGCAGACAGCTCTTTCCACTGTTCGGGCGTTTTGATCTGGCCCCAGGCAACCTGGTCCAGCGGCATACCTTCGTAATATTGCAGGGTGAAGGCATCCACCAGCGAGTTCCCGACTTTCAGTGGACCAGAAACGTTAGGCTCTTTGCCGTTTTCCGCCGTGAACTTGTTCTGATTATCACTTGAGAGATCGCACTGCTTTTTGCCATCGCAGGCAGCAGAGGATTTGTAATCGATGATTTTTTCGAGACGCTGGAAAGCAGGTTTGAGGGCCAGTTTCTCTCCGGCGCTGTTCATTCCGGTCAAAGCCTGCTTATTAAAGGCTTCGCTACCCTCAGTAATGATCGGATTAAACACCGGATCCATGGTGCCCATCTCATCCTGATGAGAAACCGGGATATCACAGCCAGGGAACGCACCGGTGATAAAGAACTGAGCCGTCGCTACAGTGCGCTGAAGACTGTTGGCATAAGCATAGATATCTTCAGAGGTTGGACACTCGCCGTCTTTTACCAACCCTTGCTGCGCAAGCCATTCACGAGTGTAACGGCCCATATAAACTTCAAGCACGCCGCCCTTAGTCGTCAACTGTCCACCTGGGACATCCCACTTTGGCCATGCCTTTTTAGTGGACTGAGCCAGCACGCTGCCATTATCAGCCAGCGGCGCACGGAGGTTATGACGGCTCATCATTAACACTTGCTCAAGCTGGTAATCGTCGTCAGCAGCATAAGCTGAAATCCCGGTGAGTGCCGAGCAGACTGCTAACGCGCAAAGACTAAACTTTTTAATCATGTGTTTTTCCATTGATTCAAGGTAAATCACCCGGCCGTAATATGGCGATGCGGTTGGTAAAATGTTCGCAACAACGCAAATGAGGCTCGCTCGGCGTTCCTGGACATTCAGGCCAGGGGTGGGCATTCTTCATTGGTGTTGAGAATATAGCAGAGTATCGCCTTTGCCGTTGAGTCGCATCAGGAGATTGAAAAGAAACAGGATGTTTTTCAGAATGCTCTTTAGTCAACGGGCTCAGGAGAAAGAGAAAACAGGAAAGGCAGAAAGCAAAACGGGCCAGCCTAAGCTAACCCGTTGAATTTGATGGTGGAGAGGCAGAGATTCGAACTCTGGAACGGTTTCCCGTCGCCGGTTTTCAAGACCGGTGCCTTCAGCCACTCGGCCACCCCTCCACACTAGTACCAGTTACCGTTTCAGGGAGTGGCTAAACTTCCTGAGCAACTGATGGGGCGCAGTATAGGGGATACCGATCGCTTTGCCAAGTATAATTTTGGCTAGTTTGTTGAATTATTGCGCTTTTATGCAATTTATTTTCAGTTGTTCAACAAACGTTCAATCGGTGAATTTATGCCACCCATAGCAAAACGGGCCAGCTTAAGCTGACCCGTTAAATTAGATGGTGGAGAGGCAGAGATTCGAACTCTGGAACGGTTTCCCGTCGCCGGTTTTCAAGACCGGTGCCTTCAGCCACTCGGCCACCCCTCCACAATGAGGCGAACTATAAACACCCTCCCTGGCGATGTAAAGTGCGTTGCGGTTCGATCGCCTGAAAAACAGCCGATTGACGTTTTTTTGCTGGCAATATCGCCAGCCCGCTCACTAAAACAGCCGTGGATCACGTAAAGAAGGGTAAAACGCCTTTCCCCCCTTCGCCCTGCTCCCTATTCTCACAGGTAAATTAGTGACCCAAAGAGGCTTTTTATGGATCGCATTGTTTCGTCTACCCGTAGCAGTTCCTTAATTACCACTCACAAGGTGCTGCGCAATACCTATTTCCTGCTGGGGCTGACACTGGCCTTTTCGGCCGTAACCGCCACCCTCAGCACTGTTTTTGCTTTACCTGCGCCAGGTTTCATCCTGATGTTGGTAGGTTTCTACGGACTGATGTTTCTGACTTACCGCCTGGCTAACAGCCCTACCGGCATTCTGGCGGCGTTCGCCTTTACCGGTTTCCTCGGCTACTGTCTGGGTCCAATGCTTAACTCACTGCTTTCAGCAGGCATGGGCGATGTGATTGGTCTGGCGTTAGGCGGCACCGCACTGGTGTTCTTCAGCTGTTCTGCCTACGTGCTGACCACCCGTAAGGATATGTCCTTCCTTGGCGGCATGATGATGGCTGGATTTGTGGTTCTGCTGGTTGCCGTTGTGGCCAATATCTTCCTCAACATTCCAGCGTTGCATATGGCCATCAGCGTGATGTTTATTCTGTTCTCTTCAGGTGCCATCCTGTGGGAAACCAGCAACATCATTCACGGCGGCGAGACCAACTATATTCGCGCTACCGTCAGCCTGTATGTCTCGATCTACAATATCTTCGTCAGCCTGTTAAGTATTCTGGGTATGTCGCGTAGCAATTAATCGCGGCAGCTGATGCAAGAATAAGAGCCCCGCTTAGCGGGGCTTTTTTATGGCTTGTATAAAGAGAACCCCACACGTGCAGGCTATCCACAGTTGAGCGCATTTTGCTAAACTGGGTGGCTTAGCAGAACACACAGAGGCAAAACGGTGTTATTCCAGGGTAAAGAAATTGAACGTGACGCGCAGGGTTATTTGAAGTCCACCAGCGACTGGAGTGAAGAACTGGCTCCGTTACTGGCAGAGGAAGAAGCCATTGAGCTCACTGAGCCGCACTGGGAAGTGGTGCTGTTCGTCCGCGCCTTCTACCTGGAGTTCAATACTTCTCCGGCGGTAAGAATGCTGGTTAAAGCCATGGCGCAAAAATATGGCGAAGAAAAAGGCAACAGCCGCTATCTGTTCCGCCTGTTCCCTAAAGGGCCGGCCAAACAGGCGACTAAAATTGCCGGCTTACCAAAACCGGCTAAATGCCTTTAAAGGCTAGCCGGTGGTAAAACCGTCCGGCATCTGCGGCGGTTGATGGGGTTCCTCCAGCACTTTTTCCACTCTGGCACTTCTGGGGCCGCCCTCTTTTAACCAGGTTATAAGCATCTGAACCTCTTTCTCTTCCCCGCAGGCCAGCACTTCAACGCTGCCATCTTCCAGGTTCTTCGCATAGCCTTTCAGCCCGAGCGACTTAGCCTGATGTTGGGTGCTGTAGCGAAACCCAACCCCCTGAACCACACCGTGGATCCAGGCTTTTACGCAGACAGTGGTCATATTTTCTCTCCTTTCACCACGCAGATTGCATTTTACCGGTTGGCACCGGACAATAACGCCTGATTCTTTACTGTATAAGCATAGCAAATATGACTGTTCGTTTAATTCTGTCCAAAGGACGTGAAAAATCCTTACTTCGCCGCCATCCGTGGATCTTTTCTGGTGCTGTTGCTCGCCTGGAAGGGAAAGCCGAGTCGGGCGAAACCATTGACGTCTGTGACAGCCAGGGCAACTGGCTGGCCCACGCCGCCTGGTCACCTGTCTCACAAATCTCAGCCCGCGTCTGGAGCTGGGAGCAGGACGAGGCGATTGATACTGACTTCTTCATCCGTCGCCTTAAGGCTGCGCAGTCGCTGCGTGACTGGCTGGCAGAGCGCGATAACCTCGACAGCTATCGCCTGATTGCTGGTGAGTCTGACGGCCTGCCGGGCGTGACCATTGACCGCTACGGTAAATTCCTCGTGCTGCAACTGCTGTCGGCTGGCGCAGAATATCAGCGCGCTGCATTGATTTCAGCACTGCAAAGCTGCTATCCGGACTGTGCAATTTACGACCGCTCCGACGTTGCGGTACGTAAAAAAGAAGGCCTTGAACTGGTTCAGGGCAACGTGCTGGGCGATACGCCACCAGAACAGTTGCCTATCGTTGAGCACGGTATGAAGTTGCTTGTCGATATTCAGGCAGGCCACAAGACCGGTTATTATCTTGATCAGCGTGACAGCCGTATGGCGACTCGTCGCTATGCTAAAGATCGCCGGGTGCTGAACTGCTTCTCCTACACCGGAGGTTTTGCGGTTTCTGCGCTGATGGGCGACTGTAAACAAGTCATTAGTGTTGATACTTCACAAGGCGCGCTCGATATTGCCCGCCAGAACGTAGAGCTGAACGGGCTGGATTTGTCTAAGGCTGAGTTCCTGCGCGATGACGTGTTTAAGCTGTTGCGTCGCTATCGTGACAACGGTGAGAAGTTTGATCTTATCGTGATGGACCCGCCAAAATTTGTTGAAAACAAAAATCAGCTGGCCGGTGCCTGTCGGGGGTATAAAGACATCAATATGTTGGCTATGCAGCTGTTGAACCCGGACGGCATACTGCTGACGTTCTCCTGTTCAGGTCTGATGCCAACGGACTTATTCCAGAAAATCATCGCGGATGCCGCGCTGGATGCCGGACGTGATGTACAATTTATAGAGCAGTTCCGGCAGGCAGCCGATCACCCGGTGATCGCCAGCTATCCGGAAGGCATGTATCTGAAAGGATTTGCCTGCCGCGTACTGTGACTTGAAAAAGCTGTCCCTGCCCCCATTTTGGTAGCAGGGCACTGTTTCTCAGGAGGTCACGATGATTGCCAGCAAATTTGGGCTCGGACAACAGGTGCGGCATAAGCTGCACGGTTTCCTCGGCGTAGTAGTTGATGTGGATCCGGAATATTCGTTAGACGATCCGGAAGAGGATGAGGTAGCTACCAGCGAATCGCTGCGTGAAGCGCCCTGGTATCATGTCGTGATGGAGAATGAAGACGGCGAGACCGTTCATACTTATCTGGCAGAAGCCCAGCTCTCCTGGGAGCTGCCGGGCGACCATCCGGAACAACCTTCAATGGACGAACTGGCCGCATCGATTCGCGAACAGTTACAGGCACCACGCCTGAGGAATTAAGACAAAATCCCCGCAGCGCGGGGTTTTTTTAGCCTTTTTCCAGTCCTAATCGTGGGATCTCGATTTTAGGACAACGGTCCATCACCACTTTTAATCCAGCTTCCCCCGCCAGCACGGCAGCCTGCTCGTTAATCACCCCAAGCTGGAGCCACAACGATTTCGCCCCAACGGCGATAGCTTCCTGAGCTACGCCCCAGGCCGCTTCGGCATTGCGGAACACATCAACCATATCAATCGGCTCCGGGATATCCTCCAGTTTTGCGTAGACCTTTTGCCCCTGTAACGTCTGGCCTGCCAGTTTTGGGCTAACCGGCGTCACCTTATATCCCTGCGCCAGCAGATACGCCATCACTCCATAACTGGCCCTTGCAGGGTTATCACTGGCGCCAACCAAGGCGATGTGTTGTGTAGAGGTGAGAATATCGGCAACTATTTTATCTTGCATGCAGCTCTCCTTATCAGACTGAATAACAGTGTATGCGCAGTCGCTTTGTTGAGAAAACGCCTCAGACAGAAGATGTCAATTCCTGACTGTATAGCACGAATAAATATGTTAAAATGTTAATATCCTGCCATACTGAAAGACTTTGATACATTCGATGTGTTTTGCGTGCCCTCGCCTCTGGAGAAAGAATAAAGAATGAAGCTGCGTTTGGTCATTACAGGCGTTTTAGCTTTGTTGGTTGCGACCACGGTCTCTGCCACAACGCTCAAACTTGCCCCTGATATTGACCTGTTAGTGCTGGATGGCCGAAAAATTTCGGGTTCGTTACTGAAAGGTGCTGAAGGGCTCGAACTCGAGCAGGGCCAGCATCAGGTACTGTTTCGGGTCGAGAAAAGCCTGAAAAAAGATGCCCAGATGGCCACGCCCTGGATGTCTGTGCCACTGATCGTGACCTTCACCACACAGGCTAAATCAGTCACCATCACACTTCCCCCTCTGGCAACGACCGCACAAGGGAAATCGTTTGATAAGCATCCCGAATTCCAGCTGCTTAATGAGCATGGCGCGGTTATAGAAAGTCAGCAAGACCGTTTGCTGGCAAAAGTGGGCAGCAACTATGAACAGGCCATGATGATGTACAACCTGAAAGGTAACGTCGCCTCCGTTCCCCGCTTTGCTCAGGCACAAACCACCAGCACCTCGATCGGCAATGAGTCACAGGATTTTGCCAGCGGCAACCATGCCGGCAGCCGTATCCTGCAGCTCTGGTATCAACAGGTTGATTCCGCCACCCGTCAACGCTTTGTGATGCTGATGCGCGCCCTGCGTACCAGTTGATGTCTGCCGGCCTTCCGCCTACACTCGATACGCTTTATCAGGCAGTTCCCCCAATCTGATTGACGTGAAACCAGGAAGCCGGAATGGATCAGACCACCCGTAAGATTCAGGAAAAGAAACACATTGCGCTGGTTGCGCATGACCACTGTAAAACCTCGTTAATGCAGTGGGTCGATATTCACAAAGACGTGCTACAGGCCCATACGCTCTATGCTACTGGCACTACTGGTAACCTTGTTCAGCGTGCTACTGGTTTGCCGGTAACGGCAATGCTGAGTGGTCCCATGGGCGGCGACCAGCAGGTAGGTGCTTTGATTTCGGAAGGGAAAATTGATGTGCTGTTTTTCTTCTGGGATCCGCTAAACGCCGTTCCGCACGATCCTGACGTCAAAGCCTTACTGCGTCTGGCTACGGTATGGAATATCCCCGTGGCAACGAATCGCGCAACCGCCGACTTTATTATCCGCTCGCCACTCTTTGCTCAGGCTGTTGATATCCTTATCCCTGATTATCAACGCTATTTGCAGGAACGGTTGAAATAAGCTGATGAGCGTGCCTCAGCGCGCTCACCTTGTTAAGGCTTACGTAAGACCGGCACCCCAAGCCGCTTGATCTCGTCCACAAACTCAGAAGGTTGCGCTTTATCGAAGAGTAACCAAACCTGCTGTTTCGCCCGGGTGATGGCGACATAAGCCAGCCTGCGCTCTTCAGCATCGGGGAAATCTTCCGGCTGCGGTAACAATGCCTGCTCCATCACGGACTCTCTTGCTGCTGCGGGGAAGCCATCTTTGCCACTCTGTAATCCCAGCAAAATGACATAATCAGCCTGCTGCCCCTTGCTGGCATGAATCGTGGTGAAATCAATCCGCAGCTTTGGCCAGCGTGTTTTGGCTTTTTCCAGCACTGCCGGGCGGATATGGTGATAACGGGCCAGGATCAAAATCCGTTCATCGGCGGTGGCATAACCGCTGATTTTATTCAGTAACGCCTCCAGCTGATCTTCCGGCAGCAACGAAATCGACTTCTTATTCCCTTTGGTCAGGCTGTTAAGCGGTTTCTTTAGCTGATGCGGATTGCTCTGCACAAACTTATTGGCAATTTCACCTATGCGGTCGTTGAAGCGGTAAGTGGTATCCAGCACGCAGCGATCGCCCTCACCAAAGTGGTGATGGAAAGCGGTGGTAAGGGTCATTTCTGCCCCGCTGAAGCGGTAGATAGCCTGCCAGTCATCGCCGACGGCAAACAAGGCGGTCTGCTTATTCTGCCTTCTCAGGGCGGCAAGCAGTGCGGCGCGCTGTGGCGAGATATCCTGGAACTCATCAACCAGGATGTGCTTCCACGGGCTGATAAACCGGCCTTTATCAAGAATGTTGACCGCCTGATGGATCAAGCCCGAGAAATCCACCGCCCCTTCTTCTTTCAGCGCACTTTTCCAGGCCTTCATCAACGGTGCCATTAGCTTCACGCGTTTGGAGAAGAGATCGCGCACTTCTTCAGGGGCTGACTCAATCATCGCTGCCTGCGCGCCGCCATGCATGCGCATCAGTCCCAGCCAGCGCTCCAGCCTGCTGGCCAGACGTTTAGCCAGTCGCTCTTCTTTCCAGTAATCCCCTTCGCCGATTTCCCACTTCAGCTCGTCCTGTAACCACTGCCGCCAGCCGTTAGCCTGCGCTTTCTTTTCTGCACACTGCTGGCGCCAGACGTCAATTAACAGCTTATGGCGTAGAGAAGTGTCGGTTTCCAGCTTGCTGATTGAAGGCGTTTTGTTGCTGCCCTGCTGGATGATGTTCAACGCCAGAGAATGAAAAGTGCGGGCCTGGATACCGTTAGTATTCAGGCGTGCCTTGATGCGTTCATTCATCTCTTCAGCCGCCTGGCGGCCAAAGGCCAGCAGCAGGATCTGCTCAGCGCTGGCCTGCTTGCGCAGCATCAACCAGCCTGCACGTGCGACCAGTACCGAGGTCTTGCCGCTGCCCGCACCAGCTAACACCAGCAGCGAGTCTTCGCCGTTCACCACCGCTTTTGCCTGGGCGTTGTTAAGAGGCGAAGTCTCGACGGTATTAAAGAAATCTGCATATTGAGTCAGCATTTTCTCTGACCATTGAGCGTTGCGTTTTTGCCGCTGTGTATCGCTGTTCTCCAGCCAGCTAAGGCAAAATTGATACTCATCGCGGCAGTTATCGAATTCGTTAAGGCGCTCTACCGGCAAGGGCACCGAGGAGAAACCGTCCTGAATGGCCGTGCGCCAGCCGGCCATATCGCTGCGCTTTAGCCACTTATCCTGCTGTTCACCGTCACGTAAACGGCTGACCAGCTGCTGCAGGACGTCAGCAGAAACCTGACTCATCTCCTCACTCCATTGCTGCCACGCCTGGTTGAGGTAATGATAAAAACGCTGAGTTTCCTGCCATTCGGTGCCGTGCAGGCGCACGACTTTCTCTTCCGGCAGGGAAAACTCGAGTTCACCCCACACCATCCCGCGTTTGCATTTGATGGCGATTAACTGGTTGAACGGAATGAGATATTCATGTTTTTCACCACTCACCTCAACGCCTGCGGCCAACATTCGTACCCGATTGTAGGGATGCTGCGCCAGATGTTTGCCCAGCGACGTTGCTTTCAGTTCCATGACCTGCCTCTGGCTGTGGTTGCTTTCAATGGGCTGTAGTTTAGCTGGCAGGAGTGTACCGCTCCAGAGTTAAAACGCGCTACAATCAACGCATTGTATTTTTGAGCCTCACGCTCTGTCAGGAAAACGATCCATGCGCACCATTTTAAACATTCTGAATTTCATTCTCGGTGGTTTTCTGACCACACTTTCGTGGCTCTTTGCTACTGTTGTGAGCATTGTTTTTATCTTCACTTTACCGCTAACCCGCTCCTGCTGGGAAATTACCAAACTGTCACTGCTGCCTTACGGTAATGAAGCGGTGCATGTTGATGAGCTGGAACCGGGCCGCAAAAATGCGCTGATGAACTCTGGCGGCACGCTGCTGAATATCATCTGGTTCGTCTTTTTTGGCTGGTGGTTGTGTGTGATGCATATCATGACCGGGATTGCGCAGTGCATTACGATTATTGGTATTCCGGTAGGCCTTGCTAACTTTAAAATCGCCGCCATCGCGTTATGGCCTGTGGGTCGCCGCGTGGTCAGTGTTGAAGTGGCAAAAGCCGCGCGTGAAGCCAACGCCCGCAGCCGGTTCAACTAGTTACTGATGCGCTTCTCGTTAAGCTCCGGGTTGCGGCGTTACGCCTATAACAGTGCGCTGCTTTACAACCTGCGTATTCTTATCGCCCTGCTTGGTACCGCAGGGTTGCCCTGGTGGTTGAATCAAATCACCTGGACCATCCCGCTGACGTTAGGGGTAGTGGCCGCCGCGCTGGCAGACCTTGACGATCGCCTTAGCGGTAGGCTGCGCAATCTGGTCATCACCCTGGTTTGCTTCTGCATTGCTTCGGTCTCTGTAGAGCTGCTGTCTCCTTATCCCTGGCTTTTCATCATTGGCCTTGCCTTGTCTACCTGGGGATTCATTCTGCTTGGCGCATTGGGGCAACGTTATGCCACCATCGCGTTTGGCGCATTGCTGATCGCAATCTATACGCTGCTTGGTCTTGGGCTGTTTCCGCAATGGTATCTGCAACCCTCTCTGCTGCTGGTCGGGGCTATCTGGTATAACCTGCTGACGCTGACCGGTCATGTGATCTTTCCCGTCAGGCCTTTGCAGGAAAATATCGCCCGTTGCTTTGAAGGGTTGTCGGTCTATCTGGAAGCCAAGGCAGGATTGTTCGATCCGGATATAGAAGAGAACGAGAACGCTTCATTGATTGATGTGGCCATGGCCAACAGCCAGCTGGTGGCCACGCTCAATCAGGCAAAAATCTCGATTCAATCCCGTCTTCGTGGCGATCGGGGGCAGCGCAGCACACGCAGAACGCTGCATTATTACTTTGTTGCGCAGGATATCCATGAACGCGCCAGCTCGTCACATGCGCAATATCATGCGCTCAGACAGGAATACCGTTACAGCGATATTCTGTTTCGCTTCCAGCGCCTGCTGACGCTGCAGGCGAAAGCCTGCCAACAGCTGGCCAACTGTATTCTGCTGCGTGAAACCTATCAGCATAACAGCCGCTTTGAACGAACATTTATCCACCTTAATGCCGCACTTGATCGTTTGGCTACTGCTCGTCCAGGCAGCAGCGAAGTGAAGGCGATGCACTATCTGTTAAACAACCTGAAGGCTATTGATGCCCAGCTCGCTACCCTTGAATCAGAGCAGATTCTGGAAAGCCAGCATGAGCTCCATGACCAGACGCTCTCCAGTGAGGGGTTAACCGGGTGGGCGGATATTCGATTACGCCTCAACCGTCATTTAACGCCAGAATCGCCACTTTTCCGCCATGCGGTACGGATGTCCCTGCTGCTTTGCGCTGGATACGGATTTATTCAACTTACCGGACTTGAGCACGGATACTGGATTTTGCTGACCAGCCTGTTCGTCTGCCAGCCTAACTATAATGCGACAAAGCGAAGACTGGCATTGCGTATCGTCGGGACGGTGGCTGGCATCGTGCTTGGCTTGCCTTTGCTGTGGTTAGTGCCCTCAATAGAAGGGCAGCTGCTGCTGATAGTGATCACCGGGGTGCTGTTCTTCGCCTTCCGGCAATCACAGTATGCGCACGCCACGATGTTTATCACCCTGCTGGTATTGTTCTGTTTCAATCTGCTAGGCGAAGGTTTTGAGATCGCCCTTCCCCGCATCATTGATACGGTACTGGGCTGCGGCATTGCCTGGCTGGCGGTGGCGTTTCTCTGGCCGGACTGGCGTTTTCGTCGGCTGTCTTCGGTGGTAGAACGCACGCTAAACGCAAACTGCCGCTATCTTGATGCCATTCTGGTGCAGTATCACCAGGGAAAAGACAATCGGCTGGACTACCGCATTGCCCGCCGTGATGCTCATAACGGCGATGCCGAACTGGCCTCCGTGGTCTCTAACATCTCGGCAGAAAAAAACGCCTCGGCGGCCATGAAGGAAGCGGCGTTTCGTCTGCTCTGCCTTAATCACTCTTTTCTGAGCTATATCTCGGCGCTGGGTGCCCACCGGGAACAAATTACCCGGCCAGCCATGCTGCAGTTAATGGATGATGCCGTCTGCTATGTGGATGACGTGCTGCACATTGATCTTATTGATGAACAAAAAACCCATCGATTATTGTCCAGCCTCTCTGAGCGCCTGGCGGCAACGGAAGCTGACCAGGAAACCAAAGAACCGCTGGTCCTTCAGCAGGTCGGTCTGTTGATCGCCCTGCTGCCGGAAATCGCTCAGTTAAAAAAGCAGGTCTTAGAGACTTAACGCCTCCTCAGCTCACTCAGGCTCTGGTAGAGCAGGGTTTCATTGTGCCAGACCCTGAGTTCTTCTCTGATTGCCACTGGCAGCGCCTCACAATGCATCCCCTGAATAGCGCCCTGCAGCGCGAAAAGGATATTCACACCCAGATTCTTATTTTTTTCATGCAATTTCAGCCAGCTGCGCTTGGCGCCTTGCTGCTTCAACATCTCCACGGTGGAGATCCCCACTCGCCTGAGCTGAACCTCCAGCCTCATCGAGAGATTCGGTAAGTCCTTCAGTCGCCCGGTGTTTTTTTGCAATCTCCTTTCGTGGGTAGCCCCTTTCAGGCACAGCTGTGATAGCGCAATTAGCTGGTCAGGATCAGCCCACAGCGGGCTGTCGACGCGATAGTATTCCAACGCGACGGGTATCCCCCTTTTGCTGAACAGAAGCGGTGCCATTTTTCGCTCAATGATATAAGGTTTAACCTCTTCACAGGCCCGAAGATAAAGCTCTCCATCACTGACAAGCGCAAAAACCACGCTCTCAACGGACAAACTGTAGCCGCCAAACTGGCTACGACTCTCAACTACGCCCAACGAGGAAAGTTGGCGCTTTGCCCTGACAATATTACTTTTTGAGTCCTTCATATTCTGCGTCCTTTAGTTGAAAAATAGCCTGATTCGCTCTCCTTTCCCGAGGAAAAAATAGGCAATCGCCGTTACAAGTTCAATGAATGATTGTCTTCGCGCCTTCCCGGAGTGTGATTTTGCGAGGCGTTTTCAAAAAATAAGGTTGATCTTCTCTCACCCCCGCTATACTGTACATCCATACAGTAACCCTGCGAGCGAAGCCAATATGCAAACTCATTCCCTGAAATTTTCTTCTGTTAATACTGGTGTGCGTCCTGTTGCAGACTGTGCGAAAGCTCAGCCTGCCTCTGCGACGGGTTTAATCAGTGAGCTGACTTACAGCGAGAATCAGCCTGGTATGACGCAAATGCTGCTACTGCCCTTACTGCAACAGTTGGGCACTCAGTCCCGCTGGCAGTTGTGGTTGACGCCTCATCAAAAATTGAGCCGTAGCTGGCTGGTTCAGTCAGGGTTACCGCTGGATAAAGTGATGCAGATTCATCATTCCGGTGCTATTACTACCGTAGAAGCGATGATCAAAGCCTTGCAGACAGGAAATTACAGTGTGGTTTTAGGCTGGTTGCCTGGTGAGATCAGCCTGGAAGATCGTCAGCGATTGCAAAAAGCCGCTTCTACGGGTCAGGCTTTGGGGTTGATTATGCGACCCGATCGGATCAATTCCGGTTCATCCAGACCGTTTAATGGCCTAAAAATTCACTCAACTTTGTATCATTAAGTAAAAATAAGAAATTTCTCATGAGAAAATTCTGCCGCCGGCTCGTTAAGCCCCTGATTATGCTATGAGCCTGCGGGACAATGGTTTAGCACACTTTTGCCGCCGTATTTTTCAGGCATAACCTGTCTGTAGATGTGTAAAATTGTGTCCAAAAGCCTGTTTTTTTGCTGAGCTTCGTCACATCATACTTGTAAGTTTGCTGGTACGTTGTAGACTTTACATCGCCAGGGTGCTCAATAATCTCCCTTTTTTGGATGAGTCATAATCGAGCGTCATAACCCGGCGAAGGATTAATCAAAGAGCTAATTAAAGCTCATTGCCTATTTGGATGATAACGAGGCGCAATAATGAAAAAGACAGCTATCGCAATTGCAGTGGCACTGGCTGGCTTCGCTACCGTAGCGCAGGCCGCTCCTAAAGATAACACCTGGTATACTGGTGCAAAACTGGGTTGGTCTCAGTACCATGACACT
>NZ_JBAVTT010000172.1:0-9075 GCF_049696395.1 Erwinia sp.
CCGCAAACCACTTCCCTTAATCTAGCCACAGATTGCACGTTTTAAATGACTCGGGGTGCCGTTTCTTTCCAAAGAAAGGGCTGAGAAAAACCCGTCGAACCTGAACTGGATAATGCCAGCGGAGGGAAGTCAGATGCCTGACCGCATCGCCTTCTTGATCGCCGGTTGGGAGTTTCACCATGAACCAACCTCACACCTTTGTTGCGGCTGATGCCGTTGCCTCACTCCATCTCTTCCGTGAAAAATCACCGCTGATCCACTGCCTTACCAACGATGTGGTGCAAACCTTCACCGCCAATGTGCTGCTGGCGCTTGGGGCTTCTCCGGCGATGGTTGTCGATCCGCAAGAAGCCGAACAGTTCAGCGCCATTGCTGATGCCGTCTTGATCAATGTCGGCACGTTAACCCAGTCGCGCAGTAAAGCGATGCTGGTTGCCGTGCAATCTGCTGTTAAAGCACAGCGTCCCTGGACACTCGATCCGGTTGCGGTTGGGCCACTGACTTTCCGCAGTGAATTTTGCCAGCAGTTGTTGGAATATCGCCCTGCGGCTATCCGTGGGAATGCATCGGAGATTATGGCGCTGGCCCGTCAGGCCGCCTCCGGGCGAGGCGTGGACAGTTTGCATGACTCTGCTGCGGCGCTGGAGGCCGCTCGCCTGCTTGCCAGTAGCACAGGAGCCATTGTCGCGGTTACCGGAGAAACGGATTACGTGACAGATGGCGAACGCGTGTTGGCTGTGGCAGGCGGTTCACCGTTGATGACCCGCGTAGTGGGCACGGGCTGCGCGTTATCTGCAGTGGTGGCGGGGTTTGCTGCGTTGTCCGGCGACCGGTTAATGCATGTGGCCAGCGCCTGTCGGGTAATGAGCCTGGCTGGGGAGAACGCGGCCAATGCTGCGGCTGGTCCGGGTAGTTTTGTCGCACTGTTCCTGGACGAACTGTTCAACATGGAGGTGCAGGGATGAAACGCATCAACGCATTAACCATAGCCGGAACCGATCCAAGCGGTGGCGCAGGAATTCAGGCCGATCTGAAGACGTTTTCTGCCCTTGGCGCTTACGGCACCAGCGTGATCACCGCATTGGTGGCGCAGAATACCTGTGGCGTGCAGTCGGTGTACCGCATTGAGCCTGATTTTGTCGCGGCGCAATTAACGTCTGTCCTGAGCGATGTGCGCATCGACAGCGTAAAAATTGGCATGCTGGCTGAGAGCGATATCGTGGAGGTGGTGGCCGCAGGACTGAAAGCCTCCACAGTGCCGTGGATTGTGCTGGATACGGTGATGCTGGCGAAAAGTGGCGATCCGCTGCTTTCCCCGGCGGCGGTTTCTACGCTGCGTGACTGCCTGCTGCCGCAAGTTTCGCTGATTACACCCAATCTGCCGGAAGCCGCAGCCTTGCTGGATTGTCCCGTTGCCACTAACGAAGACGAAATGCGCCAACAGGGCAGGGAGCTGTTAGCGCTGGGGTGCCAGGCTGTACTGATGAAAGGGGGGCATTTAAGTGATGCCGAAAGCCCGGACTGGCTCTTCACCCGCCAGCTGGAGCAACGTTTCACCGCGCCACGGGTGCCAACCAGGCACACGCACGGCACAGGCTGCACGCTCTCTGCCGCTCTGGCGGCTCTGCGGCCAAGACATGACAACTGGGTGGCGACGGTTCATGAGGCTAAAGGCTGGCTACAGGGCGCGCTGGAGCAGGCTGATTCGCTGGAAGTTGGCAACGGCATTGGCCCTGTGCACCATTTTCATCGCTGGTGGTAGCGGGGGGTCGGGCAGCGTTGCATGGGGCTGATAATGATTAGCTCCATATCTTTCACACTGTGTGATTATTTTGTTACAAACTATCGATACCTTCCCCTCTCCACTCCGTTGCTAAACAACGATAAAATAGTGCTTTAGTCTGACTTGAGCCGTGAAGTTAATCATGAAGTGGTTATCTAAAAATGCGTGGTTATTTGCTGTTAAAACCTGCATTGCCGCCTTTATCGCGTTATACATCGCCCTGGAACTGAACCTGGATAAACCGGCCTGGGCCATGGTGTCGGTTTACGTCATCTCTCAGCTGTATTCTGCTTCCACGCTGTCTAAAGCGCTGTTCCGCTTTCTTGGCACCGTGTTGGGCGGGATATTCATCTTTCTGATTTACCCGATTACCGTTACCCATCCGATGCTGTTCAGCCTCTGCGTGTCGCTGTGGGTTGCCTGCTGCCTGTATCTTTCCCTGCAAGACCGCACGCCCAAGAGCTATGTCTTTATGCTGGCAGGCTACAGTGCTGCCATCATGGGCTTTGCCGATGTCACCACGCCGCTGTCGATTACCTACACGGTGATTTCCCGTATTGAGGAAATTACCGTAGCGATCGTCTGCAGCAGCCTGGTGCATATGCTGGTGTTCCCGGTACGGATGCGCAATCTGCTGGAGAACAGCGTCGGGAACTGGTTCGACAGTGCCAGGAATCTCTGCAACGAGCTGCTGACCGTTGAATCGAAAGAGCGCTCGCCGGAAAGGGATCAAATCCTGGTGCAGATGGCCAATTATCCGGTGACCGTCGAAACCCTGATTACCCATTGCGTGTATGAAGGGGATTCAGCGCGCAAGCTTATCCGTCTGGTCAGCGCGCAATATCAGCATCTCTCTTACCTGATCCCCACGCTGACGGCGATTGAAAAACGCCTGAGTTTGCTGGCGGAGCAGGGCATTATCTTCCCGGATTTTGTCGCTGAATCCTTCAGCCACTTCCTGGTCTGGCTGAACAGCCCTGAGCAAAGCGGGCATGCACAGTCCATTCAGGCGGATATCCTCGCTTCCCAGGAGAAAATCAAATCGCTGTATGGCAGCGGCGAAATGAATGCGGAAGAAGGGCTGTTGCTGATTGGGTTGCTGGAAAGGTTGCTGAATTTTATCCGTATCTCAGACTCGTATTTTGATGCCAAAGAGCGCGTCAGCCAGCTTGGGCCGGAGAAAAAACGCGGCAAGCTGAAACTGATCAGAAAGCATCGGGACACCGGGTTGATCTTGCTTTCCTCCTTCACTGCTTTTACCGCCACGTTGATCGGCTGCCTGTTCTGGATTGGCAGCGGCTGGAAAGATGGTTCGTCAACGCCGATGATTGCCGCCGTGGTGTGTTCGTTCTTTGCTGCGCTGGACAGCCCGGTTGCCTCAATGAAGGTGTTTCTGAAAGGGGTGCTGATCGCCATTATTATCAGCGTGCTTTACGTAGGGCTGCTGATCCCGATGACGGTGACCTTTGAATCACTGATTATTTGCCTGGCGCCAGGCCTGCTGGCATTGGGTCTGGTTATTGCCAACCCTTCAACCAATTTTATCGGGCTGATCATCTCTACGCAGATCCCCGGTTTTATCGGCATGTCTCACGATTTGAAGCCCGATCTGCTGTCGATTATTAACGCGTCGATATCCACCGTGGTGGGCATTTTAGTGGCGGTACTGGTCACGGCGATTATCCGTAACAGAAGACCTGCCTGGTCTGCCAGACGCGTGTTACGCAAGGGGATCAAAGAGCTGTTGCAGTTCACTGGCGAAATCAAGATCAACACTTCCTCGCTGGTTTCGCGTCAGAAATATGTCGCCAGCATGATCGATAAAATCAATATCATCCTGCCACGTAACCGCATCGATCCCTCGCCTGGTGTGGCGCTGGGAGGCAATTTGATTACGGAAATCTGGCTTGGGGTGAACTGCTACGATTTTTACGCCAGGCATCAGGCGATCATCAAAGGCCATCAGCTGGAAACCGATCCGGTGATGTTTGAGATCAATCAGTACTTCAAAAAGCGGCTGAAGGATCTTCACCTTGAGCCGCCGCACTCGTTGCTGGCCGAATTGGATCGGTTGCTGATTAAGACGGAGGGGTTGTGTCGTGCAGATATGGCCCTGTTCAGGCCACTGTTCTATCTGTTTAATATCCGCATGGCGTTATATCCCATGCAGAGATGGCCGGCACTATAGCGGTTTATCAAACCATTCGCTGTTTTGCTCGGCAATCGGCGTAATGGAGAAAATCATCTCCTGCAGATGGCGGCGCAGGGCTTTTTCAGCGCCGTCGACATCTTTGGCCACCAGCGCCTGATAAATCTCCTGATGTTGCTGGATCAGGCTGTCAGGCGGAGAGACTTTGCTCAGGGTCAGGAACCGCACCCGATCCATCGCCGCTTTGATGTTTTCGACCGTTTCCCACGCCAGCTCGCAGTTGATGCTCTGAGCAATCAGGCGGTGGAACTCATCGTCCAGCAGTAAAAAGGCCTGGCTGTCATGGCGATCGGCGGCCATTTGTTGCAGCTGAAGGTTGTGTTCAAGCTGAGCAAGAGACTCGTCAGAGGCTTCGGCTGCCGCCCGGCGGATCACCGCGACTTCTACTGCTTCACGGATAAAACGGCCATCCGCTACGCGCTTAGCTGAAATTTTGCGCACAAAAGTGCCGCGCTGTGGCAGAACCTGCACCAGCCCGGCTTCAGCCAGTTTAATGAAGGCTTCACGGACCGGCTGGCGAGAGACGCTAAACCGCGAGGAAACCTCTTTTTCAGACAGGAGCGAACCCGGTGGGATCGCGCAGGTCACAATGTCCTGGCGGAGGAAGCGGTAAATTTGCTGATTCACCGGTTCGTTCGCGGTAATGATATAAGCGGTAGACATTTAGTAATATCCCTATACCTTCTGGACGAAAGTCTAAGTCTAAACAGGGCGCTGGCTCTTCGCCAGCGCTTATTCGCTTAAGCCTGCGTAAGGGCAAGT
Source organism: Erwinia sp. (assembly GCF_049696395.1). Classification (GTDB taxonomy): domain Bacteria; phylum Pseudomonadota; class Gammaproteobacteria; order Enterobacterales; family Enterobacteriaceae; genus Erwinia. Next base: position 4,755 of record NZ_JBAVTT010000172.1, read on the forward strand.
TTTACCGTCTCTTTGGCGCCTTTTTCCAGTAAAAGCCGGTAGAAATGGTTCACTTTTGCGACGAATGCCGGCTCCGCGGCCAAATCTTCGCCAAATACCGCTTTTAGTGACAGCAGGGCAGCGATACGGGCTTCGCCTTCTGCGGTTTCTGCCACGCGTTGCGCCAGTTGGGCACTCATCGGGTCGCGAATTTCAATCGGTTGACCTTGCTCATCTGTCCCACTGACATAGCGCATCCAGCCTGCCACGCCAAGGGCCAGTAAGTCATAGCGGCCGCCGTGCTTCAGGTGCCAGCGGATGCTGTCCAGCCAGCGTTGAGGCAGCTTTTGCGATCCATCGTTAGCAATTTGCGCAGTGCGATGTTTAATCGCCAGGTTTTCATAGCGGGTGATCAGCGAGTTGGCGTAGGCCGCCAGATCGACACCTTTGGTGTGCAGCGTGGGAGCTTGCTCATCCAGCATCAGTTGCAGCGCCGCCTGACGATAGTGAGGGTCAGCCATACAATCACTGATGTGCTGATAACCGGCCAGGTTGCCCAGATAGGCCAGGAAAGAGTGGCTGCCGTTCAACATGCGCAGCTTCATCTCTTCGAAAGGCAGCACGTCGCTGACCAGCTCTGCACCGGCTTTTTCCCATTCAGGGCGGCCGCTGACAAAGTTGTCTTCAATCACCCATTGCAGGAAAGGTTCGCACACTACGCTGACCGGATCTTCACACCCCAGTTTTTCACGCATCGCGGCATGGGTTTCGTCAGTCATGGCCGGAACAATACGGTCGACCATGGTGGAAGGGAAGGTGACGTGCTGAGCAATCCATGCAGCCAGTTCGCTGCTCTGTTTTTCTGCCAGACCAAGCACTACGTTGCGGGTGACGTGGCCATTTTCCGGCATGTTATCGCAGGACATCACGCTGAAGGGCGGCAGATTACGCTCGCGGCGGCGGACGATCCCGGCGAGGATGATGCCCGGCAATGAGGTTGGGGCATCAGGATGGGCAATATCCTGCACAATCGACGGATGAGCCACATCCAGCTTGCCGCTGGAAGGTTCATAGCAGTAGCCTTTTTCGGTCACGGTCATCGAAACGATCGCCACATCTGGCTGTGCCAGCGCTTCAATCACCGCATCAATACCGTCAGATTTGCCATGCAGGGCTTCTTTCACCACGCCAATGACCCGCAGCGCCATCTGGTCGCCGGCCATTTCGGCCACGGTATAGCAGCAATCCTGCTTTTTCAGTGCCTGGATCAGTTCGCCGCTGTTGAGGTTAATTTCGCAGTAACCCCAGTCGCTGCCGAACTGGCTGGCGAGTTTGTCGCTGCAAACAGCCTGATGAGCACGGTGAAAGGCACCAAAGCCGATATGCACCATGCGGGTTTTGAGCTTCTGGCGGTCGTAATTCGGGCGAACAACGTCCGGAGAGAGGAGGTCAAGTGAAAGCATCGATAATCCTTTCTGTTACGGCGCGCGTTTTACCGCGCGCCCATTTTTCACACTGAAACCGCTTTATTCTGCGTCTTCGGGCTTTTGATAACAAAGAACACCAGCACTGCACCGAGGGCTGCAACCGCACCTGCCAACACAAAGGCGCTGTCGAACTTGCCGGTATGATGGACGATATAGCCGGTGACAATCGGTCCGACAATGCCAGACAGGCTGCCGACCAGGTGGATAAATCCGCTGATGCTACCCACGCGGCTTTTGTGCACCACATCCTGGATAATTGCCCAATAGATGGCACCGGTGATGTACAGGAAGAAGATGGAGACTGACATCAGGGCAACGGCTGGATAGGTTCCTTTTACAGAACCTGCCAGCGCAACACAAATAGCCGCGGCCAGCAGCGAGACCACCAGCACAATTTTTCGTGAAAGCAGCAGCTTACCGGTGATTTTAAAGATTTTATCGGAGATCAGGCCACCCAGCGCCAGGCCAACAAATCCGACGATCCACGGGATCATCGTGGTGATGCTCATCGATTTGATATCGAGGTTATGCGCCTGTACCAGGTAAGCCGGGAACCAGCTCAGGAAGAAGAACAGGATGTAGTTGTAGCAGAAGAAGGCAAACGCGGTCACCAGGATAATAGGCTGGCGCAGGTAGTGGCCCAGGCCGTGAGAAGCCTGAGCTAACTCATCCTCTGGCGTGGTTTGTTCGTCTTTCAGTTTGGCAATCAGAAGGCGTTCTTCTTCGCTGACACGGCGGCTTTTCAACGGGTTATCGGAGGCGATAAAGAACCAGACGACCATCCAGACGATACCGACTGAGCAGATAATGACAAACGCCGGGCGCCAGCCGAAAGCGAGGGCCAGATAGCCGATGATCGGTCCGGCAATAGCGCCACCGAGCGGGGAACCCGCACTGAGGAAGCCCATTGCCGTGGCGGCCTGTTTCTTAGGGAACCAGCCGTTGATAGCTTTGTTCGCCGAGGCACAGATTGGGCCTTCAGCCATACCAAACAGCACGCGCAGGATCAGCATGGACCAGAAGCCGGTTGCCACAGCCGTCAGGCCGCAGAACAGTGACCACATACCCACCGCGATGCCCATCACCAGCGTCGGGCCAAATTTGTCGGTAGCCAGGCCACCGAGGAAGTTGAAAATGGCGTAGCCGAAGAAGAAGCTGCCGAAGATCAGGCCGAACTGTTCAGCGTTCAGCATCAGATCTTTTTCGATCATCGGTACAGTCAGCGAGAGGGCAACACGATCGAGGTAGTTGATCATGTAGACCATAAACAGCAGAAGTACGATAGTCCAACGTAGGTTTTTGAACATAGTAATTCCTTGATTATTCTAATAATAATGGGCATATCACGTGCCGGAGAGTCCCCGGCAAGTCCGGAGGTTATTCTACGGCTAAGATGACTTTACAGCAGCTTCGTGGATCTTTTTCGAACAGGGTCATAGCCTGCTCAATATCGGCCAGCGGAAAATAGTGAGTGACCAGTTTTTCAGGCTGGATCAGGCCCTGTTCCATCCAGCTAATCACTTCAGGGAAGCGATGGCTGTTCAGGCGAGAGGTAAAGAGCGACAGTTCTTTGCTGGTCAGGCTTTGCTGGGTAATGGAGCAAGCTTCACCAGAGAAACCTAGCAGGCCGATGCGTCCAGCCGGAGAAGCCAGAGCCGCGGCTTCAGCCAGGATGGCAGGATGGCAGGCAGCATCAATAATAAGTGTAGGAATTTCGCCTTCCAGCTGAGCAGCCAGCGGGATGTCGCTGTTGTTAAGCACCACGTCAGCGCCGTTGGCTTTCGCCATGGCAAGGCGCTCCGGCAGGCGGTCCGCCACAATCACTTTGCGCACGTTATAGACGCCTTTCAGCACCTGAATCGCGGTCAGTCCCATCGGGCCAGATCCAAAGATCAGTGCAACATCGTCGGGCTGAGGCTTAAGGAAAGCGGTGATATTAGCGGCAATGGTAAACGGCTCGACCAGGCTGGCGAGTTTGTCCGGAATGCTTTCAGGCAGAGTATAAGCGTTGGCGGCAGGAGCCACGGCATATTCGCTGAATCCGCCATCGCGGTGGACGCCAATCACCTGCAGTTCACTGCAAACGTTAGGGCGGCCGATGGAGCAAGGGTAGCAATGGCCGCAGCTGACAACCGGGTCAACAGCAACGCGTTCGCCGATGCGTGCGGCATCTACGCCTTCACCCACGGCATCAATGCGGCCGAAAAACTCGTGACCGATTACGCGAGGATAGCGAGCAAAAGGGTTATGGCCGTGCCAGATATGCACATCCGATCCGCAGATGCTGGCGTACTGAACTTTGACTCGGACTTCGCCAGCGGTGGGTATCAGTTCAGCGCGTTGCTGGACCTGCAGTTCACCGGGGCGTTCAATGACGATGCTTTTCATGGCATCTCCTTGTGGACTTAGTATGCTGAAAAAATACGCTCTGGAGTACTACCATACAAGGTGCCAGTGTCGGATGTTCGACGCGGATCACATTTGTTACCCAGGTTGATTAAAATGGGAGAGGTTGTTAATGGAGGGGGGGACGGGATTAAGGGATTAAGGGATTAAGGGATTAAGGTCAACGGCTGGTGCGGTGATACGGCGTCGGCATAGAGCGCGTTATCCGAGACGCTCGTAGGGGAAAATGCAGCTCCACACAAAGTCGCAGCAACAGTGAAAGCCTGGAAGCAGCATCTCTGCTGCATACACTCGGCTAACGCGCTCTATGCCGCCACCTAATAACTACGGAGTTGGTGGGTGGGGTTTGTGGATGCACAGGTCAAAAACGGCTGCGGTGGTTCGGCGTCGACATAGCGCTCGTAGTTAAGGTCAACGGCTGGTGCGGTGATACGGCGTCGGCATAGAGC
>NZ_JBAVTT010000173.1:0-10913 GCF_049696395.1 Erwinia sp.
GGTAGAGCAGCACAAGGATAACTGCATTGGCGCGTAACCCGTTGATATAAATTCGATATTTTATGATGTTATTTTTCTGTTATCGTTATTCTTTCACGACGTTTCAGTATCAATTCGGGGTTATCAATGAAGGTAATCTTAACTTTGACTGCGCTTTTTTAATGATAATCCGCTACCGCTGGCAGACAGGGTTTTATTTTAAGATTATCTTTATCTGGCGTTCAACGGTCTATTGCCCTTTCTTCAGCCACTGTCCATTAATGCCACGAACATATTGCCCTGCCGCAGCCCGCTCGACCAACTTCTGTCCGGCAATTCGCCCGACTTCTGCCGCCGTCATATTGTTACGCTGTGCCAGCGACTGGTATTGCTGCTGTCGTCCCTGATTAATGCGTTCGACAAGCGCCTGAGTCTCATTATTCTGCGTCACAGGCGCGATGTAACCTGTTAGCGTTTCACCGACTAATCCCTGCTGGCGTGCTTCATCCAGCGTTAAGGCCATCGCAGTGGGTGACAACAAGAGTAAAGCCACGGCCAGCGTTTTCAGCTTTTTCATCTTCTTCTCCTCAGAACAGACCGCTCTGGTTTTTCAGCAGCGCCTCAACGTCCTTATCGACCTTGATATGGATTTCATGTTCAATTTTCACATTCATGTTGATGGTAATCGGCTCTTTAGGGGCAGCCACTTCAATACGCGGGACACAGCCACTAAGCAGCAATATTCCGGCAGGCATCAGCAGGCTAATGCGTTTCATCGGTCGTTTCCTTTTGAGTCGGCAGCGCGGCATTTTGCTCTACCCAGGATTGCAAATTATCGCCAAAGCGCAGGCTGCGCCACAGCTGGAACAGGTTTTCTCGCTGCGTGTAGTTTAACGTGACACGCTGATTCTTATCGCTGAAGCGACTGGTGCCGTTGACCTGAGCCTTCATCGTCATCGCCCCCAGGTTATCAATGTCTACCGTTGCCCAACTGCGGGTAATTTCCATATAACGCAGCCAGTCTATCGCCGCCCCGGCTGCAATATTATTGCTGGCGATGGCATCGGCAAAATCTTTATCCATTCTGACGGTAAGAGGCCCGTTATTGGCAATCCAACCGTCTTTGATCAGCCAGTGCGCGTTATTCAGCCACAACGGCAACGCGCCATTAATGTGACCGGACAGCGCAATCTGCTTTGGTTTCATCGCTGTGACCAGCTCGCTCATGCTGATATTTTTTAAGCGCAGCGTGGCGGCTTCTGTCTGCGGCAACTGCAGGCTTTCCAGACTGAGTTGCCCTCCCAGCACGTCTACCGATACGTCACTTAAGCGCAAGGGCTGGCGATCGTTCCACGGATACCAGCCTTGCAGGTCGGCGGTGATGTTCTGCAAGGCAAACTGGTTTTTCACCTCTTTAATACGCAGTGTCACCGGCCCTTTAGCGCCAAAATACCAATGATGAGCTTTAAGCCTGAACGGCAGCGAAAAGTCGATGCCGTTCATTTCATTGTCCGGCATCCAGACGCTGCCGTTGTTCACCACCCAATGTCCGCCGGCCTCAAAGCCCTGATCGGCAGCGGCAGAAAAGGCAACCTGCGCTTTTAACGTGCCGCCCTGAATTTTCATCTTCAGATCGTTACTGAGCAGCGGCTGGAAGACGCTGAGTGATTGCTGAGGCCACCAGGCCTGGCCGCGTAAACGCACGCCATCCCAGCGCCCCTGCACGCGAACCGGACCAATATCCTCTGCCTGCAAGCTGCCGTTATAAAGGAATGCCGCCGGATCTTGCCCTTTCACCGCTAAGGTCAGACTGGAAGGTGGCAGATAGCCGCCACTGCTGAAGCTGGTCTGTTGCGCATCCAGACGGAACTGACCAGCAAAGGAAGGATGCTCTGCATTACGCTGCCACACCACAGGTGCAGCCAGCGTTAACCGCGGTGCGCTGACGTTCACATTGCCATAACTGATCTGATCAAATCCGCTAGAGAGCGATGACAGCTCGATCAGCGAATCCTGCCAGCTCCCTTTACCCTTCATGTCCCATTTGGCGGCAAGCGGCGCCATATAGCCTTCGCCCCAGTAGCGCCAGAACCACTTGCCTTTATCCGGCCAAAAGTCATTAGCCCGGCCATCAAGATGCAGTTTAAACCGCCCCATCTGCGGATCGTGTGCCGTCAGAATAGCCTGCAGGCGGCCGTCAATTCCGGCCGAAGAGACGGTCACGCCCGCTAGCGGCCAACGCGCTTCATCCACTTCAAGTGTGGAGAGCACTCGGCCGCGCATCCGCAGCAGCGCCCCCGGTTTTAACAACAAAGCAGGATCAAGCAAGGGTCCCTGAACTTCGCCAGGCAAGCCAGCGTAGAATTGCAGCTGGGCAAGCTTACTTTCTCCGGTTAAACGGAAAGGCAACTGGCTGTTGCTCCAGTCAAGATGACCAGGCCCCAACGAGAGCACTACGTTACCTTTACCGCCTCTTCCCTGCGTCAGCACGTTCAGCCGTCCGCTGATCTCGGTCGCTGGAATGCCCTGCTGCCAGTTTTTTAATGCCAGAGTGATGCCACCAGACAGCGGTTGAACCGCATAGGGCCATCGCCACTGTCCTTGCTCGATCAAGATCTGTTGATCTGAGATTGCCCAGGGCAAGGTCACCAGCGGCTCATCTTCTCCCTGTTGGTGCACCACCAGGTGCCCCTGCTGTTGCTGCCAGTCCAGATTCACTTTCAGCGGCGCAGGAATGCCTTGCAGCGTCATCTCCCCGGTGAGTTTTCCGGCGTCTGGCAAGGTGTCTGGAATTTTCGGCAGGCTAAGCGTGCCAGCAACGGTAATCGGATCAGGCACGCCGGGCGCGATGACAGTGAGTGAGTTGAGCACCAGCTCTTGTCCGCTGACTTCCGCATCCAGCGAAAGAGTCGGGCTGGTGTAACGCAGGGTCTGATGATGGTTATCCAGACTGAGTTTTACTTCACCAGCCCAGCTTTGCCACGGAGAAACAGTCAGGTTGTTGATGGCGATATCTACACCCGGCAGCATTGCCTGCCAGTCCGCAAGGGAACGAGGCGCGCTGGTTTGCGGGCTGGCCGGAAGATTGCTGGCGCAAGTGCTGTCAACCTTGACGGTTCCGGCGGTTACTGCCCAACGTCCTGCCGTGCGGCCCAAAGACAGCGCTTCTACCTCCGCCAGTTCACAGTCGCCCACGCGGTAATGCAAACCCTGTACGAGCAGCTTGCCAGACTGCCAACGAGGATTACTGTCCAGCACCAGAGCGGTATTGGCGGGCAGCCACAGCCCTGCCAGCCGGGGAAGCCAGTGGGTTACAGTCAGCAACAGGGTGGCGATCAGCAGCACAACAATCAGCAGGATCGTCATTACCGCCTTCAAGCCACGCGAAAGGCCAGTCAACATTCCGCTCCATCCGTGAATATCATAGGGTGAAATGATGGCACGGAATGTCACACGGGAGAAGTTTTTAACAGATAATCAACGGATTCAGCGCAAATTTCTCCCAGCGGTGATCTCAGAGTCGCCGCTTGTTGAGAATTATTGTTACTATGCTGAAGTAGTATTCCTTTTACGGTTACAGGAGAGAGATCATGAAACTTGCGGTATTCAGTACTAAACAGTACGACCGGAAATACCTTGAACAGGTCAATGAAGACTTCGGCTTCGAGCTGGAATTTTTCGATTTTCTGTTGACCGAAAAGACGGCAAAAACCGCTATTGGTTGTGACGGAATATGCATCTTCGTCAATGATGATGGCAGCCGCGCGGTGCTGGAAGAGCTTGCTGAACTGGGAATAAAGTTTATCGCGCTGCGTTGCGCTGGCTTTAATAACGTCGATCTTGCTGCGGCAAAAGAGCTGGGGATGAAAGTGGTTCGCGTGCCGGCCTACTCCCCTGAAGCGGTGGCGGAACATACTGTGGGCATGATGATGACGTTAAACCGCAGAATTCACCGCGCTTATCAGCGAACACGCGATGCCAATTTCTCACTGGAAGGCCTGATCGGCTTCAACATGCACGGTCGTACAGCTGGTGTGGTGGGAACAGGGAAGATTGGTCTGGCAACACTGCGTATTCTTAAAGGATTTGGCATGAAGTTACTGGTCTCCGATCCCTATCCGAATCCTCTCGCCATCGAGCTGGGTGCTGAGTATGTCGACATCGATACGCTCTTCAAAGAATCTGACGTCATTTCACTGCACTGCCCGTTAACTTCAGAAAATCACCATTTGCTGGATATGTCCGCTTTTCAGAAAATGAAAGATGGTGTGATGATTATTAACACCAGTCGCGGCGCACTGATTGACTCACAAGCGGCGATTGATGCATTAAAACTGCAAAAAATTGGCTCGCTGGGATTGGACGTTTATGAAAACGAGCGCGATCTGTTCTTTGAAGATAAATCGAATGACGTAATTCAGGACGATGTCTTCCGCCGCCTGTCATCCTGCCATAATGTGCTGTTTACCGGCCACCAGGCTTTCCTGACAGCGGAAGCACTGACCAGCATTTCGGAAACCACGCTGGAAAACCTTAAGATGCTGAGCAGTAATCAGCCCTGCCCGAATGAGCTGACGGCTGATTAACACTGGTTAATCGGTCAGGTTTTCTGAGCAGGTTTAACGAGCACAGGTCCCACTTGCCAGCGCATTTTCACCGCAGCGGCGGCCATTTGCCAGCTGGCACATGCCAACAGAGCTGCCGTCCAACTGACGTGACAAGGCTAAGGTTCCCCCGGCATTAGCGCAGGTGCTGGAGGCAAAATCCGACATCACGACTCTTGGTGGCACATGCGCACTGGTAGCCTGTTGCGGCGGTTCGTTATCGGTTTCACTGCTGCTGCAAGCGGACAGCAACAGCGCACAACCAACAAGCAGAAAGGTCGCTGCTTTCATTTCTTCTCCGGGGAACGGTAATTATGCAGAAAGCCAGCATAAGCTACGATCCTGAGCGGGTCGATAGCTGTCACGAATATTTACCAAATTAAAATGACTGAAATAGCAATAGCCAGCCGTCTCATTTTATAACGGGTGAGGATCTGCAACTGAAAGTGACTACAAATCAGAGGGATAATTTATGTTGATGGATTTGCTGCTGCGGGTTGCCTTGATGGGCGATCCGGCGGGATTTACAGGCGAGGCGTGCCAGTTTAGCCCTAAACAGGCCTGAAGTAGCGCAACAAATGTGGCATGATGCGGTAGGCAGGCGCAAATTTACGGCCTGAATTTAAGCCAGTAAGGCCCCAAAAGCGCTCTAACCCCAACAGTTTACAGGGTCAGGTGGGATTTCCGGCCTGGCTGGCAAGGTAACTAAAAGGAGAAGTGGATGACCGATAAAAATATCCTCATCGTGGCGAAGTTCACTGCCCGTCCCGGCAAAGCTGATGAGTTAAAAAAGGTGCTGAATAACGGCGTGAAACCGGCCCGTGCTGAAGCGGGTTGCCTCCATTACGATTTGTATCGCAGTGTTGAAGACGGAAACGTTTTTCTGTTCCACGAAACCTGGTTAAATGAAGAGGCTGTGGGTATTCATGGCGAACAGCCGCATTTCAAAACGCTGATGGCCGATGCCGGGCCACTGCTGGCGCAGCCGCCAGAAGTGCATAAAATCTAGTTTCTGTCGTGTCAAAAAAAAGGCCTGATTATCAGGCCTTTTTTTATTGCTCGTGATGCCGATTACTTCAGCAAACGCGCCCGGCAGGATTTGCCTTTAATTTTCACCTGCTGCAGCTGCTTCATCGCCTGGCGTGCCGTATCCTGACGGATAGCAACATAAGCCTGAGTAGGCGTGATATCAATTTTACCAATCACTTCACTGCTCAACCCGGCATCACCGGTCAGCGCGCCCAGAATATCGCCAGGGCGGATTTTAGCCTTACGGCCACCGTCCAGACAAAGCGTAGCCATTTCAGCCAGCAAAGGCTGCGCCGCAACCGATTTCAGCTCTGAGACTTTATGCCAGCTCAGCTTCATCTGCAGGAAATCTTCCAGCGCATGGGCCCGGACCATCTCATCAGGTGCAACAAAGCTTATTGCGCACCCTTCTGCCCCGGCACGCGCCGTACGGCCAATGCGGTGAACATGCACTTCAGGGTCAAATGACAGCTGATAGTTGACCACCATGGCCAGCGATTTGATGTCGAGGCCACGAGCCGCAACATCTGTGGCCACCAGCACGCGACAGCTACCGTTAGCAAACTGAATCAATACCTGGTCGCGGTCACGCTGCTCTAAATCACCGTGCAGCGCCAGCGCACTGATTTTGCTGCTTTCCAGCGCATAGGCGACATCATCGCATTCACGCTTGGTGTTGCAGAACACGACGCAGGAGCTGGGTTTCTCGTCGCTTAACAGACCGATCAACGCGGTTAACTTTTCACGCGCGCCAGCTTCATAAAAACGCTGGTCGATGGTCGGGAGATCAGACACCACATCGGTTTCAACCGCGACAGGATCGCGCTGAATGTTTTTGCTGATGCGCGCAATATCCTGTGGCCATGTTGCTGAGAACAGCAGCGTCTGGCGGGACTGCGGACAATAATTGATGATCTCTTCGATGTCTTCACGGAAGCCCATTTCAAGCATCCGGTCGGCTTCATCCAGCACCAGCGTAGCAACCTGATCCAGCTTCAGCGTTTCACGCTTGAGGTGATCAAGGATGCGACCCGGCGTGCCAACCACGATGTGCGGGGCGTGCACCAATGAATCACGCTGAGCCCCCAGCGGCTGTCCGCCGCACAGGGTCAAAATTTTGATGTTGGCGGCAAAACGGGCCAGACGGCGCAGCTCTTTCGCGACCTGATCAGCCAGTTCACGCGTTGGGCACAGCACTAACGACTGGGTGACAAACTGGGTCACATCGATGCGGTGCAGAACACCCAGGCCAAAGGCGGCCGTTTTTCCGCTGCCGGTTTTGGCCTGAGCGCGAACGTCTTTCCCTTCCAGAATAGCGGGCAAAGCCGCGGCCTGGACTGGCGTCATGGTGGTGTAGCCAAGCTCATTCAGATTCTCGATCTGGCTGGCTGGCAGGGCTGTCAGGGTTGCAAAAGAAGTCACAAATTACTCTCTGATAAAACCGGCGGGCGAGTTGGCGCTGAGTGTAGCAGAAAACTCTGCCCGCTGGTTGCGGCCGGAAAAGTCACCGGCCTGCTATGAAGGAGATTCAGCGGCCAGTACAGCGGCCACAGAATAAAAGATTAGAGGTTAGTCACATCGATAAACAGGGCTTGATCGATGTTGGTCGAAGAGACCGTCGCTTCGCTAAACGCATACTCTTCCCTGTCGCCTTCACGGTCCAGCGGCAGGTTGACGAAATCAAACAGGTTACGGTCAGCCAGCTGGCTCGGACTGACGTTTTGAATCGATTTAAACACGCTTTCAACGCGGCCTGGCTCTTTCTTGTCCCAGTCTGTCAGCATTGACTTGATTGCCTGACGCTGAAGATTTTCCTGCGAACCGCAAAGGTTGCAAGGGATGATCGGGAACGCTTTATGCTCAGAGTATTCAATCAGGTCTTTCTCGCGGCAATAAGCCAGCGGGCGGATCACCACATTACGACCATCGTCTGAACGCAGTTTTGGCGGCATCGCTTTCATACGGGCACCGTGGAAGATATTGAGGAACAGCGTTTCTACAATGTCATCCAGATGATGGCCAAGCGCGATCTTAGTGGCGCCAATGCGCTCTGCAAAAGAGTAAAGCGTGCCACGGCGCAGTCGGGAGCACAGACCACAGGTGGTTTTCCCTTCCGGGATCTTCTCTCTGACTACGGAATAAGTGTCCTTATCTACGATGTAGTAAGGAATATCCAGCTGCTCGAAATACGCCGGCAGGATGTGTTCAGGGAAACCTGGTTGCTTTTGATCGAGGTTAACCGCCACCACGTCGAAATGGATGGGGGCCACCTTTTTTAAATTCAGCAGGATATCCAACATGGCGAATGAATCTTTGCCGCCGCTCATGCAGGCCATCACCACATCATTTTCTTCAATCATGTTGTAGTCGATGATGGCGTTGCCAACATTTCTGCGCAGACGTTTCTGCAGCTTGTTGTACTCGAGCGATTCTTTTCTTGTATCTGTTTGATTCATAGCGACTTCTCATAACGCCGACGTGGGTCGACGATCGATTTCCTGGTTGGACACTTTTCTGGCGGGGAGTATACGGGTTTTTAATGCAGGTTTAAATAATCGTCGCTGGCTTCAGCGCCAGAAGATAAGGGAGACTTCCCTGTCTGCGTTCCTGCCCTTTCACGTAAAGGTGGAGCCGTTAAGCATGCGGTGGTGGGTCTAAAATCGGATCGGGATCGATGGGCGGATCGGGTAGCGGCTGCGGCGTCGGGATCGGCTCAGGGATGGGGACCGGGTCGGTAGGAATCGGTTCGGATGCGAGTGGAGTGTCCATTGCATTGGTTAACATGTCTTCCTCCTCAGACTTGGCATGAACGTTAAGCATAGGCACGCCAAACGTGGCTGGCAAATGGGCAAAAAAAAGCCGGGAATACCCGGCTTGTACGAATCAATGTGCTATGCAGTAATTCAAATATATGGAAATAAGACAATATGGAGCGCAACGCCCATCGCTTGACGTTGCATTCACCTGCGGAAAAGAGTTTGCCCTAACGCTGACCTGCAAATATTGATTTTGGTCAGTTTTCAACGCACTTTTCCCATTTTTCCACGGTAACCGCCCCTTCAGCTCACAACCATTTCCGGCGTTTTAACCACCATGCAACACCCAGCACCAGCACCACCAGCAGGAAGCAGAAGGTGCCAAATCCGTATCCCCAGTTTCCGCCTGGTATTCCGCCCAGGTTTACCCCAAACAGACCGGTGAGAAAGGTGGTGGGCAGGAAGACCATTGCCATCAGTGACATGGTATAGGTCCTGCGGTTCATTGACTCCGCCATTACCGTACTGATTTCATCCGTTAATACCGCGGTCCTGGACACGCTGGCATCCAGGTCATCTAGCCCGCGACCCAGCCGGTCGGAGATATCCTGCATCCTTCGGCGGTCGTCATCGCTCATCCACGGCAGGCGCTCGCTGGCGATGCGGGAGAAGACATCACGCTGCGGTGCCATATAGCGCCGCATAATAATCAGTTGTTTACGAATTAACGCCAGTTCTCCACGCGGCGGAACCCGCTGATCGACCACCGCATCTTCCAGATCGATAATTTTATCGTGCAGCTCTTCAATGAATTCACTGGTGTGATCGGTTAGCGCATCACACACATCCACCAGCCAGCCTCCACCGTTTACCGGGCCGTTGCCGTTTTGCAGATCGGTCAGCACTTCATCAATGGCAAAAACTTTGCGCTGCCGGGTAGAGACGATCAGTTTGTCATTGATAAAAACCCGAATGACCACCAGCTGGTCGGGGCGGGACTCGCTGTTCAGATTCACGCTGCGCAGCGTAATCATCGTGCCATCACCCAGACGGTTTACTCTTGGGCGCATACTGTCGCCGCCCAATGCATCACGCACTGAGTCTGGCAGCAACGGCGTGGACACAAGCCAGTCTGCGCTTTCCCGATGGGTGTAATTCAGATGCAACCAGCATGGCCGATCGCAATTAATCACGTCTTTATCATCAATAGGGATTAACCCGCCCTTGCCATCCAGCTGACAGGAAATTATGGCATCCGATATCTGTAAAGCCTTGCCTTCAATCACGTCCACAGCCGCTCCGCATTAAGCATCATCAATACGAGTCAGTCTAGCCTGCCAGCCTACCGTTGCAAAATGGCCTTATTCGCTAAGCCGTTAATAAGCATGTCAATGTGCGAACAAATAAGAGGTTGCTCACGAATTGAGCACGGAAAGGTGCGAGAGGGTTGTTATTTCAACCAACTTGAGGAAATATCAGCCGCAGCAATAAAGGATTGTCACTGTTAACTCAGGCAAAACCTGAACCGCTTTTTTCCACCTGGTCTGCGTGGAAATAAGTCGTTCAGGTTTTTTTTTGCTGGTCATTCAACCACAGGGTGCGAAGACTTTTTTTCGATGAAGTGAAAATCATGGAATATCAACAATTAGCACGACAAATTATCCAGGGTTCAGGCCAGAACTGGAAGGCAAAGGGTTTGTCTTCAACCTCGGTTACCTGAACCAGATTGCCTATAACATGGCTGGAGGATATGACCCGGATCCTCACACGGCTTATATTGATCAGGTTGCTTTAACCTTCCAACAGGATCTTCAGGCTTTCACCGGGATTGCTGATGCCAAAATAGAGGGGAATATCGTCAACCGTAATCACAATGACAGCCTGACCAGTAAACGGCTAAACGATCCTCGCGCAGGAATTAATGACCTTTCGCAGGAAAGCTACGCGGAGGACAATCGATAACCCGTTTGGGTTGGTTAACCTTTTCCCGCAGCTTTGCTAATCAACGTCTGCAATGGCGGGTGGGATTAATGAATAAAGTGCAGGATTTCGACCAGATCATTCCTTGTGATTTTCAATTGTTATCACAGTGTGGCGGTAAGTCGGCCAACTCAATGACCTGGTATAACTGGAACGTTCATTATTGGGGGACTACCTTCCAACATAAACTCACAGATGAGTTAACACTGAAAACCGGACTTATGGAGCAGAGGATCCCAAAGGGTATCGTACCTATAACCGTAGCTGGTTCCTTTACACCGGATTGAATCAGCAATAATCTGCGCCGTAGTCAGGCCTGGCTCAACCAGCGCAGGGGCGTAACAGAGATTCATGACGCGCTGTATCAGCCGTTACAGGGTCACTCGATCAATGGAGAACTTCACTACCGACTGCGGGCTACCCGTTGGCTTGACCTTTAACCCTCAGTGCAATACTGGCATCGCCCCGGCGGGGTGAAGGAAACTCAGGATGCCTGGGTTGGTGCGTTGAAAACAGTGACAACGTTTTGAATCTTCAGCCTTGTGACAAGCCCTGGCATTTAGTG
>NZ_JBAVTT010000174.1:0-4280 GCF_049696395.1 Erwinia sp.
TGGCGACCATACAGGCCAACCCTAAATTCTTTCAGGAACTTGCCTCACATTAAGGCTTTATGACGGAAGGATTCGACAGGAGCCGCCGTTCGCGTGTAACTTTAACGGCAGAAAAAACAAAGCCCCGGAAATCATGCTCATTCTTGGCGGAGCGACATGATGACCAGGGCCAGGCACAAAACCTAAGAAGGATATTAGCACATGCAGAGTGCAAGACAACAGCCCGCCATAAGCGCTGGCATGAGTGACTAACCCAGCCCTCGACCTGTTCAACGACCGCTTACCACACAAGCCGTACTTTTCGGACGATCTGCACTTTGGTGTACGCATCGCGGGAAAAGAGCGCGCTATTCTGGCGAAATACATCCAATTCAACCAGCCACACGCCATGTTCTGGCTCGGATTTGACGTTGACCGACTCGGCGCCGCGATAGACTGGAGCGATAGAAACGCCCCTGCGCCCACGCTGACCATCACCAACCCCGAAAATGGTCACGCTCACCTGCTTTACGCGCTGAAAACCTCGATACGTACCGCACCTGACGGAAAAATGAAGCCACTGAAGTACGCCGCCGCCGTAGAGAATGCGCTACGTAAAAAACTGGACGCTGACGTGGGGTATTCGGGGTTAATTTGCAAGAATCCGAACCACGGGCACTGGAAGATTGCCGTCTGGCAGCCGGAGCTCTACACACTGGACTGGCTGGCCGACTCGCTCGAGCTGAACACCGCAAACGACAAAGAAATCGTAGCCGACTATGGCTTAGGCCGTAACTGCACCCTGTTCGACAAAACGCGTAAGTGGGCGTATCGCGCAATTCGTCAAGGGTGGCCTGAGTATGGACAGTGGCTGCAAGCCTGCTATGAACGTGCCAACGCCTACAATCTGCAATTTCCAACACCTCTTGACGATGGTGAAGTGATGGGAGTAGCTAAAAGCATTGCTAAATGGACTATGTTCCATTTCTCCAAAGAAAGTTTTGATACTTATGTAGAGCGAACTCATGGTTCTGAAGTTCAGTCTGTTAGAGGTAGGGCTGGAGGTAAAATCAGTTCAGGCGGAGGAAGGAAAAAAAGTATTTCTTCACAAGAGAGTGAGAGCCCGTGGATAAGCCTTGGTATTAGCAGAAGGGCTTTCTTTTATCAAAAAAAGAAAGCCAAATGAATTTTAGTTATCCAGTATTATGCTAAATCTTTTTAAGATCATTAGGAATGTTATCATTGTTGATATAAATAATGCATAACATAAAAAAGAAGCCATAAGGAATATATAGTAAGGAATTCCTGATGTTATTTTCATGTCGTAGAATGAAAGCACGGCCGAGAGTATAACAATTATTATTGATGTGAGTATCGCAAAGCAAATGTTTTGACATAATTCTTTGTAGAGAGCTATATTTTTTTTATAGGTTGTTTTTTTATCAGCTACAGTTTCTTTTTCTTCCTTTTCAATTACTTTGCTTTTCTGGTCGTAAACCATTACAACGGCACTCATTAATAATGCGGTTGTGATTGATCCAAAGTTAACCATAATGCCAACCACTGACGATGGCATTACTTTAAAAAAGTAACATATCAACGCTGACATTATTAACGGAGATATAAAATGAAGCCACAAGTCCGCCTTAGGTAATGGCGTAGAATCATCATCCTTTAAACTTGATATGTGGTTCGCAATCAACCAGTAAATGTTTATTTTGTTCATATTGCATACCCTTGCCCGTAAATGTCTGAAAGGAAATCATTTATTTCTTCTTTCACGGCATTGTGCAAGTCTTGCTCGTTAGGCTCGTTCGTCAGAGGGTCTATGTTCAGACTTGCATCATCTAAAGTTATAGACACGCCCTTTGATATTATGTTCCTCAGTTCATAGATCTTGTCTTTTCCGTTTACTTGAACTGTTATTTTTAGTTTGTCACTATTGGGTTCTAAAAGCTCTATCAGCTTATTTTGTGATTTGCTCTTATCTAGATAGTCAGATACTAGCCCCATTGAGTAGCCTTTGTTTTTTACCACAAACTCTGCCGTTGTCCTATTACCTATTAAACGCATAGCATCGGCAGTATCTTTACTTACCTTATACCCGACAGCTTTAACCTCTGTTACAGGTGAGTCTTTTATAGATTGAGGTATTTGCTCATGTAACAATGATCGAACGCGGGCTTCTAATGAAGGCGTATTCGCCATAAATCCGTTTTCTATGATACGTTTTATGGGCGTCCTAGCGTTTAATCTAGATGTGTCATGGAAGGCAATTATTCCTGTATCTAAACTGTCAGGTAAATACATGAATATGTATCTTCTTTTCTCCGTGACTTCATCATGGTTTACTTTTTTATGACTTGAAGATGACAGTAACTTTTGTCTTACGGTGTAGTTTTCCCCATAACGACCCGCATTGACATACCCGTATATGATTCTTTTGTTATCGTCAAAGGTAAGGCTGCCAGGTGTTATGGAAACTATTAGCTTAGTATCGGTATCTTCTAGAGGTATGTTTGTATTTCTATTAATGATCCCTTTTACTATTTCATAGGCTTTTATGTTTTGATCATTATTTAACTCACCAAGCTTAAAGGATTTTCTTGACCTTGCTTTGAGCAACACTCGGAAAGAAGACATGTGAACTGCGTGCATAGATAACCTGCCGTGGCTAATTGTTTTTAATTTTACCAAATAGTAGCTGAAAAATGTTTGCACTGAAACAAGCCTATATCAGATAACAGCCCTCTACTCGAAGAGGGCTTTTTTTTTGCAGCGACCGCATAATCTGACATACTCCATCATACCTTAAGCCAGTACACACAGCGTCCCCTCTACGAGGCTCCGTCTGTGACTGGTTCAGGGGGCTCGCCACCCCCCGAAACCCCGGGCATCCACTGCGAAACTTTCGCACTTTGGGTGCGAATATTTCTCAGCGGAGTGAGAATGGAAAAGCGTACGAGAGAGATCAAAATCCGGCTCACCGACTCAGAGCATCAGCGACTGATTGATCGCTGTGACCGTATCCATCTGGCCGGATGGCTGCGTCAGCTCGGTCTGGGAGAACATACCGCCAGAAAGCGCCGTTTGCCTGATGTGTCGCCCGACCTGCTGCGACAGGTCAGCGGGATAGGCAACAACCTTAATCAGATCGCCCGCCGCCTTAACCAGCTCGATGGGCTGAACCCTACTGACCGCGTTTCACTGCTGGCGGTGTTAAACAGTCTCGACCGCAATCTCAGTGAACTGCTGGAGCAGCATCGTGATCGTTAAAATTCACTCACGCGGTGCCGGTTCGGGCAGTGGTCCGGTTGATTACCTGCTGGGCAAGGATCGCCAGCGTGACGATGCCCGTGTGCTGCGAGGAGATGCCGAACGTACCCGCGAGCTGATTGACGGCTGTGACTTTGCCCGTGCCTACACGTCCGGCGTGCTGTCGTTTCAGGAGGCCGACATTGCTGAGCCTGAAAAGGCGCGGCTGATGGATGAATGGGAACAGACACTGATGACCGGTCTCGACAAAGACCAGTACGCCTGCCTTTGGGTTGAGCATCAGGATAAAGGCCGTCTAGAGCTGAACTTCGTGATCCCGAACATCGAGTTACAGAGCGGGAAACGTCTGCAACCCTATTTCGACCGCGCCGACCGTCCCAGGGTCAACGCCTGGCAGACGCTGACCAATGACCGACTCGGACTGCGTGACCCCAATGACCCCGCCTATCGTCGCCCGCTGACGCAGGCCAGCGACCTGCCGCGAGACAAACAGCAGGCAGCGGAAAAGCTGACCGCCGGCCTGATGAACCTGATGGCACAGGGCGCGATACGCAGCCGGCAGGACGTGGTGACTCAGCTTGAAAGCATCGGTCTCACCGTGGCGCGGGAAACCAAAAGCAGCATCAGTATTGCCGACCCGTCCGGCGGCAGAAACATCCGGCTGAAAGGAATGATTTATGAGCGAGATTTTAAATTTGGCGAAGGGCTTCGAGGAGAAATCGAAGCAGCAAGCGCAGGATACCGAGCAGAGCGTGAAGCGCGAGTTCGTGAGGCTGGAAACGTCTATCAGCGCGGACTTGAAATCAAGCTCGCAGAACATCAGCAACGCTATTCACGAACAGAACGCCAGGCTGAAGGGCATGATCAGAGCCACGGCCACCACCGCGATGATCTGGACAGTGGTCTGCGCCGCGCTCCTGATTGGCATCCTGAGCGGGATAATCTGGTTTCAGATGCAGGTCATCAGCTCACGCCTGAGCGATATCGACGGCTACAGCCAGCAGCTGACGAGCCTGAAAGCGAAA
>NZ_JBAVTT010000175.1:0-5755 GCF_049696395.1 Erwinia sp.
CGTCCGGCAGGTAACGGCCCCGGTCTCCGGTTTTATAAAGGCGGGCATTTTCACCGCGGCTGCGTTCGGCGTCACTGCGAAACGGATTGGCAATAAACGCATCCGCTGTCGCCTGCGGATTATTCAGGTAGCCGCGCCCAACGCCAGCCCCCCCGATATACAGCTCGCCAATCGCACCTTGTGGGACGGGGCGCAGATGGCGATCCAACAGATAAACACAAACGTTGTTGATCGCCTTGCCGATATTGGTATTGGCATCGCCAGGTTGATAGATCCGCGCCGTCGCCCAAACGGTGGTCTCGCTAGGCCCGTAACCGTTGATCAAACGAACTCCGGCCTCACAGTAGCGGTCAATCATCGCCGCATCGATACACTCCCCGCCAACGACCAGCGTGGACAGTTCCAGGAGTTCAATTTGTGCCAGTAACGCCGGAGGAATAAAGGCGAAATCGATGGATTGATGCCTGATATAGGCAGAGAGTGCGATAAAGTCGAGACGTTGGTGTTCTGCCAGAATATGCAGGCAATGGCCATTCAACAAGGCACTGAAGACATCCAGCGCATGGGCATCGAAAACATATTCCGAGTACCACAACGTGTTTAGCCTGGCAGCCTGCTCATAGCCCGTAGGCATACCTAGCAGGTCTGACTGTCCTTGCGCCAGGTTGATTAACGAGTGATGTTCAATCATCACCCCTTTTGGCTGGCCAGTGGTTCCGCTGGTATAGATGATATAAGCCAAATTGTCTGGCTGCGTGCGTGACGGTACATTGCTGTCGTCGATCTGCGCCAGCCTGTTGGCCAGTTGCGGGTTATCAATATCCAGCAGAGGGAAACCACAGCCAGCGATGCGTGCACCATGATGCTGCTGCGTCAGGATCAGCACCGGTTTAACGTCCTCGACTAGCAGACTCAAGCGTTCCAACGGTGCCTGAGGGCTAATCGGGACATAGGCCGCCCCGGCCTTAAGCACGGCCAGCATGGCAATGACCATATGGGTCGACTTATCAAAATAGAGGCCAATCGCGCTGTCAGGCTGTATCGCAAAGTTCGCCTGCAGATAAGCCGCCAACTGGTTCACCCGCTGATTTAACTCACGATACGTCAAACGCATATCCTGATACACCAACGCCAAAGCATCCGGTGTTCTGGCTGCCTGCTCTTCAAACATCTGACCGACCAGTTTATTTCGCTCCACGGCAACCTGAACCCGCGGCTGGTTTGCTACCAGCTGCATAGAGTCGTCCTTCGTCAGCAGCGATAACGCCTGGGGACCCATGGTCGGGTCCGCGATCAACTGCTGTACGGTGAGCCGTATTCCTTGCAACACGCCTTCCATGGCCGAACGGCTGAACAACTCACCCGCATAGTTGATCTTGAACTCAATCCGTCCATCCTGTTCATACACCATGATGCCCAGCGGATAATCCAGTTTTTCATCACTATCCTCAAAATCGAGTTTGAACAGGCTCTCGCCGTTATCGGCAGGCACCGGATAGTTTTCAAACACGAATAGCGAGTTAAACAGACGTACCCCCGCCTTCTGCAGCGTGATCAGGCTGATATTGCTGTAGCTATTGATGTCATTAATATGGGCCTGCAGGCGTTTGACATTCTCGATAATCGCCTCATCGGTGTGTACCAGAACGACAGGCAACGTATTGATATATAGACCAACAGAGCGTTCAATCGCTTCCACCGGAAGATTACGGCCAGACACCGTCATCCCCACAATCGACACGTCCGCATGGCTATAAAGACTGAGCTGTTGGTGCCAGCAATACTGCATCAGCGCATTCAACGTCACGCCATGCTGCCGCGAAAGCGCCTTCAGCCCGTGGTAAAGCTCACCGACCAATGCGGTCGACACGCTTTGGGGGTCTTGCAGGTGTTTATATTCACTTAAATTAACGTGTTTCATCTCCGGCTTTAGCAGGCCACTGAGGTTCTCTTGCACCTCTAAGCCACCCAGATAGTTCTGCCAGAACTGCTCGGTGTCCTGGCTAACCGTCTGAAGCAATGCCTGCGCCTCCAGATAGCTTTGATCTGCGGCTTGCTCCGGCGCGCTTCCCTGTTGCAGGGCCAAATAATTTTGGTGCACGTCATTGAGCAAGATCGGCAGGCTCCAGCCGTCCAGAATGGCGTGATGGTTATTAAACAGACAAATATAGTGATCATCCGCGCACTTAACGATATACAGCCGGAATAGCCCTTTAGCGGACAAATCGAAATGGGTTTGCTGATCCTGTTTGATGAGTTCAGCCACAGTGCTTGCTCGTGCACATTCGTCCTGCTTACTGATATCGATAAACTGCCAACCAAAGGTGCCTTGCTTATCGACAATCTGCACAAACTCTTCCTGCCAGGAGAATCTTAGCCGCAGCGCCGGATATTTCACCTGGCTGCATTGCCACGCCCGTTCTAACAGCTCGACATCCAGCGCATTGCGATAGTGCCAGACCATTTGCGTACGGTAGGCGTTATCGATATAGCCTTGCAGTACGTAATGATAAATAAATCCTTGTTGCAGGCTGTTTGCCGGATAAATCGCCACAACCTCTTCATCCTGCTGGAGGCGCGCTAACAATTCACCGGAAACCACACCATTAACATCAGAATCGGTGAGATAAGAGCGAGATGACCGCTTAAGCTCGTCGATCAACTGGATTAACCGCTGGCGATAAGTCGTGGCAAACAGTTCGAGCTGTTGCGGGCTGAGATCCCCTTCGACCAGGAACTGTAATTGGCCATTGAGCACACCGCCGTTCAGCGCTAAGAAGTCCGTTGTGCGGTTATTCGCTGATAATGCCACCCCCGTAGATTCCTGAACAAACACCCACTCGCCATCCCGTTCATCACCATCGAACTGGCCAAGGTAGTTGAAGGTCACTGCGGGCAATGCCTGCGCATCATAGCCAACCAGCACACCATAACCTAAGCCATGGTGAGGAGAGGTTCGTAGTCTGTCTTTAATCAACGGTAAATTGCGTACAAGGTCACGATGCTCAATACGCAGATTGACCGGATACATGCAGGTAAACCAACCGACGGTATTGTTGATATCCACATCGTCAAACATCGCCTCTCTGCCATGTCCTTCCAGCAGAACATAATGGCTGTTACCGCCAACCACCTGCGACAACGCATCCGCCAGTACGGTCAGCAGAATATCGTTCATCTCGGTGTGATAAACATGATGAAGGTCTCGCAACAGACAAGCGGTTTGCTCTTGCGACAGGCTTATCATCGTACGATTGAGCATCCCCACACGATGGGCGTCCAAACGCTGGTGCCAGCCGTCCAAATCCGTGGTCAGGTTATCCCAGTAATGCCTCTCATCCAGAGAGTTGTTCACTGCAACGGCTGGGTAGTTTTGCAGTGAGTTGACCCATTGGCGGTAACTCGTGCCTTTCTGGCCCAGGATAGTTTGCGCATTAACCGTCGCATCAAGGTTATCGCCTTGCGCTGCAAAGAACTGGTAAAGCGTGCGTAAGTCGTGGTTAATAATCCGCCAGCTGACCACATCAATATTGAGATGGTGTACCGCCACATGGATACGCGCAGTCTCATCAGCGTAGCCTGCAATATAACCGATATGGAACAGTGGCCCTTCTACCAGGCAAAAACGGTTCTGCCAGGCCGTCAACTGCGCATCGAGCTGAACAACTGTGAAGTCCTGTTGATTGATCGCATCAAATGGCAACGTCGCTATAGTTTGACGGTAGTGGCCGGCAGCGGCATCTTTCGGGTAAACGGCTCGAAAAATATCATGGTATTCAACCAGTTTAGCCACGCTCAAACGCAGTAGCTCAACATTTAACGTGGGCACTTTAACCATAAATGCCTGGTTCCAATGATCAGCATCAGGCAATTTCCCCGACTTTACGGCCTGGAAGAACCAGCGCTGGATCGGCGCCAAGGGTAGCTCATCCGCCAGCATACCTGCCTCTGACTGGATAACCGGCAAATTGTCACCCCGGCATTGCAGCAGGTAAGTGCTCAAAGCTTTGGCCGTTCTGTGGGCAAAGATGTCTTTCACCGTGAGATGGTGGCCCGATAACTTTTTCAGTTTATTCGCCAGTTGGATACTGCTGATACTGTCCCCGCCTAAACGGAAGAAGTCATCGGTGATCCCTACCGCATAATCCTTAAGAGGTAATACCTCCGCGAATACGCGGCAGATCAGCATTTCACTCTCGTTAGCTGGGGCCACGTAGTTCACCTCATCCGTTAATATCGGCAGAGGTAAGGCTTTGCGATCCAACTTATTGTTCATGTTCATCGGCAATGCCGTTAAATGAACAAACGCTGTGGGGATCATATAGGCAGGTAAACGCTGTTGCAGATGCTCAGACAGCACATCTGCTGGTAATGCGTCTGGCGCAATATAATAGGCTGCCAGGTACTTTTGCCCCGAGTCATGCTCCAGCGCCAGTACCACTACCTGTTCAATCTGTGGGTATTGGGCCAGACAGTTTTCGATTTCGACCAATTCGATCCTGAAGCCACGGATCTTCACCTGGGCATCATTACGCCCAATATAGTCAATCTTACCGTCGTTCAGGTAACGGACTAAATCGCCAGTTTGATACAGCCGATCGTGACGCCCTCGCGTTTTATCTTCATCACTTTGCAATGGATTGGCGATAAACGCCTGATGAGTCGCCTCTGGGTTATTTAAATAGCCACGACCTACACAGTCACCACTGATATAGAGTTCACCCACGGCACCCGCAGGGAGCGGCCGTAGACAACTGTCCAGAATATAAGCGTCAGCATTGCCTATCGGCCGACCAATGATGGTATTGCTATCGCCCGTTTGATAAACGTTACTGGTGACAAAGACCGTGGTTTCCGTTGGGCCATAGCAGTTAACTATTTTTACCCCCTGAGCACTATAGCGCTCTATCACGCTGCTACTGGCCACCTCCCCTCCCAGGATTAGCGTGGAAAGCCCCAGTGTTTCATTGTTATTTAGCAGCGCAGGAGGCAAAACGCCGATATCAATGGCATGTTGTTTAATGTATGCAGCAAGCGCACCGAAATTCAAACGTATCTCTTTAGACAAGACATGTAAGCAATGGCCGGACAGCAACGGGCTGAACACATCCATGACATGCGCGTCAAAGGTATAATTTGAATAGAAGAGGTAATTTTTTGTCGGCTCTCCGGCCTGGCAGATCTCAGTGCCAAAGATACTCCGCTGCGCTTCCACAAGATTGGCGACAGAATGATGCTCAATCATTACCCCTTTAGGGGTTCCCGTCGTCCCGCTGGTATAGATGACATAAATCAGATTGTCAGGTTTGGTTTGGGTTGCCACATTAACCACCTGGTGGCTGGCAGCCCGCGCAATCAACTCAGGATCGTCCACGCACAGCAGCGCCGTCTTCTGTGGATTAATCAGTTTGGCCAGCGCCTCTTGCGTGACCAACTCCGTCAGAATAACGCGGGAATGAATATTTTCTATCGTCCAGAGCATTCTCTCCGCGGGCATATCGGGGCTAAGCGGTACATAGGCGCCCCCCGCCTTGAGAGTGGCCAGTATCGCGACCTGCATATGCTCAGAGCGGTTTAAACACAGCGCCACCAGATCGTCCGGTTGTAAAACAAACTGCGCTCTCAAGAAAGCCGCCAACCGGTTGGCCCGTTCATTCAACTGCCGATAGGTCAGGCTCACGCCCTCAAATACCAGTGCGATATTCTCTGGGGTCCTCACTACCTGCGCCTCGAACATTTCGTGGATCGTCATCTC
>NZ_JBAVTT010000176.1:0-48023 GCF_049696395.1 Erwinia sp.
TTTACGTCCGGAGACGTTGATATCAATCCTGCGAGTGCCCACACAGATTGTCTGATAAATTGTTAAAGAGCGTTGCGGTAAGTGCCTTAGCGCCTTACTGCGAGGTGGCGTATATTACGCTTTCCTCTTTCAGAGTCAACCCCTTAAATCAGGAATTTTCTCTTCATCTTTCAGCACACTGAGCGTTTGCTCGTTGCCGTTCGATGGAGGCGCATTATAGGGATACGCCGCGGGAAGGCAAGCGTAAATCTGAACTTTTTTACCGTTCGATGAAACTTCGCGCAGAACGCTGCTTTTTAGCCCTGTTTGATGCGTGCGGGCAGGTCTGCAAGGCTATTAATCACCCAGTCAGCTGCTTTTTCACCCTCTTCGGTAATCGGCTTGCCGCTACGAACTAACACCTTTATTCCTACACCGGCTGCTTTACCTGCCAGCATGTCATCAATTTTATCGCCAACCATATAAGAAGCGGCCATATCAATGTTCAACTCTTTCTGAGCGGACAACAGCATACCAGGTTCTGGCTTACGGCAATCACACTGCTGGCGATACTCTTCTATTACTGCTTCCGGATGATGTGGGCAGAAATAGATGCCATCAAGGTCCACTTCACGGTCGGCCAGCGACCAGTCCATCCACTCGGTTAGCTGCATAAAGGTATCTTCAGTAAAGATGCCGCGTGCAATCCCGGATTGGTTAGTCACCATCACCAGCGCGAAGCCCATCTTCTTAAGCTCGTGCATGGCCTCAATGGCACCCTCTATAAACTGAAAGTTGTCGATCTCATGGACGTAACCATGATCCTCATTCATCGTGCCATCACGATCGAGAAATATGGCGGGGACTTTGTCTGTCACGTAGAAACTCCTGCTACTAAAGTTGCCGTAGAGTATCGCATGATTGCGCTAACGGTGAGAATGGCAGTTTGAATGACTTTGATTGATTTAGACGTCTGGATGCCTTAACATCCACTCGCATTTCGCTCAAGGCGATGCACTCAATACACGCCACGGATAACTGCACTACGATAATAAAATGATAAAACTTAACTCTATCACCAAAGTGTTCCAGCAAGGCACTCGCACGATTACAGCGCTGTCTGATGTCAGCCTGCACGTGCCTGCCGGGCAAATTTATGGCGTTATTGGCGCATCGGGCGCAGGGAAAAGTACCCTGATCCGCTGCGTTAATTTGCTTGAACGCCCCACGTCCGGCACTGTGCTGGTCGACGGTCAGGACCTCACCAGTCTTTCTGAAAGCCAGCTGACGAAAGCTCGCCGCCAGATTGGCATGATCTTCCAGCACTTTAACCTGATGAACTCCCGCACTGTAGCCGGGAATGTTGCCCTGCCGCTGGAGCTGGGTAAGCTGTCCCGCAGCGAGATCAACGCGCGAGTAAAAGAACTGCTGGAACTGGTAGGCCTGGCGGATAAACAAGACTCCTGGCCTGCCAACCTTTCCGGTGGACAGAAGCAACGTGTAGCCATCGCTCGTGCTCTGGCGACTAATCCAAAAGTGTTGCTGTGTGACGAAGCCACCAGCGCACTGGACCCGGCAACAACCCGCTCAATCCTCGAACTGCTGAAAGACATTAACCGCCGTTTGGGGATCACTATCTTGCTGATCACCCATGAGATGGACGTGGTTAAACGCATCTGCGACCAGGTTGCCGTGATCAGTAATGGCGAGCTGATTGAGCAGGACAGCGTCAGTGAAGTGTTCTCTCATCCCAAGACGCCGTTAGCCCAGCAATTTATCCAGTCGACTCTGCATCTGGATATCCCGGAAGATTACAGCGCGCGTCTGTCGGCAGCGAACAAACCGGACAGCGTGCCTTTATTACGCCTGGAATTCACAGGTCAGTCTGTTGATGCACCGCTGCTGTCCGAGTCGGCCCGTCGCTTCAATGTGAATAACAATATTATCAGTGCCCAAATGGATTACGCCGGTGGTGTGAAGTTTGGCATCATGCTGACCGAAATGCATGGCACCGAGGCCGATACTCAGGCGGCTATTACGTTCCTGAAAGAGCATCATGTAAAGGTAGAGGTACTAGGTTATGTCTGAGGCGATGATCCTGCTTCTTTGCCGGGGCGTCTGGGAGACGCTGGTCATGACTTTTGTCTCTGGCTTCTTCGGTTTTGTTATTGGTCTGCCGCTTGGCGTTCTTTTATATGTCACTCGTCCAGGCCAGATCATGGAAAGCCGTTCACTGTATCGCTCGCTGTCGGCGCTGGTGAATATCTTCCGCGCGATCCCCTTCATTATCCTGTTGGTGTGGATGATTCCGTTCACCCGCATGATCGTCGGCACCTCCATTGGCTTACAGGCGGCGATTGTGCCACTGACTATCGGCGCTGCACCCTTTATTGCCCGTATGGTTGAGAACACATTATTGGAACTGCCTACTGGCTTGATCGAGGCTTCCCGCGCGATGGGCGCCACGCCGTTCCAGATCGTGAAGAAAGTTCTGCTACCTGAAGCACTGCCAGGCTTAATTAATGCCGCTACCATTACGCTGATTACGCTGGTTGGTTATTCCGCTATGGGCGGTGCCGTGGGTGCCGGCGGTCTGGGCCAGATTGGTATTCAGTATGGTTATATCGGTTATAACGCTACGGTGATGAATACGGTATTAGTGTTGTTGGTTGTTCTAGTGTATTTGATTCAGTTCTGTGGCGACCGCATTGCACGTGCCGTCACTCACAAATAAACAACAGTCCGATTAAATTAAGGAAGGGATATGTCTTTTAACTTTAAAACATTTGCCGCTGTGGGCGCGCTGATTGGTACTTTGGCGCTGGTTGGTTGCGATCAGAAAGAGAAAGATCCAAACCACATCAAAGTCGGCGTAATAGTTGGCGCTGAGCAGCAGGTTGCTGAAGTGGCCAAGCAGGTTGCTAAAGATAAATACGGTCTGGACGTTGAGCTGGTAACCTTCAACGATTACGTGTTGCCGAACGAAGCGCTGAGCAAAGGCGACATCGATGTAAATGCCTTCCAGCACAAACCTTATCTGGATCAGCAGATCAAGGATCGCGGCTATAAGTTAACGTCGGTAGGCAATACCTTCGTTTACCCAATCGCGGGCTACTCCAAGAAGATTAAATCCCTGGATGAGCTGCAGAACGGTGCACAGGTTGCTATCCCTAACGATCCAACCAACTTAGGTCGTTCACTGCTGCTGTTGCAGAAGGTCGGCCTGATCAAGCTGAAAGAAGGCACTGGTTTGCTGCCAACCTCTCTGGATGTGGTTGAGAACCCGAAGAACATCAAACTGGTTGAACTGGAAGCGCCTCAGCTGCCACGTTCACTGGACGATCAGCAGATCGCTCTGGCAGTGATCAACACCACTTACGCCAGCCAGATCAACCTGACCCCACAAAAAGACGGCATCTTCGTAGAAGGGAAAGACTCCCCTTACGTGAACATGATCGTTGCCCGTGAAGACAATAAAGACGCGGAAAACGTGAAGAAATTCGTGCAGGCATACCAGTCTGACGAAGTGAACGCCGCAGCTAACAAGATTTTCAACGGCGGTGCGGTTAAAGGCTGGTAAGCCTGTTACCTGCGAAGAGTATCGCAGAAACAGCTTTACCCAGTACGAAGCGGGCTTTTGCCCGCTTTTTGCCTTTTTAAGCGCTTGTTATTTCCCCGAAGGCTTGTTTCAATAACGCCACTTTTACCGAACATGAGGATAGTCCCATGCGTGTTTTACCGCTCTGTTTGTTAGCCCTTTCGCTGACAGGGTGTTCGTTGATGCAGAAACCTTATAAGCCCGTCGAACCCTTCAAGCAGACTACGCAAACTCAGCCACAACGCAGCAAACCGCAAACGCGGCCTGCTCCGGTAAAACTCTATACGGATGCCAGCGATCTGGTGAGCAAACCATTCCGCGATCTTGGTGAAGTTTACGGTGATGATTGCCAGGCCAGCGCGCAAAGCTCGCCGCCAAATCTCAACACTGCCCGTAAAAGAATGCAGATCCGCGCTTCCGCAATGAAAGCCAATGCGGTGCTGGTTCACCAGTGTGAAATCGTCAGCAATGCGCAGGGCTGCTACCGCCAGGCCGTTTGCCAGGGTTCAGCGTTGAAAGTCTCTAATCAATGAGTGAATTTTCCTTCCAGCAAATTGCTACCGTTCGTTCCCCCTGGAAGGAGAAGTTCGCCGTTCCCCGCCAGCCCGGCCTGATTGAAGATGGCGGCGGAGAACTACACCTTCACGCACCTTATAATCAGCCCGAAGCCGTTCGTGGCCTGGAAGCCTTCAGCCACCTGTGGCTGTTGTTTGTCTTTCATCAGACAATGGAAGGCGGCTGGAGGCCAACTGTCCGCCCTCCCCGCCTTGGCGGTAACGCGCGGATGGGGGTATTCGCCACCCGCTCCACCTTCCGGCCCAACCCCATCGGCATGTCGCTGGTTGAGCTTAAAGGCATCCGCACTGAGAAGGGCCAGGTGATTCTCGAACTGGGCAGTCTGGATCTGGTCGATGGCACGCCGATAGTCGACATCAAGCCCTACCTTCCCTTTGCCGAGTCGGTTGCTGATGCCAGGGCTGGGTTTGCCCAACAGGCACCGGAAGCCAGCATGTCAGTGACGTTTTCGCCGCTGGCGCAACAGCAGCTTGCTTCACACCACCAGCAGTATCCTCATCTGGAACGCTTTATTACTCAGGTTCTGGCGCAGGATCCTCGTCCAGCCTACCGTAAAGGTGAAGAGCCCGAACGTGAATACGCGGCCTGGCTGCTGGATTTCAACGTTCGCTGGTGTGTAAACGCAGCGGGAACCGTAGTGATTGCGCTGGATCCCCGTTAATTTATTCCCCTGCATCTTTTGAGTCTTCGGCCACGCTGGTACACTAGCCGCCAGAATTTTTTTGGCTCTGCTTACTTCGAATAGCTTTCCGCTTAATGGAATCGTAACTCATGCGTACTACTCAATATCTGCTCTCCACCCAAAAGGAGACGCCAGCCGACGCTGAAGTGATCAGCCACCAGCTGATGCTGCGTGCCGGGATGATCCGCAAACTGGCCTCAGGGTTATACACCTGGCTGCCAACCGGTCTGCGCGTACTGAAAAAAGTTGAAAACATCGTGCGTGAAGAGATGAACAACGCCGGTGCGATTGAGATTTCCATGCCGGTAGTTCAGCCCGCCGATTTATGGCAGGAGAGTGGACGCTGGGAGCAATATGGTCCTGAGCTGCTGCGCTTTGTGGATCGTGGCGACCGTCCGTTTGTGCTCGGTCCAACGCATGAAGAAGTGGTCACCGATCTGATCCGTAACGAGCTGAGCTCTTACAAGCAGCTGCCGCTGAATGTGTTCCAGATCCAGACCAAATTCCGTGACGAAGTGCGCCCACGTTTCGGCGTGATGCGCTCGCGTGAGTTCATCATGAAAGATGCCTACTCCTTCCACGCTTCGCAGGAGTCTTTGCAGGCTACCTACGATGATATGTACCGCGCCTACAGCCAAAGCTTCAAGCGTATGGGGCTGGATTTCCGTGCTGTGCAGGCGGATACCGGTTCTATCGGTGGCAGTGCTTCCCATGAGTTCCAGGTTCTGGCACAGAGCGGTGAAGATGATGTGATCTTCTCTACCGAATCTGATTACGCGGCGAATATTGAGTTTGCAGAAGCCGTGGCGCCAGCTGGCGGCCGTGCAGATGCTAAACAGCCCCTGCAAGAAATCGATACACCCAATGCGAAAACTATCGCTGAGCTGGTTGAACAGTTCAATCTGCCGGTTGAGAAAACCGTGAAAACGCTGATGGTGAAAGCGACCAAAGAGAGTGGCCATACGCTGGTAGCTCTGCTGGTGCGTGGCGACCATGCGCTGAACGAAATCAAAGCCGAGAAGTTGGATCTGATTGAAGCACCGCTGACTTTCGCTACTGAAGAAGAGATTCGGGCGATTGTGGGTGCCGGTCCAGGTTCACTCGGTCCCGTTGGTCTGAACATGCCAATCATCATCGACCGCACTGTTGCGGTGATGAGTGACTTCTCCGCCGGTGCCAACGTTGATGGTAAGCACTTTACCGGCATCAACTGGCAGCGCGATCTGCCACTGCCGCGTGTGGAAGACATCCGCAACGTGGTAGAAGGCGATGCCAGCCCAGACGGGAAAGGCACACTGCAGATCAAACGTGGCATTGAAGTTGGCCATATCTTCCAGCTGGGGACTAAGTACTCCGAGGCGATGAAAGCTTCCGTGCAGGGCGAAGATGGACGCAATCAGATCCTGACCATGGGCTGTTACGGCATTGGTATCACCCGTATCGTGGCGGCTTCCATTGAGCAGAATCACGATGAACGCGGCATTATCTGGCCTGCAGCACTGGCACCTTTCCAGGTGGCCATTCTGCCAATGAATATGCACAAATCTTTCCGTGTGAAAGAGCTGGCAGAAGAGCTGTACGCTCAGTTACGCGCTAAAGGCATTGACGTGATCCTCGACGATCGTAAAGAGCGTCCGGGCGTGATGTTTGCGGATATGGAACTGATCGGCGTGCCGCACACTATCGTGATTGGCGACCGTAACCTCGACAGCGAAGAAGTTGAGTACAAATCCCGTCGTGAAGGCGAGAAGCGGATGATTAAAACCGGTGAAATCCTCGATTTCCTGGTCAGCGAAATCAACGGCTGATAAAACAGCGGGCCGGATAATCACATATCCGGCCCGCACCTTGCTTCACCAGCCTTCTTTAAACACTTCCCTTCTGTTTCTCTCGAACTGTTCCTTGTCTTACTGGCATTACTCAGCCGGTCCGCGCATTTTTCCGCGTAACGATTTCGTTGTCGCTTTGCGTGTTTTGCTTTCAAGCCTGCGTTTCTTCGAAGCCAACGTTGGCCGCGTAGCTCGCCGCGCTTTTTCTACCACCGTCAGCTCCTGGATCAAATTCTCCAGTCGCTTCAGCGCGGCTTCGCGGTTCATCTCCTGACTGCGATACTCCTGCGCCTTGATGATCACCACGCCTTCCGGGGTAATCAGATGGTGGCTGACCGCCATCAGTCGCTCTTTATAGTATTCAGGCAGGCTTGAGGCGCGGATATCGAAACGCAGATGGATTGCCGTCGAACTTTTATTGACGTTTTGCCCGCCGTTTCCCTGAGCCCTGATCGCCGTCAGCTCCAGCTCGCTATCAGGGATTGTGACGTTGCGCGACAGAATAATCATGCGCGCTTGCCGTTAACCAACCAGTCAGTGAAGCGCAGCTCCAGGTGGTTTTGGTCGTCGGAAAGCCAGACAGTGCCGTCCTGAATGGTGGCCTGCAGCGTCATCGAGCGGGAGGCCAACTTGATCAGCGCATTCAGTTGCTCATCGTCGATGAAACGAATGGTCAAATTATCCTGCTGTGCCAGTTTGCTCTGGTTCTGCTGCCACCACATCTGAGCTGCACGTCCGTTATAGGTATATAACACTACGCTGGTTGAGCGATTACAGGCTCTTTTCACCCTTCTCTCTTCTGGCAAGCCCAAATCAACCCACAGCTCAATACCGTTGTGATCGTTCATCAGCCAGATTTCTGGCTCATCTTCTGCGCTCAAGCCCCGGGTAAAGACCAGACGTTCATGGGCGTTCACCAGCCAGGCAAGCAGGCGCAGCATCAGACGCTCTTCGGTTTCCGAGGGATGGCGGGCCAGCGTGAGGTTGCTGTCGATAAAAACATTTCTGTCCATATCCGCAACGTTGACCGTCGCTTTATAAATGGTCGCTTTAAGTGCCATGGGGTTCCTTATGGTTATTGGCCGCTATTGTAACCCGTTGACACAGCAAATCACTGTCCGGTGGGCTGATTTCACGCAAAAGCCTGTGTTATAGTCGTAAAATAGCCAGAGAAAACTCTGAGTGAGGTGCAAATGCAAAAGTATTGTGAATTAGTTCGCCGCAAATATGCCCAGATAGGCAGCGGCGATCTGGGATACGTGCCAGACGCATTAGGTTGCGTACTGAAAGCACTTGACGAGGTAGCTGCCAATACTGAGCTACACTCTTCCATCAGGGAACAGGCAGCTTTTGCTGCTGCAAACTTATTGGTGAGCGATTATGTTGACGAATGAAGCCTACAAACCGATAAACTGCGACGATTACGACAACCTGGAACTTGCCTGCCAGAACAGCTGGATGCTGGCTCTGGAACTGAAAGATGGTGAAAAGCTGAAGGCCAAAGCCACCGACATGGTGTCTCGAAAGAATGTGGAATATCTGGCTATCGATCTTTCAGGTGAAGTCCGTGAGCTGAGACTGGACCATATTGCCAGCTTCAGCCATCCAGATCTGGGCACCGTTGTGGTCAGCGAATCTGATTAATCCTCCGGGCGGAATCTCTTCCGCCCAAGCTCCAGATTATCCCTGTTTTATCCAGCTCACTTGCCAGTAAACGTCCTTATCCGCTTTTCCTTCCCGCGTGACAAATACCCCAACGGCTGCAATCAACGTTTCGCCATAAAACAGCAAAGGCGTGCGATCGCGTTGCCAGGGCGGGATCCCCTTTTCCTGCCAGATCTTTTTCAGCGAGCGGCTGCCAGCCCGATCGATAAGATGAAACTTCCCCTGAGCCTGGAAACGCACGCTAACGGCTTCCCCGGCGAGAGGTGCCCGAATCTTCATGCCTGCATCATCACGCAGCAAGTGCCCCAGCTGTTGCGGCAAACTTAACGCTGTTGCAGTCAAAGGCCAGCGGATAATCACCTCACTGACCGGCTCAGTCAGTGCCAGCCAGTAAAGCCGCTCGCGATAGCGCCTGACTTCAAACGAGCCAAGGCGCAAACGAGGTTCAGCATCTTCACGGCTGCAAGCCACTTCCTGCCAGAGTCGCTGCAGTGACTCTTTCGACGGCATCAGTCCCCCCTGCAGAGCAATCCAGCGCCGGAGAAGTGCGGCACGTCTGACTTCACTCATCGCCAGCAGAGGCGCCCACTCCATACCTCCAGCCGCATCCACCAGCTTACCCAGTGATTCAGCCAGCAATTCATCCAGCAGTTGCTCCTGCTCACCGCATAGCGTGGCGCTGCGGGCAACTGAATGCGCGAAATGTGGCCAGCGGCTGACCAGTTCAGGGATGACTTTTTGCCGCAGGAAGTTGCGGTCAAAACGGGTGTCCTGATTGCTGTCATCCTCAATCCAGCTCAAGGCATGTTCTGCTGCCCAGGCTTCGAGTTGCAGGCGGGTTTGGGACAATAAAGGACGAAGCAGAGTTTGCGTGCCTAACAAAGACTGAACGGGCATTCCCGCCAGGCCAGCTGGCCCGCTACCCCGCTTTAAGGCAAGCAGTAAGGTTTCACACTGATCGTCCTGATGCTGCGCAGTTAGCAGGCTCTCAAGCGGTCTGAGATGCTGAGCAAAAGCCTGATAACGAGCTTCACGGGCAGCGGCTTCCACCCCTTTCTCACGGCTATCCAGCGTGACATACACCACTTCCAGCTCAACCTGCCAACGCTGGCACTGCTGCTGGCAATGTTCCACCCAGCCATCAGCCAGCGGATTCAGTCCATGATGAATGTGGATTGCCCGCAGTTGCAGATCGCCCCGCTGTTCACGCAGCGTAACCAGCTGATGCAGCAGAACCGTGGAATCCAGCCCACCGCTGAAGCCCACCAGCAGATGCTGATGTCCGGCGAGGTGCTGAGCAAGTGCGTGCAGTGACATGAGAATTCCGTTACGGGAGGAGATAAACCCGGCCAGAGTTGACCGGGTCAGAATGGCGCTATATTACGCCTGATAGAGCTCCAGCGGCAAACCGTCCGGATCGTTGAAGAAGGTAAAGCGCTTATCGGTCACCGGATCGATACGGATATCTTCACAACTCACCCCTTTTGATTCCAGATGCGCTTTAGCGGCATCAATATTGTCAACGCTGAAGGCCAGATGGCGCAAGCCACAGGATTCAGGCTGAGTCGGGCGCGAAGGAGGGAAAGGGAAAGAGAACAGTTCAATGGTGTACTGACCGTTCAGGGCCAAATCCCCTTTCCAGGAGTCGCGAGCTTCACGGTACACTTCGCCCATCAAGGTAAACCCCAGAATGTCACAGTAGAAGTCCTTACTGACCTGATACTGGCTGGCGATAATAGCGATGTGGTGGACCTGCTTAATACCTAACATAATAACTCCTTGATAATGGCTTCTATCCCTTACTTTACGCAGGCCCTCAGCGGCCGACAATGGCACTATTCTGGAATTAATCGACCGGATTTTTTAGCACCCGTACCAGATACTGTCCTTCTTCCGTCAGCTTAGCGCCGTGAATGTCCGTTTCAAAACCAGGATAGTGTTTGCCAATGGTGCAAAGCATCAGCAGGAAATCGAGCACCGCGCGGCTTTCATCAGTAATCATTTCCCCAGGCATCACCACTGGCACACCAGGCGGATAAGGCAGGATCATATTCGCGGAGACCCTCCCAACCAGCTGCGCTATCTCTACGGTTTCAACATTGCCTTTGACCTGCTGCTGGAACATCTGATGCGGCGTCATTTTCATTTCTGGCAAGGTGGCAAAGGCTTGCAGCATCAACCTTGGCAAATCGTGTTCACGGATCAGACGGTGGATCCCTTGGGCCAGATCCTGAATGCGCATCGTGCGATAGAAATCAGGATCCTCTGCATAGAGATCCGGCAGCATGTTTTTAACGCGCAAATTCAGATCGTAAGCCCGCTTGAACTCGGTTAAGCCGCGCAGCACGCTCATCGCTTTGGTTTTGTCGATGCCAATACTGAACAGGAACAACAGATTGTAAGGTCCGGTTTTTTCCACCACCACGCCACGTTCGTCGAGGAATTTAGCCACCAGCGCAGCCGGGATCCCCTCATCCGCCATCACACCCAGTTCGCTCATGCCTGGCGTGAGGATGGTGACTTTGATCGGATCCAGATACATATGATCCGCGTCTGCCTCTTTAAACCCGTGCCAGTCCTCTTCTCCCGGCTGGATTGCCCAGCATTCTGGCTCATCAACCCCTTCCGGCTGCCAGATATCGAAGAACCACCCTTCCGACTCTTCGTGCAGACGTTGCACTTCACGGCGGAAGTGCAGCGCACGCTCAACAGAGCGGTTAATCAGCCGTTTACCCGGATTGCCGCGCAGCATTGCCGCCGCCGTTTCGATAGAAGCGACGATCGAATAGTTTGGCGACGTGGTGGTGTGCATCATGTAGGCCTCATTGAAGGTTTCTTCGTCGTAGTCACCTTTAATGTGGATCAGCGAAGCCTGGGAAAATGCCGCCAGCAGTTTATGCGTTGACTGCGTTTCGTAGATCACTTTCCCTGGCGTTCGCTCACCGCTCATCCCACTTAATCCCTGATAGATTGGATGGAAATTGGTGTAAGGAACCCAGGCAGAATCAAAGTGGATCGACGGCACGTCCAGCGTCTCTTTGATGTAGTGGGTGTTATACAGCAGGCCGTCATAGGTTGAATTGGTGATCACCGCATGCACCGGCCAGGTTGCCCTCTCGGTCTGGGCCACTTTGAGCGCGATGCTCTCTTTAGTGAATTCACGCTTAGGGATGCCGCCAAGAATGCCAAGTGCATTGCGGGTTGGCTTCAGCCAGATCGGGATAATATCGCTCATCATCAGCAGGTGAGTCAGCGACTTGTGGCAGTTGCGATCGATTAACACCGTACTGCCAGCGGCGGCGGCATACATCCCAACAATCTTATTCGACGTTGAGGTGCCATTAGTCACCATGTAGCTCTGTTCGGCTCCAAAAGTGCGGGCGACATACTCTTCGGCCTCCAGGTGCGGGCCAGTGTGATCCAGCAGCGATCCCAGCTCAGTCACTGAGATGGAGATATCCGCTTTTAAGGTGTTGGCACCGAAGAAATCATAGAACAGCGTACCGACCGGGCTTTTCTGGAAGGCTGTGCCGGCCATATGGCCCGGCGTGCAGAAGGTGTATTTCCCCTCTTTCACATAGTTGAACAGCGCTTTGGTCAACGGAGGCGTAATCGTATCAATGTATTCGTTGGTGTACTGGCGGATGCGCTGGGCAATCTCTTCTGACACACCAAGACCATATTCAAAGAAATACATCGCCATGCGCATCTCATTGATGCTCACGTCCATGCTGGAATGGGTGTTGATAAAGGCGTAGAGCGGAAGATATTCATTCAGCAGCTGGATTTCGCTGCACAGATCCTGGCTGTATTCATCCCAGTCGAAGATAACGCCGCAGATCCGGGGATTGTGTTCAATCAGCTTGAGCAGGTCGTTAGCATCTTTCGGGTAGATGGTCTGGAATCCCTGGGCGTTCAGCGCCCCGTCCAGTTCACGGATGGGTTCATCTTTATAGAATGCGTTATGCGGTCCCATGATCGCGATGATATTCAATGCGTACCTCCTGGTATTGTGCAGCAGGGGTAAGCATAGCGAAGATGGCGGGCAGAAGGGAAAAAATTGGGGATGAACCACCCACAACATCCTGTTGTGAGTGGATCATGAACTGTCAGGCGTAGCCGTAGTTCATCAAACGCTGGTAACGACGGTCCAGCAGTTCTTCTGTACTCAGCACGTCCAGATCGGCCAAATCGGCCAGCAGCTGCGCTTTCATGGAGGCACCAATAGCCAGTGGATCGCGATGCGCTCCGCCTAATGGCTCTGGGATCACCGTGTCGATCAGCTTCAGTTCTTTCAGGCGCGGAGCAACAATGCCCATCGCTTCTGCGGCCAGCGGTGCTTTATCAGCACTTTTCCACAAAATTGAGGCACAGCCTTCCGGTGAAATCACCGAATAGGTGCTGTACTGCAGCATGTTTACTTTGTCGCCAACGCCGATAGCCAGCGCGCCACCGGAACCACCTTCACCGATGACGGTACAGATGACCGGCACTTTCAGGCCAGACATCTCACGCAGGTTGCGTGCGATAGCCTCGGACTGACCGCGCTCTTCTGCGCCAACACCCGGATAAGCACCAGGCGTGTCGATAAAGGTGATGATTGGCATCTTGAAGCGCTCAGCCATCTCCATCAGACGCAGTGCTTTACGGTAGCCTTCAGGTGCAGGCATGCCGAAGTTACGACGAATTTTCTCTTTGGTTTCGCGGCCTTTCTGATGACCAATGATCATCACCGGGCGACCTTCCAGACGAGCGATCCCGCCAACAATGGCTTTATCATCCGCATAGGCGCGATCGCCTGCCAGCTCGTCAAAGTCAGTAAACACGTTGCGGACATAGTCCAGCGTGTAAGGACGCAAAGGGTGACGCGCTAATTTCGCGATCTGCCATGCGCCCAAATCGGAGAAGATCTTACGGGTCAGCTCTACGCTTTTCTCACGCAGTCGCTGAACTTCTTCATCCAGATTAATATCCAGTTTTTCATCCTGACGGCCAACCGACTTGAGTGAATCAATCTTCGCTTCAAGTTCTGCGATTGGCTGTTCGAAATCCAGGTAATTAAGACTCATAATATTCCTGTTTTAGTCAAACTCCAGTTCCACCTGCTCCGACCCTATCAGCGACCGCAATTCGTTTAATAAACGGTCGCTGGGCGACACACGCCAGGCTGCGCCGAAGCGCAACTTCGCCCGTGCATCCTCTCTCTGATAGTAGAGATGTACCGGAATGGTCCCCGAACGATGGGGTTCCAGGGATTGACGGAGACGGTTCAAAAGCTGGTCATCAATTTGCCTGTCCGTCAGCGAGATAGCAAGCCCACGAGCATATTTTTCACGGGCTTCATCAATGTCCATCACATCGCGGGCGGTCATTTTAAGCCCCCCGCTGAAGTCATCGAAGCTGACCTGTCCGCTGACGATCAGGATACGGTCTTTTTCCAACAAATGCTGGAACTTCTCTAACGCATCTGTGAATAACATCACTTCCAGCCGACCAGAGCGGTCGTCCAGCGTGCAGATGCCAATCCGGTTACCGCGTTTTGTTACCATTACGCGGGCCGCCACCACCAGACCGACGGCCATGGTCATTTTGCCACGATCGGTCGGGTGCATGTCTTTCAGGCGCATTCCCCCAACGTAGCGCTCGATCTCTTTCAGATACTGATTGATCGGGTGCCCGGTTAAGTAAAGCCCTAATGTTTCTCTTTCGCCATCCAGCTGAACCTGTTCAGGCCAGCGCTTGATGTCGGCATAGGATTTTTCAATGTGCGCTGGCTCTTCCGCCAGCACGCCAAACATATCGGCCTGGCCGATAGCTTCGGCTTTGGCATGCTGATCGGCGGCTTTCAAGGCTTCTGGCAGCGCGCTCATCAAAGCGGCGCGATGCGGCCCAAGACGGTCAAAGGCGCCGGACATCACCAGCTTTTCCAGTACTCGACGGTTAAGCTTCTTAGTATCGGTACGGGCGCACAGGTCAAACAGCTCGCGGAAATAGCCGCCTTCGTTACGGGCTTCGATGATCGCTTCAATCGGGCCTTCACCCACGCCTTTAATGGCGCCGATGCCGTAGACAATTTCGCCGTCATCGTTAACGTGGAACTGGTACTGGCCGGAGTTGATATCAGGCGGCAAGACTTTCAGCCCCATACGCCAGCATTCATCGACCAGACCAACCACCTTCTCGGTGTTGTCCATATCGGCAGTCATTACCGCAGCCATAAACTCAGCCGGATAGTGCGCTTTCAACCACAGTGTCTGGTAAGAGACCAGTGCATAAGCAGCAGAGTGAGATTTGTTAAAACCATAACCGGCGAATTTCTCTACCAGGTCAAAGATTTTAACCGCCAGCTCCCCTTCAATGCCGCGAGACTTGGCACCATCTTCAAAGCCACCGCGCTGTTTTGCCATTTCGACCGGGTTCTTTTTACCCATCGCACGGCGGAGCATGTCTGCGCCACCCAGGCTGTAACCTGCCAGTACCTGAGCAATCTGCATAACCTGTTCCTGGTACAGGATGATGCCGTAGGTTGGCTCCAGTACCGGTTTCAGGGATTCATGCTGCCACTGGATATCCGGATAGGAGATCGCTTCCCGGCCATGCTTACGGTCAATAAAGTTATCTACCATGCCTGACTGCAACGGGCCAGGACGGAACAGCGCTACCAGTGCGATCATATCTTCGAAGCTGTCGGGCTTCAGACGTTTGATCAGATCTTTCATGCCGCGCGATTCAAGCTGGAACACCGCTGTGGTCTCAGATCGCTGCAGCATATCGAAACTTTTTTTATCTTCAAGCGGGATCGCGGCGATATCGATCGGCGGCTCGCCCTGCTTCTTGCGTCGGGCGTTGATCATCCCCAGCGCCCAGTCGATGATGGTCAGCGTTCGCAGGCCAAGGAAGTCGAACTTGACCAGCCCGGCATATTCCACATCGTTTTTATCGAACTGGGTAACCGGATAGTTCCCGTTTTCATCACAGTAAAGCGGCGCAAAGTCAGT
Organism: Erwinia sp.; assembly: GCF_049696395.1. GTDB lineage: Bacteria > Pseudomonadota > Gammaproteobacteria > Enterobacterales > Enterobacteriaceae > Erwinia. The sequence goes on from NZ_JBAVTT010000176.1 coordinate 15,328, forward strand.
GATTTGCGTCGGCGCTATCACTACACCACCGGCGTGCTTACCGGCGTTACGCGTGACGCCTTCCAGCTTGCGCGCCATATCGATCAGCGCTTTAACTTCTTCGTCGGCTTCGTAAATTTCGGGCAACTGCGGTTCAGCCGCAAACGCTTTTTCCAGCGTCATGCCAGGTTCTGGCGGGATCAGCTTGGAGATGCGATCGACAAAGCCATACGGATGACCCAGAACGCGACCAACGTCACGGACTACGGCTTTTGCCGCCATCGTACCGAAGGTGATAATCTGCGATACGGCTTTACGGCCATACATTTCGGCTACGTGCTCAATCACCAGATCGCGCTTTTCCATACAGAAGTCGACGTCGAAGTCGGGCATGGAGACACGTTCCGGGTTAAGGAAGCGTTCGAACAGCAGATCAAATTCCAGCGGATCGAGGTCGGTAATTTTTAGCGCATAGGCGACCAGGGAACCGGCACCGGAACCACGACCTGGCCCAACCGGCACGTCGTTATCCTTCGACCACTGGATAAATTCCATCACGATCAGGAAGTAGCCCGGGAAGCCCATCTGGTTGATCACGTTCAGTTCGATTTCGAGGCGATCGTCATACTCAGCACGTTTTTCTGCCCGCACGGCGGCATCCGGGAAGAGGAACTCAAGACGCTCTTCCAGACCTTCACGGGATTTCATCACCAGGAAGTCTTCCGTACTCATCTCGCCCGTTGGGAACTGCGGCAGGAAATACTCGCCCAAACGGATGGTGACGTTACAACGCTTAGCAATCTCTACGCTGTTAGCCAGCGCTTCAGGGATGTCCGAGAACAGCTCGCACATCTCCTCTTCGGTACGCAGATATTGCTGAGGGCTGTAGTTTTTCGGTCTTTTTGGATCGTCGAGCGTGAAACCGTCGTGGATCGCTACGCGAATTTCATGCGCATCAAAGTCCCCTTCTTCCAGGAAGCAAACTTCGTTGGTGGCCACCACAGGAATGTTATTGGCCATTGCCAGCTCTACGCCGGCGTGGACCCAAGTCTCTTCATCCTGCCGTCCGGTGCGGATCAACTCAAGATAATAGCGCTCCGGGAAGTATTGCTGATAGAACGCCAGGCATTCGGCAACCTGAGCATGATTTCCGCGCAACAGCATCTGACCAACGTCGCCACGACGTCCACCAGAGAGCAGGATCAATCCTTCGCCAAGTTCGATCAGCCAGTCACGATCGATGATCGGCCCGGCTGCACCGTAACCACGCTGGTAAGCTTTGGAGATCAACAACGTCAGGTTCTGGTAACCGGTGTTGTTAGCGGCAAGGATCGTCAGCTGGCCCAGTTCGTCGCCCATCGCATCACTGCTGACCTTAAAGTCTGCACCAACGATGGGTTTAACGCCCTGCCCGTGCGCACCGCCGTAGAATTTCACCAGGCCGCACAGGTTAAGATAGTCAGTGATGCCAATGGCCGGCATGCCCAGAGAAGCCGCTTTTTTCACCAACGGGCCAGTCTTGGCTAATCCATCAACCATGGAATAGTCACTGTGAACGCGTAAATGAATAAAACGAGGTTCGGCCATCTTGGATCCCACTTAAGGCTGAGGGGTGAAAATTACAGAGTTTGCCCGGCTGAAGCCGCAACGTCGGCATCCAGTATCGCATTACGCACCGGGGAAAAACTGCGACGGTGATGCGGTGTTACGCCATGCAGCGCCAGTTTTTCCATGTGCAGTGCGGTCGGGTAGCCTTTGTGCTGGGCAAAACCATACTGCGGGAAAAGCAGATCCAGCTCGCTCATTTCCCGGTCACGCGTGACCTTAGCAATGATGGACGCGGCGCTGATTTCACGCACCAGACTATCGCCTTTTATCACGGCCTGAGAAGGCATCGCCAGCGCCGGGCAACGGTTGCCGTCAATCAACACAAAATCAGGTGTGATATGCAGTCCAGCAACAGCGCGCTGCATTGCCAGCATAGTGGCATGCAGAATATTCAGTTGATCGATTTCTTCCGGCTCTGCCCGACCCAGGCTCCAGCTTAACGCCTTCTCGACAATCTCGTCGTACAACGCCAGACGACGTTTTTCAGAAAGCTTTTTTGAGTCGGCCAGACCGACTATCGGCCGGGCTGGATCGAGGATCACCGCAGCCGTCACTACAGCACCGACTAACGGGCCACGCCCTACTTCGTCCACGCCTGCAATACAGGTCGCTACAGGATAGATAAAGTCGCTCATGGACACAGTTCCAGTACGGCAGCCGCGGCCTGCTCATCGGCATTCCAGCGGATTTGATGATGAAGTTCAGTGAAGGTAGCCAGCAACCGATCGCGGGTTTCCCCTTCGGCAAGCAAAGGCTCCAGCGCAGCGGCCAGCAGATCCGGCTGACACTCTTCCTGCAGCAGCTCTTTCACCAGTTCGCGGCCAGCCAGCAGGTTAGGTAAAGACACATAATCCGTTTTCACCAGGCGCTTAGCCAGCCAGAAGGTGAAAGGTTTCATACGGTAACCGACAACCATCGGGCATTTTGCCAGCATACATTCCAGTGCCGCCGTACCTGATGCCAGCAGCGCAGCATCACTGGCTATCATCGCCTGACGCCCTTTGCCATCCAGCAAATGCATTTTCAGGTCAGGCGCGACTTCTGCTTTAATTTTCTCAAACTGTTCACGGCGGCGCGGATTAACCAACGGCACCACGATTTCCAGCTCTGGCCACTTCTGGCGCAGCAGAACAGCCGTTTTCAGGAAGTCGGCACTCAGCATCTCAACTTCCGCATTGCGGCTACCAGGCAGCAAAGCCAGGCAAGGCGTCCCCTCGGCTATCCCCAGCTCCAGACGAGCAGCACGCTTATCTGGCTGGATCGGCATCGCATCAGCCATGGTATGGCCGATAAAGCGGCAGGGAACGTTGAAACGATCGTAGAACGCCTTTTCAAACGGCAAAAAGGCCAACACCAGATCGGTCGACCGCCCAATTTTGAATACGCGCTTCTGACGCCACGCCCAGACAGACGGGCTGACATAATGAATAGTGCGAATGCCCTTCTGCTTGAGACGCCCCTCAAGGGTGATATTGAAATCAGGCGCATCAATGCCAACAAAGACATCCGGCTGTAGCTCGGTAAAGCGTTTGGTCAGATCACGGCGAATTTTCAGCAAGCGAGGCAGACGTTCTACCACCTCCACAATGCCCATCACCGCCAGCTCTTCCATCTCGTACCAGGCTTCACAGCCTTCCGCCTGCATCAGCGGGCCGGCAACACCCACAAAGCGGGTATCCGGATGCTTTTCCTTCAGCGCGCGGATAAGACCGGCACCAAGAATATCGCCGGAGGTTTCTCCGGCGACAAGGGCAATCGTTAAAGGATGCTTTGGCATGAGTTAACGAATCAAACCCCGCGTGGAGCGAGTGAAGAAATCGTAGAACGGCTGCACTTCAGGATGCTTGCTGGCAATCTCAGCAATCTCTGGCTTCGCTTCTTCCAGCGTTTTGTTGCTGCGGTAAAGGATCTTGTACGCATTACGGATTGCGTGTAAGGCCTCTTTACTGAAGCCACGACGCTGCAGCCCCACCAGGTTGATACCAAAGGGTGTGGCATGGTTGCCTTGGGCAATGACGAACGGGGGAACATCCTGGGCTACGCCAGAACAGCCGCCAACCATCACGTGCGCACCGATAATGCAGAACTGATGAACAGCTGTCATCCCACCGATAATGGCAAAGTCATCCACAATCACATGACCGCCCAGCGTTGCGTTATTGGCGAGGATACAATGGTCGCCAATAATGCAGTCATGGGCAATGTGTGCGTTAACCATCAGCAGGTTATCGCTTCCCACTTTGGTCAGACCTTCAGCCTGAGAAGTGCCACGATGAATGGTCACGCTCTCACGAATGCTGTTGCGGTCACCCACTTCGGTTCGGGTTGGCTCGCCAGCGTATTTCAGATCCTGGTTTGCTTCACCAATGGTGGCGAACTGATAAATGGTATTGTCTTTGCCAATACGGGTGTGTCCATTGACCACCACATGAGATTTCAGGACGGTGCCTTCACCAATCTCAACATTCGCCCCAATAAAGCAGAATGGGCCGATGTGGACGCGAGCGCCGATTACGGCACCCTCTTCAATGACGGAACTTGGATGGATTACAGCTGTTTCATCAATCACGAATTACGCCTCCCGGCTGCGGGCACACATCATCGTTGCTTCACAGACAATTTTACCGTCTACGGTTGCCACGCCTTTAAAGCGCGTCAGACCACGGCGGGTTTTCTCGAAAGTCACTTCCATGATCATCTGATCGCCAGGCACAACAGGACGCTTGAAGCGGGCACTATCAATCCCAGCGAAGTAATAAAGCTCGCCCGGTTCCAGTTTACCCACGCTTTTAAACGCCAGAATACCGGTTGCCTGAGCCATAGCCTCTAAAATCAACACGCCTGGGAAAATCGGTTTACCAGGGAAATGGCCCTGGAAAAACGGTTCATTAACCGAGACGTTCTTTACTGCGCGCAGGAACTTGTGCTCTTCGAACTCAAGTACGCGGTCTACCAGCAGAAACGGGTAGCGGTGTGGCAGCAGTTCAATAATCTCTTCAATCTTCAGAGTATGAGTTTCAGTAGTCAAAATACTCTTCCTGTCCTAAAAAATTCTGATGGCATCAATAACACGGCCTGCAAAGATCATAAGATCATCCGCAGGCCGCAAATCAGGTTCTGTGCGCCGGGCTTCCTTGCTTAGCATTCTAATTCTACCCTGTGGGGTAATGTAAGCTGGTCAAGGTGCTGGGAAGGCGCTTAGTCTTTGTCGACTTTACGCTCGATGGCTTTTAAGCGTTTGCTTATTTCATCGATATTCATCACCAGCGCGGCCGTTTTGCGCCAGGTTTTGTTGGGTTGCAGCGGAATCCCGGAGGAGTATACCCCAGGTTCGGTGATTGGTCGCATGACCATTCCCATTCCGGTGACCGTAACTTTGTCACAAATTTCCATGTGACCGTTGATTACGCTTGCACCACCAATCATGCAATAGCGGCCGATTTTCAGGCTGCCTGCCATGATGACGCCACCCGCAACCGCGGTATTGTCGCCAATCACAACGTTATGTGCAATCTGGCACTGGTTATCAATGATAACACCATTCCCGATCTGAGTGTTATCCAACGCACCGCGATCGATGGTGGTACAAGCACCAATCTCAACGCGATCGCCAATAATCACCGTACCGAGCTGCGGGATTTTCACCCAATTGCCACGATCGTTAGCGTAACCAAAGCCATCAGCACCGATTACCGTGCCCGACTGGATCAGGCAACGCTCGCCGATCTGAATTTCATGATAAATGGAGACGTTGGCCCATAAACGGGTTCCGGCTCCAATGCGGGTATTTTTCCCGACAAAGCATCCGGCACCAATAACCACGTTATCGCCCAGTTCAACACCGGATTCGATCACGGCATTTGCGCCAATAGAGACTTGTTGACCCAGCTTAGCGCTGGCATCGATCACCGCGCTTGGCGCGATATCTTTGGCAGGCTGTGGCGTGCTGTCCAGAATCTGAGCCATGCGGGCATAAGTCAGATAAGGATCTTTCACTACCAGAGCGGCGCCTTGAACGCAGTCCAGATCCGCTTCCGTCAGCACCACGGCGGAGGCCTTACAGGTGACGAGCTGCTCGCGGTAACGGCTGTTAGAGAGAAATGTGATTTGACCGGATTGGGCGGATTGCATAGAAGCAATGCCGGAGATGACGAGTTCGCCATCTCCGTGCAAATCTGCATCCAACTGCTGGGCTAAATCAGCCAGTCGAATAGAAGACATTGATTATTTAACCTGTTTCAGAACATCAGCAGTGATGTCTTTAGATTTAGCTGCATACGCTACGGCGTTAGCATCAACAACGACGTCGTAACCTTCATCATCCGCAACTTTCTGCACAGCATCCTGAATACGGCTCAGGATTTTGTTACGTTCTTCAGCCTGGCGACGACGGTTATCCTGCTCAAAAGCCTGAGCTTTAGAAGAGAAGGCTTCACGCTGAGCCATAACGTCTTTTTCCATACGGCTGCGATCGCTAGCCTTCATGGTAGAGCCGTCACGCTGCAGTTTCTGCATTTTAGTCTGCAGATCGCGTTCCATACCCTGCAGCTCAGTTGCACGGCCTTTAAACTCATTTTCAAGCTGTTTCGCAACGGTTGCACGCGCCGGTAACTGTTGGAAAATGCTGGAAACGTTCACCACTGCAATTTTATCTGCAGCCTGGGCACCAGCGGAAACCGCCAGAGCGATAGAGAGGCCTGCGGCACACAACAACTTTTTCACTATAAACTCCTTACCATCAACGTTTGTGTCTTTGACACATGTGTTGCGCGTTAAGGCAACCTTGCAGGTTGCCATTAAACGTCGCGATACTCACTTACAGGCTTCCGTGCCGAACCGCCGTTACCAGGTTTTACCAATGTTAAACTGGAACTGCTCGGCCTTATCTCCATCATACTTTTTGAACGGCTGGGCGTAAGAGAACACCAGTGGACCCAGTGGAGACATCCACTGCAGTGCCAGACCAGCCGACATACGGATGTTGCCCGGATCGCTGTAATCAGGAATACCAGCGGCGCGAGTTTCAGCCGTGTTTTCCCAATTGGTATCCCACACTGTACCGGCATCGACAAACAACGATGTGCGGACAGAGTTAGCATACTTCTCACTCAGGAACGGTGTTGGGGTAATCAACTCAGCACTGGCCGTAGCCATCGCGTTACCACCAACCGCATCGCTGGAATCACACAGCGTGCCCGTAGAGCAAGTATCCGAACCATTATTGTAGTAGGCCGCTTTAGGACCGATGGTGTTCGAGCGGAAACCACGTACGGTGCTGGAACCACCGGCATAGAAGTTCTCGTAGAACGGCAATTCTTTCCCGCTCAGACCATCACCATAACCGACTTTACCGCGACCCAACAGAACCCAGGTACGATCCTGATTCAGTGGAACATACTGCTGAGTATCCAGCGTCGCTTTGTAGAAGGCGTTATCAGAGCCAGGGATCGTCACTTTACCGTTCAGGTTGGTACGGTTACCGGACGTTGGGAAGAACCCACGGTCCAGGTTGTTATAAGTCCAACCATAGTTGAAGGTGAAGTCATCTGCGGCATAATCTGCATCTTCACCCAGGCTCGGATTCTGACCCACTGAATTCAGATAACGGAACATCGCAACCTGTGGCTGCATGTTGGACAGGTCGTTATGCACGTAACCCAGACCAACACGCAAGGTGTTGTTTTCGTTAACCGGGAAGCCCAGCGTACCGTCTAAACCATAGCTCTTGTTGGTATAGTCAGACAGGTCAGCATCATCAGCTTTAAAGTCGTTATAGAAGATACGACCGCCCAGGCTCACACCGTCGACCGTGAAGTACGGGTCAGTCAGTGAGAATTCAGCATAGGTCTGATAATCGTTTTTGGTTCCGCTGATACCAACGGTGTTCCCTGTACCCAACCAGTTATCCTGGGTGACGCCAACCTGGAAGCTTACGCCACTCTCGGTGCCGTAACCGACGCCGAAGTTGAAGGTACCGGTGTTACGTTCTTTCACCTTGTACACAACGTCAACCTGATCAGGTGAGCCTGGCACGCGCTGCGTGTCGGTATCTACCGTCTCGAAGTAACCGGTACGGTTCAGACGCTCTTTACCCTGCTCAACCAGGTCACTGCCCAGCCATGAACCTTCCATCTGACGCATTTCACGGCGCAGCACGGAATCTTTAGAGGTGTCATTACCTTCGAAACGCACTTTACGCACATAGTAACGGTTGCCCGCATCTACGTTGACGTGCAGCTTGACGGTTTTATCAGCATCATTGATTTCTGGCTGCGTGACGACGCGCGGATAGGCATAGCCATAACGGCCCAGCATCTTCTTGATGTCATCTTCCATCTTGGTCACTTTAGCGCCGTTATACAGCTCGCCTGGCTTGATCTTAGTCAGCTGTTCAACTTCTGCTGAGTGACCGGCCATGCTGCCGTTAACAACTACGCCAGAAAGCTTGTACTGATCGCCTTCGGTGATATTGATGGTGATGTAGATGCCTTTTTTGTCCGGCGTCAGGCTGACCTGAGTCGAATCAATGTTGAAACGGGCATAACCACGATCCAGATAGAAGCTGCGCAGGGTTTCAAGGTCACCCGCCAGTTTCTGCTTCTGGTATTTACGATCGCCAACCACGTTCCACCATGGCACTTCATCACGCAGTGAGAAGCGAGAGATCAGTTCATCAGACGAGTAGGCTTTGTTGCCGACCACGTTGATTTGCTGGATCTTGGCAGAGACACCTTCGGTGAACACCAGTTTCAGATCGACACGGTTACGTGGCAGCGGGGTAACCACAGCTTTTACGCTGGCGCTGTACTTACCGACGCTGTAGTAGAAGTCTTCAAGCCCTTTCTCAATGGATGAGATAGTGGTGCGGTCAAGGGCTTCACCCACGCGCACGCCAGAGGCTTCAAGGTTCTGCTTCAGCATGTCATCTTTCACCGCTTTGTTACCGGAGAAGGTGATGCTGGCAATCGTTGGGCGTTCTTTCACCTGGACAATCAGCGTAGTGCCGTCGCGCAGGACCTGTACGTCTTCGAAGTTCCCGGTTGCGAAGAGAGCACGGATAGTATTACTGATATCATCATCGGAGACGGTGTCTCCCACGCGGACAGGCATACTCAGCAATGCCGCGCCGACGGCGACTCGCTGCAGGCCTTCGAAATGAATATCCTTCACTACGAAGCCGTCTGCCGCGTATACGGTAGCGCTGCTAAACAGCAGCGACGCTATGAGCAACTTTTTCATCGCCATCGTTGTTATGCATTCTTCCTAACTGGTTCTCGCGGGTAGTTGGCCTGCTGGCCGACTAAAGACGCGAGAAATCATTGAATAGTGCAAGCCCCATTAACAGCACCAGCAAAATAGAGCCGATGCGATAACTGAAGTCCTGAACTCGCTCAGACACCGGCCCACCTTTGATCTTTTCGATCGCCAGGAACAGCAAATGCCCACCATCTAATACCGGCAACGGGAACAGATTGATAATCCCGAGGTTCACGCTGATCAAAGCCAGGAACATCAGGTAGTAGATCAAACCATATTCCGCCGACATCCCAGCACCTTGGGCGATTGAAATCGGCCCGCTGAGATTGTTCAACTTCACTTCGCCGACAATCAGTTTGCCCAGCATGTTGACCGTCAGTTTCATCAGCTGCCAGGTTTTGGCGCTAGCCTCACCCACTGCCGCAAACGGACCATACTGGCGTACCGTTTTAAATTCATCCGGCAGAGGAACAATGCGCGGGATCACCCCGGCAAACCCTTCTGCTTTGCTGCCTGGCTTTACGTCTGGCGTCAGTGTCACCGTGACAGGACTGCCCTGTCGCTCAACTTCTACCGCCAACGCTTTACCCGGATTATCGCGAACCAGAGTGACAAAACGCTGCCACTGGTCCAACGGCTGACCATCGACTTTAACGATCCTGTCGCCCGCTTGCAAACCCGCCTTACTTGCTGCCGAGTTAGCCTGGACTTCTGCCAGCACCGTTTCGATCTGCGGCCCACGCGGCATAATACCGAGTGACACAACAGGATCCTGCTTATCCGGTTCGAACTGCCAGTTGCGCAGATCAAGCCGCTTCTCACTCAGCTGAGTAGTGCCAAATGGCGCCACGCTCAGCGTGGTTTGCTGGTCGCCAATTTTTGACACCAGCGCCATACGCACGGCATCCCAGTCAGGCGTTTCGATACCGTCAACGGCTTTAAGTTCCATCCCAGGTGTAATTTGAGCCTCGGCCGCTTGCGAACCGCTCACTATTTCGCCAACAACCGGGCGAACACCGGGTACGCCGATGATAAACACCAGCCAGTAAGCGAAGATGGCAAAGAGGAAATTGGCGAGGGGACCGGCACTAATGATCGCCGCGCGTTGCAGCACGGTTTTATTATTAAAAGCCTGATTACGCAGCTCCGGCGGCACGCTTTCAACACGCTCATCGAGCATCTTGACGTACCCGCCCAAGGGGATCAGAGCAATGACGTATTCCGTTCCCTGTTTATCGGTACGGCGCCACAGCGCTTTACCAAAACCCACCGAGAAACGTTCAACTTTGACACCACAACGTCGGGCCACCCAGAAGTGGCCAAACTCGTGCACGGTGATCAGTACGCCCAGCGCAACGACAAAGGCTCCAAGGCTCCAGAGAATGCTTAACATAGGGTCCCTTATAACGTCCCGAAAACCAGCAACAACAGGCAGGCGAACACAGGAACGGCTGCAGTCAGGCTGTCGATACGGTCAAGGATGCCCCCATGTCCGGGGATCAGATTTCCACTGTCTTTAATACCGGCTTCACGCTTGAACATGCTCTCGGTTAAATCCCCCAGCACGGAAGCCAAAGCGGCTACCAGTGAACAAATCAACAGGGTAACAGGCGAGATAGTCAGCGGAGCCCAAAGGCCAAACAGCCAGGCAATCAGTGCAGAAGTCAGCAGGCCGCCAAAGAACCCTTCCCAGGTTTTACCCGGCGAGACTTTCGGCGACAGCTTGTGTTTACCAAACAGGCGGCCAAACATGTAAGCGCCTGAATCCGCGCCCCACACCAGCAGCATCACATACAGCAGCCACCAGGCACCGGCAAAGTGGTCGGTGTCGTAGTGATACTGGCGTAGCGTTAACATGCCCCAGAAGAACGGCACAATCGTCAGGACACCGAACAGCAGGCGAAGCGCTTTAGAGGAGCGCCAGAAAGAGGCTGAGCCGGGATAAGAGAGCACCAGCAGCAACGCCACGACCCACCAACACAGGGCGGCCCAAAGCGAACCGGCCACCTGAGGCAGGTGCACCGAGTGCTGATAAGCAGGGAGAGTGAACATCATAAAGGCCAGCAGGAGTCCACAAAGGACCGCCAGCCAGATGCGTTGCGAACGGGTCGCGAAGCCCGCAAATTGTCCCCATTCCCAGGCGGCAAGCATGCACACCACCAGGGTTACAATGGCAAATCCAGGAGGCGGAAGCAGGAACAACGCTGCAATCACAATCGGGATAAGTATAAACGCGGTAATCAGGCGAGACTTCAGCAAAGATTACCCCCAGTGCGCTTAAGCGCCGCCGGGTGCTGCACCGCCGAAGCGACGCTCTCGTTGTGCAAACGCATTCAGTGCACCTTCAAAGACTTGTTCATCAAAATCAGGCCAGAGAACATCGGTAAAAAAGAACTCTGCATAGGCAACCTGCCACAGCAAGAAGTTACTGATTCGATGCTCTCCCCCTGTCCTTATTACCAGATCCACTGGAGCCAGCTCATTAAGGCAGAGATACTGACCAAGGGTTTCTTCCTCGATCTGATCAGGACGGATAAGACCCTCCTGAACCTGCTCTGCTATTTTTCTGACGCCATGGATGATATCCCAACGTCCGCCATAATTCGCGGCAATGTTGAGGGTTAGTCCATTATTTTGTTGAGTAAGTTCCTCAGCGCGGCGAATGCGCTCCTGCAGACGGGCATTAAAGCGACCGATGTCACCAATAATCCGCAGACGAACGTTGTGTTTGTGCAGACTTTTCACTTCGCTGTCGAGTGCCCAAACAAACAACTCCATCAGCGCCATGACTTCCTGCGGAGGACGATTCCAGTTTTCGCTGCTGAATGCATAAAGCGTCAGGGCAGTAAGATTATTGCTGACAGCAAAACTCACCGCACGACGAACGGACTTCACGCCGGCTTTATGGCCAGAGATGCGCAATTTACCACGGTTTTTGGCCCAACGGCCATTGCCATCCATGATGATGGCTACGTGACGGGGATTCTCCCCTTCTTGCAAGTCATCGGTTTTTAGTTGATTTTTGGACGACATAACGCGTAATGATTTCCTTTAATCAGAAAGACAACGGCTTCTGAAATATCTTACCCGCTCGACGTAAAAAAACCGTGTTATACACGGTCTGCATTACCGCCACATCGCAACGAATGACTCAATTAGCGGGCGAAGACTATACCATCTCCGCCTTCGCCTCACAAATGGCGACGCGCTAATTGGCTGAATTATCGGGCATCAGAGAAGCGTGACAGCTGGGCCTGAGCAACGGCTCGTGCCTGTCTGTCAATCTCCAGCACCGCTTCAACGCTGTCCGGTTCTGCACAGGAAAACGCCTCCAGCACGGCCGAATTGACCGCAGCAATATCGGTAAAGCGAATGTGCGAATCCAGAAACGCGGCAACCGCAATTTCATTGGCCGCATTCAGCGTGGTGGTCGCCGCCTGTCCGGTTGAACAGGCATCAATCGCCAGCTTCAGGCAGGGATAACGAGCATAATCTGGCTCGGCGAACGTCATCGCCCCCATCCGGGTGAAATCCAGGGGCTTCGCCCCGGACGGCACTCGTTGAGGCCAGGCCATCACATGTGCAATCGGTGTGCGCATGTCTGGTGACCCCAGCTGAGCCAGTACGCTGCCATCACGGTAACGCACCATAGAATGGATCACCGACTGCGGATGCAGGATGACTTCCATCTGGTCATCGGTCGCATTAAATAGCCAGCGGGCTTCGATATATTCTAAACCTTTGTTCATCATGGTGGCGGAATCAACGGAGATCTTGCGCCCCATCGACCAGTTCGGATGCGCGCAGGCCTGATCAGGAGTCATACTCTTGAGCAGGTCCAGCGGGGTGTCACGAAAAGGGCCACCTGACCCCGTAAGAATAATGCTATCAATGCCATTATCTTCCAGAGAAGCGTATCCTAACTGTTGCTGGAGGGAAGCAGGCAAACTCTGAAAAATGGCGTTATGCTCGCTGTCGACGGGCAGCAGCTGTGCTTTAGAGGCGCTGACCGCCTCCAGAAAAAGCTGGCCGCAGGTGACAAGAGACTCCTTATTCGCCAGAAGAACCTGTTTTCCGGCGCGAATTGCGGCTAACGTAGGCAATAATCCTGCCGCACCGACAATTGCCGCCATAACCTGATCCACATCATCCAGCGCCGCCAGCTCACAGGCTGCCTGCTCACCACTGAACACCTCGGTCGCCACATTCATACTTTTCAGACGAAGTCGCAGTGCCGCAGCCGACTGTTCATCGGACATTGAGGCATAAGCCGGGCGGAAGGCCAGACACTGTTCAGCCATCAGCTCAACATTGTGGCCTGCGACCAGCGCCTTAACAGCAAACAACTGCGGATTAGCCTTCACTACGGCCAGCGTACTGGTCCCGATAGAACCCGTTGAACCGAGGATCGTCAATTGCTTCATGAGGTTGCTCTGTGTCAACTCCGCCGCCGGGGAAGCCATTCCCCCGCACGCCAGATAAGAGAATAAATGCAAAACGCCGTAAGACTGACCACTCAAAAGAACGGCAATCTGTACGGCGTTTCATCGGAACTATGACGGATTAGAACTCCATCAGCTCCGCTTCTTTTTCTGCCAGCGCTGTATCTACTTTCTTGATAAAGACGTCGGTCATTTTCTGGATATCATCCTGTGAACGACGTTCTTCGTCTTCACTGATCTCTTTGTCTTTCAGCAGCACTTTCACTTTGTCGTTCGCATCACGGCGAACGTTACGCACGGACACACGGCCCTGCTCTGCTTCACCGCGCACGACTTTGATCAGGTCTTTACGACGCTCTTCAGTCAGGGCTGGCAGAGGAACACGAATGTCGGTGCCCGCTGAGCTTGGGTTCAGACCCAGGTCAGAGGTCATGATCGCTTTCTCAACAGCAGCACTGATCGAACGATCAAAGACGTTGATTTTCAGCGTGCGCGAATCTTCAACGGTCACGTTGGCCAACTGGCGCAGCGGCGTGGAAGAACCGTAATAGTCGACCATGATGCCGTCAAGAATGCTCGGCGAGGCACGGCCAGTACGGATTTTGCTGATGTGGTTTTTGAATGCTTCTACGCATTTGTCCATGCGCGTTTCAGCATCTTTTTGGATTTCGTTAATCACGTTGGAACCCTTGGATTCTGGTTACCAGGCAGGCTCTGAATACAGAGCCCGTTTCAAAATAATCTATGACGATCCTGATTGTAGCGCGCATCGCGCCACAAAGGCAGAATATACCTTATTTTACGCAGCGACTGATATTATTGCGTAATCAGGGTGCCTTCTTTTTCGCCCATCACCACGCGGCGCAGTGCACCTGGTTTGTTCATGTTGAACACGCGGATTGGCAGTTTGTGGTCACGGGCCAGCGTAAAGGCAGCAAGATCCATGACTTTCAGTTCTTTATCGAGCACGTCGGTGTAGCTGATCTGGTCGTACAGGGTAGCATCCGGGTTTTTCACTGGATCGGCCGAGTAAACGCCATCCACTTTAGTGGCTTTCAGTACCACGTCAGCTTCAATTTCAATACCACGCAGGCAGGCTGCGGAGTCAGTAGTGAAGAACGGGTTGCCGGTACCGGCGGAGAAGATCACTACGCGGTTATTACGCAGCAGGCTGATAGCTTCTGCCCAGCTGTAGTTATCACAAACGCCATTCAGCGGAATTGCGGACATCAGACGGGCATTCACATAGGCACGATGCAGAGCATCACGCATAGCCAGACCATTCATCACGGTCGCCAGCATGCCCATATGGTCGCCCACTACGCGGTTCATTCCAGCCTGCGCCAGGCCAGCGCCACGGAACAGATTACCACCACCGATAACCACACCCACCTGAATGCCCAGTTCTACCAGTTCTTTCACTTCCTGAGCCATACGATCCAGCACGCTGGCATCAATGCCGAAGCCTTCGGCACCTTGCAGCGCTTCGCCACTCAGTTTAAGCAGAATACGTTGATATACAGGTTTTGCATTGGTCGCCATGGTGTATTTTCCCGAATGGTTTGATCGATGTGAGGAGTAAAATCTGGACTATCATCCTCTTAGCATCGGAGAAATGCTATTGGGATGAGACTGAAAATGGGTGGAACGAAGACAGATAAAAAAGAACCGCCGATTGGCGGTTCTTATCGTTCATTAAGACTGCTTGGACATCGCCGCAACTTCTGCTGCGAAATCTGTTTCAGCTTTCTCAATGCCTTCGCCCACTTCAAAGCGGATGAAGTTAACTACGTCTGCGTTTTTCTCTTTCAGCAGTTGGCCCACAGTTTTTGATGGGTCAATGACGAAAGGCTGGCCAGTCAGAGAAACTTCGCCGGTGAATTTCTTCATGCGGCCTTCAACCATTTTCTCTGCGATTTCTTTTGGCTTGCCAGACTGCATGGCGATGTCCAGCTGAACCTGGAACTCTTTCTCAACCACTTCAGCAGACACATCTTCAGGCTTAACGAATTCTGGCTTGCTGGCAGCAACGTGCATTGCCAGCTGCTTAACCAGCTCTTCGTCAGCGCCGGTAGCGGCGATCAGAACACCGATGCGAGCACCGTGCAGGTAGCTACCCAGCACATCGCCTTCCAGGATGGAAACACGACGGATGTTGATGTTTTCACCGATTTTAGCAACCAGTGCAACGCGCTCTTCTTCGAACTGGGCTTTCAGCACTTCAACGTCAGTGATTTTGCCCGCAGCAGCAGCGTCCAGCACTTTGTCAGCAAAGGCCTGGAAACCACCGTCTTTAGCAACGAAGTCAGTCTGGCAGTTTACTTCCAGAATCACGCCGAAGTTGCCTTCGATTTTGGTTTTGATCACGCCATCAGCAGCCACGTTGCCTGCTTTTTTAGCAGCTTTGATCGCGCCAGATTTACGCATGTTCTCGATCGCCAGCTCGATGTCGCCGTCAGCTTCAGTCAGAGCTTTCTTGCAATCCATCATGCCAGCAGCAGTACGCTCGCGCAGTTCTTTTACCAGAGCAGCGGTAATAGCAGCCATTCTATAATCCTCGGTTAGCGTGCATCGGTCAGCGAAAGCCTTACAGGTTCGCCACTGATGCCTGGTCTCGGGAGAAACATTCTGCCCCGCCGTTATGACAACCAGCAAAGCGAATTCGAATAAAATAAAGGGGCCAATGCAGGCCCCTTACAGATTAACATCTGACGTCTAAGGGCTCTCGGGAGAGCGATCCTTATTACTCAGCTTCGGCGAATTTTTCTTCAGCCTGCTGAGCCAGGTCCTGAGAGCGACCTTCACGTACAGTAGTAGCTACTGCAGTCAGGTACAGGCTCACAGCACGGATTGCATCGTCATTACCAGGAATGATGAAGTCAACGCCGTCTGGATCAGAGTTGGTATCAACGATAGCAAAGACTGGGATACCCAGGTTGTTTGCTTCTTTGATAGCGATGTGTTCGTGGTCAGCGTCAACTACGAACAGTGCGTCAGGCAGGCCGCCCATGTCTTTGATACCGCCCAGGCTATTTTCCAGCTTGGCCAGTTCGCGAGTACGCATCAGCGCTTCTTTCTTGGTCAGTTTATCGAAGGTACCGTCCTGAGACTGGATTTCCAGGTCTTTCAGACGTTTGATGGACTGACGAACGGTTTTCCAGTTAGTCAGCATGCCACCCAACCAGCGATGGTTTACGAAGAACTGATCGCAGCTCAACGCAGACTCTTTTACCGCTTCGCTTGCAGCGCGCTTAGTACCAACGATCAGGATCTTACCTTTACGGGAAGCGATCTTGTTCAGTTCAGCCAGAGCGTCGTTGAACATAGGTACAGTTTTTTCAAGGTTGATGATGTGAACTTTGTTACGAGCGCCGAAGATGAATGGCTTCATTTTCGGGTTCCAGTAACGGGTCTGGTGACCGAAGTGTACACCGGCCTTGAGCATGTCGCGCATGGAAACAGTTGCCATGATTACCTCTATAGAATGATTTGGGGTTAAGCCTCCATGTATCCCATACAACCGACCCGGCAGACTGCTTACGCAGGCATTAAGGCACCCCGGAGTATGTGTCGATACATGTGTGTTATTTACACATAATGAGAGTTATGCGTTTCCCTGTAGAACTTCCCTACAGAGAATCGTCGGCGCGCTTTATACCACAAAGCGCCCTGTGAAGCCAAGTTTTGTTAGCAACGACTCGTCTGCCACAAACTGCAATTGGCAGAGCAAGGGTGGGCTGCTACCATTGCTGCACTTCCTTTATTATTGTCGAAAATAGCGACAACTGCGGACAAAATTGATGGCAATTACAATTAAAACCCCTGAAGAAATCGAAAAAATGCGCGTAGCAGGCCGTCTGGCTGCTGAAGTGCTGGAAATGATTGAAGAACACGTGAAGCCTGGCATCAGCACCGGTGAGCTGGATCGGATTTGTCACGACTATATCGTCAATACTCAGAAAGCGATCTCTGCCAGCCTGGGCTATCACGGCTTCCCAAAATCGGTCTGTATCTCGATTAACGAAGTGGTTTGCCACGGCATTCCAAGCGATGAACGCATCCTGAAGGATGGCGATATCGTCAATATCGACGTCACGGTCATCAAAGATGAGTATCACGGCGATACTTCAAAAATGTTTATCGCTGGCAAACCAACCATTCAGGGTGAGCGCCTGTGCCGTATCACTCAGGAGAGCCTGTATCTGGCACTGCGGATGGTAAAACCGGGCATTCGTCTGCGGACCATTGGCCGTGAAATCCAGAAATTTGTTGAAGCTCAGGACTTCTCTGTGGTTCGCGAATATTGCGGTCACGGCATTGGTAAAGGCTTCCATGAAGAGCCTCAGGTTCTGCATTATGATGCTGATGACGGCGGTGTGGTGCTACAGGCTGGCATGGCTTTCACCATCGAGCCAATGGTCAACGCCGGTGATTACCGCATTCGCAGCATGAAAGATGGCTGGACGGTGAAAACCAAAGATCGCAGCCTGTCTGCTCAGTATGAGCACACCCTTGTAGTGACAGAAAACGGCTGTGAAATTATGACACTGCGCAAAGATGACACCCTACCGGCCATTCTTACGCACGACGAGTAACCTCTCGTTAAATAAAAAACCGGCTCAGGCCGGTTTTTTTTGATCTCAGGCTGCTGCTGGCGCTATTGTCAGTGTTGATTTTCCTATTCTGACTCGCAGAGCATTTAGCAGGAGCACTGGCGTGACCAAAACCCTTAAGGATTACAAGAAGTCTGGCTCCCCTGCCCACTGGGCTGATGCGGAGTTGACCAGAGGATCCCTCAAACACCATCTTGAGCAATTCCATCAGCTGCTGGCCAGTGAGTTTGATGCTGGCGCAGAAGTGGAAGTGCTGATTGATGCACGCACACTGTTTATTGACCGCCTACTGCGACGCCTCTGGCGCTTTTATGGCTTCCCGGAAAAGAATGGCATCGCGTTAGTGGCTGTTGGCGGCTATGGCCGTGGCGAACTGCACCCGCTTTCCGATATTGATGTGCTGATCCTCAGCCGCCAGCCGCTTTCAGAACAGGATGCTCAACGCACCAGTGAATTACTGACGCTGATGTGGGATTTGAAGCTGGAAGTCGGTCACAGTGTCCGCACGCTGGAAGAGTGTCTGCTCGAAGGCCTGTCAGATCTGACCGTGGCCACCAACCTGATTGAATCCCGTATGCTGACCGGCGATGTGGCTCTCTTTCTGGAGCTACAGAAAAATGTCTTCAGCGATGGTTTCTGGCCTTCTGACCGTTTCTTCGCCGCCAAGATTGAAGAGCAGCAGGAGCGGCACCTGCGCTATCACGGCACCAGCTATAACCTGGAACCCGATATCAAAAGCAGCCCGGGCGGCCTGCGCGACATTCATACGCTGTTGTGGGTAGCCCGCCGCCATTTCGGCGCGACCTCGCTTGATGAGATGGTCGGCTTTGGTTTTCTCACCGAAGTGGAACGCAATGAGCTTAACGAATGCCAGACGTTCCTGTGGCGCATCCGCTTTGCCCTGCACCTGACGCTGCCGCGTTACGATAACCGCCTGCTGTTTGACCGCCAGTTGACCGTGGCTCAACGCCTGAATTATCAGGGGGAAGTCAACGAGCCGGTCGAACGGATGATGAAAGATTTCTACCGCGTCACTCGCCGCATCAGCGAACTCAACCATATGCTATTGCAGCTGTTTGATGAGGCTATTCTGGCGTTGGGTACTGATGAAAAACCCCGCGCCATTGACGACGAGTTCCAGGTCCGTGGTTCGCTGATAGATTTGATTGATGAGTCGTTGTTTTCCCGCGAACCAGAAGCGATCATGCGCATGTTTTACGTTATGGTGCGCACGCAAAGCATCACTGGCATCTATTCAACAACGCTGCGTCAACTCAGACACGCTCGTCGCCACCTGAAGGAGCCACTCTGTAACATTCCTGAAGCCCGCAAGCTGTTCCTCTCTATTCTGCGCCACCCCGGCGCCGTTAGCCGCGCGCTGGTGCCCATGCATCGCCACAGCGTGTTGTGGGCTTATATGCCGCTATGGGGCAACATTGTCGGGCAGATGCAGTTTGATCTGTTCCACGCTTACACGGTGGATGAACACACTATCCGCGTGCTGCAAAAGCTGGAAAGCTTTGCCAGTGAAACCACCCGCCCGCGTCATCCTCTTTGTGTGGAGATTTGGCCGCGCCTGCCGCAGGTAGAACTGCTGCTGATGGCCGCTCTGTTCCACGACATTGCCAAAGGACGTGGCGGCGATCACTCCATTCTTGGTGCTCAGGACGCGATGGCGTTTGCCGAACTGCACGGTTTGAATTCGCGTGAAGCGCAACTGGTAGCCTGGCTGGTACGCCATCATTTGTTGATGTCTGTCACTGCTCAGCGCCGTGATATTCAGGACCCGACGGAGATCCAGCAATTTGCCGAAGTGATGCAGAATGAGAATCGCCTGCGTTATCTGGTTTGCCTGACCGTTGCCGATATCTGTGCCACCAACGAGAATCTGTGGAACAGCTGGAAGCAAAGCCTGCTGCGAGAACTGTTCTTCGCCACGGAGAAACAGCTGCGCAGAGGCATGGAAAACAGCCCAGACCTGCGTGAAAGAGTGCGCCATCATCGCCTTCAGGCGCTGGCATTGTTGCGGATGGACAATATCGATGAGCAGGCGTTGAACCACATCTGGGGACGTTGCCGTGCCGATTATTTCCTTCGCCATACGCCGAACCAACTCGCCTGGCACGCACGCCATCTGATGAATCACGATCTGAGCGAACCGCTGGTGCTGGTCAGCCCGCAAGCCACGCGAGGCGGTACGGAGATCTTTATCTGGAGCCCCGATCGCCCCTACCTGTTTGCCACGGTAGCGGGAGAGCTGGATCGGCGGAACCTCAGCGTGCATGACGCGCAGATCTTCACCAGCCGTGATGGTGTGGCGATGGATACCTTTATCGTGCTGGAGCCAGATGGTAGCCCTTTGGCCGCCGATCGCCATGAATTGATCCGTCAGGCGCTGGAGCAATCCATCAGTCAGACCAGCTGGCAATCACCGCGCCCACGCCGTCAATCTTCCAGGCTGAAGCATTTCAGTGTCGAGACTGAAGCCAAGTTCTTGCCGACACACACTGACCGCCGGACCTATATGGAGCTGATCGCACTGGATCAGCCTGGGCTGCTCGCCAGAGTGGGTGAAGTGTTCGCCGATCTGGGGGTTTCACTGCACGGCGCGCGGATCAGTACTATCGGGGAACGCGTAGAGGATTTGTTTATTCTCGCGAATAGCGAACGACGTGCCCTTAGTCCGGAATTGCGCGAAGTGTTGCAACAACGGTTGACAGAGGCCCTTAATCCAAACGATAAAGTGTGACCCAGATTTAATTTTTAACCCACCTTGTGGGGCAGAGTGACCCGATTCGGCCTGCCGAAAACCGGACAGTCTTCCCGCACCTGGAACATGATTTGACACAGGAAATCTGAATTAATGCAACAATTACAGAATGTTATTGAGAGCGCTTTCGAGCGTCGTGCGGAGATCACTCCAGCTAATGCCGACACCGTTACCCGCGAAGCCGTCAGCCAGGTTATCGCCCTGCTGGACAGCGGTGCGTTGCGTGTCGCAGAAAAGATCGACGGTCAGTGGGTTACGCATCAGTGGCTGAAGAAAGCCGTGCTGCTCTCCTTCCGCATCAATGACAATCAGGTGATTGACGGTGCAGAAAGCCGTTTCTACGACAAAGTTCCGATGAAATTTGCCGACTACGATGAAGCCCGCTTCAAGAAAGAAGGCTTCCGCGTTGTGCCGCCAGCGGCCGTGCGTCAGGGTGCTTATATTGCCCGTAACACCGTGCTGATGCCTTCTTATGTCAACATCGGTGCTTATGTTGATGAAGGCTCAATGGTGGATACCTGGGCTACCGTCGGCTCTTGTGCTCAGATTGGTAAAAACGTGCACCTGTCGGGTGGCGTGGGCATTGGTGGCGTGCTTGAGCCTCTGCAGGCTAACCCCACTATCATCGAAGACAACTGCTTCATCGGCGCACGCTCAGAAGTGGTTGAAGGGGTGATCGTTGAAGAAGGCGCGGTGATTTCAATGGGCGTTTACCTCGGCCAGAGCACCAAAATCTACGATCGCGAAACGGGCGAAGTGACTTATGGCCGCGTGCCAGCTGGTTCAGTGGTCGTTTCCGGTAACCTGCCTTCTAAAGATGGCAGCTACAGCCTGTACTGTGCGGTTATCGTGAAGAAAGTAGACGCTAAAACCCGCGCTAAAGTGGGCATCAACGAACTGCTGCGTACCATCGACTGATCTCTTCCGGGCCACACTCTGTGGCCCGTAATCTTTTCTTTACACTTCCCCTGCCAACAACCTGTTTCGCGCATCGAAATAACGGATGCTATTGCGCAACAACTGAGCGATAATCCGCGCCGTTGATTTAATCCCTTAAACTTATCGTGACCCGGACTGCTGTTTTAGCGAGGCCATTTTTCGCTGAAGTACGGACGAGCGAGCTAAGTGAAGACAAGGCGTAAAGCGCGCAACCAGTACTCTGGATACCCTTCCATGATGCAGGTGAGCACTGCATAACGCAGGATTCACGATGCGCAGCCGGAACGACCAAACTTCACTTAGGAAGCAAACTATGTACGACAATCTGAAAGGCTTGGGCATTTCTAATCCCGACGACATCGACCGTTACAGCCTGCGTCAGGAAGCCAGCAACGATATCCTGAAAATCTATTTCCGTAAGGACAAAGGCGAATTCTTCGCGAAGAGCGTGAAGTTTAAATACCCACGTCAGCGCAAAACTGTGGTGGCCGATAACGCCAGCCAGGGTTACAAAGAAATTCAGGAAATCAGCCCGAACCTGCGTTATGTGATTGATGAGCTGGACCAGATTTGCCAGCGCGACCAGGTTGAAGTGGATCTGAAACGTAAGATTCTGGAAGACCTGCGCCATCTGGAGCACGTGGTTTCCAACAAAATCAGCGAGATCGAATCCGATCTGGAAAAGCTGACCCGCAACGGCCGTTAATTACCGGCAGTCTGCAACAGAAAGGCGGAGAACTCTCCGCCTTTTTTTATGCCCTTCCCTCAAGGTTGCTCATCGAGTTGCAGCGCCACATACAGCAGCAATCTGTCGTCAAAATTACTCAGATTCAACCCGGTGAGTTCAGAGATACGGTTCAGGCGGTATTCCAGCGTATTACGGTGGATATACAGCGCTTTAGCGGTTGCCGAAGGCTGAACGTTATTGCTGAACCAGGAAACCAGCGTTCTGCGCAGCAAGCCGTTGTTATCCATCGACTTAAGTTTGGCCAGCGGCAGGGAAAGTTCGTTGGCTTGCCATCCACCGCGCAGGCTGTCCAGCAATACCGGCAACACCAGATCCTGATAGAAATAGCTGCGCTGCTCCGGCATCCGCTGTTTGCCTACGACCATCGTGGTATGCGCGGTCCGGTAAGAACGGGCGATGCTGCCTGGTCCGGTGAAAAAATTCCCTAACGCTATGCGCATCCGCAGATGACCACTTTCGGTCATTCTCGACTGTAACAACTCCACCCTCTTCCGGTGATCGTCGGCATCATAACGGCCATGTGCATTAAAAGCTGGTTTCAGCACCACCATTTCGGTCAGCGACACGATGGCAATCAGGTTATCTCTTTCCGGCGTGGTCAGCAGAGTTTGCAGCTGTTGCAGCTCGGACATTGCGCTGTCTACGCCAAGCTGGCCGCTGTCCACCTCAACCACCGCCACAACCCGGGGTTGATTGAGGTCGATGCGCAGGCGCTGTGCCCACTCAACTAATGCCGGGGAAAGCGTCTCGCTGCGGATCAGGTTCAGCACCAGCTCTTCACGCAGGCGGCTGTCCTGTGCCAGCATATGCAGCAGCCGAGCCTGCTCCAGCATCATCTCAGCGGTCATGCAGACCAGCTCGCCGTAATGTCTGAGGGTATCTGGGGCGCCAGTAAGGCCGATTACGCCAACAATATCGCCGTCAATGCGCATCGGCAGGTTAATGCCTGGCCGCACGCCGTGCAGATGTTTAGCCACGCCTTCATCAATATCCACCACACGCGCCTGGGACAAAGCCAGCAGCGCGCCTTCGTGCATTTCACCAATACGTTCGCGATCGCCGCTGCCAATGATCCGCCCACGCGCATCCATCACATTGACATTGCTGTCAATAATTTGCATCGTGCGGGCGACGATGTCCTGCGCCAGGCGGGCGTCCAGATGGTAGGTAGCCATTCACTGCTCCAGAAAAGCGTTATCCGGTCAGCATACCTGTGCAACAAAGACGAAACATTGTGCATCTGCACTAAGCACGGTTTGGACTGTAAAAATTGCGGGGAGCATCACAAAGAGAAGGGTTACTGCGGTGGGAAAGTGGCAAGAAGTGCCGACGAGTAAGGTCGGCACTTCCAGAAATTACTGCATCAGCAGGTAAATAGAGCTGTCGCCACGCTGAATATTCAGCGCCAGGACCGAAGGTTTGGTGTCCAGAATCTTGCGCAGTTCACCCAGGTTAGCAATCGCCTGTTGGTTCACGCCCAGGATCACATCATCCTTCTTCAGACCGATGCGCGCAGCGGCAGAACCAGCCTTCACGTTATCAACCTTCACACCCTTCGCCCCTTTTTCGTCAAAGTTGCTCAGGTCAGCGCCTTCAATGCCGGTGTAAATCGTCGCCGATTCCACTTTCGGCTGAGAGCTTTGCTGAAGCTCGACGTTCACCGTTACCGGTTTGCCATCACGGATTAAGCCCAGAGACATTTTAGTGCCGACTGGCAGCGAACCAACCTGCGCACGCAGCGCGGAGAAGCTGGAGATCTGCTTACCGTTGATGGACGTCACGACATCACCGGCCTTCACACCCGCTTTCGCCGCTGAGGAGTTCGGTAGAACCTGGCTGACAAATGCGCCACGCTGAGCATCAACATTCATCGCTTTCGCCAGCTCGGAATTCAGCTCAGTGCCCATAATGCCCAGCTCGCCACGTTTCACCTGGCCGTATTCAACCATCTGCGCGGTCAGGTTTTTTACCATGGTGCTTGGGATAGCAAAGCCGATACCGATATTGCCACCGTCCGGTGCCAGGATCGCGGTGTTAATACCAATCAACTCACCGTTCAGGTTCACCAGCGCACCGCCCGAGTTACCCCGGTTAATTGCGGCATCGGTCTGGATAAAGTTCTCGTAATTTTCCACATTCAGGCCGCTACGGCCCAGCGCGGAAACGATCCCTGACGTGACCGTTTCACCCAGGCCATACGGGTTACCGATAGCCACGGTGTAGTCGCCCACACGCAGATCGTCAGAATCAGCAATCTTGATTGCCGTCAGGTTTTTCGCGTCTATCAGCTGGATTAAAGCGATGTCAGAGCTGGGATCTTTGCCAATGACTTTCGCATCATATTTGCGGCCGTCGCTCAGCTGAACCTGAATTTTTGTCGCATTGTTTACGACATGATTGTTGGTAACGACATAGCCTTTGGCTGCATCAATCACCACACCAGAGCCCAGCGAGCGGAATTTCTCCTGCTTTGTCTCTCCTCCGCCCTGTCCCTGAGCACCGCCGTCCTGACACATCGGAGAGCTCTGGAACGGCGAGCCGTCCTGACAGAATGGTGAGTTATCACCAAAGAATTGCTGGAACTGTTGCGGCATCCGCGGGGTTTTCACCGTGGTACTGCCTTCAACATTGATGCTCACAACCGAGGGCATCACTTTTTCGAGCATTGGAGCCAGGCTTGGCAACTGCTGGCTGGAAGAAGAAGCCGTTTCGGCTGCAGAAGCAGCCAGCGGGGTCATCGCCATTCCCAGGCTCAGAGCCAACGCGCTTACTAAAAATGTTTTTTTCATGCGTCTGTTTCTCTAGTGTCCAATTATGCAACCATTGCTGTGGTCGTGATGATGAGAGTTAATTTTTAACGCTAAGTTCATGAAAAAGTTTCAGCAAAAGGTAAATATTTATTCTCTGCCTTTACAATTGAAAGTACTTCCCACGTTATTCCACCGCCATCAGACGACGGTACTCATCCCATGCATACAAATCTGTCATACCGCTGACGTAATCCTGCAACATTCTCGCCCGGTAATAATATTCCCAGATGGCAATATCTCCAGCGCGATTATCCAGGCGACCCACAGCCTCACTATATGCCAGGCGAAAACGAGTAGAGAGTTTATGGAAAAGACGAGTCTCTATTGGATAGCCTTTTAAATAATCCTTCTCTATCAACTCGGCAAATTCTTCCTGACTCAACATCAGTAAAGGGTGATAAATATCCAGCAGCCCTTTGATTACACGGTAACCCTGCAGCTCAAGCTGTTCAACGTCAGGGTGGTTAAACACATGACGAAACGCAACTTTCTTGAAAATTTCCAGTAACTGGCTCTGGGCATTGCCATCTTCCAGCAGCGCGCCATTGAATTTTCCTTCATACACTTCAGGCAAATTATCAATAAAGCGGCTGGCGGCGTGAGGGACTAAACGGGAAACGGTATTCACCCGCAAATACATAAAGAACTGATCTTCACTGCTGCGGCTGGTTTGGGAACTTCTGGATTTTTCCAGCGCGCTGGTTACCACTAAACTGAAGAGATCATTCGGCTTATGGTTTGGCCAAAGTTCGAATAAGTACTCGTAGAGTTGTTCAACGCTAAATATATTCTTTTCAACGGCATCTTCAAGATCGGCCACACAATAGGAAATATCGTCCGCCGCTTCCATGATATAGGTCAAGGGGAAACGACAGTGCGGTTGAAGATCCAGTTCTTTGCGTAATCTGGCAACGTATTCTGCTTCCGCCAGATAATATCCCGGTTTTTTCATCAGATAATCGTGGCCCGGTGGAATTTTTCCTCTGTGCCACGCTGGCCGGGTATATTTCAAAATGCAGCCGACCTGCGCCCAGGTCAGGTTCATTCGCAACAGCGAATGCACCATGCGTATCGCCTGAGCATTGCCCTCAAACTGGGATAAATCTTGACGAATCTTTGCACGAAGATCGTTAAAGCCATCGGTTTTATAGCGCAGCACTTCCGGTTCACAGCGGTCGGCACGCTCGTCCGGCGGCAAGAAGTTGTTATCCATCCGCTGGCGGAACCAGTCATTAATAGCGGATTCCCCAAAATGACCGAAAGGCGGATTACCAATGTCGTGCATCAGACAGGCCATTTCAACAATGCTTTCAAACGGGCCGGTCAGTTGATCGAGCCCGTAGTTTTCCAGCTGGCCTGACTCCTTCAGCCGGGTCAAAACCTCTTTGGCGATATAACGTCCAACCTGTTGCACTTCAAGCGAATGCGTCAGCCGCGAACGTACCGCGGCATTACGTTCAAGCGGGAAAACCTGGGTCTTCTGCTGCAAGCGACGAATAGCCGCCGAGTTGATAATGCGCCCGCGGTCGCTCTCAAAAATTCGCAGAATCTCATGTTCGTCTTTCGGCCCCTGCATCGGACGATAACGACGCTGATAATTAATCTTTTTCCTGAAGTCGATTTCGGTCATGCCTGCTTCCCATTGTCCGGCGCCAGATTCATGCCTGGTACGCGTGATGCCCTTCATCCTGCCATGATAGACTATGCGCCGAAATGACAGATTAATTCCACCACATTAGCGAGTATCCCTATGAAAGCAGGCATTATTGGTGCAATGGAGCAGGAAGTCACTCTGCTGCGCGACAAAATTGAAAACCGTCAAACGCTGACGCTGGCAGGCTGTGAAATCTATACCGGCACGCTCAATGGCGTTGACGTTGCGCTGCTGAAATCGGGCATTGGTAAAGTGTCTGCTGCGCTTGGTACTACGCTGCTGCTGCAGCTTTGCAAACCTGACTTTATTATCAACACCGGCTCTGCGGGTGGCCTGGCCCCTTCACTGAAAGTGGGCGACATCGTGGTTTCTGATGAAGTGCGTTATCACGATGCCGATGTCACGGCCTTTGGTTATGCGCCAGGGCAGATGGCTGGTTGCCCGGCAGCCTTCGCCGCTGACGAGAAGCTGATTGAAGCAGCTGAAGCCTGCATTAAACAGCTGGGACTGAACGCAGTTCGTGGTCTGGTCGTAAGCGGTGATGCGTTTATTAACGGCGCTGAGCCACTGGCACGCATTCGTACCACCTTCCCACAGGCAGTTGGCGTGGAAATGGAAGCCACGGCGATTGCCCACGTTTGTCATCAGTTCGCGGTGCCGTTCGTGGTCGTTCGCGCTATTTCCGACGTGGCCGATCAGGAATCGCACCTGAGCTTCGATGAGTTCCTGGTAGTAGCGGCTAAACAATCTTCGCTGATGGTTGAAACCCTGCTGACCAATCTGTCCCGTGGCTAAGCGCTTCCTCGCCTGCCTGCTGCTGCTTGCCTGTTTTGCTGCAGCAGCGGCAACGCCCAGAGTGATTACGCTGGCACCCAATCTGACAGAACTGGCCTTCGCCGCGGGGATCACCCCCGTAGGCGTCAGCGCCTGGTCGGATTATCCCTCAGCCGCGAAGCAGGTTGAGCAAGTGGCCAACTGGCAAGGCATCAATACCGAACGTATTCTCGCGCTTAAGCCTGATGTAGTCCTCGCCTGGCGTGGGGGCAATCCTCAACGGCAGGTGGATCAACTCAGTGCCTTTGGCGTGAAAGTCGTCTGGATAGAAGGCAGCACCGTTAAAGAGGTGATCGCCAGTTTGCGGCAGCTGAAAAGGTGGAGCCCAGACCCGGCCAAAGCCGATGCAGCTGCTGATGTATTGAGCCAGCAACAGCAAACGCTGAGCCACCGCTATGGCGGGCTGGCAAAGAAAAGAGTGTTTCTGCAGTTTGGTCAGCATCCTCTGTTCACCGCTGCAGGCAAAACCTTGCAGAATGAGATTTTGCAGCTGTGTGGCGGGGAAAATATTTTCGCTGACAGTCGGGTTGCCTGGCCGCAGGTGAGCCGCGAGCAAGTCTTAATGCGCAAACCGGCGGTGATTGTAACGGGAGGAGAGGCAAAGCAGGTCAACGACGTTGCTGCCTTTTGGCGCCCACAATTAAACGTTCCAATAATTGCCGTAAATGATGACTGGTTTAGCCGCCCAGGACCCCGTATTATGCAGGCTGCTCAACAATTGTGCAGCCAACTGCACCCCGAGCAAAAACCTGAAACCTGAAGGCCGCAGTAAAGTCGGTTAAAGTTTCAACAAAGATTGTCGTTAATAAAATAACGAGGCGGCGAAATATTCTCTTCTCGCTGCCCGTTTTTTGGGCGAAAGCCCGGATTTTTTTACACCAGGAAAGACAATACAATGAAAGCCGTTTATCTGGCCCTTGGCCTTATGATGGCTGGTCATGCCTGTGCTGCGTCCATTACGGGCAGCATTGGGGTCAAACTGACCATTTACTCGCAATGTCATATTGACGGGCAAAGCACTACACCAGCGAACTCACCCACAGTAAACTGCGGCCAGCAGTTATCGGCCCAGCCAAAAGTGACCGAAACGGTACTCTCAACAAAGAGTAAGAACCGGGAAGCGTCTAAATTAGTTACGGTTGAATGGTAAGACCCCCGGCAGCGAAAGCGCCGGGGCAACATCATCAGATGCTGAACGAAGAGCCACAGCCACAGGTGGTTTTCGCGTTCGGGTTGGTCACAATAAACCGCGAACCTTCCAGGCCTTCGGTGTAATCAACCGCGCCACCAACCAGATACTGCAAACTCATCGGGTCAACCACCAGCGAAACGCCCGCTTTCTCAATGGTCATATCACCGTCGTTGATCTTGTCATCGAAGGTAAAACCGTACTGGAAACCACTGCAGCCCCCCCCGGTGATATACACACGCAGTTTCAGATCCGGATTCTCTTCGTCTGAAATCAGATTTTTGACTTTACTGGCCGCTGCTTCAGTAAACTGCAGGGGCAGAGCTATATCGTCACTCATTTAATACTCCAGTATGCATTCAGGCGGTTGCCTGCCAGGTCATAAATCGACCCTCTTTCGCATCATTATCTTATACACAAGTATAGCAATCAAGTATCCGCCGATTTCCCTGCAGCCTGCGTGGCACTCTGTGCTGCCACTTGGTCATCGTCTTTCTGCTGCTGTTTTGCCAGCGTCCGCGCCAACAGTGAGGAATAGAGCGGCTTGCCGCCAAGAAACTGTGCCAGTAAGGTTGCCCCAAGACAGGTAATAATCATCGGCAGAATAAGCTGATAATTATCGGTCATTTCTAAAACCAACACGATCCCGGTCAACGGAGCCCTTACCGAGGCCGCAAAAAGTGCGCCCATGCCCGCAATGGCAAAGGTGCCAGCCTGAAGATGATAAGCCGGGAACAGCGAAGCGCTGGCCATGCCATAAGCGGTTCCGAGCAGCGTCCCCAGAGCCAGCATCGGCGCAAAAATACCGCCAGGTGCGCCAGAGCCGAAACACAGCAGCGTGGTCACTACACGAGTGATAAAGATAAACAACAACATGCCCACGGTATAATTTCCGGCTGCGGCGATCGGGATCAGGTTAAATCCACCGCCAGCCGCTTCCGGCTCAATCACTCCGAGCACGCCGCAAACACCGCCGAGCACGCCGCCGATGATCAGGATCTTACGCATGTTGCCGCCGTGCAGGCGCTGGAACATATCCTGGGTACGGAAAATCAGCGCATTGAACAACACACCAACGATGCCGAACAGCATCCCCAGCAGCAAATACAGCCAGAGAGTATTGACCGGCGCATTGGCCAGTTTGCCCACTTCGATCACCGCGCCTTCGCCGTTAAAGATGCGGAACACTATGCTGGACATGATCACGCCAATAAATACGGCTTTGATAGAGATAACGCTGTAGCGGAACTGCAGCCTCATCTCTTCGATAATAAACAGGATGCCAGCAAGCGGTGCGTTAAACGCGGCGGACAATCCAGCAGCTGCGCCCGTTGCCAGCAAAGAGTGACGGGCTTCAGTGCTTTTCATGCGGAAAATATCCAGCACCATCCGACCAATATTCCCGCCCAGCTGCACGGTTGGCCCTTCCCGACCCAGCACCATGCCTGCCCCCAATGCCCCCATGCCGCCGACGAACTTAACCGGGATCACTCGCCACCAGCGAACCGGACGCAACTCTTCCAGCGCCCCTTCAATTTCCGGGATGCCGGAGCCAGAAGCTTCCGGTGCAAATCGTCTGACCAGGTAATACCCCACCATCGCCAGCAGCGCAGAGAGGATGAAAGCCAGAGGGAAAACCAGCACCCAGTGCTTCTCCACGGTGGCCAGCATTGACAGGCGCTGGCTAACGACTGCATTAACGGCTTTTTCGAATATAACACCGACCAAACCGGCCAGCGTGCCGACAATGCCCGCGACAACCAGCACTGCAGCAGGCGTTTTATCTTTCCGGAGGATCAGGCGTAAAAAGTCGCCTCGCCGGGCCGGGACAGTGTTCAATTGCTCAGTAGATGACGTATTTTCGTTCATATCCTGTTCATTGTTCAGTAAAGATAGGTCAATATCTTACCCTCCTGAGTCGCGATGTCCCGGGAAAATTTCCTCTCTAATCGTGTCAAAAGCGCGACTTGCCTTTTATCCAGGCCCCATGTTCCCTTAGAATGGCCGGGTTTTTCTTAATGCATCCTCAGGAGCGGAACCATGAGTAAGTCTGAAAATCTGTATGCTCAGGCGCAGCAACTAATTCCCGGTGGCGTGAATTCCCCGGTGCGCGCGTTTAGCGGCGTTGGCGGCGTACCGCTCTTTATTGAACGAGCTGACGGCGCTTACTTATACGATGCCGATGGCAAAGAGTACGTTGATTACGTTGGCTCCTGGGGCCCAATGGTGCTGGGTCACAACCATCCTGCCATCCGTGACGCGGTGATTGAAGCGGCCCAGCGCGGCCTGAGCTTCGGCGCACCTACCGAGATGGAAGTGAAGATGGCGAAGCTGGTCACCGACCTGGTGCCAACCATGGACATGGTCCGGATGGTGAACTCAGGGACAGAAGCCACCATGAGCGCAATCCGTCTGGCGCGTGGCTTCACCCACCGTGACAAGATCATCAAGTTTGAAGGCTGCTATCACGGCCATGCGGACTGCCTGTTAGTGAAAGCCGGTTCGGGTGCCCTAACCCTGGGCCAACCTAACTCTCCGGGCGTTCCGGCTGATTTCGCTAAACATACTCTGACCTGTACTTACAACGATCTGGATTCCGTGCGCGCTGCTTTCGAGCAATACCCTCACGAAATCGCCTGTATTATCGTTGAGCCGGTCGCAGGCAATATGAACTGCATTCCGCCTCATGCTGACTTCCTGCCGGGCCTGCGCGCGCTGTGCGACGAATTTGGGGCGCTGTTTATTATTGATGAAGTGATGACCGGCTTCCGCGTAGCGCTGGCTGGTGCTCAGGCGCATTATGGCGTGAAGCCTGATCTGACTTGCCTGGGTAAAATCATCGGTGGCGGTATGCCTGTAGGCGCATTTGGTGGCCGCCGTGACGTGATGGAAGCGCTGGCGCCAACCGGCCCGGTTTATCAGGCTGGCACGCTTTCTGGCAACCCAATTGCCATGGCGGCTGGATTCGCCTGCCTGAGCGAAATTGCCAAACCAGGCAGCCACGACAAGCTGACCGCACTGACCACGCAACTGGTTGACGGCCTGCTGGCTGCGGCAAAAGAGACCGGTATTCCGCTGGTGATGAACCACGTAGGCGGTATGTTTGGTCTGTTCTTTACCTCTGCCAAAGAAGTGACCAGCTACCAGGACGTGACCCAGTGTGATGTGGAGCGCTTCAAGAAGTTCTTCCACCTGATGCTGGAAGAAGGTGTCTATCTGGCACCGTCTGCCTTCGAAGCTGGCTTTATGTCTCTGGCACACAGCCAGCAGGATATCGAGCGCACTGTCGAGGCAGCACGCCGTAGCTTCGCTAAATTAGCCTGATCATTGTCAGGCTTAGCGTGGCACCTGAGGCCACGGAGTAGCACGTTGCAAACAAAAAAACGCCTGGTGATCTCTCATCAGGCGTTTTTTTTAGCCGCCTTCCCTTACACCTTACGCAACAGATAAACAAAGTAAGGTGCGCCGATAAACGTGGCCAGCAGCCCTGCAGGGATCTGATTCGGGAACGCCACAATCCGTCCACACCAGTCCGCTATCGCCATCAGACCACCGCCCATCAACGCGGCCATCACCACTTGCGGAACGGCACGACGGAAGCCCAGCATCCTGACAATGTGCGGTGCCATCAGACCAATAAAGCTCAGCGGACCAATGGTCAGCGTAGCGGCGGCGGTTAATCCGGCAGCCAACAGCAACAAGGCGAAGCGCGAAGGCTTCAGTGCCACGCCCAGCGAGCGAGCCGTCTCCCCGCCTAAAGGCAGCAGAGTCAGCCAACGACGGCAGAGTGGCACCAACGCCAGCAGAATCACGGTGATTGCGACCGTGCGCCACGCCTGGGCTGCATCAACGC
>NZ_JBAVTT010000177.1:0-8273 GCF_049696395.1 Erwinia sp.
AGGCAATGTAGTTGTATATACATATACATACTTATGAATCAACAGTAAAGCCGGGAGAGAAGATGAGCGGTGAACTTCGCTGTGACAGCCTGTGGTACGGTGCCGATATCGTGACGATGCAGGAGGGGAAGTATAGCATCATCCCGAACGGGGCTATCGCGGTTCGTCAGGATAAGATCGTGTGGATTGGCCCGTGGAAAGACGCGAAATCTATTCGCGCCGATATTCACAACAAACTGGACGGCGGGATAGTGACGCCAGGCTTAGTTGACTGCCACACGCATCTGGTGTTTGGCGGCGACCGGAGCCACGAGTTCGAACAACGTCTGAATGGCGTCAGCTACAGCGAGATTGCTGCGCAGGGCGGGGGCATCATTTCCACGGTTACGGCCACCCGTAAAGCGTCACTGGAAGAGCTGGTGGCTGGCGCCAGTTGGCGGCTGGAAAGATTGCTGGCAGAGGGCGTCACTACCGTTGAGATCAAGTCCGGGTACGGGCTGGATCAGGAGAGTGAACTGCGAATGCTGAAAGCGATTCGCCAGTTGGCAAAACGCCATCCGGTACAGATTCGTGCTACCTGCCTGGCTGCACACGCCACACCGCCTGAATTCAAATCCGATCCGGATGGCTGGATCACCCTGATCTGCGAACAGCTGTTGCCGCAGGTCGCGCGAGAAAAACTAGCCGATGCTGTTGATGCGTTCTGCGAACATCTGGCTTTCTCTCCAGCCCAGGTTACCCGTGTATTTGAGGCCGCTCAGCGCCTTGGCATGCCGGTTAAACTCCATGCCGAACAGCTCTCCTCGCTAGGGGGTGGAGCCTTAGCCGCGAAATTTAACGCGCTGTCTGCTGACCATCTTGAATATGCGACCGAAACGGATGTGGCGGCGATGGCCGAGAGCGGCACGGTGGCTGTGTTGCTGCCCGGCGCGTTCTACCTGCTGCGTGAAAAGCAGGTGCCACCTGTCGAGTTGTTCCGCAAATACAAGGTGCCGATGGCGCTGGCCAGCGATGCCAATCCTGGCACTTCACCGGCCCTGTCCCTGCGTCTGATGCTGAATATGGGCTGTACGCTCTTCGGGATGACCCCGGAAGAAGCGCTGGCTGGAGCCACCCTTCACGGGGCAAAAGCGCTGGGCCTGGCCGATACTCAGGGATCTCTTGAGATCGGAAAATATGCTGACTTCGTTCACTGGCCGCTTAAGCGCCCGGCGGAACTGGTTTACTGGCTTGGCGGGCAATTGCCTTGTCAGGTAATTTTCAGAGGAGAGGCAATACGATGAAACCCTTCGAGTTTACGCAAGGAACCTTACCCCTGCTGTTTAGCGCCCCGCATGCTGGCACCGCGCTGACCCCGGAAGTCGAGCAGGGGCTGAGTGAGGCTGCCAGCGGCCTGCCGGACACGGACTGGCATATTCCTCAGCTGTATGATTTTGTCCGCGAGATGGGAGCCAGCGTGCTGGTGGCAAACTATTCCCGTTTTGTGATCGACATGAACCGACCGCCGGACAATGCCGCGCTGTACACCACTGCGACTACTGGCCTGTATCCTGAAACGTTGTTTGACGGCACGCCAACGTTTAAACCAGGCATGACGCCAACGGACGCCCAGCGTCAGAGCTATCTGGAGACCCTCTGGACACCTTATCATCAGCAAATCCAGCAGGAGCTGGCGCGGCTTAAGCAGAAGTTTGGCTACGCGTTGCTGTTTGATGCGCACTCCATCGCTTCGGTGATCCCGCGTTTGTTTGAAGGTAAGTTGCCGGATCTGAATTTGGGCACCAATGGCGGCTTGAGCTGTAGCCCATCAATCACTGAGGGGTTAAGTGGGATTTGTAGCGCACAGTCCAGCTTCAGCTGGGTGATGAATGGCCGGTTTAAAGGCGGCTATATCACGCGTGCATATGGCAAGCCGGAAGAGAACCAGCATGCCGTGCAGCTTGAGCTGGCACAGTGCAATTACATGGATGAAACGCCGCCGTTTAACTGGCGCGAAGACAAAGCGGCTGCGCTGCAACCGCTGCTGAAACAGATTATCGACCGCATGTTGCAACGCTAATTCCGGTAGGCCTCTTAACGCTGAGAGGCCAGTCCGTTTTAAAACGCATTCTGTGGCTGGAAACGGCCAAACATCTTATAGCGTGCGCCCGGATAGAGCAGTCGCGCGCTGGTCACCACGGTCTGTTGATGCCAGGTTCTGCGTTGAATCTGCAGGCAGGGCTCACCCACCGCAATCTGCAACAACTGCCGCTCTTCATCCGAAGCGCTGACCGCTTCCACAACGTGCTCACCCGCCGTCAACGGGGCAATCTGCGTAAGATAAGCAAAGGGCGTGCTTTGGGTAAAATCCTGCTGAAGATATTCCGGAGCGACCAAAGGATTGACCTGACGATCTTCCAACTGCACCGGTATCTCGTTATCAAAATGGATAATGCGGGAGTGGAACAGGCGAGCGCCAACGCTGATGCCAAGCGCCTGAGCGCTGACAAACTCGGCCTTTTCTTCGCGCAGGAACAGCACTTCGCTGGCGTGACGATGTCCCCGGCTGGCAATCTCATCGGCAATGTTATGCACTTCCAGCATCGGCGTGTAAGCCTTTAGCTCAGCGACAAAGGTGCCGACGCCCTGCAATCGCATCAGAAACCCTTCGCTGGTCAACTCCCTCAACGCCCGGTTAATGGTCATCCTGCTGACGCCCAGTTCACTCACCATTTCACTTTCAGAGGGAACACGCTGATGGGGTTGCCAGTGTCCGACGCGGATCAAATTAATGATGCCCTGTTTAACCTGTTGATAGAGCGGTGCGGGTTCATTGCTGAGCAGGGTAATCAATTCGGAGAGCGCTTTGTGGTCTGACACTGCGAATACCTTTTTGCGGGCTGAAGAGAAAGTGTACACAGTGTATCTGTCTGTACAACAGACATTTTTCATCCGTCGCTGCGTGATTTAGCGGGTTTTTTTGGTGCGCATTGCTTCCTTGTGGTGCAACAGGCGGCGTTGACTGCAGCGCTAACCCGCTGTTTTCTGTGGGGCGTTTCTTATTTTTCTGCAGGTTAGCAGCCGCAACAGAAATGGCATAAAAATTGCTCTGGTTGTATGTACAAGACATAACAACTGACGATAACAACCCATTAACACAGGGTGCGTCACAGTTTTGTCTTTCGTGACGGGAATAGTTAGATGATTACTTGTATATACATGACATGGCTACTTAAGGTCTGTTGCTATTCGACAGAGTAAAACTCAGGGTTCGCCGCGTCTTTCAGCCGTCGTGCGACCATTTTTCTTCCAGGAGCGCTTGATGAAACATCCCTTAGTCCGTCGGGTACTGGTTACCTCCCTTGTGACTTCAGCCTTGCTTTGCGCCCTTCCCATTCAGGCGAAAGAGTGGAAATCGATCACCATAGCTACCGAAGGCAGCTACGAACCCTGGAACATGACGCTACCAGGCGGCAAGCTCAGCGGTTTTGAGCCAGAGCTGATGGCCGATCTGTGCCAGCGCATGAAAATCAGCTGCAAGCTAGTGGTGCAGAACTGGGACGGCATGATCGCCGGTATGCAGGCCGGAAAATACGACGTGATCATGGATGCCATCGTGATCACCCCGGATCGCCGCAAGGTGATTGATTTCACTGTGCCGTACGCCTCAACGCCAGCCAGCTTTATTACCACCAAAAGCGGGGGCGTGCTGCCAGCGGGCACCGGTCCTGAAAAAATTCTCAAGCTGCATGACGATCCGAAAGAAATCGAACCGGCTATTGCCAGCCTGAAAGCGGCGCTGAAAGGTAAAACCATCGGGATTGCTTCCGGCACGGTGTATACGCCATTCATCGATAAGTACTTCAAGGATGTGGCTACCGTGCGTGAATACAACGCCTCTGCGGATGCCATTCTCGACCTGCAGGCCGAGCGTATTGATGCGGTATTTGACGATGTGACCTTTGCTAATTCCATTCTGAGCAAGCCGGAAAACAAAGACCTTCAGCTGGGCGGAACGCAACTGGGCGGCCCGATTTGGGGGGAAGGCGAGGCACTTGGCATCCGCAAATCGGATGGCGATCTGAAAGCCAAACTGGACGAAGCGATCAAAGCGGCACTGGCTGACGGCACGGTGAAAAAGCTCAGTGAAAAATGGTTTAAAACTGACGTAACGCCATAGGCGGGGAGCAGCAACAATGGCCAATCTTGGGTTTGGTGAAAATGGCTGGGGAGGCTTAATCCTTAGTGCAACGCTGACCACATTACTGCTTTCTCTGGTGGCGATGATGGTGGGGGCGGTAGTGGGCAGCGGCGTGGCGGCAGCCAAGCTTTCTCCTCGCCGTCCGGTGCGCTGGCTGGGTGACGGCTATTCAGTGATTTTCCGTGGCATTCCGGAACTGCTGATTATCTACCTGTTCTATTTTGGCGGCTCCGGGCTGATTACCCAGATTGGTCAGATGTTTGGTGCCGATGGTTTTATCGAAGTGCCGCCGTTCCTGATTGGTGCGTTGGCGATTGGGTTGATTTCCGCCTCTTATCAGGCGGAAGTGTTCCGCGCAGGCAGGCTGGCGCTGAACTCGGGTGAGATTGAGGCGGCGCAGGCCATCGGCATGCCGAAGTGGCGCATTCTGCAGCGCATTATTTTGCCTCAGGTCGTGCGTTATGCGCTGCCTGGCCTGTCCAATGTCTGGCAGATGAGTCTGAAGGATTCCGCGCTGATTTCGGTCACCGGTATCGTGGAGTTAATGCGTGCCAGTCAGGTTGCGGCGGGCTCCACACGTCAGTACTTCACCTTTTACCTGATCGGCGGCACCTGTTATCTACTTTTGACGGTGCTCTCTAACACCGCCTTTAAAAAGGCTGAACAACGGCTGGGGCGCGCACATCGAAGCCGCACTGCGGCCCACAGCTAAAGGAGAGGCCTGATGATTGATTTTGCGTTTTTAACGGACACCTTCCTCAAGCTGGCGGCGGCTCTGCCGGTGACGCTGGGGCTGTTTTTCTCTTCATTTGTGCTCGGGGGTTTTCTGGCGTTGCTGATTCTGGCGATGCGCATGAGCCGCAATCTGCTACTGAGTGGTTTCGCCCGCCTCTATATTCTGGTTTTTCGCGGTTCACCGTTGATGATCCAGCTGTTTCTGATCTATTACGGTCTGGGCCAGTTTGAAGTTATCCGCCACAGTTTTGTCTGGCCGGTGCTGCGCGAGCCGTTCTTCTGCGCAGTGGTTGCGCTGGGGCTTTGTACCGCGTCTTATACTGCCGAAATTTTCCGTGGCGGGCTGCTGGCGATCCCATCAGGCCAAATTGAAGCCGGGATGGCCTGCGGCATGTCACGCTGGTTGCTGCTGCGCCGGATTATCGCGCCAATCATGCTGCGCTATGCGCTGCCGGCCTATTCAACGGAAGCGATCCTGCTGGTGAAGTCCACCGCACTCGCCAGTCTGGTGACGGTTTGGGATGTGACCGGTGTGGCACAGCAGATTATTCAGCGCACATACCGCACGATGGAAGTGTTCATCTGCGCGGCGCTGATTTACCTGATCCTCAATTTTATCATCGTTCAAATCTACGCCTGGATTGAGCGCAGGCTGTCGCCACGCTTGCGTCCGGTAGAAGCCGATTTGCCTCTGCCCGTTCCCCCTGTGATTGCCGGAGAGAAACATGACTAATAATGCCCCGATTACCCTGTCGATGAATGACATTCGCAAGTCCTTTGGCTCGCTTGAAGTGTTAAAGGGCATCTCGCTGGAGGCCAGAAAGGGTGATGTTATCTCGATCCTCGGTGCAAGTGGTTCTGGCAAAAGTACCTTTCTGCGCTGCATTAACCTGCTCGAAACGCCGGACTCGGGCGTGGTGAGTGTGGCTGGTGAAACCATCGAGATGAAGCGTCATGCGCGTGGGCATCAGCTCGCGGCTAACCACCGTCAGGTTGAGTCTCTGCGCTCCCGGTTGGGTATGGTGTTTCAGAGCTTCAATCTGTGGTCGCATATGACCGTGCTGCAAAATGTGATTGAAGGACCGTTGTACGTATTGAAGCGCAGTAAGAAAACGTGCATTGAACAGGCAGAAAAGATCCTCGACCGTGTGGGGTTGCTGAACCGCAAAGATTTTTATCCTTCGCAGCTTTCTGGCGGCCAGCAGCAGCGCGTAGCGATTGCACGCGCGCTGGCGATGGAGCCGGAAGTGATGCTGTTTGATGAACCCACCTCAGCGCTGGACCCTGAGCTGGTAGGCGATGTGCTGAAGGTGATGCGCAGTCTGGCAGAAGAAGGCCGCACGATGCTGGTGGTCACCCATGAGATGGGATTTGCCCGTAACGTGTCAAATCGCGTGGTGTTTATGCATCAGGGGATGATTGACTGTCAGGGGACGCCGGAAGAGATGTTTGGCGAGCAAGGTTCGCCGCGTTTTCAGCAATTTATTTCCAGTCATCGGGCGGGGTAAGGATGAGCACAACGGAGCAGGTAACCTGGGGTGATTCGCGCCTGAACTGGCAGGACGTGGTGCAAGTGGCAAAATCCTCTGCCGCTTTGCAATTGAGTGACGCAGCCTGGCAGCGCATCTACTCCGCGCGCGGCATTGTCAGCCGTATCGTCGGTGACCAGCAGATAGCTTATGGCATCAACACGGGGCTGGGTGCGCTGTGCAATATCACCTTAGAAGAGGATCAGCTCAGCCAGCTGTCCCGTAATACCTTACTGAGTCATGCCTGCGGCGTAGGGCCGAAGCTGCCAGATGTGCAGGTCAGAGCCATTATCTGTGCAGCGATTGCCAATTACAGCCACGGGAAATCCGGCATTTCGCCGGAGATTGTTCAGGGTTTGCTGTCGTTGCTGAATCGCGGCATTACGCCGCAGGTGCCGACGCAAGGTTCTGTAGGTTATCTGACACATATGGCGCATGTCGGGTTGGCGCTGATTGGCATTGGCAACGTGAGTTATCGCGGCCAGAGTGTTCCGGCAACAGAGGCGCTGGCGACCGAAGATCTGCAGGTTTGCACGTTAGGGGCGAAAGATGGTCTGAGTCTGGTCAACGGCACGCCGTGTATGACCGGGCTTGCCTGTCTGGCGCTGGAAGAAGCTAGCCGGCTGTTTGCCTGGGCTGACGTGACGGGCGCGATGAGTTTTGAAGCCTTGCGCGGTCAGCAGGAGGCGTTTGATGCCGAGATTCTGGCGCTTAAAGGCAGCACCAATGTGCAACTGGTGGGCGAAAGGCTGCGGCAGTTATTGGCTGGCAGCCAGATTATTGCCGGGAGCAAAGGTATCCGCACGCAGGATGCGTTAAGCCTGCGCTCCATGCCGCAAATCCACGGCGCCAGCCGCGATCAGTTTGATTACGCGGCCCGGCAGATTGAGACCGAGCTGAATGCGGCAACGGACAATCCGCTGGTGCTGGGAACGGCAGAGAAGTGGCGAGTGGTTTCGCAGGCCAATCCGCATGGTCAATCCGTGGCATTAGCAGCCGATGCATTAGCGATCGCGGTGGCAGAAATCGGCAGCGTTGCGGAGCGCCGTCTCGATCGTTTAATCAATCCACTGGTCAGTGGATTACCGGCATTCCTGGTGGCCGAACCAGGCGTAAATTCCGGCATGATGATCGCGCAATACGTTGCCGCATCGTTATGTGGAGAGAACCGGCATCTGGCGCAGCCAGCGGTGCTGGATAATTACGTGACCTCGGGGTTACAGGAAGATCATCTGAGCATGGGCACCAGCTCCGCGTTAAAGTTGCTGAAGCTTGCAGAAAATACTGTACAGATTCTGGCCATCGAATATCTGTTAGCCGCCCAGGCGCTGGACTTCCACGACGCAGAGAAAGCAGGCGAGGGCACGCAGCGCGCCTGGCGATTGCTGAGGCAGGAAGTCGCCACCTGGAAAGAAGACCGCTGGTTAGCGCCAGAGATTGAGAAAGCGGCGCAGCTGATCCGTACCCAACAGATCACGGTGTAAAAGTTGGGAAGGGCGAGCTGGCTGGATTTGCTGGTGGCTGGTTAGGGCATGTTTGTTGTTGTGACCCTACAAGTCTTTTGAAGGTTCTGGTAACAGGTCAGGGAGAGCTTGTCTCTGTAGTGCCGAAAGTTTGAACAGTCAGGTGACAGGTCAGTCAGGTGGCAGGTCAGGGAATGTTTGTCGTTGTGACCCTGCAAGTTTTCTGAGGGTTTTTGTGACAGGTCAGGGAGAGAAGGTTGAACACAAAGACGCCGTGAATCCTCCCTGGAGGCTTAGCTGCGACGTCCATGTCGCAGATACTTTGCTTATCAACCTTCTCTCCCTTCCCATCAGCTTCAGTTTTGC
>NZ_JBAVTT010000178.1:0-10648 GCF_049696395.1 Erwinia sp.
TTCTCCAGCACCCGCCGGGATGCCCAGTTTCCTTCCACAACCTGAGCTTTGAGTTTATGGAATTCGCAGTGTTCAAAAAGGTATCCCGCTAACGCGCCTACTGCCTCGCTGCCGTAGCCACTACCAAAGTGCCCGCTCAGGAAGGAATAGCCGACTTCTGCCTGACGATAAGGTAGCCATTCGGCATTAGCGCCAATCAGCCCCAGCACTTCCCCGCTACTCTTCAGCCGCACGGTCAGGCACAACATATGAAAACTGGTGACCTGCCACGGCGCTAACCGATCCTGGAAACGCTGGCGGATATCGGCCAACTGCGGCACGGCGCTGATAAATTCCATGCTGGTTTTATCGGTATGGACCCGATGAAAAAGTTGCCAGTCTTCCGGCTGCAAGCCCTTCAGCTCCAGCCGTTCAGTGAACAGATGCATAGTTTCCTCACAAAAGGGGAAGACTTATGAAAACGTAGCCCTTTTAATTTCCGCTTTAAACGCGGGCTGGATGAGAATTTCCGCCACGTTTACCGCCACGTGTTCAGGGGTAACTGGCAGCAATATAACCCAATCGAGGGAAAAATACGTAGCAGAGGACGATCTCTGTGGCGAAGCGCCAGGCCGGGCATTCTCGATCGCTGAAAAAGGGTATCCCCTTTTGCTGACTGGGATTTCCGCAAATCCCGCCAGCAAGCCAGAGAGGCTGTCTTCTGGCACTGCGAGGCAATCCATTTCGTGGTGAATAAATAGCCGACCGAAATTGATCCAGACAGGCATCAGCCTAAATCAATGCGCCGATACCTGGCACATCCCGCCCGCTTTCCTTATCATAGCCCTTTTCCCCCTTCCCCCGCCGAGGCGCCCGTGCACTCGATGTTTGAAATGCTGTTAGCCGTGCTGGATCGCGCTGCGCTAATGCTGATCTGTTTGTTCTTTATGACCCGCACGCGCCACTTCCGCCAGCTGTTGCAGAAAGATGAGCATTCACGCCAGGAACTGGTGGCCGTTACCGCCATCTTTTCGCTGTTTGCCCTGTTCGGCACCTGGAGCGGCATCAACGTTGATGGCTCGCTGGTTAACGTTCGCACTATCGCCATCATGTCCGGCGGCATTCTGTTTGGCCCATGGGTCGGGATTATTACTGGCGTGGTGGCTGGGTCACACCGATTCCTGATCGATATGGATGGGGTCAGTTCCGTTCCCTGTCTGATCACCAGCATCATTGCCGGTGTAGTTTCTGGCTATATCAACCTTAAAGTGGTGAAAGAGAAGCGCTGGAGCGTGGGCATTATCGGCGGCATGCTGTGTGAATCGCTGACCATGATTTTGATCCTAGTCTGGGCCAACCCAACGACATTAGGTATTGAGATCGTCTCTGAAATTGCCGTTCCGATGATCCTGGGGGCTGTCAGCATCGGGTTGATTGTGCTGTTGATCCAGAGTGTGGAAGGCGAGAAAGAGGCGATTG
This sequence comes from Erwinia sp., assembly GCF_049696395.1. GTDB lineage: Bacteria > Pseudomonadota > Gammaproteobacteria > Enterobacterales > Enterobacteriaceae > Erwinia. The sequence goes on from NZ_JBAVTT010000178.1 coordinate 1,459, forward strand.
CCGCGAGGCAGGCAAAGCTGGCGCTGGAGATAGCGAACAAAACACTGCCGCTGTTCAGACAGGTTAACAGTCAGTCGCTGCGCCAGGTTTGCGACATTATCCGCAACGATATCCATGCCGATGCCGTCGCCATTACCAATAAAAACCAGATCCTCGCGTATGTCGGCGTGGGCGAAACGAACTACCGTAACGGCGACGATGAGATCAGCCCAACCACCGCCCGATCCATCGCCAATGGCGAGATCATCATCAAAAATAACGATGAAGCGCACCGCACCCCGGAAATTCACTCGATGATCGTCATCCCGCTGTGGGAAAAAGGGGAAGTGACCGGCACGCTGAAAATTTATTATCGCCATGCGCACCGCATCACCTGGTCGCTAAAAGAGATGGCGGTTGGCCTGTCGCAGATTATCTCCACGCAGCTTGAAGTTTCCCGCGCGGAGCAGCTTCGTGAGATGGCGAATAAAGCCGAACTGCGGGCACTGCAAAGTAAAATCAATCCGCATTTCCTGTTCAATGCCCTGAATGCCATTTCCTCGTCGATCCGCATGAATCCGGACACGGCCCGCCAGCTGATCACCAATCTGGCTCGCTACTTGCGCTACAACCTGGAACTCAATGACGATGAGATTATCGACATCAAGAAAGAGCTGTACCAGGTCAAAGATTATATCGCCATCGAGCAGGCCCGTTTTGGCGACAAGCTGACGGTGATTTATGACATTGATGAAGACGTAAACTGCGCGCTGCCCAGCCTGCTGCTTCAACCGCTGGTAGAGAACGCTATCGTGCACGGTATTCATCCCTGCCGGGGGAAAGGCGTGGTCACCATCAGCCTGAAAGATCAGGGCGACAGGATCCGTATTGCGGTGCGCGATACCGGCAATGGCATTAGCGAAGAAGTGATGGCGAGGGTGGAGAACAATGAAATGCCAGGCAACAAGATTGGCCTGCTCAACGTTCACCATCGGGTGAAGCTGCTTTATGGTGAAGGGCTGCATATTCACCGACGCAATCCGGGCACGGAAATCGCCTTTTATATCAGTAAAAACGGCACGGCTTTACCGGCCAGTGAAAGCGTCTCTTTACGGGCATAACGCTCCGCAAACTCCGGGAATATGATGTGAAAGCGATTATTGTTGAAGATGAATTTCTGGCCCAGCAGGAGCTGAGCTGGCTAATCAGACAACACAGCCAGCTGACCCTTGAAGCCACGTTTGACGATGGTCTGGACGTGCTGAAATACCTGCAAACGCACCAGGTTGACGTGATTTTTCTTGATATCAATATTCCGTCACTGGATGGCGTGTTGCTGGCGCAGAATATCAGTAAGTTCGCGCAGAAGCCGCTGATCGTCTTTATTACCGCTTATAAAGAACATGCGGTCGATGCTTTCGAACTTGAGGCGTTTGATTACATTCTCAAGCCCTATCATGAGATGCGTATTATCACTATGCTGCGCAAAGTCGAAAACACCTTGCAGCAGGCCGCGCACCAAAGTAATCCTGAAGCCGTACGCAGTTCAGTCCACACCATTAACCTGGTCAAGGATGAGCGGATTATCGTCACCGATATCAACGACATTTACTACGCCGAGGCGCATGAGAAGATGACGTTTGTGTATACCCGGCGGGAAGCGTATGTGATGTCGATGAATCTCACCGAATTCTGTAGCCGGTTGCCTGAAGAGGCGTTTTTCCGCTGCCATCGCTCTTATTGCATCAACCTCAGCAAAATCCGCGAAATAGAACCCTGGTTTAATAACACCTACATGCTGAAGTTAAGGGATTTGGAATTTCAGGTGCCGGTCAGTCGTAGCAAAGTGAAAGAGTTTCGCCAACTGATGCGGTTATAGCGGGGAGAGTCCGAAGGTCAGGGCCGGAAAACCGACCCTGATACTACGTGATTACAGAACGCTGCCCAGGGTCTGACGCAGGTGCGCACCGGCCCCCAGCAAACCAGGCTGATCGTGAGTAATCAGGAACACCGGGATAGTCTGCACGTAGTCTTTAAAGCGGCCTTTATCTTCAAAGGCAGCACGGAAACCTGACGATTTAAAGAACTCAAGGAAGCGAGGCACAATACCGCCAGCGATATATACGCCGCCAAAGGTACCGAGGTTCAGCGCCAGGTTACCGCCAAAGCGGCCCATGATCACGCAGAACATCGCCAGCGCGCGACGGCAATCGGTGCAGCTGTCATCCAGCGCACGTTGCGAGACATCTTTCGGCTTCAGATTTTCCGGCACCCGGTCATCTGATTTAACAATAGCCCGATACAGATTCACCAGACCTGCGCCAGACAGCACGCGCTCCGCAGAGACGTGGCCCAGTTCAGCACGCAGCACTTCCAGAATCAGGTCTTCTTCTTCGCTGTTCGCAGCGAAATCGACGTGACCGCCCTCGCCTGGCAGGCTTACCCAGCGCTTGTCAACGTGGACCAGATGCGCAACGCCCAGACCGGTTCCTGCGCCGTAAACCGCTACAGGTTTGTCATTGACCGCTTTGCCGCCGCCAAACTGCATCACATCCTCTGCAGACAGCATAGGAATGGCCATGGAGACGGCGGTGAAATCGTTGATGATCTCAAGGTGCTCGAAGCCCAGGTTGGCCTTCATTTTGCTGGTTGAGAACGCCCAGTCGTGGTTGGTCATCTCAACCCAGTCCTCAGTGATCGGACAGGCGATAGCGATACAGCCGTCGGTGATCTCCTGCTTCTGTTCATCCAGATAGAAACGGATCACAGCTTCAAGGCTGTCGTAGTCTGCTGTGGAGAAAGTTTTGGCTTGTGAAAGGGCACCGTTTTCTACTTCACACAGTGCCAGGCGCGCATTTGTGCCGCCAACATCACCTACCAAAGCATACTTAGTCATTATTGTTTTGCTCCGCTTACGTCATTTAAACACACGATAAATTTCCCCCACTCAAACAACAACGCCCACCCGTCAAAACAGGCACGTGAGGCACGCTAATCGACTACCTTACCTGCCCGCGGCGTCCTTGCCCACGGGCATCAATCTGAATTCTGTAACATTATGCAGAATTTCGTTTATTTAGCGCCTTGCAGACGGCCTGTAACAGCGGCGGCACGTCCAGCTGTGGCAGCACAACCTCGACCAGCGAGAGGCGATCGCTTTCCGCAATTACCCGCATTACTTCAATCAATTGCACCGTTTGCTCCACCCGCCAACTCTGAGCCTGGCAGTGCAGACTCAACGCCTGAGGCAGCTGCGTCCAGTTCCAGGCGGCTATATCATTGTAGCGTTGATGTTCGCCGTGGATCGCCCGCTCGACAGTATAGCCTGCATTATTAAGGATAAAGATGACGGGTTTCATCCCATCACGCAGCATCGATCCCAGCTCCTGAATGGTCAGTTGAGCCGAACCATCGCCACTGAGCAACACAACACGGCGATCCGGGCAGGCTACCTGAGCGCCATAAGCGGCTGGCAGCGTATAACCAATCGAGCCCCATAAAGGCTGGCTGATAAAGGTAACGCCTTCCGGGAACCGCAACGCCGCAGCGCCAAAAGCCGAGGTGCCCTGGTCGGCCAGCACAATATCACCTGGCTGGAGAAAATGCTGTATCGCCTGCCAGAAGCTGTCCTGCGTGAGGGCATCAGAAGGGACATCATTGAGGGGGGGAGGAGAAATATCAGATTGAGGCCATTGCGCAGCATAACGCTTAACCAGCGGCTGAAGCGCTTTGATCGCCTCGCTCATCGGCAGCTGTGTGAACGTCCTTTCCCCGATCCTGCTGCTGTAAAGGCCTATATCGATCGTCTTACGACTGTCGATATTCTGAGTGAACCCGGCGGTTATCGTGTCGGTATACACCACGCCTACCGTAATCAGCACGTCGGCCTGTTCAATAATCTGCTGCGTATTGCCTGCGCTGGCCGCGCCAGCATAGGTTCCCGCAAAGCCTGCCAGTTGCTCCGGAAGGACGCCCTTGCCCATCAGCAAGGTAGCAAAAGGCATGGGCGCATCCATTAATAACTGCTTCAAAGCGCCCTGCTGCTTTGCCCGATCGGCCAGAAAATCCGCCAGCAACGCCACGTTTTTTGCGCCAGCCAGCAGTTGGTCAGCCGCCTCTGAAAAAGCCGCTACTGCGGCTGAATCGCAGGCGAGCTCTGATCTCAGTGAGGTTGCTGAAGGGGTGATTTTCGCCACAGCAACATCGGTAGCTAAGTAGAGATAAACAGGCCGGTGTTCCCTCAGCGCAGTAATCAGCAAGCGGTCGATCTCCTCAACCGCATTCTCAGGCGTCAGAATGGCCTGAGCGACTGTCACCTCCTGAGACATTCGCAGGAAGTGATGATAATCACCGTCACCCAAAGTGTGATGCAACAACAGACCTTCGCGCCCGGCTGCCGTAGCAGGTGCGCCGACAATGTGGATCACGGGTAAGAATTCTGCATAGCTCCCGGCTACGCCGTTTAATGCGCTCAATTCACCTACACCAAAGGTAGTCAATAAGGCAGCCGCACCGTGGCAGCGTGCATAACCGTCTGCGGCATAGGCGGCATTTAACTCATTGGCACAGCCGACCCAGCCAATCTCCTTACTGGTAATGACATGATCCAGAAACTGCAAATTGTAGTCACCCGGCACGCCGAACAGATGCCCAATCCCGGCTTCCCGTAAACGCGACAGCAGATACTCCCCAACGGTAAGACTTTGCATAGGTCTTTCTCCACAGTGGTCCTTAGCCAAGTATTACCGATAATTTTCAAGGCATGAGGCACTGGCTGACGACGGCAGTGGCAAGCTGACGTTACGCCTCAGAATTATCCTCAAGTTGCGATCTACCGCGCGAACCGGTTCGGTGTAACCGTATACACTGCTATGCTTTCACATAAACCGCCCTCTACTGAACAGGATTTATTCATGGTTTATCAGGCAGATGCAGAACGTTATCAAAAAATGACCTATCACCGCAGTGGACGGAGTGGCCTCAAGCTCCCGGCCATTTCACTGGGGCTATGGCATAACTTCGGCGACAGCACTCGCGTGGATAACAGCCGTCAGCTGCTGCGCCATGCGTTTGATAACGGTATCACTCATTTCGATCTGGCCAACAACTATGGTCCACCGCCGGGCTCAGCTGAAGAAAACTTCGGCCGCATCCTGCGTGAAGACTTTGCGCCGTACCGCGATGAGCTGATCATTTCGTCCAAAGCAGGCTATACCATGTGGGACGGCCCTTATGGTGACTGGGGTTCCCGCAAGTATCTGATTGCCAGCCTGAATCAGAGCCTGAAGCGCATGGGCCTGGACTACGTTGATATTTTCTATCACCACCGTCCGGATCCTGAAACGCCACTGGAAGAAACCATGGGCGCGCTGGACCACATTGTGCGCCAGGGCAAAGCGCTGTATATCGCCCTGTCTAACTACCCGGCAGCACTGGCGGCAGAAGCTATTGCTATCCTGAAACAGCTCGGCACGCCTTGTCTGATCCACCAGCCCAAATACTCGATGTTCGAACGGACGCCGGATAATGGCCTGCTGGATGTGCTGATCAAAGAAGGCGTGGGCAGCATTGCCTTCTCCCCGCTGGCTGGCGGCGTACTGACAGACCGCTACCTGAACGGTATTCCAGAAGACTCTCGTGCCGCCAGCGGCAGCCAGTTCCTCAGTGGCGACCAGCTGACACCGGAAAAAATGGATAGGGTTCGCCAACTGAATGCGATGGCGCAGGAACGTGGGCAGAAGCTTTCTCAGATGGCACTGGCCTGGGTTCTGCGTGAAAACCGTGTGACCTCAGTGTTGATTGGTGCCAGTAAAACCAGTCAGATCGATGACGCGGTTGGCATGCTGCAGAAGCGTGATTTCAGCCAGGCTGAACTGCAAAAAATTAACAGCATTCTTGCCTGATCCAGTCCCGCCGCGCCCTGCGGCGGGTTTTTCCAGATAAATCTCAAATCTCCCCTTTACCCGGTTTTTCAGAATCCCCCAGGCGAAACGGCAGCGAACTCTTTATACTCTTGGCTTCACAACGGAGCAGTAGAACCGTTGATAAGGAGATCCAATGAAACGCTTATTACTTGTTGCCACCTTAGTGGCAAGTTTATCCCCGTTGGCGATGCACACAGCGCAGGCCGACAACGCAAATATCACCTTAGCTCCTGGGATCTCACTGCATATTGGTGACCGCGATCCACGTGGTAATCGCTGGGATGGCGGGCGCTGGCGCGATGACCACTACTGGCGCAGCAATTACCGTTATGATGAAGGCCGCTGGTGGCGACACGAGCAGTGGCGCAGGCATGAAGCGAAACGCCGCCATCATGAATGGGAGCGGGAACGCAAATGGCGTGATCACGAGCGTCATCGTGAATACCGCCATTACGAGAAAGAACGTCATCACGACCACGATCATCGCCATTGATCAAAAAAGCCGACCCTTGAGGTCGGCTTTTTATTGGCTTAGCAACAGAGGAGGCGGCTTAAAGCCCCATCGCCATCGCCACCAGCAGGTAAAGGTTCAGCGCTACAACCACCAGCACAATCACCTTCCCTATCCACTGCATAGCGCGCGAATTCACCATATCGCCCATCAGCTCACGGTTGCCGGTGAAAGCCAGCAGCGGGATTAACGCCAGCGCGATACCAAAGCTCAACAGCACCTGGCTCATCACCAGAATGCGGGTAGGCTCCCAACCGGCCATGATCACGATAAAGGAAGGCAGCATGGTCACGACACGGCGCACCAGAATCGGAATGCGGATATGGATAAAGCCCTGCATCACAACCTGACCAGCCATGGTTCCCACCACCGTCGAAGAGAGGCCAGCAGCCAGCAGGCTAAGACCAAACACCAGCGCCGCTGCGCGCCCTAAGAGCGGGTCCAGCGTCAGGTAAGCCTGATCCAAATCGGCAATGCCGGTATGACCGCTGAAGTGGAAGGCGGCGGCTGCCGTTGCCATCATCGCCAGATTGACGAAACCCGCAATGGTCATCGCAATAGCGACATCCAGTTTGGTTGACGAGTAGCGTTGTTCACGCGAGCCGCCATCGGGATTTTGCGTTAAAGAAGAGTGCAGATAGATAACGTGCGGCATGATAGTCGCGCCCAGCACGCCAGCCGCCAGTAACACCGCATCCGCTGTTGGCAGTGAAGGAACCGCAAGCCCCTGCACCAGATCGGAAATCTTTGGCTGGGAGAAGAACAGCTCGATGACGTAAGCGGCGGCGACAAACAGCAGCAGGCCGCCAATCACCAATTCCAACGGCTTTTTGCCGCGGCTTTGCAGCATCAGGATCAGGAAGGTCACTACGCCGGTCAGCACTGCACCCTGCAACAGGCTGACGCCGAAAATCAGTTTAAAGCCAATAGCCGCCCCGATAAATTCTGCCAGATCGGTAGCCATCGCAATGATTTCAGCCTGCACCCAGTAAAACCAGACGGCCGGGCGCGGAAAACGATCACGAATATGTTCAGCAAGATTTTTACCGGTAGCGATGCCCAACTTGGCAGACATCAACTGGATCACCATCGCCATGATGTTGGCCCAAACCACCACCCACAGCAGCGTATAGCCGTAAGAAGCGCCCGCCTGAATGTTGGTCGCAAAGTTGCCGGGATCGATATAGCCGATTGCCGCGATAAACGCAGGGCCCATCAACGCAAATTTGATTTTGCGCGATCCGCGAACCGTTTGTTCTACTGTGCGGCCTTCAAACATAGTTATTCCCCTAAACACCCGATGAGATCATTGTCTTTTAAATGATAATGATTATCAAGCGCATTTGAATGGGTTTTCGTTATCGCTCTGATAGCCAGTACTAAGAAATATAGCAAAGGCTATACCTTGATTTCAAACTACTCCATAGCTAAAAAATGAGCAATCACTTTTCGTGCGCCAGTAAAAGCTTATCCCTTCGATGCCTGGGGTGTTTTTTTAAACAGTATCAGGATGTGATCAGTCAGGGGATTATGTCAGGGAGGGTGATAGGTAATTGTTATATTGTGTTCTAGATCTCGTTTTTCCGTTTCCTGTTACATAGAATGTGCAGCGAAATATAACATCCTTCAAAAATGGAGCACACATGTCAGGCATTTTTCATTTTGCTTTGGCGCTGGTGATGGTAGCCGTGTTGGCCTTACTGGTTAGCACCGATCGGAAAAACATCCGCGTACGTTTTATTATTCAACTTCTGGTCATCGAAGTGCTGCTTGCGTGGTTCTTCCTTAACTCTGAAGTGGGTCTTGGCTTCGTTAAAGGGTTTGCTGGTCTGTTCGACAAACTGCTGAGCTATGCAGCACAGGGGACCAATTTTGTCTTCGGCAATATGAGCGACAAAGGCCTGGCCTTCTTCTGGCTCAATGTTCTGTGCCCTATCGTGTTCATCTCTGCACTGATCGGGATTTTGCAGCACTTCCGTATCCTGCCGATTGTGATCCGCGCTATCGGTACCGTGCTGTCTAAAATCAACGGCATGGGCAAGCTGGAATCGTTCAACGCCGTGAGTTCACTGATTTTAGGTCAGTCAGAAAACTTCATTGCGTATAAAGATATCCTCGGGAAAATGTCTCAGCGCCGCATGTACACCATGGCGGCAACGGCGATGTCTACCGTATCAATGTCAATCGTGGGCGCGTACATGACCATGATCGACCCGAAATACGTGGTAGCCGCGCTGGTGTTGAACATGTTCAGTACCTTTATCGTCCTGTCGATCATCAACCCGTACAATGTAGACAGCGAAGAAGAACTGACGCTGGGCGACCTGCACAAAGGGCAGAGCTTCTTTGAAATGCTGGGGGAATACATTCTGGCCGGTTTCAAAGTAGCGGTAATCGTAGCGGCGATGCTGATCGGCTTCATCGCGCTGATTTCAGCTATCAACGCCCTGTTCGATTTCGTCTTCGGCATCAGCTTCCAGGGTGTGCTGGGGTATGTCTTCTACCCGTTTGCCTGGGTAATGGGCGTGCCGGCTGATGAAGCGCTGAAAGTGGGCAGCATTATGGCAACCAAACTGGTGTCGAATGAGTTTGTAGCGATGATGGACCTGCAGAAAGTGGCGGCTGAACTGTCACCACGCGGCGTGGGTATCCTCTCCGTGTTCCTGGTCTCCTTTGCTAACTTCTCGTCTATCGGGATTGTGGCTGGAGCGATTAAAGGCCTGCACGAAGAGCAAGGTAACGTGGTTTCCCGCTTCGGCCTGAAACTGCTGTACGG
>NZ_JBAVTT010000179.1:0-12605 GCF_049696395.1 Erwinia sp.
ATCAAAGTCCTGGGTATTCGAAAACGGCAGATACTCAGCAATGGCTTCGTTAGCCTTCTTTGTTGCTTCGGTGGCTCCTTTGGGGGCCGCATCCGCTGCACTGGCAGTGGCAGTAGCCATCAAAAGCGCGCTCGTCAGCAGCGTCAGGGTAAACTTCTTTGGGGCTGTGGCTGTCATATTATCCTCATAAACCTCGACTACATGGTTTTTGGAAGTGCTCTGGAACAACAGAGAGTGGCATGATGTTTTTTTGCTCAAAAAACATTTAAACAACAATTGTTTAACAAAAACACATACTTTTTGAAGATATAATTTTTCAGACACATTCACAAATGTTTTTTTTCGCACAAACAGCGCATGCTTCTGATACTGATGGTATTAAATGCGTTCAGCCAGATGAATAAAGTGTGGTTTTCAGGGGCACGGAGAGGGGATTTGACGTGATAACTCTCTAAAATGCCGTCATCTCGCGGCGAAGCAATCCCCTAACCCTGCCAATCTTTGCTGTCAAAACAAAGGTTCTAATTATTAACTGTACTGTAAAAACCGTTTTTTGTTGTAAATCTTTTTATCTACAAAACAGGCGAGGCCGATCCCCCTGAAGGAGGTTAACCTGAACCTGAACTGGTTCCAGAAACAGCGCTTCAGTTGGTCATGACAATGCTGTTAATCGGTTGCTAAGCGTGTTGAAGCCGTGCGATTTTCACGTGTTCAAGATGAAGAACCGGTTTATCAGGCCACCTGAACAAGGTTGTCGCAAAGTCGTAATACGGGCAGTATGGATGTCTGTTGGAAAAATAGTAAAGGGAATTAAATGCGAACAAAATCAACATTGATGACGTTACCGCTGCTGATAACATCACTATTCTTCCTGACAGGATGTCCCCCCGTACCGGATCTTACGCAGTGGAAGCGTCCCGGAATGGACATTGATGACGTTCGCGTTGCACCAAAACATAACGCTGTCCGAATGAAGCGGTATCAACCCCGTTGGGATTTTACCTTTTGCTCAGGCTGAAGTGATTTAAAAACGTGCCTGCTGAATATCAGCCAGATGAGCAGGGCGCAGAGTGCAATGCCCGCCAATATAAGATAGGCAAAGCTCCATGAGGTGTGGCTTACGATGGCACCAGCTAATGCCGGGCTAAGTGAGGCACCGAGTCCCTGAAGAAGCATAACGAGCCCGAGCGCGGCGTTAATATGTCCTGAGCCATTAAAGAGTGAGGCGATAAGTCCAGGGACGGCCACGCCCAAAATACCTGCGGCAACGCCGTCCAGCGCCTGTACTGGAAATAATACGAATTCATTGCTCCAGAACGACGCTATCGCTGCACGAAAAGGCAACACGATCAGCGCAATCACAATAAGCCTGGCGTAGCCATATTTTGAGGCATACTTCGCCGTAAGCAGTGCAACGGGGATCATCACCGCCTGAGAAATCGCGACCGTAAGGGCGGCATAGGTGCCAGGCGTGAACAGAGAATCCAGGGGAGAGGAGGCGACCTGCATGCTTAACATCGGCAGCTGTGCCGCGTTGGCCAGGTGGAAGAGAAGCAGCGTAATCCCCGTTACCGCCAGTTCAGGTCGCTTCAGCAACGCCAGCACAGAGACAGACACGGCGGGGCCTTCGTGTTTTACAGCCCCTCTTGCCACAGCGTGATCTATATCGTGTTTATTAATCGCTAGTGTGCACACCACGGCGCACCCCGCCATGGTAGTCATCAGTAAAAATACCGAACCGGTGCCCCAAATCCAGCAGGTGAAAGCCGCGAGCACCGCAACTGACATATTGCCGCTGTGGTTGAAGGCTTCGTTTCTGCCCATCTGCAACAGAAAACCTTTCTGACCGGTGATGCCTAAGGTGATACCGGCAATCGTTGGGGCGACGATAGCTGCCGCGATACCGGTAATAATTTGCGATAAAATAACCACGGCGGACGTTGGGAAAAACCACAGGGCCAGCGTGCTCAATGTAATAAGCAGGGATGCCGTGATAATTAACAGACGTTTATAACGTGTGGCATCGACGATCATCCCCGCCGGGAATGTGGCCAGCAGTCCAGCCAACCCGCCCACCGTCATTACCAGGCCAATTTCTTCCGCCCGCCAGTGATGGGACACTAAAAAGATGCCTAAAAACGGCCCAAGCCCGTCACGGACATCAGCGATAAAGAAGTTGAGCAGACAAAGAACCTGCAGTGAACGTAATCTCATTAACCCTGGCCCCGAAAAGTTTTATCATCACCAAAATACCCCGGCATCATGGCCTGGGTTGAGTTGCCTGTCTTATTACCCTGAATAATCTTAAGAACTCAAGGCAACTTACTGAAACTGTATCGTTTTGATGGGGCTCTGTTTGCAAATTTCTGGCGTTAACGGTTTTTTAGCATTGAAGTGTGAGGTTGAATCGAATAAAAATGACGGTTGAAGTGTCTACATGATAATCACTTTAAGGATTATCAATATGACTCGTATCGTGCCTGCGATCGCCATGGGTTTTTTATTCTATCCACTAACCTTATACGCCAACCCTACGATCTACAGTATCAACCCGCAAAAAACGACAATTTCTCTATCCTGGCATGCATTTGGGGGGATATCCAAAGCCTGCATGGGAAACGTGAAGGGAGAAATTACACTCGATGCAGGAAATGAAAGGGAGGATCGTATCGACGTTACCATTCCGGTCGCTACCCTTGAGGCTTCCAATGGCTTGTTAACCTACCAGATGAAAAGCCGTCCCTTTTTTGATGTTGAAAGCTATCCGAACCTGGTTTTCACTAGTAGTCGCGTTGTGGCATTGGAAAATGGACATTTTCGGGTATTTGGAACTCTGAAAATTAAGAACGTCACACGCCCGGTGATCCTTAATGCATCACTGGATGGGAAAATGGGTGGTCTCTCCGGTACTGAGAATATTTTTCTGTATGCCTCAACAGCGATTTCGCGTTCAGCATTCAATATGGACAGCTTTGCCGCATTTGTTGATGACACGGTGAAGATTACTATTGAAATTCAGGCTCGCCCGTTTAAAGGCGCATCAATAATCCCGGGGGCGAGCTAATCAGCATGCCGGGACAACCATTTTTCGATACAAATGCTGCCTGCAAGGTCAGTACATTTGATTTCAATTGGGAAACTCGCCGCCAAACCGGACGGGGAAGTCAATCTCTCCGTTCATAACGTTCTGAATGGCGTCCCATCATAATCTCAAGCCCAATCTGCTGACCGTATGAAAGCTCAAGCGTGTTGCCATCAGGATCGGCGAAGAACGCCCAATAACCCACTGGATCGGATGATTGCTGTGCTGGTCGGCGTAACACACCTTCGCGTTCTGCCAGAGCAACTTTGGCATCGATCTCTTCTTTGCTGTTAGAGGCAACGCCAATGTGACCAAACGGACCCAAAGGCGTATCCACCGTTGTCTGAGATTGCACCAGCACCAGTGCAAACGGACGCGTCAAATCAGATAGCCATGCGACTTTTTGAGCTTCTGCAACGCCTGGTGAGCGCTCATGGATGACCTGCATGCCGGCATAACGCTGATAGAAATCGACGCTGCGTGCTATATCTCTGACTTGCAGCGCTATGTGGCTAAAACCAACATCGTGCTCTTTCATATTACATTCCTGTGAAATCTCCAGGAGTTGAATATGTCATAGATTGTTGAGGGTACTTGTTCTCAAATGCTTAAACGTCCCTCCCGGCTGCCAAAAGAGAACAACCGGGAGTGTTCGTTTTTCAGACTGCCAGCGCTTTCTCTTTCTGGCCGGCCATTTTCTCCATCAGTCGCATCAGCAACGACATTCTGGGTGCCGTGCGGCCCGGAATGTCGCGGGCAGCGGGTTTACACCTGATGGTCCAGAAGTCGCGCATCACCCTGTTCGATAGGGATACGGCGAGGCTTCGCACTTTCCGGCACCTCCAGCTCAAGCGCCACCCGCAGCAGGCCGTTTTCAAGCCTTGCCCCCGTGACCTTCACATGTTCCGGCACGGCAAAACTCAGCCGGAAGTTGGCCTGATGTATTCCCCGGTGAAGCCATGAAGCGCCCGTCTCTTTTTCAGCCTGAGCGTCGTCACGGTCGGTCTCCACTTTGTGGCCGGCGACCGTCATCTGGCCTCCCGCCACTTCAATCTCGAGTTCACGTTGGGTCCAGCCCGGCACGCTAACGGTCAGGGCGTAGTGCTCCCCGTCCAGCTGCTGCAAATCATAGGCGGGTAGTCGCGATGCGCTGGTATCGCCGGTGAGCTGGCTGAACAGTCTGTCCATGCGATTAAAGCGGTCTGACAGCACCGCATCACTGAAGAAGGGAGAAACGGAATAATTGCGCAGATTCATCATGATAATCCTCTGAATAAGGGTTCATCCAAAAGTTCATCGAACCGGGGCCAGCCCCGTTCATGGATATTTATATAATCTGTGCCGGAATTTTCAAGCCCCGATAAAAATTTTTTTTGGCCAGATATCACGTCAGTCCTTTTCCCATAAGCCGGGAAACGAGGTAAGCCTGAGTGCAGGTATCAGGGGGCTTGCCGGTATTGATTCCTGCAAGAAAAATGATAAATTCCGGCTAATTACACGAAAAGAGGGGAAGGGAAGGGTGTTCGGTAAAATACTTATCGGCCTGCTGCTTGTAACAACAGTCGGTTTTACGCTTTTCGGGCTGATATTTTCGTTGCAGCAGCTGTAGCGTCAATGTTTATCATTTCGTCCTTGAAAGGCATCACCACCCAGAAGAAATAAAAAAACCCGCACGTGGCGGGTTTTTTTAAGGTAACGGAAGCTTAACTGCTCAGGCTGTTGCCGTCATCGCTGTTTTAAGCCCGTTACTGGCCGCTTATAACGGCACGACGTTTACCGCAGAGGGGCCTTTAGCACCGTTCTCCACGGAGAACTGTACTTGCTGACCTTCGTCCAGGGTTTTGAAATCACTGCTCTGAATGGCAGAGAAGTGGACGAACACGTCCTTGCTGCCATCCTGCGGAGAAATGAAGCCAAAGCCTTTATCAGCGTTAAACCATTTTACTAAACCAGTCATTGAATCAGACATCGATACTTCCTTAATTTTTTTGGCCACGAAAGGTGGCGAACGTGGTCTGTTTTGCAGAGATGAACTTATGGGGCACTTAGGAGGAGACTCACGATGAAGGGTATCTTTGGATAACGCCTGAACTGAGGACTGCTTTACTAAAACTGCTTTCATAAGGTCTGTGTAACAAACCGATGGGGCATACTACGCCGCATCGGGAAGGGATTGCAAGGGGTAACGAAATAAAAGTTCCACTCGGGGTGCAATTGGGGATTATTTTCCAGCCTGGCATCAGACAGAGAAAAGCCCTGATGATGACCATCAGGGCTTTTAGGGTGATACATACACTTGGATTAACATTAACAAACTTATCGAATTTTTACTGCCGGTTGTACAGCGTTAAAATGCACAGGTCCAGACAGATAATATGAGGCGCCGAATCTATAAAACCTCCTTATATTACCGGATAGCATTGCACTGCCTGAAACAAAGGCAAGCTGAACAGGTACATCTCCCCCATCGCGATATCAGACTTATTGATGCGTGGCCTTACTGCCGTCGGTAAGTCATTCTGGCACATAACACGTTATCGACGTAGATATACTCTTTTTACATGGCCTGACATCATCGCGAAATACACGTCCCCACTTTGCGGTTGTGAAGCTTGTAACAGGGCCTTAAAACGACAGGCGGTCATTAATCAACCCTCCTGTATTCCCCTATTGCTGTTACGTGGCCTTTACCGCATTACTTTTCATTGTCAGAAGAATCTTGGTTATAACGATCAGGCTGTCACATCGCCTGCCGTTGGTTATTAATTTTCTCATCCATAAAACAGAGTCAAGACTTTTTTTCGTTGGAAAATCCAGGGTGCTTTTAGGCTTCGAATCCAGTGTGATGTCATGCTCTGCATACCCTTTACTGTCGTTATGCTCACTACACAGATTGAGGGTCTCACCGTCGCACAGAGAATCGCGGCAAATAAGCTAAACTTATCAGGTCCATTGGGCAAAGACAGACACAGCAACGACCGGCGGCTATTTCTGGCCTTGTTAAATCAGGAGAAGCTTCATGAATGAAGATCGCATCAGTGTTAACTGGAAGCAGCTTAAAGGCAAAGTGAAGGGAAAGTGGGGCGACCTGAAGGATGGCGATAATTTAATCTATTCGGTATTAAACTGTTTGTGCATCCAGTGTGATAGGGGGGACATGTGTACGTAAAGGAAAAAAATTTTCCTTCTGAAGTTTGTGCCGTAGTGGGAAAAGCGGTATCAGAACTTCTGAAAGCTGGCGAATCACTTACAAAAAAAGGGGCTTATTATGCTTCAGACGCACACCAGCCAGATAACCGATAAAAATCTCGATGTCATTTATCGAGAGGCACTCAGCTACCTGCTTGAAATTTTTCACTGAAAATAAGGTCTGCTTCTCACCCTCATAGCCTTATCATCCATAAAGCTCTATTGCCGCTCTATATCATTCCGGAATAACTCTAAAGGCGTTGCACGATATAAGGGATGTCGGTGCACGTAAAGTTAGAAAGACAATCTGGCCTCTGGGCACAGTCAGGCCTACCCGCCGGTTGTCCCTCGCTACGGCGAGTATATTCTCAGAGACTGCAGTGTTGTCAGTAAACACTACAGTTCAGCAATACAGGGCCATCAGTGTTTTTTGGTACCGTCAGCCGGTCCATCATTAGTAAACATATGACTGACGTTTTCGCTGTCACGGACGTCCTTACCGGCTTCACGCCGCTCATCAGCAATATAGCCCCTGACTTCGCTCACAGCGCGCCGGCAAGCCCGTTGTCTGGCAAGATCCATCTCGTCAGCTGTCATTGCCTGCAGCTGCTTTATAAGGGCGGTGTTGCTGATTGCTGAATCATCCTTAAGGAGGACCATTACGGCCTCGCCAATGACAATGTCAGTCAGTTTTTCTTCATCGTTTCTGTACATACTAACGTCTCTGGATCAGTGAGGTTAACGCACCGTGAAGGGCGCAAACGTTGTGAAGCAGATATCTGCAATTCGGCAGCGGATCTAAACAGGACCCGCTGCCGGTCAGAATGTCAGACTGAGGAGTAAAGTAACGAGTGCGGTAGATTGATATTCTGCAAACATAATGCTTTAAAACTCAGCCTTCACGACCGAACAACAGGCCGATCAGTTCATGATAATGCTGTTCCTGCTCCTGACCTGTCGCCTGCTCAAGCCGGCTTAGAAGACGGGTACAAATTGATTTGCGGTTCAGAAGGTTACCTGAACGCAGAATTTCAACCACGATCTGTCCCAGCGTTTCCTGTTGCGAAGGCAGCGCAGCCTCGCTGAAGTACCGGCTGATGTCGTTTGCAGCCTTTGGATTCGACCCGTCCTGACGCATTTATATGCCCCTCTGCCCTAAAGTTCAATAAGTGTCCAAGAAATTTGCGCTAAAGTTATACAAAAAATTAAAACTTGTACAGCAATAGTGAACAGTGACATTACGCAAATTTTAGCAAAAAGTGCTTATCTATTACTATCATAGAGTTAATGAA
Organism: Erwinia sp.; assembly: GCF_049696395.1. GTDB lineage: Bacteria > Pseudomonadota > Gammaproteobacteria > Enterobacterales > Enterobacteriaceae > Erwinia. Next base: position 7,564 of record NZ_JBAVTT010000179.1, read on the forward strand.
AGCAGAGTCGGTCCAAACTGAGTACCTAAGTCTCACGAAGAGTATAATAAAGCCCTTAAAGGGCATCAAGATGGCCGTAGCTGGAAAATTCTGTATTTGACGCTGCCAAAGCCCTTAATGAAGGGCGTTGTCAGAAAACGAAAGTTAGAAATGTCGTTTGGCTATAGTGATGATAAGCCACCGCAACTACCTTATCTTACACCCGCTGGATAAAGTTTCCTCTGGTATAGGGAGGTTGTAGAAGCTTTGGTCATGAGTCGTGCCTTGAAACATCCCGCGTGAAGGAATGCCTTAACGTGTGGGGATTGGCTGAGGAAGTCAGTTGCGGGAGTCAATTTAGGTGAATCCGATTTATTCACCAAATCCCTACACAGGGGAAGACCAGCATCTTACCCTCACCTGAGCCTGAGCCTGAGCCTGAGCCTGAGCCTGTAAACTCCGGTGATGTCATCCTTGAAATTCTGTAGGGACCGTATGAACCTAAAAAACAGAATGTCTTGAATGATGAGTTCGTTGACTGGTTTGCTGTTATTTCGAGGGGAATGTCGTTTTAGTCAGAGTTTTAAATATCACCTCAAAAACATCATTCTTTTTATTCATAAAAAATTGCTATCATCATAACTTTATTGTTATTTTTTTTAAAGAGTTGAGGTTTTCCTCTTTATTTAATGTTGGCCAACCTCAAACTTACTAATACAGTCCTGGCACAAACTAAAAATATTAACATGACGCTTTGCCGTTCCAATTGCCTGTCCATCTGTATAAAGAGTGCCGATGAAAATTTTGAAGTTGGATCTTATAAATTCATCACATCCTTTTTTATGCAGGACCCATTCCTTGTTCTTACTGAGTAAATAATAAAATGCTGCTGTGGTCATAGATTCTCCATTGAAAGAGTGATCAATTTTTGCACAGCAAAAAAGTGTCTTCCTTGATCTGGATCAAGGATTATTTAGTTAATAAAATTAAATTCTGAGATAATTAACAATGTTTAGTGATTTATTCTCCATATCAAAAACTCAATAATAGTTATTTCTATAAAAATAAAACAATAAACATTCATTCTAAACCATGCATTAACAATTATCGAAAACATAGCATCTTAGTAAAACATTAATTTAACAATGATGATGATGATGATGATGACGTTAGTAAGAGAGTGATAGCGGGGCGTCAGGAATTCGGAAAACATCCCGAATTAATCCTGTTTGTTAAGCGGAAATGACAAATCGCTGCGAGCGAGAGGTGGCATTCAGGTCCATCAATTAGCTAAATGGCCCTGAAATTTTGTTAAAATAGTGCAGAGCTATCCTGGCGATTTTCTTTCAAACAGAGTCAAATTTTACTCGTTATGAATGCTGCATCTTAACGACCACTTTTCCTTTCGCATGTCCCTGAGCAAGGTAGGCAAGAGCCTCCTTCGTCTCTGCAAAGGGGAACACTTTGTCAATCACAGGCTTGAGTTGTTCAGCTGCTATGAGTTCGCCGATTTGGGTAAGTTGATTGCCATCAGGACGGACAAAGAGAAATGAATAGGTCAGGCCCCGTTTTTTCGTGAGACGCTTAATCTTACGGCTCATCAGCCCGAACACGAAACGCAGCAAGAAATTCACTCCCCGAGCCCTTGCGAATGCGGTATCTAAAGGCCCGGTGAGGGAAACAATCGTTCCTCCGGGCTTCAGTATTTGGGTGGATTTTTCAATCGTATCGCCTTTGACAGTGCCAAGAATGACATTGTAGCCGCTCAGCACGTTTTCGAATTCTTGCTTTTTATAATCAATCACCTCGTCTGCGCCAAGACGACTCACCCACTCGACGTTGCCTGAACTTGTTGTGGTTCCCACCTTCGCGCCAAGATGCTTCGCCAGTTGGATCGCAAAACTGCCAATTCCCCCGGAACCTGCCGGGATGAAAACCTGCTGACCAGGCTGCAGCATGGCTCGCTCTTTCAGCGCTTGCCAGGACGTGAGGCTCACCATAGGGAGAGCCGCCGCCTGCACGAAATCCAGATTTGCGGGTTTCATTGCTGCGGCGCTTTCAGGCACCACTGCAAATTCGGCAAGAGAGCCCGTTCCCTTATCGAAAATGCTGGCAAATATTTCGTCACCTGGCTTGAAACGCGTCACACGACTTCCCACGGCAATGACAACACCGGACAAATCACTGCCCAATGTGGCGGGGAGTTTAAAATGCAAAACCGGCTTAAATAGTCCGGTTGGGATAATGTTATCAATCGGATTCAGGCCGACAGCGTAAACGTTAACCAGGATTTCATCAGGAGTGACTGAAGGAAACTCTACGTCATCAAATCCTAAGCCAGGAGATTTACCATAACGTTTAAACGTAAATGCTTTCATCGTCTTAGTCTTCATTTGTCGTTTACCATGAGGCGTTTGTCAGTGAAGGATCTGCAGAGTGCCACTCATTGACTAGAGTGCTTTATATTGTGGAATTCCAAAGGCGCGTTCGTCTTCAGCCTTTCGACCTGCTCCGGCCCGGTTACGCGTTAGCGGTGCCATCACGATATGGTTGGTAAGCGTAAAAGGCCCAAGATTGTAGGGCTGAAATAGGGGGGGGGTCGTCATGTTTATTTCCCTGCATAAGGTAGGTTAGTTTCAACCTAATGATGATGATCATCATCTTTAAAGTCAATCTTTTTGATTATGGTCATCATCAATGTATACTTAGCCCTATATTTTGAGAGGATTGAAAACATGAAAGTGTCAAAAGAGCAGGTTCGGGAAAACCGAATGCGCATTGTTGAAACGGCCTCAGAACTGTTTCGCGAGCGCGGTTACGATGGCGTGGGTGTAGCGGAACTGATGTCTGCAGCAGGGTTAACTCACGGCGGGTTCTACAAGCACTTTGGCTCTAAGGCAGATCTGATGGCGGAGGCGATGAGTTGCGGTTTTACGCGCTCTGCAGAAAGTACGGCAGGTGTGAACCGGGAAAAATTTGTTGAGTACTACCTCTCCCGCCAGCATCGCGATGAGAGGGGAAAGGGCTGCGTGATGTCTGCACTGGGCGCTGATACAGCCCGTCAGTCTGAGTCAATAAAGGCGACATTTTCGGCCGGAATTGAACGTCAGCTGGCAGTTTTGGGAAATGACAATGGAACCCGTGCTGACCTGATAGATACCCTTGCGCATCTTGTTGGCGCACTGGTGCTATCTCGTGCTTGCCCTGATAATTCAGCTCTGGCGGATGAAATTCTGGATGTCTGCCGCACACGGCTTTGCAGTCAGGATGCCCATAAGGATTAAGTTACTAAAAAAAGCCGGAAGCAATGCTTCCAGTTTTTTTAGAGGTTTTACTGATACGTCCGGCGTCTAGTTCACGTTTCCAACGATCCGCAGATCCACCTCATCCGGAACTTCATTATACGAAAGCACATGCAGCCCGGCAGCGAACAGGCGACCATAACGAGCGATCAACGGACGCAACTGCGGCGTCACCAGTAACACGGCCGTCAGGTTTTGCGCCTTCAGCTGTTCCAGCACCACCGGCAGCGTGGATTGCAGCTGAGTGAGGATATTCGGATCAACCGGGAAGCTGTCGAGACTGACTTTTCCGGCCTGCTGGGCCTGATTCAGCGAGCCTAACAGCAGATTTTCCAGCGCGTTGTCCAGTGTATAAGCCGAGAGAGGTTTGCTGTCAGGTGCGATAGCCGCAACCATGGCGCGACGCAGAGCAAACCGCACGTCAGAGGCCAACAAAATGGGATCTTTGGTCAGTGCCGAGCTTTCCACCAGCGTGGTCGCGATAGTGGTAATGTCCTTAAGCGACACCTGATCCTGCAACAGAAGACGATACACCTTCAGCTGCATGCTGAAGTTCAGCGCGGTGTTTACGTCTTCCGCCAGCCTTGGCGCAACGCCAGAAAGCCGTAAGTTCAGCTGAGTAATATCATCATAGTTAAACAGCTCCGGCAGATGCTCGCGGGCAATGCGGTTAACATGCGTCGCGATCACGCTGGCGCAGTCAACAACCTGATAGCCAAGGTTCAGCGCTTTCGGCTTCATCTCTGGGGTGATCCAGGTAACGGCCAGGCCGTAAGCCGGGTCGGTATCCAGCACGCCGTCCACCTCGCCGTATTGTTCCGCCGTTGGGATCGCCATCATCCGATCCGGATGGACTTCACCTACCGCCGTCCGCACACCGTTGACCTTGATCGCGTATTGAGCCGGCTTCAGGCGGAAATCCTCTCTGATAGAAATCTCCGGCAGCAGTACGCCGCTGGTTTCCGAAACCACCTGACGCACGCCACGCACGCGCTGTGTTAACGGGCTGCCTTTCGATTTATCGACCAGCGTCACCAGCTTGTAGCCAAGGTTCAAACCTAACGCCTCCACCAGCGGGATGCTTTCCCAGCACACGTTTACGTGGTCATCATTATCCAGCGCGCGGGTAAGGGCCGCCATATCCTGATCGTTTTGCGCGGGTTTCTCCACCAAACGACTCTGACGCCAGGCAATAAACAGCAGCAGGCCGGTAAAGGCCAGAAACACCATATGGGGCATGCCAGGCACGATGGCCAGCACAAACATCACGAATGAGGCGGTATAAATGGTGGCGGGATTGGCTAACAGCTGCGTTTTGATGTCATCAGAAATGCCCTTGCTTTCATCATCACTGACGCGAGTGACGATGATAGCCGCGGCTGTAGCCAGCAGCAGGGAAGGAATTTGCGCGACCAGGCCATCACCAATGGTCAGCAGAACATATTGATCGAACGCCTGGCCAGCATCCAGATTGTATTTGAAAATCCCGATCAGGATGCCACCAACGACGTTGATCAGCAGGATCATGATCCCGGCGATAGCATCACCACGAACAAACTTTGAGGCCCCGTCCATTGCGCCGTAGAAATCGGCCTCATTCGCCACATCTCTGCGGCGCACGCGAGCCTGCTCCTGATTGATCAGCCCTGCATTGAGATCGGCGTCAATCGCCATCTGTTTGCCAGGCAGCGCATCGAGAGTAAAGCGTGCCGAGACCTCGGAAATACGCTCAGCGCCTTTGGTCACCACCACAAAGTTGAT
>NZ_JBAVTT010000180.1:0-19156 GCF_049696395.1 Erwinia sp.
AATGACAGAAATCCAATTTTTTTCATGACCGCCGTGCCTTGTGTTCAGAGTGAAAAGAATATGCATCCCGCAGAATGAAGCCGAATCCCCTGTGCTTGCAAGCTTTTGACTGTTTCAATCTTTTAGCGGGAAGCAGCTAGCGTTTACCTTCTGCTTATCCCTTACCAACCTTAGCAAACAACCGGCCATAGACACCTGGGGTGGTTCCTGTGACTCTGGCAAAGGTTCTGCGCATGACGTCAACGCTGGCGAATCCACATTGCCCGGCCAGGGTTTTGCTGGCGACACCCTGTTCGAGAAGCTGTTTAGCCTTCGCTACGCGTTCCCTCTCCAGCCATTGCGCCGGTGAAACGGCCAACTCCTGACGAAACAGCCTTGAGAGATGACGCTCGCTGACCTTCATATGCGCCGCCATCATGGCGACATTTTTCACCTCATCCAGATGGCTGGCGCTCCAGCGCAGCAGTTCCTGGAAGGCTGTACGACCGGAAAGAGTGACATTGTCACCTCGCATAAAGTGCGACTGGCTGACCGGGCGGCGGAAAAACATCACCAGATTACTGGCAATCTCCAGCGCCACTTCTCGCCCCAAATCCTCTTCTACCAGTCTTAAGGCCAGATCAAGACCTGATGTTACCCCCGCAGCCGTCCGGATTGGCCCATCGGCAACATACAACGCATCCGCATCCAGGGTTATCTGCGGAAAACGGCTGGCGAGTTCACTGGCACAAGCCCAGTGTGTGGTGATCTTTTTTCCCTTTAGTAGTCCGGTTTCCGCCAGCAGCAACGCCCCGCTGCACACTGAGCCATAACGCTGGCTGCGCAAACATAATGCAGTGATAGCTTCGATCTGTTGGGGTTCCACGACCAACTCCGAGATACCTGGCGCACCGGCAACTAAAAACGTTTGCGGGGTATACGTTGCTGACTCACTCAGCAGCCTGTCTGCAGCCAGACGCACGCCAGAAGAAGAGCGCAGCACGGCAGAAGCCAATGACATCACCACCGGTAAATACACCTGACGCTGCAGAATGCGATTTGCTTCAGCAAAAACATCCAGTGGGCCACAAACATCCAGCATCTGTACGCCAGGAACTGCCAGAATGGCGATGTCATTGCTCATTATTCCTCCGGTGTCCCGCTTAGCCCAAATGTCCCATATCGTCTTAATAAGACTATTTAAGTCTTTCATCATGCCCTGCATACTCACCAAACACAATCCCGAGGAGATAAGCAATGAATCAGGCAATCAAAGGCGTTCAGATTCCAGACAGTAAAATGGCCAAAGAAGTCACCGAGTTGGTGCGTGATACCGAATCCGAGCTGCTTTTCCACCACTCAAGCCGCGTCTATTACTGGGGGGCGCTGGCGGGCCAGCAGCGTAACCTGAAAGTGGACAGTGAACTGCTGTATGTGGGCTGTATGTTCCACGATATGGGTCTGACCCACGATCATTGTAGTTGTGACAAACGATTTGAAGTGGACGGAGCCAACGCGGCACGAGACTTCTTGCAGCGTCAGGGTATTGCGCAGGCTGATATAGATAAGGTCTGGACAGCGATTGCTCTGCACACAACGCCCGGCATCCCTGAATTTATGGCACCTGAAATCGCGCTGGTTACCGCAGGGGTAGAGATGGACGTGCTTGGCATGGGTTTTGACCGTTTCAGTGAAGCGGAAAGAGAGGCGGTAACCGCTTTACACCCTCGCCCTGCGGCGTTCAAAGAAGAAATTATTCAGGCCTTTTATGACGGGATTAAGCACAAGCCACAAACGACCTTTGGCAACGTGAAGGCCGATGTGATTAAAGACAAGGAAGCTGGCTTCAAACCGGGTAATTTCTGTAGCGTAATACGTCAGTCGCGCTGGAGAGGATGAGAAAAACTCCTCGGCCAGCAGAGGTCAGTCCGGCTTCACCAGACGGATAGCATGCTCTATTATTTTCTGCTCATCCCTGTCAGCATCTGATCGATCCTGTCTGGTCTTTAACAGCAGGGTCGACAGAACCTTACGATCGGTATCATAGCCACTTTCTGCCAGCACGATCACCGCATCGCCAATCACCCGGCAAACTTCATCATAATAGTCTTCACTCAGCACATCGCGTTTCATCGTTCGCTTCCCCACTGTTGATCTTCAGAACCTTACTGAATTAACCCTGGCAAATAATCTGAAGCAAAACAAGCTGCGACATACTTTGTAAACACTTAGCCAGCAAAGCGGCTGGTGTTGCCCTTTCTGGTGCATTGTTGATAAGTTCATTAACCGGCAGTACAGGCTGGACGATCCCGCTAAACGGAAAATACTGATTGATGCCATGGCAGCATCTTACCGCGAGGGTTTTGAAGGCCGTCCCTGATCTCACTTAGTGAACAATTTGCACCGGGAATGCCCTTAATCTGTCTGTGGATGTGCATTCCCGTTTATCTCTTCTATCTTTATCTGCAAGATGAAACGATAAGTCGGAGAGACAACAATGAGCAATGATCCTCGTAAGCCCACCACCACTGATGCTGGTATCCCGGTAGCCAGTGACGAATATTCATTATCCGTAGGGCCAGACGGTCCGGTCCTGTTGCACGATCACTATCTGATCGAACAGATGGCCAACTTCAACCGTGAACGTATTCCTGAACGCCAGCCTCATGCCAAAGGCAGCGGTGCATTTGGTCATTTCGAAGTGACCCATGATGTCAGCCAGTACACCAAAGCGGCGGTATTCCAGCAGGGAACTAAAACAGACGTGGTGATGCGATTCTCAACCGTTGCGGGTGAGCGTGGCAGCCCGGATACCTGGCGTGATCCCCGTGGTTTCTCGATCAAGTTCTATACCACCGAAGGCAACTACGACATGGTGGGCAACAACACGCCGGTGTTCTTTATCCGTGACCCGATGAAGTTCCAGCACTTTATCCGCTCACAGAAACGCCGTGCGGATAACAACCTGCGTGATAACGATATGCAGTGGGACTTCTGGTCGCTGTCCCCTGAGTCTGCGCACCAGGTCACCTATCTGATGGGTGACCGTGGCATCCCGAAAAACTGGCGCCATATGAACGGCTATTCCAGCCACACCTATATGTGGGTGAATGCGGCGGGCGAGAAGTTCTGGGTGAAATACCACTTCCACACCGATCAAGGTATTGAGAACCTGACTCAGGCAGAGGCCGATAAACTGGCGGGTGAAGATGGGGATTACCACACCCGCGATCTGTTCCAGTCCATTAAGAACGGTGAATTCCCAAGCTGGACGCTGCATATGCAGATCATGCCGTTTGCCGATGCAGAAACCTACCGCTTCAACCCCTTCGATCTGACCAAAGTCTGGCCGCACAGTGATTATCCGTTGATCCCGGTGGGCAAACTGACGCTTAACCGTAACCCGACAGATAACCATGCGCAGATTGAACAGGCCGCCTTTGAGCCAAATAACCTGGTTCCAGGCATTGGACTCAGCCCGGACAAAATGCTGATTGGCCGCGTGTTCTCCTATGCCGATGCGCACCGTGCGCGTTTAGGCGTGAACTACAAGCAGATCCCGGTGAATGCCCCGCACTCCCCGGTTAACAGTTACAGCAAAGACGGCGCAATGCGCATGAATCCGGTGTCAGATCCGGTGTATGCCCCTAACTCCAAAGGCGGCCCGGTAGCCGATGGCGATCGTTATCCTACCGATTCTACCTGGCCTGCCAGCGGCGAAATGGTGCGCGCACCTTACACGCTGCGCAAAGATGATGATGATTTCGGCCAGGCCAATACGCTGATCAATCAAGTGATGGATCAGGCCGCACGCGACCGTCTGGTAGGCAATGTCACCGGGCATTTGCTCAATGGCGTTGAAGAGCCGGTGCTATCGCGTGCATTTGAATACTGGCGCAACATCGACCAGACCATCGGCGATCGTATTGCCCAGCAGGTGACCGACGAGCGGGCTAAACGCAGCTAAGCCGCCTGATGTAACTGAATGGCCTTCCTTGTGAAGGCCATTTTTTTATCTTTTAGCAACCCAACCACCGGTCCAGGCCCACTCGATGGACGTTTTGGGCAGGGTAAAGCCTTATTCCCCAGACTTATCATCTGCACACACTAAACATATGATTTAAATTCATCAATTGACGCTTTTTTTTGCAAGGAAAAGCAAATTCACACGCTTCAAGCTGTACGAACGCACTTTATTAGTCATAATCAGGCTCAACTATTGAGCATGAAACATATATCGTCCAATCACATCACTTAGCATGAGACAACAAGCCAATGCTCAAGGAAAATTTTAACGACCTCTTTTACCTGCTGGTTGTCGCTCGTGAACGCAGTTTCACCCGTGCGGCGGCAAAGCTTGGGGTTTCTCAGTCCGCTCTTAGCCACGCCATTAAAGGACTGGAAGAGCGAATGGGCATTAGACTGTTAACCCGAACCACCCGCAGCGTTGCGCCTACCGACGCTGGCGATATGCTGATCAACAGCATTGGTCCTCGGTTTGCAGAAATCGAATCTGAACTGCTGATGCTGGCTGAGATGCGCGATGGCGTTGCCGGTAATATTCGCATCAACGCAGGAGAACACGCGCTGACCTCCACCGTCTGGCCTCTGTTGCGCCCTTTTATGGCGACCTATCCAGATGTAAAAGTGGAAATCACCGTCGACAATTCCCTTACTGATATCGTCAGCGGCCGCTTTGATGCCGGGATCCGGTTGGGTGAACAGGTGGCTAAAGATATGGTTGCGGTACGGATTGGCCCGGACTGGCGGATGGTGGTGGTGGGATCGCCTGGCTATTTTGCGCTGCATGGACATCCTCAGTCACCGTATGAGTTACAGAATCATAACTGCATCAATATGCGACTGCCGACTATGGGTGGATTGTATGCGTGGGAGTTTTCGCAGGGTGGCAGGGAGATTCGGGTTCGTGTCGAGGGTCAGCTGGTGTTAAATACGCTCAGCACCCGAGTGGAAGCAGCCTGCGATGGATTAGGGCTAGCCTTTGTTCCGGAAGACGCCGCCGAAGCCGCAGTGGCAGACGGCAAGCTGGAAAAAGTCCTGGAAGACTGGTGTGAGCCCTTCCCCGGCTATTACCTCTATTATCCCAGCAGAAAGCAGCACACTTCTGCATTTATCAAGCTGATTGAGGCTTTACGGTACACGCAATAATTGGGGTCGCCTGGAGTATTGAAAAGCAATACTCCGGCGACCCAAGGGCGTAGGTGCGGATTAACGCGGACGCTGCATCATCACGTTGTCCAGCAAGTCTAATGCCGCTTTCCCCGCTTCAGCATCAACATCCTGACTGAAGGTGATAAACAGACCTTTAATCTGCTGTTCGCTCAGGCCAACATTCAAGCCGCCATTAATATGGGAGCGTAATTGCCCTTCTACTCCGCCCAGCGCGGTTAGTGCCGCAATGGTGGCAATTTCCCGATCCTGGAAAGAGAGGTTATCCCGTGAAAAGATATCGGCAAATAAATGCTCCTGCAGGAACAGATTAATATCCGGCAAAAACTCCGCAAAGTTACCTGGCTTGGCTTCAACAACTTGCCCCGCAATACGGGTTTGATTGTCTTTGCCTGTTTGCAGCCGGTTGTAATCCGCAGGCAGTTGACCTGGCGCTGCGCCAGTCTGGTCTGTAATGCCTTTTTCCTGGCGATCCTTTATCACCTGCATAAAGTTATTCACCGCATTCAGGCTTCTTGGAAAGCCCGTGTAGGCATACATCTGCAATAGCACTTCTTTAATTTCATTAATGGTCAGTCCGGCATCCAGTCCTTTATTTAAGGCTGTTTCTAGCCGGTCCATCTCTCCTTTTGCCGTAAAGGCCGCTATGCCGATAATACTGGTCTGCTTCGACGATAAATTGAATTGTTCTGCGCTCATGTTCTGTGTTCCTTTGCAATAAAAAGCCATCGCCATCAGACCGATAAGGGGGATCAGCCACCATGCTGGCGAAAATGAGGTCAATTTGCGTTGAGGCTGATGCATTGTGTTTTCCACCCAAAATTCTGTTCAGGAATAACTTTAGCAGAGTGAGCCAGGCTGATTATGATTGATTAACGCAAGGCATTATGAGCGGAATTCAGTAATGGGTGGCGATATGAATGGCCTGTTGCTGCGGATCATCAATGGAGGGTGTTTGATGAAAAGAACTCAGGATCGCGTTTTCAACGCGATCCTGAGTATCGAACTTAATCAGGCTGTCTCGGCTTATTTTGCTGCAGCAGCGGCCTGTTTCACCCAGCCATCGAAGGTGGCCTGGTGTGAAGCAATCCAGCCGTCCACATGACGGTCGATATCTTCAGAGCTGCCCTGTCCTTCATGCATCCTCAGGTTCTGAGCATTCACGTCCGCCAGCGGCAACTTCATCACTGCAAACAGTTTCGCTGCAGCAGGATTGGCCTGCGCCCACTCTTTGTTGGCAACGATGTGCTCGTTGTTCACCGGGAAGCCGTAATTTTTCCCGTTAGGTAAGGTGGTATCCAACTCCTTCTGGCTGCCTGGGTTAGCAGAATGCGGTACCGTCAACCAGACGACGTCTTTTCCTGGCTTAAGTTCATCACTCACCCAGTATGGGGTCCAGGTATAATAAAGCACAGGTTTACCGGCTTTATAACGGGTCAGCGTATCCGCAATGATTGCTGAATAATTACCCTGATTCTGCACCACCGTATTTTTCAGACCATAAGCATCAATCTGGGTACTGATTACCGATCCACACACCCAGCCTGGATTACAGCCCGCAAGGTCAGCTTTTCCATCACCATCGGCATCAAACAGTTTCGCTATTTTAGGATCTTTCAGCTGTGAAATATCGTGAATATGGTATTTGTCAGCCGTTTTCTTGTCGATTAAATAGCCCTGTGCTGCACCGGTAATATAGGTGCCTTCACGGTAGAACTTTTTCTCGCCGCCCGCTGAGCTGTACATATCTTTTTGCAGCGGATCCCAGTTTACCGCCATAAAGGTGGCATCCCCGCTGGCAATAGCCGTGTAGGCTACGTTGTAATCCACTTCTTTGATTGGTTGAACGTCGTAGCCCAACTTCTGTAAGGCCCGGTTAACCAGTTCGGTCTGGAAGGTTTCTTCCGGCAGGCTGCTCTGTACTGGGTTAACCACTACACCTTTGCCTGGTAACGTTGCTGAGAACGCTGGAGAAGCACTGGCAAGGGTTGTAATGGCTAAGGTTAAAATTCCGCTGGTTCGCATGATGAGTCCTTATTATTTTTTACGTATTGACACTAAAAATAGAAGAAAAAATCACGCCACTCTCTTAAAATAAATCTATCCACTCTTGCAGTTCCGGGGTAAATATTCGCCGCGCTGAGAGACTGTTATTTAGGCTAATAACCGGTCAGGGAGTGCCGCAATATATTTAACGGCTTATACCCTACCACAGTGAAATTCTGAGGCAACCGGAAATGTCTGCTTATCAGCCCTGCGCTGGCAACTCACCATAATGAATTGCTAACCAGACAGTGGGAATATCTGCTGCTGTCCACTCGACCCGATGGCGGCAATTTGGCGGAATATTGACGAACTCACCTGGTAGTAATATCCGTATTTCAGACTCCTGTTCCAGCCTTAATCCAGCCGAGCCTTGCAGCACAATTACCCATTCTCCCTGCGGCTGGCAATACCAGAAATCAGGCGGGCTGGCTTGCCCGGTAGACACAATCCGTTCTACCCGAAGATGGGGCTCTGATAACAAGGTTTCGAAGGTTTCTTCCCCCCCTTTCAACGCCTGATCAGGAAGCTGACTGAAAAGATTGCTCAGTAACGGATTAACAGGCATAAAAATCCCCTTTTAGCTGACTGGCGTAGCTATCTGCATTGATATCAAGACAAAGTGCGACATCCTCTTCAAAGCCACGAGCGATTAATTCTCTTGCGGATGCACAGTGGTGTAACTCAGCTATCCCCTGTTGCCAGACTGCAACGGCAGCAGCCGCTTCAGGTGAAACGGATCTTCCTTCAGCCTGCAGTAAAGCAATGAGTCCTCCGGCTGCGGTCAGATCCTCGATAGCAGGTCTAAGCGTACCGTCAGGCCAGCGTTCACCACAGGCAATGACCAGGATCTTCTCAAATTGTTTGCATGCATCAACAGTTGCAGACAAATTACGCAGACAACCGCTAAAAACGGCAGCCCTCGATTCTCTCGCACGAAATGAAATAGTCGATCCATTTGGCGAAGGGAGAACCAATTTGGTCCCGGCGTTAATACTCAACAGAGAATGTGGAGAAAGTGAGAAGCCGTCTGCAACAAATCTTCTGTCTGCACTGGCAACTAATGCCTGCTGCTTTTGGCCATATTCAAGAGCTGGGTCATCTTTCCATGGCCATGGATAAATAGCTGCGCCACGGCTCACGGCAAGACTTACACAACTCGAAAAAGACATGACATCAACAACAATGATGCAGTCAGTCAAATCAGCCAGCTGTTCGACACCGGTCATTCCCCATTCCAGCCGAATTGCATACGCATTTTGCTTATACCATGTCATAAGTATTTCCTATGAATATCACCTCTGCCTCAGCAAACAGATTAGCGCTAAGATAGGCAACAGAGTAGCCAACTGACGAGAAAATAATGGAAATTGTTACGGCGCAAGCCGCTCATGTTGCAGGAATTCAGCAGATTTATGCCTGGCACGTCATTCATGGCCTGGCAACATTCGAAACGGAGCCCCCTTCAGCAGAAGAGATGCTGGAAAGGCTGACTAAAGTGCAGGACACCGGAGGATTCTGGCTGGTGGCAGTAGAGGGGCAGCAGGTTTTGGGGTATTGCTACCTGGCCCCTTATCGCCCTCGTTATGCTTATCGTTTCACGCTGGAGGATTCGATTTATCTCGATCCCGACTGTGCCGGCCGGGGTATGGGTCGCGCGTTGCTTGGAGAGGGTCTTCGTCAGGCTGAGGAAGCCGGTTTCCGCCAGGTGATGACCGTGATCGGCAACAGCGAGAACGCAGCCTCGCTTGCCCTGCACCGATCGCTTGGGTTTGAACTGACCGGCGTATTGAAATCGGTCGGCTTTAAACACGGCCGCTGGGTAGATACCGTGATGATGCAGTGCACACTTGGCGCAGGCGACACCACGGTACCTCAGGATCGCTAACCCTTATGGTCGGGCGGCGGTGCCGTCCGGCAGGCGTGCATTAGTCCAGTCAGGTAAGCCACCGGTAACCGGGAAGCGTTTGGCCTTCTCTTCATCAATATCCACGCCCAACCCTGGGCGATCGCTGAGGTAGGCATAGCCACGGTCGATTTCAGGGCAGCCTGGGAACACTTCCATTAGCGCGTCATTAACAGGCGTGTATTCCTGAATGCCAAAGTTGGTCACGCTCATATCCAGATGAAGGTTGGCAGCCACGCCTACCGGCGAGATATCTCCCGGACCATGCCAGGCCGTCCGCACGCCATGAATTTCAGCATAAGTTGCCAGTTTTTTCGCTGGCGTGATGCCGCCAATGGTGCTGACGTGGCAACGGATATAATCAATCAGCTGTTGTTGAATCAGGGGTTTCCACTCATTGACGTGGGTAAATAACTCGCCCATGGAGATCGGCGTGCTGCTCTGTGCCCGGATCATTTTTAGCCAATCAAGATTCTCCGGCGCCACCGGATCTTCCAGGAAGAACAGCTGGTAGGGTTCCAGGCTCTTAGCCAACTGCACTGAAGCCACTGGCGTAATGCGTTCGTGCACATCGTGGATAAATTCCACACCAAAGCCGAGTTTGTTACGCAGGTGGTCGAAGAGACGCGGCACCGCCCGGGCATAAGCATCAGGATCAAAGTAGATGCCTGGCGTCTGGCTTCGGGGTGAGACTTTCGGCTGAATATTGCGGGCTTTTGCCAGTTTACCGGCGATAAGCTTCAGGTCGTCCGTCCCTGCGCCACCGTACATGCCCATCTGACAACGGACATATTGATAACCCTCCTCCATTCTGGCGCGAATGTTATCCTCCACTTCAATTTCATCAGCGCCATCACAATGGCGATAAAGAGGAATACCATCGCGACAACGCCCCCCCAGCAATTGGTAAACGGGCAAACCAGCAACCTTCCCTTTAATGTCCCACAGCGCCATATCCACACCTGATAAGGCATTGTTCATCACCGGGCCACTGCGCCAGTAGCCACTCACCGCTGCAGATTGCCAGATATCTTCGTTGCGCAGCGGATCTTTGCCGATCAGAAACGGCTTCATGTAATTCTCAATTGCGGCTTCCACGGCAAAAATGCGCTGAGTAAAGGTGGCACAGCCAAGACCGTACAAACCGGGCTGATTGGTTTCCACTTTCACGACCACCAGGTCGATACCACCAGGCGCGGTCAGCAGCGTTTTGATATTGGTAATTTTCAACGTTTCCATAAGTCTCTCCGGATCACCGCAATGATGTATGATGTCCTACATGTTAGAGGTAAATAAAAACCTCATGACGAGGTTTTCTTAAGGTTATTGTTCGGTCAGTTTCACTTCTGTAATCGCATCGACGTTGTGCGCCATGGCACTGTTCAGCGTTTCACTGGCGGTGGCCGCATCGCGGTTCTTCAACGCCATAAACACTTTGATATGCGCTTCCACACTCTCCAGCGTGATCCCCAGTACCCTGTTCAACTCTTCAAGATAATGGATATAAATGTTCTTCAGCGACTCCATCACATGGATGAAGACCTTGTTATGAGAGGCTTTGACGATAGCCAGATGGAAATCATAGTCAGCCTGCGAGTATTTCTTATAGTCGTCTTTACTCACCAGCATCCGGTTCAGCGCTTGCTCCAGCAGCCTGATGTCCTCATCTGTCGCCTTCTCTACTGCAAGATCCATGCAGCGGAATTCAACGGTCTGACGAAACACTCGCATATCATCAAACTCTTCCTGAGAAAGATGCAGGATCGGCTGGTTATCACTGAAGGCTCCGTAGCGCGCAATCTCTCTGGTAACGTAGGTTCCCTTTCCCTGATGGGTAATCACTACGCCCAGGTCACGCAGCTTCTGCACGGCGCTGCGAACGCTGACCCGGCTGACATTGAAGGTCTGCGTCAGTTCAGATTCGGAAGGCAGCTTACAGCCTGGCTCCCAGACGCCGTCCTGGATATTCTTTTTCATCTGCTCGTAGATAACGTTGACCACGTTATGCTTTTGCACGCTTTCCAGTGTCACGCCTTTCCCCTGTTGCTGGTTGATGTCGCCATTCTATTCTGCTGGCTTACTGATACCAGCAAAACAGCACCACTGACCCTGGCAAACAGCTTGTCCTACAAGTTAGATTCTCTTTTTAGCACTGCTGTCAGCCCTATGGCAAGGATTAGTTTCACGCTATTTCAGACTGTGAACTGAATCACGCAATACCCTCACTTAACTGTTTTTACTCGCTATATTGACTATAACACCGTTCAGTACTACAGATTATTGTGATCGGGGCTACAAATTTTTAACCAGCAGATTGCTCAATTCCCCGGCGTCACGTAAATCTAAAAACACAACTTGTTAGTCATGTTACATGAAAGCATTCAGAGGTTATTATGTCTTCACTGTTCTCTCTCAGCGGCAAAACGGCGCTGATTACCGGTTCAACCCGCGGTCTGGGGTTGGCTTATGCTCAGGGGCTGGCTGCAGCCGGTGCTTCAGTCATTCTGAATGGTACGCAGGAAAGCCATATGCAGACTGCGCTGGCTACGATGGAGAAACAGGGAGCCAATGCAAGAGGCTTTCTGTTTAACGTGGCGGATGAAGCCGCAGTAGAAGCGGTTTTTAAACAACTGGACGAACAGGATATTCACGTTGATATCGTTATTAACAACGCCGGTATTCAGTTTCGTCAGCCGATGCTGGATTTGGCATTAAGTGACTGGCAACGGGTACTGGACGTTAATCTCACCAGCGCTTTCCTGATTGGCCGGACAGCGGCAAGACGCATGGTTGCCCGCAAAACCGGCGGCAAAATTATTAATATCGGTTCCCTGACCAGCGAAGCGGCTCGGGCTACGGTCGCGCCCTACACCGCTGCCAAAGGTGGAATCAAGCTGTTGACCAAATCGATGGCCGCAGAATGGGCACAGTACAACATTCAGAGCAACGCAATCGGTCCTGGCTACATCCTCACCGACATGAACCAGGCGCTGGTCGATAACGTTGAGTTTGATCAGTGGGTACGCAACAGCAATCCTTCCGGCCGTTGGGGTAAACCTGATGAATTGATTGGCACCGCCGTCTATCTGGCTTCTGAGGCCTCTAATTACGTTAATGGCCAGATCATTTATGTTGATGGTGGCTGGCTCGCCACGCTTTAACCGCTGCACGAGCACCAATAATAACCTTCCAGTCAGGCACTAAGACCTGACCTCGTGCCCTACTGTTCCAAACCGCAGAGGTATTACCATGAACCAAACTCTTGCAGGGAAATTACCAGCCAGCCGCTGGGGGAAACTGATCCCCATCGCCTTCATCACTTACAGCCTGGCTTATCTGGACCGCGCGAATTATGGCTTTGGCGCCGCCGCCGGGCTGGCAGAAGATCTAAACATTACTCCCGGCATCTCTTCCCTGCTGGGCGCGCTCTTTTTCCTGGGCTACTTCTTCTTTCAGGTGCCTGGGGGAATATATGCAGAAAAACACTCGGCAAAAAGACTGATTTTCTGGAGCCTGATACTTTGGGGAATATTGGCCGCCGCTACCGGAATGGTGCATAACATCGCCCTGCTGGCAGCCATTCGTTTCCTGCTGGGCGTGGCCGAAAGCGTGGTGATGCCTGCCATGCTAATCTTCCTCAGCCACTGGTTTACCCGCGCCGAGCGCTCTAAAGCCAACACCTTCTTATTCCTGGGCAATCCAATTACCGTGCTGTGGATGTCGATCCTCTCTGGTTATTTGGTTAACGCCTTTGGCTGGCGTGGCATGTTCATTATTGAAGGCGTACCAGCAATCCTCTGGGCCTTTATCTGGTGGGCTGTTTATGCGGACCGACCGCGTGATGCTAAGTGGCTGAGCGACACTGAAAAACTGTCCATTGAGCAAGCGCTGGCGGCTGAACAAGAAAACATCAAACCGGTCAAAAACTACCGGGAAGCCTTCCGCTCACCAAAAGTGCTGGCGCTGGCCTTTATCCACTTCTTCTGGAATATCGGCATGTACGGTTTCATCATGTGGCTGCCTTCCATGCTCAAATCGGCTTCTGGCCTGGGCATTGTGGCTACCGGCTGGCTTTCTGCCGCCCCGTATGTGCTTGCCATTCCGCTGATGCTGGCCGCGTCCTGGTTCTCCGATAAATTCCAGCAACGCAAATTGATTGTGGTGGTGTTCCTGGGTCTTGGCGCGATCTGCTTTATCGCCTCTTTCAGTATCGGTGCTTCGCACTTCTGGCTCTCCTGGGCACTGCTGGTGATCGCAGGCGGAGCGATGTACACCCCTTACGGTCCGTTCTTTGCCGCTATTCCGGAAATGATCCCACGCAACGTCGTGGCTGGAGCCATGTCCTTTGTGGTGTGCTTTGGCGCGCTGGGATCCTTTGTTGGGGCCTGGATTGTGGGCTATCTGAATGGCGTGACGGGCAGCCCGGACGCTTCATACGTCTTTATGGGCGGTTCACTGGTCTTTGCGGTACTACTGACGACTCTTACTCGTTTCAGCAGCCACGCGCCGGTCGCTAAAACAACCTCAGCTTACTGAACAACAGGGACGTGAAAATGCCAATGAAGCCAACCCGTTCACGCCTGAGCATTCTGCTGATGCTGTTTGTGGTCACGGCGATTAATTATATGGACCGCGCCAATCTCTCCGTGGCCGGTACCCATATCCAGGGACAATTTGAGCTTTCCCCGACGCAACTCGGGCTGCTTTTCTCCATGTTTACCTGGTTTTATGCCATGAGTCAGATCCCGGTTGGCTATATTCTCGACCGGGTGGGCTCGCGGATCCTTTACGGTAGCGCGATTGTTCTTTGGAGTGTCTTTACCTTTGCGATGGGCTTTGCTTCACATCATCTCTTTGCCACGGCTACGGCTTCCTTTGCGATGTTACTGTTCTGTAGAGCGTTAATTGGCATAGCTGAAGCGCCTTCTTTCCCTTCTAACACCAAAATTATTGCCAGCTGGTTCCCGGACCATGAACGTGCGCGCGCCACGGCTTTTTACTCCAGCGCGCAATACATCGGTCTGGCGCTGCTGACGCCGCTGCTGTCCTTTATCGTCGCCGAATATGGCTGGGAAGCGTCGTTTTACCTGTCAGGCGGCGTGGGCATTATTTTTGGTATTTACTGGCTGATTGCCTATCGCGATCCGCAGGACAGCAAAAAAGTGAATGAAGCTGAGCTGGCCTACATTCGTGAAGGGGGCGGTTACGGTTCCAGCAATCAGCAAGGCGTGAACGGCAAAGTGAACTGGGCCAGTGTGAAACATATTCTGCGCCAGCGCACGGTTTGGGGCCTGTTCATCGCGCAATTTGCGGCTTCCTCCACACTCTATTTTTTCCTGACGTGGTTTATTGTTTATCTGGAGAAAGGCTTGGGCTTATCGATAGCCAAAGCCGGGATTGGGGCGATGTTCCCTTACCTGATGGCCATGGCTGGCGTGCTTTGTGGGGGAACGCTTAGCGATATGCTGTTGAAGAGAGGCCGCAGCCGCACCTTTGCCCGTAAGCTGCCGGTGATGTCTGGCCTGCTGGTCACCACCTCGATAGCGCTGGTGAATTTCTTCCAGCACAGCCCAACCATCGCCATTGCAATTCTGTCGGTCGCCTTCTTTGCCAATGCGTTTTCCAACCTTGGCTGGGTGGTGTGTAGTGATGTGATCCCGCGCCATTTAATCGGCACCATCGGCGGGTTCCTCAATATCTTCGGCAACCTTTCCGGCATTATCAGCCCGATCGTGATTGGCGTGATCCTGCAACGCACGCAAAACTTCCAGTACGCCATGTGGTATATCGCTGCCGTGGCGCTGATCGGTTTTCTGGCCTACTTATTACTGGTGGGTAAAATTGAGGTAATTTCACTTCCCGAGGATCAAGGGCAAGAAAAAGAACCGCAGAAACCGTTCAAAAACCCGTCCAAAGCCTGAGGATTTGTTATGAAGCAGAAAGAGATTATTGCCAGCGTGGTCAGTGCCGCGTATGAAGTCAGCAACCAGCCACGGACTATTGAGTGCGGTGATGACCAGGTTCTGGTTCAGGTTGAGCGAGGCGGGATTTGTGGCTCAGATATCCACTATTTCCAGCATGGTCGCGCGGGCATGTCCGTGTTGAAAGAGCCAATGACCTTGGGGCATGAATTTGTTGGCCGCATTGCGGAAGCCCCGGCAGACAGCGGTCTGAAGGTTGGGCAACGCGTGGCGGTTAATCCTTCTAACCCCTGTAACGCCTGCGAATTTTGCCTCTCCGGCAAGCAGAACCTGTGCCGCACCATGAAGTTTATGGGCAGCGCGCAATTCTTCCCGCACGTTCAGGGAGGGTTTGCCAGCTTTGTCGCTGTCAGTCCGGCGCAATGTGTGCCCTATTCCGATCGGGCCGAGGCTAAAGTTATCGCCTTCGCTGAGCCGCTGGCCGTTGCGATACATGCGATTCATCAGGCGGGAGAGTTAGTCGGTAAAAAAGTGCTGGTCACCGGCTCAGGGCCGATTGGCTGCCTGGTGATTGCGGCGGCTTTGGCTGCTGGCGCTTCTGAAATTGTCGCCACGGATATGAGTGACCGTTGCCGTACGCTGGCGCTTGAGATGGGCGCGTCACAGGCTGTAGATCCTGCGGATAGTGAGATCACCAGCAAATGGCAGGAAAACAGCGGCTATTTTGACGTCTGTTTCGAGGCTTCAGGCGCACCGGCGGCTATCGCTTCAACTGTCGGTTTCACCCGTCCTAAAGGCCGGATTGTTCAGCTTGGAATGGGCGCCGCTACGGTAGAATTTCCGCTGGGGTTGATGCTGGTAAAAGAGATTGAACTGGCCGGATCGTTCCGCTTTATCAATGAGTTTGAAATAGCCGTGCGCTGGCTGGAGAGTGGCCGCATCAATCCTCTGCCCCTTCTTTCCGCCGTGTTCCCACAGCAGGACGTGGTAAAAGCCCTGGAGATGGCCAGCGATAAAAGCCAGGCAGCCAAAGTCCAACTGACCTTTGGCTGAAAGATCCTATCCTGTGATCTCTAACTGAACGTTACCGAGCGGCCGGGATTGCACGCAACAAGTGCGATTCCGGTCCGTTTAACGACAATCCACCACTACCCGGCCACGCACTTTACCCTCCAGCAGATCAACGGCTTTGGTCGCCGCTTCCTCTAACCGGCACACTTCGGCAAGGCCAGCCAGCTGCTCTTTTGAGAGTAATGTTGCCAGCCTTTCCCAGACAGCTGCGCGCCGTTCTGCCGGATAACGAACGCTATCAACCCCTTTCAACGTCACGGCCCGCAGGATAAACGGGGCAACGCTGGTGGAGAGATCCAGTCCCTGAGCCATTCCGCAGGCAGCAACCACCCCGCCGTAATGCAGGCTCGCACAGACATTACTCAACGTGTGGCTGCCCACCGTGTCCACGGCAGCGATCCATCTGGATTTCTGCAGCGGTTTGCCAGGCTGACTCAGCTCATTACGATTGATTACCGCAGAAGCCCCAAGCGATGTCAGCAACCAGTCATTCTCATGCGTTCTGCCGGTTGAGGCTTCAACGGTGAAGCCCAATGCAGAAAGCAGGCTGACCGCAAAGCTCCCTACCCCGCCCATAGCACCTGTCACCAACACCGGGCCTTGATCGGGCTTAACTCCACTGGCTTCCAGCGCCTCTACACAGAGCATCGCCGTAAAACCTGCGGTACCAATTGACATCGCATCTTGTGTGGTTAACGACGAAGGCAGCGGAACCAGGTGTTTGCTGGAGACTTTCGCTTTCTGCGCCAGTCCGCCCCAGCTGCTTTCGCCCACTCCCCAGCCGGTTAACAACACCTTATCGCCTGCTTTAAAATCCGCGCTTTCGCTTGCGCTAACGGTGCCGGCAAGGTCGATGCCAGGGACCATCGGGAAGGATTTAAGAATGGGGCCACGGCCGGTAATCGCCAGGGCATCTTTGTAGTTCAGGGAGGAGAATTCAACGTCGACAAGGACGTCACCGGCAGGAAAAGCAGACTCTTCAAGTTGTTCGATGCCAGCCTGATAACCAGCAGCATCCTTGCGGACCATAAGTGCTTTGAACATGACGACTCCTTTTTAGACCGATCGTCTATTTAAACCAGATAAGATTAGCAGGCCAGACCTGCCAGGAAGTGAGTGATAAATAATCTGAGCGGAGCCCCATTGGCCTGCAGGCGGGCTCGCATCACTGCGCCTTCCCAACCTGTCCAGAAAAACTCAGCCAGAAGCTGGCAGTCGCTTTGCGGCCTGATGGCCTGCTGCTGCTTTGCCTCTTCCAGGCAGATCTGCATCATTCGCTGCCAGTCACTGAAAATCCCGGAGAGCCGCGCACGGAAGGGATCGGAAAGCATACCCACTTCCTGCGCCAGATTGCCGACAATACAGCCGCGCTTAAAATCGTAGCGAGCCATGCTGAGACAGCAGCTTTCACCAAACGCCTGTATACGCTCCAGCGGCGGAAGCGCGTTGTCCATCAGGGTTTTACTCAGCTTGCTGGCAAAATAGCTGGCGTAGTAATCCAGAACGGCCAGGCCGAAAAGCTCTTTGCTGTCGAAGTAGTAATAAAAAGACCCTTTAGGCACGCCAGCCAGGCGCACTACACCCTCAATGCCGGTCGCACTGAAGGAATTTTCGGTGTACGCCGCCACACCGGCACGGATCAGCAGATCGCGGGTATTCTCCTGTCGGGCTTTGTCGAGCGGCGGTCTTCCGCGGCCACGTTTAGGGGGGATTGTTTGCATCCCTTTAATATCGACCGATCGTTTATTAAAATCAAGTGGCGCTGAGCTGCTACAGTTGGGGCATCAGTTTTTTTCTTCACTAAAAGGGAAAGGATATGGAAACCTCAAAACAGGCGCTGATTATCGGCGCATCACGCGGGATTGGATTGGGCCTTGCTAACACTCTTTCGCAACGCGGCTGGAAAGTGACGGCCACCACCAGAAGTCACGCTCCCCTGTCTGATTCAGGAATCTACTGGCTGACAGCAGACATCAACGAGCCGACGCAAAGACAAACGCTGAAGAATGCGATTGAAGATCAGACTTTCGATGTGATCTTCGTTAACGCAGGCGTTTTCGGGCCGGACGATCAGGATATTGAGCAGGCAAAGGATGACGAACTGGCAGCACTGTTCCTGACGAACGCCATTTCTCCTGTCCGCTGCGGCAGTGAATTATTGCCTCTGCTGTCTGCCTCAACCGGCATTCTGGCATTAATGACCTCGCAGCTGGCAAGCCTCAATGAAAACCCGTCGGCCACCTACCCGCTCTATTCCGCCAGTAAAATGGCGCTGAATATGTTGTCACGCCCTCTGGCAGAGAAACTGTCTGCCAGCCAGACACTGTTAAATGTGCATCCGGGTTGGGTACAAACGGATATGGGCGGAGAAAATGCTACGCTCACCGTAAAAGAAAGTACTAACGGCATTGTCGATCAGCTTGAGCTCTGGTCCGGCAAAGGCGGTCATCATTATATTGATTATGCCGGTAAGAAACTTAGCTGGTAGGGATTGGGCTTCGAGATTTCATTGAGAAGTTGATCAATAATTCGCTGTGGTTGTTATTAGTTTGTGATGTCGGGGTTTCATTAATTCGACATCGCAAACTAAAATCGCAAAATTTAACGCATATTATCTTACCGGGCCTGAATCGCTGACCTGAATCTGAACATACAAAAGTATGAACTTATTCACAACATGATGTCATAAAATCGTTGATAGTCTGTTCGGCGGAGCTGAATTTCTGTGGAAAGGAGAATAACTCCACAGAGCAAAGGAATCATTAACTGAGGGATTTAGTTATGTACCCTAGCGATGAAATTATCAGACAACTGCAAAACAATAAAATACTGGCGCTGCAAGTAGACAGAGTCGTAACCGGTGTGCGTGACGTGGTCTTAGAACAAGTAACGACAATAGGTGCTGGCGCAATCAAAAAAGACTGTCAGATGATGACCTGGTGAATGTAATGATCAAAATGGTTTGGTAAGCATGACTTCATTCATAAAAAAGTGGTTTTTTACAATGTTCTATTTTTATTGATCGGTTGGACTCCAACCATTTTAA
>NZ_JBAVTT010000181.1:0-12040 GCF_049696395.1 Erwinia sp.
GTCTATCTATCCTGGGATAATCCATGAATAGGCCAAAAAATGTGACAAAATCTTCAACACTTTCATTTTTAATGATCTCTTGTAATGACATTGATTTTACCTTGGCTGAGGAGAGTGCATATCTTAAGAAAAATTACTCAAGTCATATTTTTTCTCAGTGACAAATTTCGGTTCTTTCCAGTTTGGGCCTTTCGCTACTTTTCCATTATCATCGATAAATATCTCTTTTGCGAATAAGTTATGAAATGTTTTTAAGAACTCACTGCTTATTATTACTTCAAACCTGTACTTGGTATACAGTCTGTCTATATTTTGATAACTTAAAATCAAACCAAAAAATGTGACAAAATCCTCTACACTTTCGTTTTGAATGATTTCTTGTAGTGACATTAAAATTTCCTCTGATATGGTCCATTAATTGTGGCTATTTGCTAAGAAATGCTTAGTCTATGTAAATAGGTTGTCCTTTTTCATTTATCTTATAGTCCTCCAAGGATGCAGTATGCGTGCTATTCCAGACAGCAGACTGCTCTTCAGTATTTCCACGCACTTCTCCATCCTTAATACCAAGATTTCTGTATCTTTCCAGCTCCCTAATCTCATGAGTGTAAAAACGCTTGTCGGTGTCTGTTACCTGTAACTCACCTTTAAGGATTTTTTCCAACCGACTAATCATCATCTGATTCTCATTCTCTGACTCTTTAAATCGTCCTGTATGCAGCTTCACTTTGTCCACACCGGCTTTGTCTATGTTGGCTGTTCGCCAGTCCAGATTTTGGATCGGGCCGCCCGCTTTATCCGTGTGGTATTCACGCCCGCTATATTCACCCCTGGCATTGGTTTCCCCATAAGGATTGCTCAGCACCACATAAATGGGCACCACGCCCGTGCCATCAGCATTGGGCTGCCAGTAAATAAAGTCCTGAAGCCCATCAAAACTTGGCATCGGCGTGGTGGTGATCACAATATTTTCGGGTATCTGAACTTCCACCCCAGTATGGGATGGGGTTATTGGAACAGGATTTGAATTACCGGTGTCAGGCGGGGCGGTTGGCGTGGTCGGAACAGGATTGATTAATATTTCACGTGAGGGAAGACCTGGCATGGCGGGCAACGTTATTCGATCCAGCCCGCTGACTGGGTCCCGGACAGCCGTAAGGACTTGCACGGCTTTAGGTAATCCGCCCTCCGTGGTTTTCATTAATTTTAGGGCAAGTTGGCCATTACTGAGTATCAACTGACCACGCACCGGCAATTCGACGGTCTTAGATCCCAGTGGCAAACGATGCTTTTGCGGCAACATGAGTTTGGCAGGATAACTAAACAGAGCGGCGACATCTCGCCCTGGTACCAGATCACTGCCTTTGCCTACTGATGCTGAGAAAAATACTGTGGAGGCGGCAGCCAGCATGGGACCTGCTGTACTGGCAGTTAGCAAGGCAGCACCGCGGCTAATTGCCGAAACAACAGAGTTAAAAACTTCCCCCGCTAAAGTCAGCACGCCTTCGCCTGCCACAGAAAACTGTATTCCTTTCGTAATCTGATTTAAAGCCAATACGCCTGAAGAGTTAAGTAAATTCGTCGCTGTAGCAATTTGGTCAGGAGTATATTCTGGTGCTGGCTGAAACCCGGTCAGAATGTTTACTGCGGCAATTTTTTCAAATGGACGGGCATAGCATATAGCTATGCCTTTTCCATCAGGTCTGTCCATGACCCACTCCTGTCCAAGTGTATTAATCTCAGTCAGATAACAGAGTTTATTTTGTGACTTAAATTTGAACTTCCCGTTTCCAACGTGTTCAGCAAGGCTTTCGCTTCGGGCGGGAATGTTTTTAACAGCATTGTTTTCGATCTTCTCATTTTTTTCGTTATTACTTCCATTCATATAAAACTCCTTTTCATTGAAATCGATTGAGCGACCATTACTGAAGCTAATGCGGATATTTTAATGATAAGGGCTGGGGGCGTGTCTAATGTGATCGGAGTCAATGTTGTAATTTAAGAAAGATTTATAGAGGTTTTCTACAAACACTTACCTGATAATCTCTGCAGTGTGAGATTATTAAATGTTGATTGAGATGATTGCTGGGCTTTTTTTAAGGGATTTTAAGATAAATTACGCAACGGCACTGTTATTTGAGGTGAATTGAAAATCCCCCTGAGAGATAGCCTTTCCAGAAATACCCATCTTGCAAAAATGAAGCCATTAAAAAGGCCGATCGTCAGATCGGCCTCTCTCAAACAGTTAACTCTTTATCAGCCTACCAGCCAAAATGCCGGTCTGGGAAGATTTCACGAGCAATAAACGGCATTAAACCTGCTCTGACTTCAGCCAGGCAATCTCATCCTTCCAGATATCCGGGTTTACGGTTTCCAGAATCATCGGGATGCCGTCAAAACGCGGGTCCTTCATCATCCAGCTGAATACCGTCTTGCCGATATTGCCTTCGCCAAGGCTGTGGTGGCGGTCAACGCGGCTGGCGAACTCGCTCTTGGCATCGTTCAGGTGCATGCCACGCAGATACTGGAAGCCGACAATGCGTTCGAATTCAGCGAAGGTGTTGATGCACTCTTCTTCGGTACGCAGATCGTAGCCGCCAGCGAAGGCGTGGCAGGTATCGATACAGACGCCAACGCGGGATTTATCTTCCACGCCGTCAATGATCGCCGCCAGATGTTCGAAGCGGAAGCCCAGGTTGCTGCCCTGACCGGCGGTATTCTCGATCACTGCGGTAACGCCTTTGGTTTTATCCAGTGCGATATTGATCGACTCCGCTATGCGTTTCAGGCAGGCCTCTTCTTCAATCTGGTGCAGGTGACTGCCGGGATGGAAGTTCAGCAGTGACAGGCCCAGCTGCTCGCAACGTTGCAATTCGTCCAGGAAAGCATCGCGGGATTTCTCCAGCGCTTCAGACACCGGGTGGCCCAGATTAATCAGGTAGCTGTCGTGCGGCAGGATCTGCGCGGAGCTGTAGTTATACTTCTCGCAGGCTGCACGGAAGGCGGCAATAACCTCATCAGTCAGCGGGGCTGCACGCCACTGGCGCTGATTTTTGGTAAACAGCGCAAAGGCAGTGGCTTCGAGTTCATGTGCACGCAGCACCGCTTGATCCACACCGCCAGCCGCGCTGACGTGGGCACCGATATATTTCATGCCGTTCTCCTGTTATTTGGCCTGCATCTAAGGACGCGAGCGGGCAATGATAACCGAGAACGGCCTGAAGTTATGACAACAAATGCTGGATCAGCAGGTTAATCGCGCCACCGCCAACCATCAGCCAGATAAACAGCACCAGACCCAGTAACAGTGGCTTGAGCCCGGCTTTTTTCAGTGAGCTGAACTGCGTGGTCAGTCCCAACGCGGCCATGGCGGTAGCCAGAACAATATTGTCTATCTGATTCAACGTGTTAACCACTGACTGCGGCAGCAGGTGCAGCGAGTTGAACATCGCCACCGCGATAAACACCAACGCAAACCATGGGAAGGTTAATTTGCCCTGGCTGCTGCTACCGGCAGGCGCGAGTTGGCGAACTCTGGCACTGAGCACCAGCAGGAACGGGGCCAGCATCATCACGCGCAGCATTTTAGCAATCACTGCTGCATTCTCTGTGTCCGGGCCGACAGCATGTCCGGCAGCCACAACCTGTGCCACTTCATGCATCGTTGAGCCGGTAAAGACGCCCCAACTGCCCGGCGTGACTGAACTGAATACTGACGCCATTAGCGGATAAAGCAGCGGATAGATAAAGATTGCCAGCGTGCCGAAAATCACCACGGTCGCAATAGCTACCGCCACTTTAGAAGCCTCCGCTTTTATCACCGGTTCAGTGGCCAGGATGGCCGCCGCGCCACAGATGCTGCTCCCTGCGCCAATCAGCCAGACGGTATCGCGATCCAGCCCAAATACCCGGCGTCCCAGCCAGCAGGCAAGGAAGAAGGTTGAACTCAGTGTCAGCACATCTATTAGCACGCCACTGATGCCGACGTCGGCGATTTGCTGGAAGGTCAGGCGGAAGCCATAAAGGATAATCCCCAGACGCAGCAGCTGTTGCTTAGCCAGTATCACGCCCGGGCCGCAGTTCGAGGCAAAACGAGGATAGAAGGTGTTGCCTGCGATGATCCCGGCAACGATAGCCAGCGTCAGCGCACCAAGGCCGAGCGCGGCAATTGAAGGTAAGGTTGCCAACCAGGTTGCGCCCGCTGCCAGCAGTAGGGCTAACAGTAATCCGGCTGCATAACGAGCAGGCTGAAGTTTT
The DNA here is from genome assembly GCF_049696395.1 of Erwinia sp. Lineage (GTDB taxonomy): Bacteria > Pseudomonadota > Gammaproteobacteria > Enterobacterales > Enterobacteriaceae > Erwinia. The sequence goes on from NZ_JBAVTT010000181.1 coordinate 4,258, forward strand.
GGGTGGTGCAGAGTCATTATGTTCATGGCAAGCTCCTTTTCACTACAGACAGCATGGAGAAAAGTGGCTTAAAAGAGAAATTGATTATATATTTATAATTAACCACTATAAGTGATAAACAAAAAGCCTGAACCAGGGGTGGCGAAGTCAGCCAGATAGGGCAGGGCGGCCATTGAGGAGCAACAATGCACATTACATTACGCCAGCTTGAAGTGTTTGCCGAAGTGCTGAAAAGCGGCTCAACCACTCAGGCTTCTCAGGTGCTGGCGCTGTCGCAGTCGGCGGTCAGTGCTGCACTGGCCGATCTTGAAGGCCAGTTAAACGTGCAGCTTTTCGATCGTGTGGGTAAACGTCTGGTGGTCAATGAGCATGGCCGCTTGCTTTATCCCCGCACGGTAGCGCTGCTTGAACAGGCGACAGAAATCGAGCAACTGTTCCGTGAAGATAACGGCGCGCTGCGCGTGTATGCCAGTAGCACCATCGGCAACTATTTACTGCCGGGCATGCTGGCAGGCTGGCGCAAGGATTATCCCGATTTGCCGCTGGAGCTTAGCGTCGGTAACAGTCAGGACGTGATCACTGCCGTGGCGGACTTCCGCGTGGATATTGGGCTGATAGAAGGCCCTTGTCACATGAGCGAAATCATCAGCGACCCCTGGCTGGAAGATGAGCTGGTGGTCTTTGCTGCGCCAGATGCGGAGATTTTTGCCCAGCCAGTCACGCTGGAAACTCTGGCTGCCGCCTCGTGGATCCTGCGTGAGCACGGTTCAGGGACCCGCGAGATCGTTGACTATCTTCTGCTGTCGCATTTGCCACAGTTCAGGCTGGCGCTGGAGCTCGGCAATTCTGAAGCGATCAAACATGCCGTTCGCCATGGCATGGGGATCAGCTGTCTTTCACGGAGGGTGATCGCCGAGCAACTGGCCGTGGGGACCTTAAAAGAAGTGAGGGTTCCGTTGCCGAAACTTAAGCGTACGCTTTATCGAATTCACCATAAGCAAAAGCACCTGTCGAAGTCTCTACTGCGCTTTTTAAGTTACTGCACCGAATAATAATTTCTCTTAAGGTGCCCTTTCCTGGCAGGGGAGAACGCCTGTTCTCCTGCCTTTTTTAGGGGAAAAGACGCTGAAACTAATAATTCGGCGGCGATCATGAACCTATCTTATAACGTGGCGGAATCACTAGGCGAGCCCGGTCAGTTTGCTACAATCGCGCCTCATTTTTCCAAGGACGCAGCATTTCAAGATGGTTCAGGACACAAAAACAACAGAACAACCTGCGCTAAGGCGTGAATTAAAGGCACGTCATCTGACGATGATCGCAATTGGCGGATCGATCGGGACGGGCTTATTCGTGGCCTCCGGCGCCACCATTTCTCAGGCAGGCCCTGGCGGCGCGCTTCTCTCTTATATGCTGATCGGCCTGATGGTTTATTTCCTGATGACCAGCCTCGGCGAACTGGCGGCCTTTATGCCGGTTTCTGGCTCCTTCTCGACTTACGGTGCCAACTACGTGGAAGAGGGCTTTGGCTTCGCGCTGGGCTGGAACTACTGGTACAACTGGGCGGTGACCATTGCCGTTGACCTTGTGGCTTCCCAACTGGTGATGACTTACTGGTTCCCGGACACGCCAGGCTGGATCTGGAGCGCACTGTTCCTCTGCGTGATCTTCCTGCTGAACTACATCTCGGTAAAAGGCTTTGGCGAAGCGGAATACTGGTTCTCGTTAATCAAAGTGGTCACCGTTATCGTCTTTATCATCGTGGGCGTGCTGATGATTGTTGGCATCCTGCGCGGCGGCGAAACCGCTGGCTGGCAAAACTGGCAAATTGGCGATGCTCCGTTTGCGGGCGGCTTCTCAGCGATGATCGGCGTGGCGATGATCGTCGGCTTCTCTTTCCAGGGAACCGAGTTGATTGGCATCGCCGCTGGAGAGTCTGAAGACCCGGCGAAAAATATCCCTCGCGCTGTGCGTCAGGTGTTCTGGCGTATCCTGCTGTTCTACGTGTTCGCCATTCTGGTGATCAGCCTGATCATCCCTTACACCGATCCCAGCCTGCTGCGTAACAACGTGACCGATATCAGCATCAGTCCATTCACGCTGGTCTTCAAACACGCTGGTCTACTCTCTGCGGCTGCGGTTATGAACGCCGTTATCCTGACAGCTGTACTGTCAGCCGGTAACTCAGGCATGTATGCCTCAACGCGGATGCTGTTTAACCTGGCTCGTGAAGGTAAAGCGCCGCGTATCTTTGGCAAACTGTCTGCAGGCGGCGTGCCGCGTAATGCGCTGTATGCCACTACCGTTGTGGCGGGTCTGTGCTTCCTGACCTCGATGTTTGGCAATCAGAGCGTCTATATCTGGCTGCTGAATACCTCGGGCATGACCGGCTTTATCGCCTGGTTGGGCATTGCTATCAGCCATTACCGCTTCCGCCGTGGCTATGTCGCGCAGGGACTGGATTTAGCTGACCTGCCGTACCGTTCTGGTTTCTTCCCGCTGGGCCCAATCTTCGCCTTCGTGCTGTGTCTGATCATTACGCTGGGACAGAACTACCAGGCCTTCCTGTCCGACCGCATTGACTGGTACGGCGTGGCCGCAACCTATATCGGTATTCCGCTGTTCCTGATTATCTGGTTCGGCTTCAAGCTGACGCGGAAAACCCGCTTCGTGAAGTACAGCGAAATGGAATTCCCGAAATACGACGGCAAGTAGTTAGTCCAAAAATGAACAAGGCGCGGATCCCGCGCCTTTTTTGTTTGTAAGGAGTTATTACAAATATTATTGATAACTATTATCATTTGTTTTATTGTTAGCGCCGTTACTTTTTTTTCTTTGCTAAGGAGTCAGGCGTGGAAAATTTAAGCGGGTTAGTGGTAAAAAAAATCGCCGTTTCATTGGCGCTGTTTGCGCTAACGGCAGGCAACAGTTGGGCTGCCACCGTGACAGATATAGCCGGACGAGAAGTGACTCTCCCGGAAAAGACCGACAGGATCCTGCTGGGGGAAGGGCGTTTGTTTTATGCCGTTTCACTGCTCGAAGGTCAAAAGCCCGTCGACCGCATCGTTGGCTGGCAAGGTGATTTCCGCAAACTGGATACCCAGACCTACGCGGAATACCGTAAAAAATTCCCAAAAATTGATAACATTCCCCTGATTGGCAACACCACAGCCGACAGCATCAGCCCGGAAAAAGTGCTGACGCTGAACCCTGACGTGGCGATTTTTGGCCTTTCAGGTCATGGGCCAGGCCGCAGCAGCGAGCTGGTCAGCCAGCTGGAAAGCGCCGGTGTGCCGGTGGTGTTCATCGATTTCCGTGCCAATCCGCTTAAAAATACCGTTCCCAGCATGCGGGTGCTTGGCAAAGTCCTGCACCGCGAAAAAGAAGCAGAAAATTACATCAGCTTCTATCAGCAGAACGTCAAGCGGGTAACCGACATCACCAGTAAGATTGCCGCCGCTGACAAGCCTTCCGTCTTTATTGAACTGCGCGCAGCGGCGATGCCCGAATGCTGCGGCACCGTTGGGAAAGGCAATATGGGCGACTTTATCGATCTTGCCGGCGGCAACAATATCGCCCGCGACCTGTTACCTGGCCCGCTTGGCACGGTCAATCTGGAGAAAGTGATCGCCAGCCAGCCGAAGATTTACATCGCCAGCGGCGGTAAAGCGCCTGGTGCCGCAGGGCCGGGCATTCTGCTGGGTGCTCAGGTCAGCAAGCAGGAAGCGCAAACCAGTCTGGCGACCGTGCTGAAACGCACCGGGATCGCTCAGCTGGATGCAGTGAAAGAAGGACGCAGTTACGCTATCTGGCATAATTTTTACAATTCACCGTATAACATCCTGGCTATCCAGGCGTTTGCCAAATGGTTCTACCCCGAGCAGTTCGCTGACCTGGACGTCGCCGCCACCGAGAAACAGCTTTATCAGCAGTTTCTGGCGGTGCCGCCAACGGGCACTTACTGGACTGAAACCGAGTAATTACAGGTATTGAGAATGAGTGTGACCCACGATCCGGTGCAGTATGCCGAAAAGTCCCAGACCGAAGGCGTAATGGGCCGTTATCATCATATGTTGCGCCATCGTCTGCTGATGATGAGTGTGCTGGTGCTGGCGATCCTGGCCTCGCTGGTGCTGGACTTTACCCTGGGCCCGTCCGGCCTGACGCTGGACACCTTGTGGCATACGCTGCTTTCACCGGAGTCGGTGGATGCCGGGACGCGCGTTATCGTCTGGGATATTCGCCTGCCTTACGCCCTGATGGCGGTAGTGGTGGGTCTGGCGCTGGGTCTGGCGGGTGCAGAGATGCAAACCATCCTGAATAACCCGCTGGCCAGCCCGTTTACGCTGGGCGTTTCCTCTGCGGCTGCCTTTGGTGCCGCACTGGCTATCGTGCTCGGTATTGGCATTCCGGGGATCCCCGATCAGTGGTTCATCTCTGCCAACGCCTTTGTCTTTGCGCTGTTTGCCGCCCTGATGCTGGACGGCGTAACGCGCTGGACAAGGGTAGCGACCTCGGGCGTGGTGTTATTTGGTATCGCGCTGGTGTTTACCTTTAATGCACTGGTGTCGATGATGCAGTTCATCGCCAGTGAAGACACGCTTCAGGGCCTGGTGTTCTGGACCATGGGCAGCCTGGCGAGAGCCTCCTGGGACAAACTGGGCGTGCTGACGCTGGCCTTTGCCATTCTGGTGCCGTTCTCGATGATGAGTTCGTGGAAGTTGACCGCACTGCGCCTTGGCGAAGATCGCGCTGTCAGCTTCGGTATTGATGTCCGCCGTCTGCGTCTTGGCACGCTGCTGCGCATCAGTATTCTTTCCGCGCTTGCCGTGGCCTTTGTTGGTCCGATTGGTTTTATCGGTCTGGTAGCGCCGCACATCGCCCGTATGATCTTTGGTGAAGACCACCGCTTCTATCTGCCAGCCAGTGCGCTGACCGGTGCGCTGGTGTTGTCGATGGCCTCCGTCGTGTCTAAAAACCTGATCCCTGGCGTGATCATCCCGGTTGGCATCGTCACCTCTCTGGTGGGCGTGCCGTTCTTCCTGAGTATTATTCTGCGTCATCGGGGGACTGTCTGATGGAAGGTTTACGGATCAGCGGTTTCCATGCCGGATACCCGAAACGCAAAATTATCAGCGACCTGAATGTGCCGCTGCTGCCGCGAGGCAAAATCACCGTGCTGCTGGGGCCGAATGGCTGTGGCAAATCTACGCTGCTGCGCTCGCTGGCCGGTCTGAACCGTGCCGAAGGTGAAGTGTGGCTGAACGGCACGGAACTGATGTCGCAGCCGTTTGCCCGCCGGGCGGAGAAAGTGGTGTATCTGCCACAGTCACTGCCTGCTGGCGTGCATCTGCATGTGCTGGAGTCGATCATTGTGGCCCAGCGCGCGTCTGGGGGCCGTAGCAGCGCCGCCAGCGAAGCCGAAGTGATGTCGGTGCTGGAGCAATTGGGCATTGCGCATCTGGCCTTAAGCTACCTGGACCAACTTTCCGGTGGGCAGAAACAGCTGGTGGGTCTGGCGCAATCCTTAATTCGTCGGCCCGAACTGTTATTACTGGATGAGCCACTCAGCGCACTGGATTTAAATTACCAGTTCCATGTAATGGATTTGGTACGCAGGGAAACTAAGAACAGAAATATTATTACCGTGGTAGTGGTACACGATATTAATATCGCCCTGCGCCACGGTGAACACGTATTAATGTTGCAGAACGGGGAATTAATTGCCGATGGCTTACCGGAAGAGGTGATCACTCCGGCCAGCCTGGCAAGAGTCTATGGCGTGAAGGGCCGCATCGAGCGCTGCACGCAAGGAACCCCGCAGGTGCTGATAGATGGCCTGGTGACGGAACCCATGCTGTAATTATTCTGTCTGGCAAGACAAGCATGAAAGGGCGGAATTATTCCGCCCCAAATAAATAAGCAAACCGGAGCATACCGGGATAATTAAGCAGAGAAACTCTGCGGTTTTTGTGTGAGCAAAAGGTATGGATAACACTTTTTAAGTTGCGCCTCATGGAGAATAGCATGTTCAGGTTGAATCCCGTTGTCCGCTGCGGGCTGTGCGCTTCTGCGCTGGCCTTCACTTTTCCGGTAACCGCGGAAGAGTCGGAAAGGAAAGAAGAAACAATGGTTGTTACGGCTTCTGCCGTGGAAGTAAATTTAAAAGATGCCCCCGCCAGTATCAGTGTCATTACCGCTGAAGAGATTAAGCGTAAACCGGTGCAGAACCTCCGGGACGTATTACGTGAAGTGCCTGGCGTTCAACTCACCAATGAAGGGGATAACCGTAAAGGCATCAGCCTGCGTGGCCTCGACAGTAGCTACACCTTGATCCTGATTGACGGCAAGCGGGTCAACTCCCGCAATGCGGCCTTCCGCCATAACGACTTCGATTTAAACTGGATCCCCGCTGATGCCATTGAGCGTATTGAAGTGGTGCGTGGCCCGATGTCGTCACTTTATGGTTCTGATGCGCTGGGCGGCGTGGTGAATATCATCACCCGCAAGGTCGGCAAAGCCTGGCACGGCACCCTCAGTGCGGATACCACCGTGCAGGAACACCGGGACCGGGGAGACAGCTACAACGGTAACTTCTTCACCAGCGGGCCGCTGATTGACGACTTGCTGGGCGTGAAGCTCTATGGCAGCCTCGGCAAGCGCGAAAAGGATGCGCAGCAGGCGTCTGCTACTTCTACCACCGGCATGAGCCCGCGCATTGAGGGCTACACGGCTCGCGATGGCAACGTGGAGTTCTCACTGACACCGACCGACAACCAGGATATGACCTTCGGTTACGGCTTCGATCGTCAGGATCGTAATTCCGACTCGCTGGATAAAAACCGTCTGGAGCGGCAGAACTACTCTGTCGGCCACGATGGCCGTTGGGGATGGGGGAACACCGAGCTGCGCTTTTACGGTGACCAGGTGGATAACTACACTACCGGGCAGAACATCATTGCCAAAAATAACTCGCTGGATGGCAAACTGATCCTGCCGCTGGGCGATATTAATCAGCTGCTGACCTTTGGCGGCGAAGTGCGTCACGACAAGCTGGAAGATCCGGTTAACCTGACCGGCAGTGGCTCCACTTCAGCCAGCCAGTACGCTTTGTTTGTGGAAGATGAATGGCGGATCTTTGACTCCCTGGCGCTGACCACCGGCGTGCGTATGGACGATCACCAAACCTATGGCGATCACTGGAGCCCGCGCGCTTATCTGGTTTATAACGCCACCGAGACTGTTACGGTGAAAGGCGGCTGGGCCAACGCCTTCAAAGCGCCTTCATTGCTGCAGCTGAGCCCGGACTGGCAGACGAATTCCTGTCGTGGCAGCTGCTCCATTGTCGGCAGTAAAGACCTTAAGCCGGAAACCAGCGAGAGCTTCGAACTGGGGATCTACTACGCCGGAGAGGACGGGCTGCTGGAGGGCGTGACCGGAAGCGTGACCGCTTTCCAGAACAATATCGACGATATGATCGACATTGCCCGTACCGCTTCGACCAGTCTGGCACCAGGCTACAGTAACTTCGTCGGTTTCGATGAAAATGGCCGGCCAACGTTCCGCTATTACAACGTGAACAAAGCACGGATCAACGGGCTGGAAACGGAACTGAAGATCCCATTTGATGACGCCTGGAAGCTGACGCTGAACTATACCTACACCGACGGGCGTGATTTAAGCGGAGGCGGCAATAAACCGCTGCAGGAGTTGCCGCTGCACACGGCCAACGGCACGCTGGACTGGACGCCATTACAGGACTGGTCGTTCTATCTGCAGGCTA
>NZ_JBAVTT010000182.1:0-9910 GCF_049696395.1 Erwinia sp.
GATACCGCTCGTTGCCCTGACCATCAGGCTGATGGCAGTTAGCGCAGCTGCCGCTGAAGACCTGCCAGCCAGCATCCGTCTGGCCTGCTTGCCCACGGACCTGCTGCTCGGTTTCAGAAGGGGCGCCATAGCTGTCTCTGGGCATGACGGCACCAGTGCTGACCGCAGGGATTTGGCGCAGATAAGCCACCATCGCCTGAATGTCGCTGTCTGAGAGATATTGCAGGCTGTGTTCAACCGCTTCAGCCATTGGCCCAGCCGCCTGCGCTTTCCCGGCGACATGGCCCGTTTTCAGATATTGAGCCAGCTCGGTAGCCGACCAGTTGCCGATCCCTGATTGTTGATCCGGGGTGATGTTCGGCGCGTACCAACTGCCCAGACTGCCGCCAGATAAGGCGCGATCGTTCTGCTGACCCATCAGCGCATTGCGAGGCGTGTGGCAGGTATCGCAGTGAGCCAGAGCATTGACCAGATAGTCACCGCGATTCACCTCAGGCGAGGCAGAAGGTGCTGGCGTCCACGGCCTGGATTCAGCGAACAGCTTGTTCCATACAGCCATCGAACTGCGGATGCTGAACGGGAAAGGTAGCTCGGTTTTGGGTGATGCCCGATCAACTGGCGCAACGCCCTGCATAAAATAGACGTAAAGCGCATGAATATCGTCATTGCTGATCTTCGCATAGGAAGGGTAAGGCATCGCCGGGTAGAGATGTTCGCCTTGCTTGTTGATGCCCAGACGGACTGCCCGAGAGAAATCTTCCTCGCTGTAGTGGCCAATGCCGTCAGTGAGGGAAGGCGTGATGTTACTGGCATAAATACTGCCCATGGGGGAAGCGATCGCGTATCCGCCAGCCATCGGTGCACCCTGGTGAGGTGACGTGTGGCAGGCCCCGCAGTCGGCTGCGGTCGCGAGATATTTTCCCTTCGCTATCAGAGACTGGTCGGCTATCGAAGGGGCAGCGGCAAAGCTCCCGGCCGACAACAGGCTCAGACTGATGGCGAAAGGCAGACAAAGTCGTCTCACCTGACATGCTCCTTAAAAAAAGAAAAGAAAACGGTATTTTTATAGGGTGCAAAGGGCGCTTCTTCGTGCGCCTCTGAACACAATAACGCCGCCCACACCGGCGATGTGGGCGGTAAAATTGACGGCTTAAAGCAGTTCGTAATCGTTAAAAATCAGCGGGGTCTCTCCGCCGTTGGTTAACTCAATTTTTCCGGGCTGGGTTAACATCGCGTCGCCACGATGCATCCAACTCTCTTTGTTACGATTAGCCTGTCCGGGAACCGAGGTCAGCAACCGTCCTTCGGTAAAGAACACACGGACGCCAGGCCCATGCTGGGTATAGAGCGTGGTGCTTTCACCGGGTTGCAGCGTCACCTTCCAGCCTTTAACGGTTTTCTGATCGAGCACCTGCTGGAAAAGCGGCAGCTCAGGGCGTGTTGCGCCGCCAAAATGCAAGGGACCGGGCTGTTTGATCTCGAAAGAAACCTGATGATTCAGCGTGGTGCCGGTATTGGTCACTTTGTCCGTTTCGGATTTGCCCTGATGCGCGCCAAACTTCACGTTGCCGCTTTTCATCTCAATGTCTTTCGCCGGTTTATCCGGGTAGGAGATATTCACCAGGCTGCCGTTGACGCGGGTATTGACGTAGTCCAGATGCTGCTCATGGAACATCGTCGACTGCCCCGGACGCAGCATCACCCGCATGACGGTGACATACTGATTTTCCAGGATAACGTGGTGCAGCGGCTCAAGATTGGTGGCGACCACCTGTTCAGCAGCCTGGCTGGCTGGGATAGCGCAGAGCGCCAGAGAGCCTGCGGTCAGCAGGGCGGAAAGGGATGAACGTTTCATAAGTACTCCAGTTAGTGCAGACGCAGCCCGGCACAACGTCACGTGCCGGGCCTCAATGAACCTTACTTCTCGACCATCGTCACCCAGTTCGCTCCCTTGCCGGTTGGATAACGCCCGACCAGCGTCAGAGCTCCGGTTGATCCGTTAAGGGTATAAAGGGAAAGCTGGGTAGATTTCTGCCCAGACTCGATCAGGAAACGACCAGTTTTATCAATGGCAAACCCGCGAGGCTGCTGTTCGGTCTTGATGCTGGTGAGGTAAGTTAAATGGCCGTCATTCGGGTCAACGGAAAACGAGGAAAGGGTGCTGCTGGTGCGTTCAGTTGAGTAAAGGTAGCGACCATCCGGCGTCAGATGCAGGTCGGCCTGCCAGATGCGCGGTTTATGTGAAGGTGGCAAATCGTCATCACCCGTTAACGGGCGAGCTTCGCCGCGCTGCAGCGCTTCTTTGGGTGAAACGGAACTGACATTTTCAACAGCAGTAGCGGTGCCATCCTTATTTAACGTCAGACGGGTAATGTTGCCCGCCATCTCCGTCAGGATGTACATATTCTGCTTACCTTGCTTATCCCGTTTTGGTGCCATCACAAAGTGGCGCGGGCCGGTCGCGGCTTCACTCTGGATATTGATAAAGGGCGGCGTGTTTGGCGTTACATGGCCGGTTGCCGCATCAAAGTGATACTGAAGCAGCTGGTCAGCCCCCAGCAGCGTGACGTAGAGATAATGGTTAGTGGGATCCACCTGAATGGCGTGCGCGCGTTTGCCGGTATGCACAACTTGCACCGGTGTTGCTTCAACCTGGCCCGTGCTCAGGATGCGGTTGATGCTGAACAGATCGCCGCCGTAAGAGGCGCTCAGCAGATACTGGCCGGTTTTGTCCATCGACAGATAGGCCATGCTTTCGGCCAACGGTGACTGACCCGCCTTGACCAGTTTTCCGTCCGGTTGGATATCGAACACGTCCACGCGGTAAGGTTGGCTGCGGACCGAGACATAGAGTTTTTTCTTGTCCGGGGAGACGACAGAAGACATGGCCTTACTGCCCGCCTCAAAGGTTCCCAGCGGCAACAGCTTCATCTGCTCTTTGTCCAGCTGATAGCCCGTCACCGTGCCGCTGTCAGCATTCGAAACATACAACAGGCTCTGAGCCTGACTTCCGGCGCTTACCGCCATCATTGACAGCAGTGCCGCTGCATAAAAACGCTTCTTCATGAGTCTGTCCTTGCCTTTTGTAGGGTACAGCGTGATGTTGCTGCCGTTGTAAGTCTGAGTGGCCTTGTGATCAGGCCTGACGGTCAGCAGTGATAACGTTGGTCGCCTCTGGCTTTTTTTTCAGTTCAATCGGTTCCACTTTACCCATGATAAACAGGAAGTTGAACGCGCCGAACAGGCAGATCCCGCCTGCAACCAGCAGCGGAATAACAAAGGAGCCGTGGCTCAGGGTCAGCATCAAGCCGGTGAAGGACGCGGTCACGATCCCGGCCAGGTTTCCGGCGAAGTTCTGAATGCCACCCAGCGTGCCAACGTAACCAGAGCTTGGTGCCACATCAGCTGGCAAGGTCCAGATATTGGCGGCGGTAAACGCCAGACCGGCATAGGTCAGGGAGAAGAGGGTCAGGATCACCGTAATGCTGTCGGTAAAGGCGGCAAAGGCGATCACGGAAGAGAGCAGCATGCCGGCAATCAGGCAGGTCTTGCGTGCCGTGGTCAGAGAGAACCCTTTACGGTACATCCAGTCAGAGGTCAGGCCACCGAGCAGACTACCAGGGATCCCCATCAGAGCGGGGATCGCGCCCAGCGTACCCAACTCCTTCAGGGAGAAGCCGTGCGCCATGGTCAGATAGGTGGGGAACCAGGTCACAAAGAAGTAGGTGGCGAAGTTCATGCAGAAGAAGCCGATCATCATTCCCCATACGGTTCTGTAGCGGAACAGCGCGCCGATGTGCACTTTTTCGCTCTTATCCACCACATGGACGCTACGGTCTTCCAGCAGATTCTGGCGTTCCTGCTCGTTCAGCCCCTTCATCTCTTCCGGCTCGCGGTAAAAAGCCAGCCAGACAACCACCCAAATCAGCCCCAGAGCACCGGTGACGATAAACGAGGTTTCCCAGTCCCAGGTGCTGATCAGCCAGGCAACCAGCGGCAGGGCGATGGCGCTACCTGCACGTGGGCCTGCATCAAAGATCCCGCTGGCCGTTGCGCGCTCTTTTTTGGCAAACCAGGAATACACCACCTTGGCACAGCCCGGGTAGCCACCCGATTCACCCAGACCCAGCATCAGGCGTGAAGCAAAGATTGAAGTGAAGCCTTTACCAAAAGCGGTGAAGACGGTGAACAGGGACCACCAGCCAACCGCGATAGCCAGACCAGTGCGTGCGCCGACCCGGTCAATCAGTCGGCCAGCGGGGATCTGCATCAGCGCATAAGTCCAGAAAAAGGCGCCGAGGATCAGACCCATGCTGGTGTCATCCAGCCCTAAATCCGCTTTAATGTGGGGCGCTGCAATGGCCAGATTGATGCGGTCAATATAGTTGATGGCGATGGCGAAGAAACAAAACGCGATCATCAGCCAGCGGACCCGTGGGTATCTACGCATGGTGAATTCCTTTATTATCTCGGTGCTTTTAAGGGCGAGGCCCGTGCCAAAGGTGGACGCTTCCGGCCGGGCTCGTTGTTATCATTTGGTGAAACTTGACGCTATATTTGATAATATGATGTTAAAAGTAAGCGATTACAAAAATCAGTCAAGCTAAAAGTAAGCGCTTTCAAAACGAATCTTTGCTTGTCTGCAAACTTTGTGGGCGGCGTCACTAATTTCAGTCTGGAGTCCGATCATGTCCGATAAGCCTTTACCCTCATCGAGGGTTTCACTGGAAGATGTAGCGCTGCGTTCGGGTGTGTCTACGGCGACGGTTTCAAGGGTGCTCAACGGCAGCACCACGGTCAGGCAGTCTCGCCGGGAAGCGGTAGAGCGGGCTTGTGAAGAGCTGGGCTATGTGATTAATCGGGCTGCGCGTACGCTGGCTTCCCGCCGCAGTATGACCATCGGTGCGGTTGTGCCCACGCTGGCGACAGAGACGTTTTCCCGCCCGCTGGCTACCTTCCAGCAGAAGATCCACCAGTCTGGCTATACGATGTTACTGGCGAATTCTGACTTCGATCCGGAAACCGAACTGAAAGAGGTGAACAAGCTGGTGGAGTACGGCATCGATGCGCTGATGCTGGTAGGGAACTCTCACCATCCTAAACTGTGGGATCGTATTACTCAGCAGAACATTCCCTGCATTCAGACCTTTTCGGTCGATCAGCGCTACCCGAGCGTGGGTTATGACAATGAACTGGCTGCGGGCGAACTGACTTCGCATCTGCTGGCGCTGGGACACAAGGTTTTTGCCGTGATTGTTGGTACGCCACCGTCCAACGACCGTGTCTCCGATCGTATTACCGGCACGCGTGAGGCGCTGGCTGCTGTCGGGCTCAGCCTTGATGACCGTAATCTGATTAACAGCGCCTTTTCCATGAACGATGCGCGTCAGGCCATGTTCCAGCTGCTGGATGGCCCAAACCCGCCCACGGCGGTGATCTGCGGTAACGACCTGCTGGCGTTTGGCGCGATGCGTGCCGCGAGCCAACGCTATTTGCGGATTCCGAACGACATCTCAATAACCGGGTTTAACGACTATGAGTATTCAGAGCATCTGGAGCATCCGCTGACCACAATGCGGGTTGAGCTGGATGAGATTGGCGTTTGTGCCGCAGCGTTTTTGCTGGCCGAGCTGAATGGCGAGCCAGCCGTGCGCCAGACCATCCTGAAGCCAGAGTTGATAGTACGCGGCAGCACCGGTTCAGCACCTCGCGTCGAACGTAAATAACCGCAAGCCCCAGATTGCGCGCTGGGGCTTATCACCGTTTAGCTACGCTGCCAACGCTAAGCTACTCACGCCACTGCAGGCCAAAAGATTCGAATGCCTTACGGGAAGGTGCAGAACGCAGGTTTTTTAACAGCAGCGTGGCACCTTGCGGATTAGCGGCATGCGTGAACACGCCGCCGGAGAACGACAGCACTTTCTCAGCCCCTTTGGGCAGCGGTCCAATGACCTTAATTCCCTTCACCATCAGCAGTTCACTGATTTGCTGCACGGCGATATCCGCTTTACCGTCCAGCAGCAGACTGGCGGTGAACCCTTCCGGGAGTGTAGAGGCCCTGGCATTCACCTCCTGTTCAATGCCTAACCTTTTCAACAAAGTCTGGAAATACAGACCGCTGGCACCGGCCAGTGAATAGCCCACCGAGCGGGCAGCGAGCAGGGCAGATTTAAGTGCCTCCACGTTGCTGATATCGGGCACTTCAGCATCGGGTAGCATCGCCAGCCCAACCTGTGAATCCACCAACTCCACGCGGCTGTCGGGCACAATCATCCCTTCGGCAATAAGCTTGTCCATTGCCGGAGCCGTCAGGATCGTGGCATCAGCCTGTTCGCCTCTGGCGACTTTCTCTTCAATCACCGTTGTCGGGTTCCAGTCAATCAGCAGCGGCTTATCAGGATGCTGGCGATCCCATTCAGTTTGCAGCTCAACAAAAGGGGCGCGAATGGCCAGCACGTTGAACAGGCGGATTGAGGTAGCAGAAGTCATGATCATCCTCCTCAGGATTCAGGGCATACGGCGGAGGTAACTGCTGTCCAGTTCGGCTGGAGTCCGCACACCGATTAACGCCAGGTCACGGTCGATTTCATCCCGCAGGATGTGCATGGCATGTTCCACACAAGCCTGGCCGCCAATCACCGCGCCATACAGGAAGGGTCTGCCCAGGAACACAAAGTCTGCGCCAAGCGCCATCGCTTTCATCACATCCGTCCCACGACGAATTCCGCTGTCGATAATGACTTTCATGTTGCCTTTTTTAGCGGCAATTTCTTCCAGCGAATAAAGCGGCGGGTAAGTGCAGTCCAACTGACGGCCACCATGATTAGACAGGATCACCGCATCAGCCCCTAAATCCCGGGCAATAAAGGCATCTTCAGGCGACATTAGCCCTTTAACGACCAGATTCCCAGGCCATTTTTTGCGGATAGCCTCAACGTTTTTCCAGTTCAGCTTGTCGCGTGCCTGAGTGTTACGCACTTTGCTGGACATCATCGGTGGCCCGCGTTCGGCATCGGTATTTTCAAAGTGCGGCGCGCCATGGCGCAAAAACGTTTGAGCAACGGTGCCGAGCAGCCAGCGAGGGCTCATCGCGCTTTCAAAGGCCACCTTCGGCGTGATCTTAATTGGCATACTGAAGCCGCTGCGAGTGTTGTGTTCGCGGTTGCCCAGCATTGGCGTATCGCCGGTCACTACCAGCGTTTTATAACCCGCGCTGGCAACACGATCTACCAGTCGGTCAATACGCGGCTGATCGCCAGCCAGATAGGCCTGGAACCAGGCATCCGGGTTGGCTGCGTGGACATCTTCCAGCTTAACCAGTGACGAGGCGCTGAGGATCATCGGGACGTTCATTTCGCGTGCGGCTTTCGCTAACGCCACATCAGCCTGATAGGCAACGAAAGAAGCGCCACCTAACGGAGCAACACCAAAAGGGTGCTGATAAGTGTGGCCGAAAAGGGTAGTGCGCTGATCGCGGCCAGAGACATCACGGAACATGCGCGGCAGGAAGGCGTAGCGTTGATAGGCCTCAAAGTTACCGGCAATGCCGCGACCGGTTTCCACCCCACCGGCAACATACTGGTAAATCATGTTGGGTAAGCGGCGGCGGGCGTGGCGCTCAAAGTCATCCAGCGCCAACAAATCACGAAAGTGGCGCGGCAATTTTTTAACCGCCGGATTGCTGTCAGCCCTGGCCGGATTAGCGGTAGCGACAGTAGGTAATGATGAAGAGTTGGCAGGTGATGTCATAAGGCGTTCTCACACTCCATAAGAGTCATTAGCGCGGAGGCGGACCGGAAGAGTCTGCTCAGCCGGGTCAGTCATATATTTTGTAAGCGCTATCAATTCTGGTCAATACTCACTAACATTTCAATAACACCTTGCGTCTAACCGTGTGCTTTTATGTGATCCACTTCACTTTACAGCAATATTTGTAAGCCCTTACATTAGTCGGGTAGCTTTCAGATACCCACCAGGAGTTCATTATGAGCGTAAGAATCGTATTACTGCATGCCACGCCAGTGGCAATGGAACCCATCCATACGGCGTTTAAAGAGGAGTGGCCTGAGGCGGAGCTGGTAAACCTGCTGGACGATGGCCTCTCTCTTGACCGTTCAAGGGAGCCGGACCTGAGTGAATCGATGATTGAGCGGTTTGTCCGGTTTGGTCAGTACGGTTACGACATGCAGGCTGACGGGATTTTGATTACCTGTTCAGCCTTTGGACCGGCTATCGACAGGCTGGCAAAAACCGTGCCTGTCCCGGTACTTAAGCCAAATGAAGCGATGTTTCATGAAGCGGTGGCGCAGGGCAAAAATATTGGCATGCTGGCCACCTTCGGCCCTTCAGTGGAGACGATGACTGAGGAATTTAATGACTATGTTACTGAGCACCAGTCGTCAGCCACGCTGACCACCATTCTGGTAGCTGATGCAATAGAGTTGATGAAAAAAGGGGATGCGGCAGGGCATAACCGCCTGGTTGCAGCCAGAGCTAAAGAACTGGCGCATTGTGATGTGATTATGCTGGCGCATTTCTCTACCTCACGCGCGGCCGCCGATGTCCGAGCGCAGGTCTCCATTCCAGTGCTAACTGCGCCGCATGCAGCGGTGAAAAGAATGAAGGCCAGCGTACTGGCGCATCAAGGCAAGTAACTGCCTGTCAGGAGATTTTCCCCTTCAGTGCCGTGGCATATTTGCTCATCAGCCTGACCAGCTGCCCGACATCTTCTTCTTGCCAACTGGCGAAGATCTCCTTCGCCATTCTTTCTCTCGCGGCATCAACATGGTCAGTCATCGTTTTGCCTTTTGGGGTGATAACCGCCTCTCTGACCCGACGATCGGTTTCGCTGGGGCGGCGTTCCACCAGTTCGCTACTTTCTAATTTCGCTACCTGTCGGCTGACTGTGGTGTAATCACGTCCGACCCGGTCAGCCAGTTCCACCACGCCAATCGGCCCAAAGCGTTCAATTCCCACCAGTAAGGGGAACAGCGCTCTTTCCAGATTGATGCCTGCTTCTTTAATCAGCACCTCATCGCCCTGAGGACGGTTAATCACCGCTACAATTTCCAGTATCGCCCCATGCAGCTGACGCAACTGCTGGCTGATAGGTGTATTTTGCACATTATTGGTTGACGACATAACCCCTCCGATTTAATGTGTGCATTATACACCTAATTCTTCTCCACCTTACAGAGGGAAATTTATGAAAGCAGCCATTGTAACGAAAGCAGGGCAGTTGCCGGTTTATGGTGATTTTACCGACCCGGTTGCTACAGCCGATGCTCAGCGGATCGTGGTCAAAGCCTCAGCATTGAGTCATCTGGTCAAAAATCGTGCTTCTGGTAAGCATTACAGCGCCAGCGGGCAGTATCCATTCATCGCCGGGATTGACGGTGTTGGCGTGCAGGAAGATGGACAGCGCGTCTATTTTATTAAGCCTGTGGCGCCTTATGGCAGCATGGCCGAACAGACTTTGGTGCCTGCCTCACAGTGCATTGCGCTGGCCGACGATTTGGATGACATCACGGCAGCAGCCATAGCCAATCCGGGAATGTCTTCCTGGGCAGCGTTGACTGAAAGGGCAACATTGCAGATTGGCGAAACGGTGCTGATCAATGGTGCCACCGGCATATCTGGCAAGTTGGCCGTGCAGATTGCCCGTTACCTTGGGGCAAAAAAGATCGTCGCTACCGGGCGTAATCCCGCAGCGCTGGAACAACTCTCTTTGCTGGGTGCTGACGTTGTTATCCCGCTGACGCAAGAAGAAGAGGCGCTGAACCAACAATTCTGCGAGCAGTTCGCGCAGGGGGTGGATGTGGTTATTGATTATCTGTGGGGCAAAACCGCCGAGCAATTGCTGACAGCAGCAGCAAAAATGGCGCAAGACGGTAAGCCAGTGCGTTTCGTT
>NZ_JBAVTT010000183.1:0-108903 GCF_049696395.1 Erwinia sp.
TAACGAACTCTGCGTCATGGCATTGGCTGCCAGGACTTGTGCCCAGCCAAATGCGATGACGAACCAGTAAAGCAATGACCATCTTGAAGTCGAAATCCCCGCTGATTTTATATTCAATGGACTGGAAAAGAAGACCTGATAATGACCACTGAAAACCTCGTCGCCCACACACCCATGATGCAGCAATACCTGCGTCTGAAGGCCGATCATCCGGAAATCTTGCTGTTCTACCGGATGGGGGATTTCTACGAACTGTTCTATGACGATGCCAAGCGTGCCTCGCAGCTGCTGGAGATCTCGCTGACCAAACGCGGCGCTTCAGCCGGTGAGCCGATCCCGATGGCTGGCGTGCCTTATCATGCGGTGGAAAACTACCTGGCGAAGCTGGTACAGCTTGGCGAATCCGTCGCCATCTGCGAACAGATTGGCGATCCCGCGCTGAGCAAAGGCCCGGTCGAGCGTAAAGTGGTGCGCATTGTTACGCCAGGCACCATCAGCGATGAAGCGCTGTTGCAGGAGCGCCAGGATAACCTGCTGGCAGCCATCTGGCAGAGCCCGCGCGGCTTCGGTTTTGCCACGCTGGATATCAGCTCTGGTCGCTTCCGCCTGGCGGAGCCGACGGACCTGGAAACCATGGCCGCCGAGCTCACCCGCTCCAATCCTGCTGAGCTGCTTTATTCCGAAGATTTCTCGGCCATGTCACTGATTGAAAACCGCCGTGGGCTGCGTCGTCGCCCGCTGTGGGAGTTCGAAGTAGAAACCGCCCGCCAGCAGCTGAATATGCAGTTTGGCACCCGCGATCTTAGCGGTTTTGGCGTTGAACAGGCTCACCATGCGCTGCGCGCGGCTGGCTGTTTGCTGCAATACGTCAAGGATACGCAGCGCACTTCCCTGCCCCATATTCGTTCACTGACGATGGAGCGCCAGCAGGATGGGATCATCATGGATGCGGCCACTCGCCGTAACCTGGAGATCACCCAGAATCTGGCTGGCGGACTTGAAAATACCCTCGCGGCGGTGCTGGATAAAACCGTCACGCCGATGGGCAGCCGGATGCTGAAGCGCTGGCTGCATATGCCAGTGCGTGAGATTAAAACCCTCGAAAATCGCCAGCAGAGCATTGGCTCGCTGCAAGACTTCACTGCAGAACTCTCTCCTCTGCTCCGTCAGGTCGGCGACCTGGAACGTATTCTTGCTCGTCTGGCATTAAGAACCGCTCGTCCTCGCGACCTGGCTCGTATGCGCCACGCTTTCCAGCAATTGCCCCAGCTTGATGCGTTACTGGCGGATGTCGCCACGCCGCATCTGCAAACGTTGCGTAAACAAATGGGCCAGTTTGATGAGTTGCGTGACCTGCTGGAACAAGCGGTGATTGAGTCACCACCGGTTCTTATTCGTGACGGCGGCGTGATTGCTCCCGGCTACCACGCAGAGCTGGATGAGTGGCGTGCGCTGGCAGACGGCGCTACCGACTATCTGGATAAGCTGGAAATCCGTGAGCGGGAAAAACTGGGGCTGGATACGCTGAAAGTCGGCTTTAACGCCGTACACGGCTATTACATTCAGGTCAGCCGCGGTCAAAGCCATCGGGTGCCGATCAACTACGTACGTCGACAGACGCTGAAAAACGTTGAACGCTACATCATTCCTGAGCTGAAAGAGTACGAAGACAAAGTTCTGACCTCGAAAGGCAAAGCCCTGGCGCTGGAAAAAGGCCTCTATGAGCAGCTGTTCGACCTGCTGCTGCCGCATCTTGAAGCCTTGCAGCTCAGCGCTGCTGCGCTGGCGGAACTGGACGTGCTCTCTAACCTGGCTGAACGAGCCTGGACGCTGAACTACAACTGCCCAACGCTGACCGATAAGCCAGGCATTAAGCTGACCGGCGCGCGTCATCCAGTGGTTGAGCAGGTGCTGAAAGAGCCGTTTATTGCTAACCCGCTGTCGCTCTCTCCGCAGCGTCGCATGCTGGTTATCACCGGTCCTAATATGGGCGGTAAAAGTACCTATATGCGTCAGGCCGCGCTGATTACCTTGCTGGCCTATATTGGCAGCTACGTCCCTGCCGAGCAGGCGATAATTGGCCCAATCGACCGCATCTTTACCCGCGTAGGGGCGGCTGACGATCTCGCTTCTGGCCGTTCTACCTTTATGGTGGAGATGACCGAAACCGCGAACATCCTGCACAATGCGACCGAACACAGCCTGGTACTGATGGATGAAATTGGTCGCGGCACTTCAACCTATGACGGGCTGTCTCTGGCCTGGGCCTGTGCAGAAAGCCTGGCAAACCGCATCAAAGCGATGACGCTATTTGCGACCCATTACTTTGAGCTGACCACGCTGCCAGAGAAGATGGAAGGCGTGGCCAACGTGCATCTGGATGCCATTGAACACGGCGACACCATCGCCTTTATGCACAGCGTGCAGGAAGGGGCCGCGAGCAAAAGTTATGGTCTGGCCGTAGCGGCGCTGGCGGGTGTGCCGAAAGACGTCATCAAGCGTGCCCGACAGAAGCTGAAAGAACTGGAAATGCTGTCCGGCAGCGCTGCCAGCAGCAAAGCGGACGGCCCTCAGCTGCCATTACTGGTAGAAGAGACGTCGCCAGCGGTAGAGGCTCTGGAAGCGTTAGATGCGGACTCGCTCACACCTCGTCAGGCTCTGGACTGGATCTACCGTCTGAAAACGATGCTGTAATTCCTGTCAGGAGCCTTAACGACACTTAGCAACTGACGACTTTCAGCGGACATCAACAAGCAAACGTAGCTGCAGCAGGCGTTGCGATCTAACAAACGGTAGGCATTTATGCCTGCCGTTTTTTTTTGCACTACTTTACTCCCTGCCTGCACCCCCACAGTGAAATCCCCACGCTGCCGCTGCGCCTGAACACATTTCGCGCAGATTACTCGTGCTCCATCCGGTAACGAATACCGGCCTGTATACAAGATGTTAGACACCCGTCTTACGGTTATTTTTAGCTCCACCTCAATTCTGGCCTGCAATATGCATTGCTATCCACAAGCTAGCAATCATCAGCTGATCAGCAGCAGAGGGGACACCGTTTGAACCATCAGGACATATTGAATCTTGACGCCATCACCCTGGCGGCGCACATCCGCGATAAATCTCTCTCGCCTGTTGAGGTGGTGACCGCCTCGCTGGCCAGAATGGATCTTCTGGAACCCGAGCTGCACGCATTTTGCACGCCAACACCCGATCTGGCGATGGCTCAGGCCAAAGCGATCGAGCAGAAGATCCTGCGTGGTGAAGAAGTCGGTCCGCTGGCTGGCGTACCGGTTGCGATTAAAGATCTGATCAGCACCGCCGGGATCAAAACCGTTTCTGGATCGTGGATCTACGAAAACTTTATCCCGGATGAAGACGACATCACCGTGGAACGTCTGAAAGCGGCAGGTGCCATCGTGCTGGGAAAAACCAACGCGCCGGAATTTGGTTACAGCGGGACCGGCCACAACCCAGTGTTCCCGACCACCCGCAATCCGTGGAATACCGACTTAACGCCTGGTGGCTCCAGCGCTGGATCTGCAGCGGCTCTGGCAGCAAGAATGTGCCCACTGGCGCTGGGTAGTGATGGCGGCGGTTCTGTCCGCATCCCTGCCGCCCACAGCGGCCTGTTCGGTATGAAAGCCTCGATGGGCCGCGTGCCGCTATATCCGGGCTGCAGGGATGAACGTTATCCGGGCCTCTCAAGCTGGGAATCACTGGAGCACATCGGTCCGATGACCCGCACCGTGGAAGATGCTGCCTTAATGCTTTCAGTCATTGCCGGGCCCGACCCGCGTGACAGACATTCGATTCCCACCAGCGACATTGACTGGCTCAACGCCACCAAAGGCAGCCTGAAAGGATTACGTATTGCCTACAGCGCTGACTGGGGATATGCCGCTGTCGACCCGCAGGTCCGCGAGATTGTCGGCAATGCAGTAAAAATCTTCGAGCAAGAGTTGGGTTGCATCGTGGTCGAAGCAAATCCGGGCTTCAGCGATCCCAAAGAAACTTTCGCCGCTCTGGTTGCTCAGGAAACTGACCTCACCGGGATGCGCAAACTGATGGAAAGCTTTGGCGATCGCATGTCGCCACATCTGGTGGCGATGCTGAATACACACTGGACCGCCGAGATGTTCACCGATGCCAATATGCAGCGCAAAGAGGTGGTGAACAAAATGTGGCGCTTTATGCAGGGCTACGACCTGCTGTTGACTCCAACGCTTGCGACACCGCCCTTCCCGATTGATATCGAAAGCCCGGCCACCATCGACGGCCGCAAAGTCACACCGGCGGAATGGCTGGCCTTCGTCTTTCCAATCAACCTGACAGGACAACCAGCCGCGTCGATTCCGGCTGGCTTTACGGCGGAAGGACTGCCGGTCGGCTTACAGATTATTGGTCGTCACCTTGACGATGCGCTGGTGCTGCGTGCCAGTGCGGCCTTTGAAAAAGTTTGCGGCTGGCAACATCGGTTACCGCCGATGCTGTCCCGCTGATTCATACCTGTTTACTGCCATTTACCGGGGATCACACCACTATGAGCCAAAAAACATCGCAGTTGCATGACAGCACGTCAGGGTTAGAGCAGGAGTTTGAAAACGAAGCGGTGCCGCTTTCCCATCGTCATACCACCCGTTCGGTCTCCGCCGTCTGGTTCGGTTTCCCGATGATCCTGACCAATGCGGTCTTTGGTGGAATCATGGCTTATAACCTGGGCTTCTGGCATTCAATTATCGCCATCCTGGCCGGTAACCTGGTGCTGTTCGCCTATGTCGGTGCGCTGAGCTATCTGGCGGGTAACACCGGACTTAACTTTGCCATGCAGGCGAGGAAGACCTTCGGCAGTCGTGGATACATCATTGCCTCTGCTTTTCTCTCTACCGTAGTGATCGGCTGGTACGCCTTCCAGACGGGCCTGACGGGCACCATCGTCAACGCGACCTTTGGCTGGAATACTTCTTGGGTAATTGTCCTGGCGACCGTGCTGTATACCGGCGTCACTTTCCTCGGCGTTCGTGCGCTTTCAGTTATCGGCATGATTGCTGCACCGATGTTTGTGATCCTCGGCCTGGTCGCGCTGTACTTTGTGGCACAGCATACCGATATCAGCCAGATCACCACCTATAAAGGCTCCGCCAGCGGCATCAGTATGGGCATTGCGATGACCATGGTTATCGCCGGGTTTGCAGACTCCGGCACCATGACAGCGGACTTCACCCGCTGGTCAAAGAACGGTAAATCGGCGGTGATAGCGACTTTCTCCGCCTTCCCGCTGGCTAACGTTGTCTCGCTGCTTTCTGGTGTGGTGATTGTTTCTGCCGGTGCGGGCATCAATCCGGCACAGAACGGCGGCGATTTCCTGCATCTGCTGACCGGCCACAACCCGGTGCTGGATGTGCTGGCTCTGCTGTTTGTCTTTATCAACCTGGGGTCGGTATGTACGCACTGCCTGTATAACGGCGCGGTCGGTTACGGCCATCTGTTTAAAAGCAAAATGCGTCTGTGGACGGTGATCCTGGGCGTGATTGGCGGGCTGTTAGCGGTGATTGGTGTCTGGAGCTACTTCCTTAACTGGCTGAGCCTGCTGGGTGTAGCCGTGCCGCCGATTGGCGCAGTGATGATTGTCGATCTGCTGTTTATGGGCCACATCGCCAGCTCCCGCCCGGAAACGACTTACCGCACCAGCGCCTTTGCCTGCTGGGCCTTCGGCACCGTTTGCGCCAGCATCGCGCATGTCTGGTTCCCGGATGCGGGTGAAGCGTTAATTGGTATGGTCGCCGGTGGCCTGGCTTATGGCCTGGTCCAGTCCCGCTCGGCCAGGAAATGGGCCACCGCGTAAGCTTAAGGAGAGCCACAATGCAGGATATTTTTATTCAGGCGGCCCCTTATCTCTGGCCTTATGATGGCAAGCTTTCACCGACAAACACGGCGTTATTGATCGTTGATATGCAGACGGATTTCTGTGGCGAAGGCGGTTATGTCGACAAGATGGGTTACGACATAGGGCTTACCAGAGCACCGATAGCGCCCATCCGCGACCTGCTGACGGTGATGCGTGCGCAGGGTTTTACCGTCATTCATACCCGCGAAGGACATCGGCCTGATTTGGCCGATCTGCCAGCCAATAAGCGCTGGCGTTCAAGACAAAAAGGCGCAGGGATCGGCGACCCCGGACCTTGCGGTAAAATATTGGTGCGCGGTGAGCCAGGTTGGGAAATCATTCCAGAACTGCAACCGGTAGCCGGAGAAGTGGTGATCGATAAACCGGGCAAAGGATCGTTTTACGCCACCGATCTGGAATTGATCCTGCACACGCGCGGGATCAGGAATCTGCTGTTAACTGGCATCACTACCGATGTTTGTGTCCATACCACGATGCGGGAAGCTAACGATCGAGGATTTGAGTGTCTGCTGGTTGCCGACTGCTGCGCGGCAACGGATCCCGCTAATCATGCGGCAGCGCTTGAGATGGTCAAAATGCAGGGCGGCGTGTTCGGGGCAGTAACCACTTCCAGCGAGGTGCTTAAAGCATTAGGCCAGTAAATCGCAGGCAATAAAAAAGCGGTGGCTTACGCCACCGCTTTTCGCATTAACATCGGTATGTGTCAGCGATTATTCGCGGAACAGAGCTTCAATACTCAAACCCTGAGCCTGCAGAATTTCACGCAGACGACGCAGACCTTCAACCTGAATCTGACGGACACGTTCACGGGTCAGACCAATTTCGCGACCCACATCTTCTAACGTGGCCGCTTCATAACCTAACAGGCCGAAACGACGCGCTAACACTTCACGCTGCTTGGCGTTCAGTTCGAACAGCCATTTGACGATGCTCTGCTTCATGTCATCGTCCTGGGTGGTATCTTCCGGACCGTTGTCTTTCTCGTCGGCCAGGATATCCAGCAGCGCTTTCTCAGAATCACCGCCTAGTGGCGTGTCGACTGATGTAATGCGTTCGTTGAGGCGCAGCATACGGCTGACATCTTCAACGGGTTTATCAAGCTGTTCGGCAATCTCTTCTGCACTCGGCTCATGATCCAACTTGTGGGTCAGTTCGCGCGCGGTACGCAGATACACGTTCAGCTCTTTAACAATATGAATAGGCAAACGAATGGTACGGGTTTGGTTCATGATAGCCCGTTCAATCGTCTGGCGAATCCACCAGGTAGCGTAAGTCGAGAAGCGGAACCCTCTTTCAGGGTCAAATTTCTCTACCGCGCGGATTAACCCCAGGTTACCTTCTTCAATCAGATCCAGCAAAGCCAGACCACGATTGCTGTAACGACGGGCAATCTTCACTACCAAACGCAAGTTACTTTCGATCATGCGGCGACGAGACGGAACGTCACCACGCAGTGCACGGCGAGCGAAGAAAACTTCTTCCTCTGCAGTCAACAGGGGAGAATAACCAATCTCTCCCAGGTAGAGCTGCGTCGCGTCCAATACTCGTTGCGTAGCACCTTGTGACAACAGCTCATCTTCAGCTATTTCGTTATCAGCAGGTTCATTTCCGACGAGAGCCTTCTCATCAAAAACCTCAGCTCCGTTTTCGTCGAATTCCGCATCTTCATTTAGATCTTTAACTTTCAGCGTATTCTGGCTCATTTTCGGCTCCTACCCGTGATCCCAAAGTACAACACCAGATGGCGTTATACCGGACTATCGCTGCGGTAAATAACGCAGCGGGTTTACGGATTTCCCCTTGTAACGAATTTCAAAATGCAATCTGACTGAGCTCGTGCCGGTACTGCCCATGGTGGCGATCTTCTGACCCGCTTTCACTTCTTGTTGTTCACGGACCAGCATCGTGTCGTTGTGGGCGTAAGCACTCAGGTAGTCATCATTATGTTTGATGATAATCAAGTTACCGTAACCGCGCAGTGCATTCCCGGCGTACACAACGCGCCCTGAGGCGGTTGAAATGACGGGCTGTCCTCGCGATCCCGCGATATCAATACCTTTGTTGCCCCCTTCGGAAGCAGAGAAGTTATCGATGATCTTACCGTCAGTTGGCCAACGCCAGCTTCCCACTGGGGTACTGCTGTTGGTTGTGCTACTGACGGTCGGAGCGGCAACCGGTGCTGTTGTCGTTGCAACAGTAGTTGTACCGGATGATGGCAACATTTTGCCTTCACTTGGTTTACCTGAATCCTCAGAATACGTAATAACAGGTTGGTGTGCAACAGCCCCGCCCTGGTTTTGTGGCGTAGAAGGCTGAACCGCTACACCGCCAGCAGAGGCATCCGCCGCGGTTACCGCATTACCACCGGTTAAGGTTTCGCCGGAGCCGTTACTAACCTGCAATTGCTGACCCACATTGAGGCCGTAAGGTGCAGCAACGTTATTTCGTTGGGCTAAATCACGGAAATCATTGCCGGTAATCCAGGCAATATAGAACAGCGTATCGCCTCTTTTGACCGTGTAAGTCTGTCCACCGTAGCTACCTTTAGGAATATTCCCATAAGAACGATTGTAGACAATGTGGCCATTCTGCGTCACCACGTTCTCTTGCGGCGTGGCGTTGCTGCTGGAAATGTTCTGCGGGGCGCTAACAACATTGGAAGAGTTAGCCGAGATGGAAGCCGGTGGTGCGGTGTAGCCGCCATTGCCGCTATTGGCGCTATTGGCGCTATTGGCGCTGCTGAGCATTCCGCTGCTGTTACTGCTGCTGCTGGCGCTGGAGCCACCGCTCATCATACCGCCAGAGCCGCCGCCACCGCCGACAGAACTGATTGGGGCTTGTGAAGCGTTATCGCTGGAACAGCCAGCCAACCAAAAACCAACAAGTGAAACGGCCGCAATCCGGCGCAACTTAAACATTGGGCTTCCCGTGCTCATTTATATCCCCCTGAAGGCAAAACTGTGACACTGCCGCGTCGCTCTAAGCGCGCTTGCAGTAATAAAGAATGAAATTAAGCAGATAGTAACAACATCAAAGACCAGGTGCCATTTACAGATGTGTGCAATTGCTAACACTACGTCAGGCCAAATCGCCTTTCACCAGCGGCACAAACCGGACTGGCTCAACGGTATCGACGATAAACTCACCGCCTTTTCGGCGAATGCGTTTTAATTCCTGATGCTCTTCACCGACCGGCAAAACCAGAATTCCGCCTTCGTCTAATTGCGACATTAACTCGACTGGAATTTCAGGTGGCGCGGCGGTAACGATGATGGCATCAAACGGGCCACGTGAAGGCCAGCCTTGCCAGCCATCGCCGTGACGCGTTGAAACATTATGTAAATCAAGCTGCTTCAGCCGTCGCTTGGCCTGCCACTGCAACCCTTTAATGCGTTCGACAGAATAAACGTGTTCTACAAGGTGCGCGAGGATCGCGGTCTGATAACCCGATCCGGTCCCAATTTCTAACACGCGTGAGCCTGGCGTCAGCTCCAGCAGCGAGGTCATCTTCGCCACCATATAAGGCTGGGAAATCGTCTGACCAGAGCCGATAGGCAAGGCCATATTTTCCCAGGCTTTATGTTCGAACGCCTCGTCAACAAAACGCTCACGCGGTACATCTTCAATCGCTTTCAGCAACCGTTCATCGTCAATGCCCTGCTGGCGCAATTTCTCCAGTAGCGTATCAATGCGGCGGATCACCATTCGTTGCTGACCTCGACGCTGGATAACCACGATGACACCACGTCCTGCGCAGCATGGGCGGTTAAATCAACATGTAACGCAGTGACAGAAACATAGCCCTGATCGACAGCGGCAAAATCCGTGTCCGGGCCGGCATCCAGTTTTTGTCCCGGCGGGCCAATCCAGTACATCATATTGCCACGCGGATCCTGCTGCGGGATAACCTGATCGCTGGGATGTCGGCTACCGCAACGGGTCACACGGATCCCTTTGATCTCTGACAGCGGCAAATCAGGCACGTTGATGTTCAGGATACGGCCAGTGCGCAGAGGTTCACGCAGCAACGCACGGAGTATAGAGCAGGTGACGGCGGCAGCGGTGTCGTAATGCTTATGCCCGTCCAGCGAGACGGCCAGCGCAGGCAGGCCAAGATGGCGCCCTTCCATGGCCGCAGCCACAGTGCCGGAGTAAATCACGTCATCACCGAGGTTGGGCCCGGCATTGATACCGGAAACCACGATATCCGGCTTCGGCTGCATCAGTGAGTTCACGCCCAGATAAACGCAGTCCGTTGGCGTGCCCATCTGCACCGCGATATCGCCGTTAGGATAGGTAAAAGTGCGTAACGGCGTTTCCAGTGACAGCGAATTGGAGGCACCGCTGCGGTTGCGGTCAGGAGCCACCAGTTGCACCTCAGCAAACTCACGCAGGGCCGCAGCCAGCGTCTGAATGCCCGGCGCATGAATACCGTCATCGTTACTCAGCAATATTCGCATCATCACCTTCTTGTAGAAGAACTTCGCGCACCAGAGTGGTGGCAAAACTGCCCGCAGGCAGCCAGAAAGCCAGCTCAACGGTGGCGTCATCCTGCCAGCTCCAGCGCAAATCGCGCGGTTTCACCAGCACGGCACGACGGGCCGCATCGACTTTTTCACGCTCAAGCAGTGTAATCAATTCTGCCTCAGCCGCCAGGGTTTGTTGCTCAAAGGCCAGCGCATCCTGCAGCGTTCCCCATGCGCCGCTGCCAGGAAGCGGAGCGGTAACGCGCAGTTCGTCGTTATCTACACGAGTCTGTAACGTCTCCAGTTCGGCCTCTTCCGCTACGAACCAACTTCCGCGCCCTGTCAGCTGCAACGCATCGCCAGCCATCACTGAGGTCAACGACCCTTTCTGAGCCAGTCTGTCGCTCGCCACCTGATTGAACATCGCGCTGCGGGCTGCAGAGAACAGAAAGCTGCGTTTATTACGCTCCTTCACGCGGATCTCGTTAGCGGCCCAACGTCTGGCCATCTGCAGGTTATTGCCATCATGACCAAAACGCTGCACGCCAAAGTAGTTTGGCACACCTGAGGCCGCAATCTGCTGCAGGCGTTGCTCAACGGCATCACGATCTGAGACCTGGCGCAAAATCAGCGTGAAAGCATTGCCCTGCAGAGCACCAGTACGCAGTTTACGACGATGGCGGGCACTTTCCAGTATCTCGCAGCCTGTCAGCTCAAATGCAGAGAAATCTGGCGTCTCTTTGCCGGGAATGCGCAGGCAAATCCACTGCTCGGTGACCGCATGGCGATCTTTCATGCCGGCAAAGCTGACGTCACGCGGAGGAATACCGGCAAACTTCGCCAGCGCTTCCGCCACAAAACGGGTATTACAGCCGGTCTTACGAATGCGTACCAGCACCTGCTCGCCATCGCCGTCCGGGCCATAGCCCAGATCTTCGATCACGATAAAATCTTCCGCGTTGGCTTTCAACACGCCAGTAGCCGTGGGCTTGCCGTGCAGCCAGCTCAGATCGTCAACCATTACGCGTCCGCCTTAAAGATCAGCGCGACCGCTTCGCAGGCAATGCCTTCACCACGACCGGTAAAGCCCAGCTTTTCGGTGGTGGTAGCTTTCACGTTAACGTCGTCCATATGAATACCCAGATCTTCCGCAATATTGATGCGCATCTGCGGCACATGAGGCAGCATTTTTGGGGCCTGAGCGATGATCGTGACGTCAACGTTACCCAACTTGTAGCCTTTTTTCTGGATCTGACGCCAGGCTTCACGCAGCAGTTCACGGCTGTCCGCGCCTTTATAGACGGCGTCCGTATCCGGGAACAGCTTGCCAATGTCGCCCAGTGCGGCAGCGCCCAGCAGCGCATCGGTCAGTGCATGTAGCGCCACATCACCGTCTGAATGGGCCAGTAACCCTTTTTCATAAGGAATTCGCACGCCGCCAATAATCAGCGGGCCTTCGCCGCCAAATGCGTGAACATCAAAACCGTGGCCGATACGCATTATGCGCTCTCCTTATTGTGTAATTGAGTCAGGTAAAACGCGGCCAGCGCTAAATCTTCCGGCCTCGTGACCTTAATGTTGTCGCTGCGGCCGATCACCAGTTCAGGGTGATAGCCACAATACTCCAGCGCCGAAGCCTCATCGGTGATCGTCGCCCCTTCTTTTAACGCCCGTTCAAGGCAGCTGCGCAGCAGTTCCAGCGGGAACAACTGCGGCGTTAACGCATGCCATAACGCTTCACGATCGACCGTGTGCGCAATCGCCTCTTTGCCCTGCTCAGCCCGCTTCATGGTGTCGCGTACCGGAGCCGCAAGAATACCGCCCACGCGGCTGGTAGCCGTGATAGCAAGCAAGCGAGTGAGGTCATCAAGATGCAGGCAAGGACGCGCGGCGTCATGAACCAGCACCCAACGGGAAGAAGAAGCGACCTGAAGTCCAGCCAGCACGGAATCCGCACGCTCTTTCCCGCCCTTCACCACCTGGATACGCGGATCGCTGGCGACAGGAAGTGCAGAAAAGAAAGGATCGTCAGGACTGATAGC
The DNA here is from genome assembly GCF_049696395.1 of Erwinia sp. GTDB lineage: Bacteria > Pseudomonadota > Gammaproteobacteria > Enterobacterales > Enterobacteriaceae > Erwinia. The sequence continues at coordinate 12,417 of NZ_JBAVTT010000183.1, forward strand.
GACAATGATACGGCTGACGGCTGGATGCGCCAGCAAGCTGTTAAGCGCATGTTCCAGCAGCGTTTTGCCACCAATTGAAAGGTATTGTTTGGGGCACTCTGCCTGCATCCGGCTGCCGATCCCGGCAGCGGGAACCACAGCGATGATGTCCGGAAAGGACCCTGCAATGTTCATGAGTTATCGTTGCTGACTGTTGAGAGCACCCTGCTGCGCGTTTCGTTTATTTTGATCCGGCACAAGGCGATAGAAAGTCTCACCGGGTTTAATCATCCCCAGCTCGTTGCGTGCGCGTTCCTCAATTGCTTCAGAACCGCCGTTAAGGTCGTCGATTTCTGCAAACAACTGATCGTTTCGCACTTTAAGTTTCGCGTTGCCGCCCTGTTGCACCGCAACATCGTCTTTAACACGCGTATAGTCATGTACGCCGTTCTTGCCTAACCAGAGCGAATATTGCAACCAGCCCAGTAAAACAAGTAACAGCAGAGTAAGTTTTCCCATCCCCGCCCCCTGAAAACGGCTCAATCATCCCATAACTTTACATCCGACTCCACTTTCACAGTGATTTAACCGTGTATTGGTGGATTGGTGAGCGTTCCTCAGCCTGAAAACCGATTTTGCGAGCAAAGTTTTGTAACCGCAGTGGGTATTCTGACATCAAATCCTGCCAGCCAGGCTGGCGACAGATGCAATAAAGAGACCGGTTACCATGCGGTCAGTAGCGTAAACAGCAGCCAGAACAGACAGACCACAACCACGGCGGTCAGTAAAATGGTCCAGATTAACTGACCACGCAGGAGCAAGCTGGCGGCAATGCCTACCAATACCGACACCGGCAGCAGCGCCAGGAAAAATGGCCAGGTATAGAGAAAGAAGAACAGCGTATTGGCCCCGTACAACACGAACGGGATCGCCAGCGCAAGCCAGTAGGAGGCAAAACCAATCACGCCACCGGGGAATGACCAGGAAGCCTCTTCCTGTTCCCGATCTTCTTTGCGGGCGAGCATGGGCGTAACGTTATGCATAAGTATCCTGTTGACGCGTAAATCGGCACGCTCTGGGACGTTTAGCCGCGGCTATCTCAGGGGGGAATAATATCGCGACCGCGCGGCAGATCTAACACTTGAACCCGCAATATTGTTACCAATTGTTCGCTGTTTGCCGCGAGCCGGTCGTACTGGGCTAACCTCCTCGCCAGACAGATTTTCCGGGTGGGCTGCTTTTGTCGTGACGCCAGTGACTGGCGCAGTAAACACCAGAGCGACTCCGGCAGGCCAGCCGATGCTGAGCACCCTGAACTGGCCTATAGCCGGCGTCATCTGGTGAAGATAGTGAGGGAGTCAAACGAGATTATTGAAAGGAACCGTATGCTGCTCGACAGGTACAGTAAACCCTCCCGCAGCTTCAGGGAGGATTTACACTCTAAGTCTCTGAGCGTCCGGGTGGTAATTTTTGATAATCCCCTTATGAGCTTTCCCAACGGAAAGCTCTTTTTCAGGGTCAGCCATTAACCTGTAATCACGCCACGCTGGCGTAATATATCCAGCGTCTGAGCCAGCAGCTGCTCAACCGGCCGTTCTCCATCAAGATGGATTTCAGCCTGCTCTGGCGCTTCATACACACCATCAATGCCGGTGAAGTTACGCAACTCTCCGGCACGGGCTTTTTTATACAGGCCTTTCGGATCGCGGGTTTCGCAGATCGCCAGCGGCGTATCCACAAACACTTCAATAAAGCGCCCTTCGCCCAGCAATTCGCGCACCATCTGACGCTCTTCACGGTGAGGTGAGATAAAAGCACTCAGCACCACCAGTCCGGCATCCACCATCAGTTTGGCCACTTCACCCACCCGACGGATGTTCTCTTTGCGGTCGCCATCGCTGAAGCCCAGATCGCGGCACAAGCCGTGACGGACATTATCTCCGTCAAGCAGGTAAGTGCTTGCACCAACCTGCTGCAGCGCCTGCTCTACTGCGCCAGCAACGGTGGATTTACCTGACCCCGAAAGGCCGGTAAACCACAGCAGCACGCCCTGATGACCATGCTGCTTTTCACGATCTTCCCGCGTGACAAAGTGCGAATGCCAGACGACGTTTTCATCATGAGCAGCAGCCATTATTTACCGCCCAACAAATCGCGTGCACCCCAATGTGGGAAGTGGCGACGAACCAGTTCGTTCAGCTCCAGCTCGAAGGCGCTGAAGTTGCCGGTATTCTGCACTACGTCTTCCAGCGGCTGGCGGATCATTCCGGCACCCACGGTGACGTTGCTCAGGCGATCGATAATGATCATCCCGCCGGTCACCGGGTTTTGCTGATACTGATCCAGCACCATCGGCTCGTCGAAGGTCAGATCGACCAGGCCTATACCGTTTAACGGCAGGCTCTCGGCATCGTGTTTCGCCAGGCTGTTGATCTCAACCTGATGCTGAATTTTCTCCACGCGCGCACGGGTTTTCTTGCCGGCTATTTTAATGTCGAAGCTCTGCCCCGGCACCAGCGGCTGTTCTGCCATCCACACTACGTCAACCGAGGCAGCCTGCACCGGTTTCAGCGTGGCATCGGCAGCCACCAGCAAATCGCCACGGCTGATATCAATCTCGTCTTTCAGCACCAGGGTGATAGCTTCACCGGCCTGGGCTTCCTGCAGGTCGCCGTCGAAGGTCACGATGCGGGCAATCGAGGATTCAACGCCTGATGGCAGCACCTTCACGCGCTGTCCGACAGAAACCGCACCTGAAGCCAGCGTACCGGCATAACCCCGGAAATCCAGGTTAGGACGGTTCACGTACTGCACCGGGAAGCGCATCGGCTGCTGATCGACCACGCGCTGCACTTCTACCGTTTCCAGCACGTCCAGCAGCGTTGGGCCGGTGTACCAGCTCATCGCTTCACTTGGTGAAGCCACGTTCTCGCCTTCCAGCGCAGACAACGGCACAAAGCGGATGTCCAGGTCGGCAGGCAGCTGACCAGCAAAGTCGAGGTAATCCTGTTTGATCTGCTCGAAGGTCGCTTCTTTATACTCAACCAGATCCATTTTATTGATCGCCACGATCAGGTGCTTAATGCCCAGCAGCGTGGAGATAAAGCTGTGACGACGAGTCTGATCCAGCACGCCTTTACGCGCATCGATCAGCAGGATCGCCAGGTCGCAAGTAGAGGCACCGGTCGCCATGTTGCGGGTGTACTGCTCGTGTCCCGGCGTGTCGGCGATGATGAACTTACGCTTCTCGGTAGAGAAATAACGGTAAGCCACATCAATGGTGATGCCCTGCTCACGTTCGGCCTGCAGGCCATCCACCAGCAGCGCCAGATCCAGTTTCTCACCCTGGGTGCCGTGACGCTTGCTGTCGTTATGCAGTGAAGAGAGCTGATCTTCATAAATCTGACGGGTGTCATGGAGCAGGCGGCCAATCAGCGTGCTCTTACCATCGTCTACGCTGCCGCAGGTCAGAAAGCGCAGCAGGCTTTTATGTTGTTGCGTGTGCAGCCAGGCTTCAACGCCACCCTGCTCGGCAATTTGTTGTGCAATGACGGTATTCATCTCGGCTCCTTAGAAATAACCCTGGCGTTTTTTCAGCTCCATCGAGCCGGACTGGTCGCGGTCAATCATGCGGCCCTGACGTTCACTGGTGGTGGACACCAGCATCTCTTCAATGATCTCCGGCAGCGTTTGCGCTTCGGATTCCACTGCGCCGGTCAGCGGCCAGCAGCCGAGAGTACGGAAACGCACCATGCGCTGCTCAATCACTTCGCCAGGTTGCAGATCGATACGGTCGTCATCGATCATCATTAACATGCCATCGCGCTCCAGCACCGGGCGTGGTGCAGCCAGATACAGCGGAACAATGTCGATGTTTTCCAGGAAGATGTACTGCCAGATATCCAGCTCAGTCCAGTTGGAGAGCGGGAAGACGCGGATGCTTTCGCCTTTATTGATCTGGCCGTTGTAGTTGTGCCACAGCTCAGGACGCTGATTTTTCGGGTCCCAGCGGTGGAAACGATCGCGGAAAGAGTAGATGCGCTCTTTCGCACGGGATTTCTCTTCATCACGACGGGCACCGCCAAACGCGGCGTCAAAGCCGTATTTGTTCAGCGCTTGTTTCAGACCTTCGGTCTTCATGATGTCGGTGTGTTTGGCGCTACCGTGCACGAATGGGTTGATGCCCATCGCTACGCCTTCCGGGTTTTTGTGTACCAGCAGCTCAGCGCCGATGTTTTTCACCGTGCGATCGCGGAACTCGTACATTTCACGGAATTTCCAGCCGGTGTCCACATGCAGCAACGGGAACGGCAGCGTACCCGGATAGAATGCCTTGCGCGCCAGGTGCAGCATCACAGAGGAGTCCTTGCCGATGGAGTACATCATCACCGGGTTGCCAAACTCTGCCGCCACTTCACGGATGATATGGATACTTTCCGCTTCCAGTTGACGCAGGTGAGTGAGTCGTTTTTGATCCATAACTTTTCCTCAAGCCAAATTCACAACGGCGGACTCACGTCCGGCCTGCTGCGCTGAATGTTGAAACCATGCCAGTTGCTGATGCAGGTGAACTACTTCGCCTACCACCAGTAATGCCGGCGTCGGTGCGCGGTGCGCTAATGCTTCTAATTCTTCCAGCGTGCCGGTCAGCACCTGTTGATCCTGACGAGTCCCGCGGCCAATCACGGCCACCGGAGTCTGTGAGTCGCGGCCATGAGCAATGAGCTGTGCGGAGATTTCACCCGCCTTCAGCGTGCCCATATAAATAGCCAGAGTCTGGCGAGACTGCGCCAGGGAAGGCCAGTCCAGGCCTTCGCCATCGGCGCGGCAGTGACCGGTGATAAAGGTGGCGCTCTGCGCATAGTCGCGGTGAGTCAGTGGAATGCCTGCATACGCTGTTGCACCGGCAGCGGCTGTTACCCCTGGCACCACCTGGAAAGGGATACCGGCTTCGACAGCGGCCTGTAACTCTTCGCCGCCGCGACCAAAGATAAACGGGTCACCGCCTTTCAGGCGTACCACGCGTTTGCCTTTCTTCGCCAGCTCTACCAGCATCCGGTTGGTCTCTTCCTGCGGAATACTGTGGGCATTGGCTCGCTTGCCCACACAGATCCGGTCGGCATCACGGCGAACCAGATCCAGAATTTCATCGCTGACAAGATGGTCATACAGCACCACGTCCGCCTGCTGCATCACCTGCAAGCCGCGCAGCGTCAACAAACCAGGGTCGCCAGGTCCCGCGCCGACCAGGATAATTTCGCCTTCGCCCGCATCAGGGTCGTCAAGCTGTTGGTCCAGCGTGCGTTTGGCGCCCTCGATATTGCCGGAAGCGACCTGGCTGGCAAACAAGCCGTTAAAAGCCGCTTCCCAGTAGCGACGACGCTCGGACATTTTGCTGAACTTCTGCTTCACTTTCGTGCGCCACTGACCGGCGATCTCGGCCATCTGGCCAAGGTTGGCAGGCAGCAACGCTTCCAGCTTCTCACGCAGTAAACGCGCCAGCACCGGTGCGGTGCCGCTGGAAGAGATAGCCACCACCAGCGGAGAGCGATCGACAATAGAAGGGAAGATAAAGGAGCACTTAGGCTGATCGTCCACCACGTTCGCCAGCATCTGACGTTCGGTAGCATCCTGATAGACGCGGGCATTCAGCTCGCTGTCGTCCGTAGCGGCAATCACCAGATAGACACCGTCCAGCAGCGTGCTCTGATACTCGTTCGCTATCCAGCTGACGGCTCCGCTGCTTTCAAGCGCAGTGAGCTCCTCACACAGCGAGCGAGCGGCGATTAGCACCTGCGCACCCGCGCGGCGCAATAAATCGATCTTGCGCGCAGCTACGTCCCCGCCGCCTACAATCAGCACCGGTTTATTTCGGATGTCAGCAAAAATCGGGAGATAGTCCACGTCAGCCTTTTCTGTTATTACACAAAGTTAGCGTGACTATACGGCCCTGGCTTAAGGCTTATGAAATTACTAATTGGAATGAGTAGTTACTGAATGGAATAACGGTTTGGCATAGCATCAGACAAAATGTGCTTAAGGGATGATATTTAGGGCTTTTCAGAGAGATTGAAATTGTGCAATCCGCATCACACTTTCATACTAAGCCGGTAAAAATATTTCGCAAGATCGTCACAGGATGACGACTAAGGATCTGTCATGTTTTCCCGACTCCGCCTGCGCGCGCTTGCCGTGTTGCTCAGTTGCGGTGCTATTTTCCCTCTGCAGGCCGCAAGCCAGCCTGAGGGCCATTTTGCCGAACAGCAGCTGCGCCACATTGCCACCTACTTCCCTGGCCGCATGGCCGGTAGCCCAGCCGAGATGCTGACTGCAGATTATCTGCAGCATCAGTTCAGCTCGATGGGTTACGAGAGCAACAAACGCGACTTCACCGCCAGCTATCAGTTCCACTCGCAGGATGGGCACGTTACTCCGCATAAAGTCACCGCCACCACCGTTATTGCCGCGCGCGAAGGTAAAGTGCCGCAGCAGATTGTGGTCATCAGCCACGCCGACACTTATCTGCCGGTCAGCGACAGCGATCGCCAGAAGAACCTGGGCGGCCTGACGTTACAGGGCGTGGATGATAATGCCTCCGGCCTTGGCGTCATGCTGGAGCTTGCCCAGCGGCTGAGTAAAGCGCCGCTGTATTACAGCCTGCGCTTCGTCGCGCTTAGTGGGGAAGAAACCGGTCAGCAGGGCGAGGAGGATTATCTGGCCCGGATGAAACCGGAAGAGAAAAAGAACACGCTGTTGGTGATCAACCTGGACAGTCTGATTGTCGGCGATAAACTTTACTTTGATAGCGGCCGTAACACGCCAGAGGCTGTCGCCCGACAAACTCGCGACCGCGCGCTGACTATTGCCCGCCTGCACGGACTGGCTGCGACCACCAACGGCAAAGCGGTAAAGGATCATCCCTCGGATGATCTGTTCGATAAAGCCGGCATCCCGTTATTAAATGTTCGGGCGACCAACTGGGAATTGGGGCAGAAAGATGGGCAGCAACAGCGCGCCATCAGCCGCCACTTCCCGGCAGGCACCAGCCGCCATCAGGCCTCGCTGGATAATCTGGCTTACCTCGACCGCTGGCTGCCAGGACGCATTACCCAACGCACCCGAAGCACCGTCAAGATTCTGCTGCCGCTGATCAGCGAGCTGGCGAACCCTAAAGCCTGAAACCGGAGTCAGTGTTATGTATATCGTTTATCTGAACTATGTCCGCCCGCTGGAAGAGGTGGAAGCCGTGCTGGACCCGCACGTAGCCTGGCTGAACAAGTATTTTGACGCGGGCGTGTTTATCAGCGCGGGCCGGAAAGATCCGCGCACCGGCGGCATGTTAATGGTCAAAGATATCGATCGTGAGCGCCTGAACACCATCCTGGCGGAAGATCCGTTCCAGGCCGTGGCAGAATATGAAGTGACTAAAGTAAACATTACCCGTAGCGCTGAGGAATTTCAGTCGCTGATTGGGATTTAACCGCAAAAAAAACGCCTGATGTCAGCCATCAGGCGTGTCGTTCTTGCAGCAAGTCAGCGTCAGCCATTTATCACTGCGTTATTCGTGCAGGCCGCACTCGCGCTTCAGGCCGAAGAAACGCGTCTCTTCTTCTGCCATGCCTGGCTCCCATTTGCGGGTGGTGTGCGTATCCCCAACGGAAAGATAGCCCTGATCCCACAGCGGGTGATAACCCAGATCGTGTTCTTCAAGATACTGATGCACCTGACGGTTATCCCAGTCGATGATCGGCAGCAGCTTGAACACGCCACGCTGGATAGCCAGCACCGGCAGATTAGCGCGGCTGCTGGACTGATCGCGGCGCAGACCGGCGAACCACGTCTGGGCTTTTAACTCTTCCATCGCACGGTTCATCGGCTCAACTTTGTTGATCTCGTTGTAGCGTTCAATGCCTTCCACGCCCTGCTCCCACAGCTTGCCGTAACGCGCTTCCTGCCAGGCCGCGCTGTGTTCCGCGCGATACACTTTCAGGTTGAGCTGCAGCTTGTCGGTCAGCCGATCGATAAACTGATAGGTTTCAGGGAACAGGTAGCCCGTGTCGGTGAGGATCACCGGAATATCCGGTTTCACCTGAGTCACCAGATGCAGGCTGACCGCAGCCTGAATACCGAAGCTGGAAGAGAGCACCGCTTCGCCAGGTAAATTTTCCAGCCCCCAGAGCACACGCTCCTGAGCGGACATTTTTTCCAGCTTGGTGTTCAGCTCTGCCAGCGCCATGACGCGCCTTACCTTCGGTAATTCGTTCAGTTCAGAGAGATCGAGTACAGACATTATCACGCCTCCGTCATGCCCAAAAATCGCGGGCCGGATCAACAACCGGTTTCACCACGCCTGCGCGGATAGTGAAATCTCCAAAGCCTTCGTCGGCTTCACGTTCTTTTGACCAGCGACCCAGTAATTCATCAAGGGTAGACAAAATTTCGTCTTCGGTGATGTTTTCACGGTACATCCGTGGAATGCGAGTGCCGATACGGTTACCGCCCAGATGCAGGTTGTAACGGCCCGGTGCCTTGCCCACAAGGCCAATCTCCGCCAGCAACGCACGGCCACAGCCATTAGGGCAACCGGTAACACGCAGCACGATGTGCTCATCGCCCACGCCGTGTGAAGTCATCAAGCCCTCCACGCGGGTCACGAAGTCCGGCAGGAAGCGTTCAGCTTCAGCCATCGCCAGCGGACAGGTCGGGAACGACACGCAGGCCATCGAGTTTTCACGCTGGGCGGTAACGCTTTCCATCAGACCGTGGCTGCGTGCCAGCGCTTCAATTTTAGGTTTATCCGCTTCCGGCACGCCAGCCACAATCAGGTTCTGGTTAGCGGTTAAACGGAAATCGCCCTGGTGAACTTTGGCAATTTCGGCAATGCCGGTCTTCAACGGACGGCCCGCATAATCCATCAGGCGACCATTTTCAACAAACAGCGTCAGGTGCCATTTATCATCAATGCCTTTTACCCAGCCGATACGGTCGCCACGGGTAGTGAACTCGTACGGCCGGATCGGTTCGAAAGTGATGTCTGCACGGCGCTCAACTTCCGCTTTAAACGTCTCCACACCTACACGCTCAAGGGTGTATTTGGTTTTGGCGTTTTTGCGGTCGGTACGGTTACCCCAGTCGCGCTGCGTGGTGACTACCGCTTCAGCAACGGCCAGCGTTTTATCCAGCGGCAGGAAGCCAAACTCGCTGGCGGTGCGCGCGTAAGTCGCTTTGTTACCGTGATCGATAGACAGGCCGCCACCCACCAACAGGTTGAAGCCGATCAGCTTGCCGTTCTCAGCAATCGCAATAAAATTCAGGTCGTTCGCGTGCAGATCCACATCGTTATGCGGTGGCACAACCACGGTGGTTTTGAATTTACGCGGCAGATAGGTTTCGCCCAGAATCGGCTCTTTGTCGGTCGTGGCAACCTTCTCCTGATCCAGCCAGATCTCCGCGTAAGCGCGGGTCTGCGGCAGCAGGTGTTCGGAGAGCTTCTTCGCCCACTCGTACGCTTCCTGATGCAGCTCAGACTCAACCGGGTTCGAGCTACACAGCACGTTACGGTTGACGTCGTTAGCGGTGGCCAGTGCATCCAGGCCCACTTCACTCAGCATCTCGTGCGCAGGCTTCACGTTGCCTTTCAGGATGCCGTGGAACTGGAAGGTCTGACGGTTAGTCAGACGGATGCTGCCATAAATCGTGTTGTTCTCGGCAAATTTGTCGATGCCCAGCCACTGTTTAGGCGTGATGATCCCGCCCGGTAAACGGCAGCGCAGCATCATCGCATGGCGCGGTTCCAGCTTCTGCTCTGCTCGCTCGGCGCGGATATCGCGGTCATCCTGCTGATACATGCCGTGGAAGCGGATCAGCAAGAAGTTATCGCCGGTAAACCCACCGGTCAGCCCATTTTCCAGATCTTCGGTGATGGTGCCGCGTAAGTAGTTACTCTCTTTCTTCAGGCGTTCTGCGTCGGTGAGTTTGCCTTCAACCACCAGCGGGCCAGGATGTTTTTCATTGCTCATTAGTAAACGTCTCGCTGATAGCGGCGCTCAATGCGCAGCTCACTTAAATATTCGTCGGCGGTCTCTGTGTCCATGCCACCGTGCTCGGCGACCAGTTCCAGCAACGCCTGCTCAACATCTTTCGCCATGCGGTTTGCATCACCACAGACATAGATGTGCGCACCCTGTTGGATCCAGTCCCACACTTCCGCCCCTTTGGCGCGGATTTTATCCTGTACATACACTTTCTGCTGCTGGTCACGGGACCAGGCCAGATCGATATTCGTCAGCAGGCCATCCTTCACATAACGCTGCCACTCAACCTGGTACAGGAAGTCGTCAGTGAAATGCGGGTTGCCGAAGAACAGCCAGTTTTTACCTTCTGCACCGTCGTTATCACGCTGCTGCATAAAGGCGCGGAACGGGGCGATGCCGGTGCCAGGTCCAATCATGATCACTGGCGTTTCCGGGTTGGCCGGTAAACGGAAGTTATCGTTATGTTCAATAAAGACGCGGACTTCGCCCTCTTCTTCCAGGCGGTCTGCCAGGAAGCTGGACGCGCCGCCAGCACGTTCGCGGCCATCGATGTCGAAGCGGACCGCGCCAACGGTGATATGCACTTCCGTTTCGTTCTCCGCCTGCGAAGAGGCAATGGAGTAAAGGCGCGGCGTCAGCGGACGCAGAAGGGCAATCAGCTGCTCAGCGGTCAGTTCAACCGGCGCACGACGAACCATATCGACGATTGGCGTGTTCTGCGCGTAATGCTGCAGCTTCGGCTTCTCGCTGATCAGTCCCAGCAGCGTTTCGTCGCGGCTCAACGTGCCGTATTGCTCGACGATCTGCGGAGTATTCACCGTCAGTTCAAAATGCTTTTGCAGCGCTTCGGCCAGCGGCAACGTCTGCTCATTGACCGTCACGCTTTCATCGCCTTTCAGCCACACCAGCTCAATCAGTTCCTGCACCAGCGCCGCATCATTCTCAAACCAGACGCCTAACGCATCGCCAGGCTGGTAACGCAGACCAGAGTCGCCCAGATCGATTTCAATGTGGCGCACATCTTTATCTGAGTCACGCCCGGTAATCTTCTGGTTCACCGCGAAGCTGGCGGTGAGCGGCTCTTCTTTGCTGTAAGGACTGCTGAACACTTCGTTTACTGTACCGGCGGCAGTCACTGCGGCAGCAGCCGGTGACTCGCTTGGCACGCGGGCTTTCAGCACGTCGACAATCTGCTTGCGCCACTGTTCTGCTTCGGCGGCATATTCCACGTCAGCATCTACGCGAGCCAGCAGGCGTTCGCCGCCCATCTCCGCCAGTTTGCTGTCGAAGTCTTTACCGGCCTGGCTGAAGAATTCATAAGAAGTATCGCCCAGACCGAACACGGCAAAAGCGGTTTTATCCAGCTTCGGTGCCTTTTTGGACATCAGGAACTTGTGCAGCGCCACGGCTTCTTCAGGCGGTTCACCCTCACCTTGCGTGGAGGTCACCACTACCAGCAGTTTTTCCTGGGCGATCTGCTTGAACTTATAATCACCGGCGTTCACCAGTTTGACGTTCAGCTTCGCTGCCAGCAAATCGTCGCGCAGCTGTTCAGCCAGGCGGCGGGCGTTGCCGGTTTGTGAAGCGGAAAGCAGCGTGATCGAAGGCGCTTCAACCGGCGCAGGTGCGCTGACTGCCGCGGTGCCGGGAGCCTGATTCACCATGCCCCAGAAATAGCCAGAGAGCCACGCAAGCTGAGTGGTGGAGTAATCCCCGGTGGCCGCCTGCAAACGGGCGAGTTGTTCCGGGTTAAGCGGAAGCAGTGAGCTTGGAGGTGCCTGAGTCGTCATTGCGTAGAAGGTTCCAGTATCGGTGGTCCGGGCCGTAAAGACAGCAAGATGAGAGTAGGGTAACGACAAGCATAATAACCATTAAATAAGGGTTGGTAATAATAAATAACCAAAATGACTAAACGGTTTTACGGGTAAGACATAGTGGCAAAACAGGTTAATTATCTGACTACTAATCAATCACTTAGCATTGAAGGGTTCTGCAGAGGCGGTTCAGTATCAGAATCAACAGGGAAACGGGTGCGAAAAAAGGGTTTTTCGGGTAGACTTCGGCGGTTTTTTCAAGAAAAGCTTACTGAGACTGTTATGGCTACCACGCTGTTTAAAGATTTTATGTTCGAGGCTGCTCACCATCTGCCTAATGTCCCTGCAGGGCACAAATGTGGCCGTCTGCACGGGCACTCGTTCCTGGTGCGGCTCGAAATTACCGGCGAAGTGGATGCGCATACCGGCTGGATCATGGACTTTGCTGAACTGAAGGCGGCTTTCAAGCCGATCTACAACCAGTTGGATCACTATTACCTGAATGAGATCCCGGGTCTGGAGAACCCGACCAGTGAAGTGCTGGCGAAATGGATTTGGGATCAGATGAAACCCAGCCTTGCGGAACTGAGCGCGGTGACCATCAAAGAGACCTGTACCGCAGGGTGCATCTATAAAGGTTAAGCGATCCCCGGATCGGCTCAGGCCGATCCGCCCTTCCCCGTTGTCATCTTACTGTCATCCCCTTTCACTACGTTGTTGGCTCCTTCATTAAAGATCGAGAGAATCAACAATGAATTTGTTTAAAAAAATGTCTGCTATTGCTCTCCTTGCTGCTGCCTGCTCCCAGGCCAATGCCATGAACATTCTGGATTTCCCCCAACCCAAAAATAACCCAGACGAATTCTATGCGCTGACCGAAATCCCGGCTGGCGGCATTATCAAGTATGAAACCGATGCCAAAACCGGGTTTATCGTCGCCGACCGTTTCCAGTCAATGCCCGTTGCCTACCCGGCAAACTACGGTTCCCTTACCCAATCATTGGGCGGTGATGGCGATCCGTTAGACGTCATTTTTTACACTCGAGCGCCAATGGCACCGGGAACCCTGATCAAGCTGCGCCCGATTGGCGTACTGAAGATGATTGACGGCGGCGAATCGGATGACAAAATTGTTGCCGTGCCGGCCAGCAAAATCGACCCGACTTACGACGACATTCAGTCCATGGATGACCTGCCGAAAATGGAGAAAGAGCGTCTCGAAGCCTTTTTCCGCGTCTACAAGCAGTTGCCAGATGGTCGCAAAAAAGTGGAGCTGAATGGCTTTAACGATGCGGCGGCGGCGAAGACTGAGATCAAGTCTGCCTATGATGCGTGGAAAAGTAAGTCAGGTAATTAACCGCAGAGAGGTTCTGAGCATCGGCTGATCAAAGCCGCATCCTGCTGTTGCGGGCTGCGGCTTATTTCACCCCTCTCAGTGGGAAAACACCCATTTTATTGCCCGCTCAGCTCCCGGAACTGACTGAACCGTCATGCCCCAGACCGGACAACGGTCCCTTGAGACGCTGTTATCCGCTCAGCAAAAAGGGGAGAACCTTACGGTTCTCCCCTTTTCTGTCTCTGCGGTAAGCAGGCAGCGGTTAAGCAATGTTCAGGTATTTATGCGTCTGCATCGATAAACGCCAGTTGTGCTTAATGCAGGTTTCAATGCACAGCTTAGTGGCATCGTCTTTCTGGCTGATCGGCTGCAGGGCAATAATTCGCGCCTTGGTATCGTTCAGGGTGGCCAACAGCGCTTCCAGCGCCTCGACATCACGCTGACGGGCAACCGGGTGCTTCACCTCATCGGCACGCACCAACGCCTGATTCAATACGTCATAACCGCCACGCATATTCACTTTTGGCGAGACGGTGACCCAGGTCTCCGCACTGCACAGCACCTCATGGGTGCCGCTGGTTTCGATCTGGCAGCTAAAACCATGCTGCTGAAGCGCCTCGGTCAGCGGTGTCAGATCGTGAATGCAGGGCTCGCCCCCAGTGATCACGATATGCCGGGCAGTCCAGCCATGGTTGGCAATCACCGCCAACAAAGCATGCGCATCCGCCGCGCCCCAGGCATCGGTCTCAACGGTTTTGGTCAGAATATCGCCCAGCGAGGTTTCCCGATCGGCCAGCTTATCCCAGGTGTGTTTGGTATCACACCAGCTGCAGCCCACCGGGCATCCTTGCAGGCGGATAAAAATTGCCGGAACGCCGGTATAAAACCCTTCGCCCTGCAACGTCTGGAACATTTCATTAATCGGGTACTGCATGACAGTCTCAACTGGAAGGGAATTTAAGGGCGCAGAGTATGGCAGATTGACGCAGAGATAGCCAAACCGCTTTGTGCTGGGAACCGGCTTTGCCAAAGAAAATGACTAACGTTAAGGCTGGGTTGAAGAGGCCAGCACGCACTGGCCTCTTCAGGTTACATAAATTTATCCTGGTGCATTTCGATCATCGCCTGTTTCGCCACGTCTTTTGCGCCACTCAAGGTGAAGTGACCATAGTCGTTGGAGATCGGATGACCGTCAGAGGCCAGTCCACGGCAGACATCTCCCGGACAGATAATTGCGTACACAGAGATATAGCGAGTCTGCGCATCAACCATCGCCTGCTTCATCGCGCTGTCCGTCTCTTTAATGCTGTCGTTAATGGAGGAAGCCACCAAATCTTTTCTGCCGTCTGTCTGGTAGGCCAGCAGATCCGGCAACGCTTCAGAATATTCAATGGTTGGACCCATCACTATCACGTTAGTCGATACGCCTTTAAGGTGCTCTAGTGTGGCTTTCAGCGGGGCAATGTCTTCTGGTGCCCAGCGGGCTGAAATGATGATGCCGTCAATTTTATGGCCAGGGATCCATGAGCCGTAAACATAGTCCACCAGATCCGAACAGGGGTTGCGTAACGGCTGCTGGTAGAGCGGCTTACAGCCTGCGGAGGTGGCCTGAATCACATTGATGCCCTGCCCGGCTGCAAGGCTTAACGCACGCCAGAGATGGGCAGCATGGCTGTCGCCAATCAGCACGTAATTTTTGGCAGTGTCCGAGGTTTTCAGGCAGTAATCACGGTCGAAGGGTTTATCTTCCTGGCTTTTGCCATCCACAAAGCAGCGCCCAAGACGATATTGATAAGTAAATTCCGGCATGTCTCTGTACTGGGTGTACTTCGCCAGTGCCAGCGCATCCGCGGAGAACTGGCCCGCATTGTTGTCCAGATGGCCTTTATAGAAAGTGCCTGAAGCCATCAGTACCAGACCAACCACCGACGCGGCTACAATTCGGCCAGGGCTGAACACCGCCAGCTTGTAGCGGAAAGGGATCTCAATCAGGTAGCGGGAAGCCACGGCAAGCAGTAGCGACAGCCCTGCAATCGTTAACTCGCGTACGCCTGGCTCAAGGTTGAAGAACATCCGGCTGTAGACGATAACCGGCCAGTGCCACAGATACAGGCAGTAGGAGATCATGCCTGTGTAGACGATGGGTTTCAGCGCCAGCACGCGGGAGACCGCCGCCTTCTGTCCGGCAAGGATAATCAGGAAGCTTCCCAGGCAAGGCCAGAGGGCGTTCCAGGCCGGGAAAGGTTTATCGGTGTTCAACCACAGGAAACCGAACAGGATCAGCCCCAGCCCCGCCAGGCTCATCAGATGTTTGATGCCCTGAGAGACGTTGCTCATCTTCGCTTCCAGCCCGGCTACGGCAATGATGCCGCCCAGCGCCAGCTCCCAGGCTCGGGTTGGCAGCATATAGAAGGTGAAGGTCGGCTTGCGTGTCACAGCGTAAATGCTCAGCATCAGCGAGAAGGTGATAATCAGTAACATGACCTGAGTGGCGCGCTGGCGGAAGAAGCGCACCACAAACAGCAGGATAACCGGGAAGATGATGTAGAACTGCTCTTCAACAGCCAGCGACCAGGTATGCAGCAGCGGCTTCAGTTCGGCTGGACCGGCAAAGTAACCGGTGGTTTTCCAGAAGAAGATATTAGATGAAAACAGTAGGGTGCCCAGCGCGCTGTTGCTCAGGTCGCTAAATTGCGCCGGCAGCAGATGATAGTAACCAAAGGCTAATGTGCTCAGCATCACCACAAACAGCGGCGGCAGAATGCGCAGGCTGCGGCGTTTATAGAAATCCAGATAGGAGAAGGTGTTGTTCATCGCGCCATGGTAAATAATGCCGCAGATTAGATAGCCCGATATCACAAAGAAGATATCCACGCCGGTAAAGCCGCCGGGGATCCCGGGCATCCCCATGTGATAGGCGATGACTGGCAACACTGCCAGCGCCCGTAATCCATCCACATCCGCTCTGTATTTCATTTATGCTGATCTCGTTGACATTTCATTACCGCGAACTTACATAAACTGACCCTTTATTTCGCCTTCCTTAACACAAATCAGACCATTCCTTAAACGGGCTGTTTTTTTCAGTAACTCATTAATAAAAATGATAATTATCCAACTCACCCTCATCAGACAGTCGTTTTTTTCAGATAATCCTCAACCGGAAAGTGGCGCAGGGGCTGGCAAAGCGCAAAATTTGAACGGATTTAGCGTGCGTTTTTCCACCCAAGGATTGCTAGCAATATTGTTTTGAGTAATATTACAGCGTCGAATGACAATGATAATAAGGAAACTGATGTGCAAACCGTTCAACAAAGCCGCAGGAACTTCCTCTCTACCGGCGCCAGAATGACCGCTGGCAGCGCCCTTCTTGCCTCTGGGATGGCAGGAGCCGCAACCCTGAATACCGCCGTTAAAACCGGACAATGTGAGGATGCCAGCCAGATGAAAACCCCTGGCGAAACGCACTATCTGTTACGCAACGTGCGGCTGGAAGAGGGGTTCGAGCGCGAAGGCGAGATGATTATTGCCACGCAAACCGCGCTCTACGATCTGGAAATCAATAACGGCAAGATTGTCGCTATCAGTGCAGTAAAACTACGAGCTGAAAGTACCCTGCCAGCCTATGATGCGCAGGGAATGCTGTTGCTCCCCGCCACGCGCGATATGCATATTCACCTGGATAAAACCTTCTACGGCAGCCACTGGGAAGCGCCACGTCCGCGCAAAGGCAAAACCATCATGGATATGATCGCCCGTGAACAGGTCCTTATCCCGCAGCTGCTGCCGCACTCTGTGGAGCATGCCGAGGCGATCATCGCTCTGTTGCATTCTAAGGGCACTACCGTAGCCCGCAGCCATTGTAATATCGATCCGATTAGCGGCCTGAAGAGCCTGGAGCATTTGCAGATTGCCCTGCAGAAGCACCAGCAGGACTTCAGCTGTGAGATTGTCGCCTTCCCGCAGCATGGCTTACTGCACTCTAAAGTGGATGGCCTGATGCGTGAAGCTATGCAGATGGGCGTGCAATACGTTGGTGGACTCGACCCGACCAATGTCGATGGAGCCATGGAGAAGTCGCTGGATGCGATGTTCCAGATTGCGCTGGACAGTCAGAAAGGCGTCGATATTCACCTGCATGAAACCACACCTGCCGGCATTGCCGCCGTGAAATACATGATCAGCACCGTGGAGAAGAACCCGCAGCTGAAAGGCAAAGTCACGCTGAGCCACGGTTTTGCGCTGTCGGTCATGCAGGGGCAGGAGCTGGAAGAGGTGATCAACGGTCTGGCTGAGCAGCAGTTCACCGTGGCTTCAACCGTACCGATTGGGAAATACTCGATGCCGTTACCGCAGTTAAGTGAAAAAGGCGTGTTCGTGATGACCGGCACTGACAGTGTGATCGATCACTGGTCGCCGTTTGGCACCGGCAGCATGCTGGAGAAAGCCAATCTTTATGCCCAGCTGTACGGCAACTCTGATGAGTTTGGCCTCACTCGCTCACTGGCGATTGCTACCGGCAATATTTTGCCCCTGAGCGATGCTGGACAGCGTCAGTGGCCTGCGGTGAATGACCAGGCGGAGATGATTCTGGTGGAAGCCAGCTGCTCTGCTGAAGCGGTCGCCCGCGTCCCGGAGGTCAAAGCCACTTTCCATCAGGGAAGGCTGGTGTTCGGGCAGCTGAAAAAGGCATAAAAAAACCGGGCCCGCAATAAACGGGCCCGGCTCTGTTTCAGCTGAAACTCCTCAGCCCGTGACGGGCGAGGAAGTCAGGTCATTACTGACCTTTAACTTCTTTCAGACCGTTGAATGGCGCACGTGCACCCAGCGCTTCTTCAATACGGATCAGCTGGTTGTACTTAGCAACACGGTCAGAACGGCTCATAGAACCGGTTTTGATCTGGCCCGCTGCAGTACCTACCGCCAGGTCAGCGATAGTCGCGTCTTCGGTTTCACCTGAACGGTGAGAGATCACTGCGGTATAGCCAGCATCTTTCGCCATTTTGATCGCAGCCAGAGTTTCGGTCAGAGAACCGATCTGGTTGAATTTGATCAGGATGGAGTTAGCGATGCCTTTATCGATACCTTCTTTCAGGATCTTGGTGTTGGTCACGAACAGATCGTCACCAACCAGCTGGATTTTGTCGCCCAGCACTTTAGTCTGGTAAGCGAAACCAGCCCAGTCAGATTCGTCCAGACCGTCTTCGATAGAGACGATTGGGTACTGTTTGGTCAGGTCTTCCAGGAAGTGAGTGAACTCTTCAGAGGTGAATTCTTTGTTGCCTTCACCAGCCAGCACATATTTGCCGTCTTTGTAGAATTCAGAAGCTGCACAGTCCATCGCCAGAGTGATGTCTTTGCCCAGCTCGTAGCCTGCTGCTTTTACCGCTTCAGCGATAACAGCCAGCGCTTCTGCGTTGGAACCCAGGTTAGGCGCGTAGCCACCTTCGTCACCTACTGCAGTCCCCATACCTTTAGACTTCAGCACTTTAGCCAGGGTGTGGAACACTTCAGAACCCATACGGATGGCTTCTTTCAGGGTTTTTGCGCCCACAGGCTGGATCATGAATTCCTGGATGTCGACGTTGTTGTCGGCGTGCTCGCCACCATTGATGATGTTCATCATTGGCAGTGGCATAGAGAATTTGCCCGGGGTGCCGTTCAGCTCAGCAATGTGCTCGTACAGCGGCATGCCTTTAGCAGCAGCAGCGGCTTTAGCAGCAGCCAGAGAAACCGCCAGAATGGCGTTAGCGCCGAACTGGGATTTGTTCTCGGTACCGTCCAGATCGATCATGATCTTGTCGATGTTTGCCTGGTCTTTCGCGTCTTTACCCGTTACCGCGTTAGCGATAGGGCCGTTAACCGCAGCGACTGCTTTAGTTACGCCTTTACCCAGGAAACGAGATTTGTCACCGTCACGCAGTTCCAGCGCTTCGCGCGAACCAGTAGAAGCGCCTGATGGGGCAGCAGCCATACCAACAAAACCGCCTTCCAGGTGCACTTCAGCTTCAACGGTCGGGTTTCCACGTGAGTCGATGATTTCACGACCGATGACTTTAACGATTTTTGACATTAGTTTTTCCTCAGTATCAAGTTTACTTAAACTCAGACAAACAACGCCCGAGTCGTTCGGGCGCCATTATGAAAATACTTAGTTTGCCAAACGCTTCTGGTAATCGCTGGCGGCTTTCACAAAGCCGGCAAACAGCGGGTGACCGTCACGAGGGGTTGAGGTGAATTCCGGATGGAACTGACACGCAACAAACCATGGATGGTTAGGGATCTCAATGATCTCTACCAGCTGGTCATCCCCGGAGCGACCTGCCACACGTAATCCAGCCGCTTCAATCTGCTTCAACAGCATATTGTTGACTTCATAACGATGGCGATGACGCTCAACAATGGTCTCTGAACCGTACAGCTTGTGAACAAGGCTGTCGGCTGTCAGCTGACACTGCTGGCTGCCCAGACGCATAGTGCCGCCTAAGTCGCTCTGCTCGGTGCGCTGCTCAACGTTGCCTTCTTCATCACGCCATTCGGTGATCAGTGCCACCACCGGATACTTACAGTCTGGCACAAATTCCGTGGAGTTTGCGCCTTCCATTCCGGCGACGTTACGGGCGAATTCCATCAGCGCAACCTGCATACCCAGGCAAATGCCGAGGTAAGGAACGTTGTTCTCACGCGCGTAACGGGCGGTCATCAGTTTGCCTTCCACACCACGGTAGCCGAAGCCGCCAGGGATTAGAATAGCATCCAAATCTTTCAGCAATTCGACACCGCGGGTTTCAACATCCTGCGAGTCGATCAGTTTGATGTTTACCGTCACACGGTTTTTCAGACCACCGTGCTTCAGCGCTTCAATCACTGACTTGTACGCATCCGGCAGCTCGACATATTTGCCGACCATACCGATGGTCACTTCGCCGCCCGGATTGGCTTCTTCGTAGATCACCTGTTCCCATTCGGCCAGGTTCGCTTCCGGTGCGTTCAGATTGAAACGCTTACAGATAAAGTCATCCAGACCCTGGGATTTTAACATGCCCGGAATTTTATAAATGGAATCAACATCTTTCAGCGAGATAACCGCTTTTTCCGGCACGTTACAGAACAGCGCGATTTTCGCACGTTCGTTGGCTGGAACGGCACGATCGGAACGGCAAATCAGCACATCAGGCTGAATACCGATAGAGAGCAGTTCTTTGACCGAGTGCTGGGTTGGCTTGGTTTTCACTTCGCCCGCAGCGGCCATGTAAGGCACCAGCGTCAGGTGCATATACAGGGTGTGCTCACGGCCAACCTGAACCGCCATCTGGCGGATAGCTTCGAGGAACGGCAGGGATTCGATATCCCCTACAGTACCGCCGATTTCTACCAGCACGACATCATGGCCTTCACCGCCTTCGATGATGCGCTCTTTGATTGCATTGGTAATGTGCGGGATAACCTGAATGGTCGCGCCCAGATAATCGCCCCGGCGCTCTTTGCGCAGGACTTCTGAGTAGATACGGCCAGTGGTGAAGTTGTTACGACGGCTCATCTTGGTGCGGATGAAACGCTCGTAGTGACCCAAATCCAGATCGGTTTCTGCGCCGTCGTCGGTGACGTACACTTCGCCGTGCTGAGTTGGGCTCATGGTGCCTGGGTCCACGTTGATGTACGGGTCCAGTTTCATGATGGTCACGTTAAGACCGCGTGCTTCAAGAATAGCGGCCAGGGAGGCTGCGGCAATGCCTTTTCCCAGAGAGGATACGACCCCGCCGGTCACAAAAATATAGTTCGTTGTCATGCTGAACCTGAGAAAGTAGGTTTAAAGACGATGGAATAACCAGGACGGGAAAACAGTCTACCCGAATCCCTGCAGTGCCACAATTAATCGTTTCCGATTGTCTGCCTGCCACCGTATTGACCGCCAAAATCTTACCCGATTTAGCGGTGGTGGAGGTTGACATAAGTCACACTTTTGTTGAATCGAGTCAGCTATTCTTTTGCTTTGATTTGTTGCCAGGCCGCTTCCATCTGTTCAAGGGTAGCCTCCTGCATCGCCAGCCCTTGATCGGCTATGATTTGCTCAACCTGACGGAAGCGGCGTTCGAATTTGTCGTTGGCTTTTTGCAGGGCGATTTCGGCTTTGCTGCCCAGATGCCGCGACAGATTCACCGTGGCAAACAGCAGGTCACCAATTTCCTCTTCCAGCTTCTGCTGATCGATTACCGCCTGCTTCGCTTCATGCATCACTTCGTCGATCTCTTCATACACTTTGTCCAGCACCGGCCCAAGCGTATGCCAGTCAAATCCCACGTTGCTGCAGCGTTTCTGAATTTTGTGCGAGCGCATCAGTGCAGGCAATGCGCGGGGAATGTCGTCCAGCGCCGAATGCTGCGCTTTTTCAGCCCGCTCGCTGGTTTTAATCTGCTCCCAGTTAGTCAGCACTTCCTGACTGCCGCTGACCTGCACATCGCCAAAGATATGCGGATGGCGACGTTCCAGCTTGTCGCTGATGGTGTGGCAAATATCGTCGAAGGTAAAGCGCCCTTCTTCATTCGCCATCTGCGCGTAAAACACCACCTGGAACAGCAAATCGCCCAATTCACCCTGCAGATCGTCAAAATCTTCACGGCTGATGGCATCCAGCACTTCGTATGTTTCTTCAAGGGTATAAGGCGCGATGGTAGCGTAAGTCTGCTCGCGGTCCCACGGGCAACCGCCTTCAGGATCGCGCAGGGTTTTCATGATGCCCAGCAGGCGATCGAGTGCATTCATAACCGTTTCCATTATCAAAGTATGTGGCCTGGGCGAGCACTGCCGGGACGCAAAATGGCAAGTAACCCAGGCACCCTACAGGCTAGTGCAATCTTCTGGCGTCGATGATGTCCGGGACCTGATTCAGCCTCGCAATTACTCTACCCAGCACCTGCTGATTATAGATTTCGATGTCCATATCGATGGTAGCCAGCTGTTTTTTGGTGTCGCTGCGGCTGGAGACGCCCAGCACGTTGACCTTTTCATTCGCCAGAATGGTGGTGATATCACGCAGCAGGCCGCTACGATCGTTGGCGGTAACGCGAACCACCAGCGAGTAACCGCTTGAGTAACTCTCACCCCAAACGGCATCGACAATACGCTCAGGCGCATGTGAGGTCAGATCGGTCAGCTGATCGCAGTCGGCACGGTGAATGGAGATCCCGCGTCCCTGAGTGATAAAGCCGATGATATCGTCGCCTGGGATCGGCTGGCAGCAACGCGCGATGTGGTGCATCAGATTGCCCACGCCCTCGACCACTACCCGGCCACTCTCTTTGCTGCGCGGCGCGGCCGATTTCTGCGTTAACTGGCGCAGTGCCTCGCGGTCTTCTTCCTCAGCACTTGGCTTGTGCAGCTTCGACTGCAGGAAGTTGCTCATCTGGTTAAGACGAATATCACCGCCGCCGATAGCAGCCAGCAGCTCATCCAGCGAGTTCACGTTGTAACGCGGCAACAGCAGCTTCTCAGCCTCTTTCATGCTGATATCGAGATGATCCAGCTCGCTGTCGAGGATCTGACGCCCCGCCACCACATTCTTGTCCCGGTCCTGCTTACGGAACCAGGCATGAATTTTTGAACGCCCACGGCTGGTGGTGACGTAGCCAAGGTTCGGATTCAGCCAGTCGCGGCTTGGGTTCGGCTGCTTCTGGGTGATGATGTCAATCTGGTCGCCCATCTGCAGCTGATAGGTAAAGGGCACGATGCGGCCGCTGATCTTGGCACCGATGCAGCGATGGCCGATATCACTGTGAATATGGTAAGCAAAGTCGAGCGGGGTTGACCCTGCGGGCAGATCGACCACGTCGCCTTTCGGGGTAAACACATACACCCGATCGTCGAATACCTGGCTGCGAACCTCATCCAGCATTTCGCCAGAGTCTGCCATCTCTTCCTGCCACGTAATCAGCTTACGCAGCCAGGCGATACGTTCTTCATGACCAGCCGCACCGCGAGCATTGCCGCCGGTGCCACCTTCTTTGTATTTCCAGTGCGCAGCCACGCCCAGCTCGGCATCTTCATGCATCTGCCGGGTACGGATCTGCACTTCAACTGTTTTGCCTTTCGGTCCCAGCACCACAGTATGGATTGACTGGTAACCGTTAGGTTTCGGGTTGGCTACGTAGTCGTCAAACTCGCTCGGCAGATGACGATAAAGCGTATGCACAATGCCCAGCGCGCCGTAGCAATCCTGCAAGCGTTCCGCGACGATGCGCACCGCGCGCACATCAAAAAGCTCATCAAAAGTCAGCGACTTCTTCTGCATTTTGCGCCAGATACTGTAGATGTGTTTCGGTCGGCCATACACTTCGGCCTTCACGCCCTCTTTCACAATCTCAGTACGCAGGGATTGCACAAACGTGTCGATGTAGCCTTCGCGATCGATACGCCTTTCGTGCAGCAGTTTGGCAATGCGTTTGTATTCGTCGGGATGCAGATAGCGGAAGCAGAAATCTTCCAGCTCCCATTTGAGTTGACCGATGCCGAGTCGGTTCGCCAGCGGAGCGTAGATGTTGGTGCACTCTTTCGCCGCCAGCACGCGCTCATCTTCCGGCGCATCTTTCACTTCGCGCAGATGGGCGATACGCTCGGCCAGCTTGATCACCACGCAGCGGAAATCTTCCACCATCGCCAGCAGCATCCGGCGGACGTTATCCACCTGCTCTGGCGCCATAGAGTCGTTATGCGTGGCTTTTAACTGGCGGATGGCGTCCATATCGCGCACGCCGTGGACCAGCGAGACGATGGCTTTGCCGAAGTGCTCTTCAAGCACCGCTTCAGACACTACGCTGTCATTGGCGAGAGGGAACAACAGCGCAGCCCGCAGGCTCTCGTTGTCCATACTGAGCATGGAGAGGATTTCCACCATCTCCACGCCACGCCACAACAGCAATGCCGCGTCAGGATGGTTCCTGGTGGCTTCTTCGCAATAGCGCCAGGTCTCGGCCAGTCGTTCACATGACTGCTGGTTAGAGATCCCCAAACTGGTGATCCATTGGTCGAGAGCAAACTCGCCAGCCGTATTCAAATGTGCACTTCTTACCGCAACCATATCCTCTCCTGGCTTGGCACCCGTCCGGGGGCCTATTTTCGGCTAAATAACACCATGGATTCCACGTGCCCGGTATGCGGAAACATATCAAGCAGCGTAATCCTTTCCAATTGGTAGCCGGAGGTCAGAAGACTCTGACTATCCCGAGCAAGTGTAGTCGGATTACAGGAAACATAGACCACGCGTTCAGGAGCAAGTTTAATGATATGAGCCATTACCCCTGCCGCCCCGGCGCGGGCCGGATCCAATAACACCTTGTTAAATCCCTCTGCGGCCCATGGCTGCCGCGTCACGTCCTCTTCCAGGTTGTACTGGAAAAAGCTGACATTATTCAGATTATTCAACGCGGCATTATAGCCACCCTTTGCCGCTAATGCTGCAACGCCCTCCACACCTGTGACATTTTTAACCATTTTTCCTAAAGGAAGCGTGAAGTTTCCCATACCGCAAAACAGGTCAAGCACCCGATCTTCCGGCTGCAGATCCAGCCAGGCCAGCGCCTGACTGACCATCTGCTCGTTTAACGCCGCATTGACCTGGATAAAGTCACGCGGGCTGAAAGTTAAGGTCAAATCCTGGATGCGGTAGAATGGCATTTCACCGTTTACCTGCTCAAGACTGTCGCTGTCCGGGGCCAGGTATAACGCAACATTATGCTTATGCGAAAACTGTTCCAGTTTTGCACGGTCGGCAGCACTTAGTGGCTCGAGATGGCGCAACACCAGCAGCGGGCCGTTATCGGCCAGTACCAGCTCAACATGCCCCAGCTTGCTGACTGCCTGCAACGTGCTCAACACCTGATGGAGCGGCTGGATCAATGCATTAAGTTCGGGCTTCAAAATAGGGCATTGCGTCAGGGAGACCAGATCGTTGGAGCCCGCCTGACGGAATCCCATCTGCAGGGTTTTGCTGCGGGGCTGGTAATTCAAGCCTAATCGGGCGCGACGACGATAGCCGTACGCTTCGCCGGAGAGGATCGTATCGACTTCTGCCTGCTGCCCGGTTTCCTGGCTCAACAAACGCGACAGCGCCTTCGCTTTACTGCGCTGTTGCAAGGCCGGGGAGACGTGCTGCTGCTGGCACCCGCCACATTCGTTAAAATGCGGGCATTGGGGCACAACCCTGTCCGGGCTGGCCTTGAGGATTTTGCGAGCTTTGCCGCGTGCCCAGGAGCGTTTGTCTTCGGTGATATTGACTTCTACCTGCTCACCTGGCAACGCTCCACTGATAAACAGCGCTTTACCCTGATGTCTGGCCACGCCCTGGCCCAATCCATCAAGGTCATTAACTGTCACTATGATAGTCTGGCGGGTCGTCACGCGCCGTTTTGCAGAGTAGAATTGCGCCATTATTCGTCTGTCCCGAAAGTAATCAGCTGTGTCAGCCACTTAAAAGCGTGCGTAGCCTACACCAGCATACGGATTAATTCGACCCGCGTGACGGCCCGGCGAAAGAGATTTTCTTAAGGAAGTTTATGACCAAATATAGCCTGCGGGCACGGATGATGATTTTAATACTGGCCCCCACGCTGATGATCGGCCTGCTGTTGAGCACGTTTTTCATCGTACACCGCTACAACGAACTGCAAAATCAGTTGGTTGACGCGGGGGCCAACATCATCGAGCCGCTGGCCGTGGCCAGCGAATATGGCATGACCTTCCACAGTAAAGAGTCCATCAGGCAGCTGGTGAGCCTGCTGCATCGCCGCCACTCGGATATCGTCCGGTCTATTTCTATTTTTGACGCCAAAAATCAGCTGTTCGTCACCTCGAATTTTCATACCAATGCCGACACATTGCGGCTCCCTGCCGGGCAAAAACTGACTAACCTGTTCAGCTATCAACGCCAGGGGAATTCGGTGATCCTGCGCACGCCGATTGTCTCCGAGAGCTATTATCCCGACGAATCGCCTGGCGAGGATGCGAAACCTGACGGCAATCCTCTTGGCTATGTAGCGATTGAATTAGACCTTCAGTCCGTCCGCCTGCAGCAATATAAAGAGGTGTTTGTTTCAACCCTGCTGCTGCTGTTCTGCCTGTGCCTGGCAATGTATTTTGCTTATCGCCTGATGCGCGATGTCACCAGCCCCATCCGCGATATGGTCAGCACCGTTGACCGCATCCGTCGCGGCCAGCTGGACAGCCGGGTAAGCGGCCATATGCTGGGCGAGCTGGATATGCTGAAAAACGGCATTAACTCGATGGCGATGTCATTAACCGCCTACCACGAAGAGATGCAACAAAACATCGACCAGGCCACCTCCGATCTGCGGGAAACCCTGGAACAGATGGAGATCCAGAACGTTGAGCTGGACTTAGCGAAGAAGCGCGCGCAGGAAGCCGCGAGAATTAAATCCGAGTTCCTGGCGAACATGTCGCACGAACTGCGAACGCCGTTAAATGGCGTGATCGGCTTTACCCGCCAGACGCTGAAAACCTCGCTGAACATTACCCAGCGCGACTATCTGCATACCATCGAGCGGTCGGCCAATAACCTGTTAAGCATCATCAATGACGTGCTGGACTTCTCCAAGCTGGAAGCCGGCAAACTGGTGCTGGAAACCATTCCTTTCCCACTGCGGGACACGTTGGATGAAGTGGTGGTGTTACTGGCCCAGTCGGCCCATGAGAAAGGACTGGAGCTGACGCTGAATATTCAGTCTGACGTGCCGGATAACACCATTGGAGACCCGCTGCGCCTGCAGCAAATCATCATCAATCTGTTGGGTAACGCGATCAAATTTACCGAGCGCGGCAACATTGATATCCGCATTGAGCTGCGCTCGCTGAGCACTAACCGCGTTAATCTGGAAGTGCAGATCCACGACACCGGCATCGGCATCTCTGAGAAGCAGCAGTCACAGCTGTTCCAGGCCTTCCGCCAGGCGGATGCGAGTATCTCCCGTCGTCATGGCGGCACCGGACTTGGGCTGGTCATTACCCAGAAACTGGTGAATGAGATGGGCGGGGAAATCTCGCTGCACAGCCGGTTAAATCAGGGCTCCACCTTCTGGTTTAACGTCAATCTGGCGCTTAACCCGAATGCCAATAGAGATCACCGGGCGACTGACTGTCTGATTGGTAAGCGCCTGGCGTATGTTGAAGCGAACAGCGCAGCAGCTAAAGCCACGCTGGAGATGCTCGGTGCCACGCAAATGACCATCAGCTACAGCACCACGCTGGACGGCCTGCCAGACGGGCATTTTGATGCGCTATTAATGGGCTTGCCGGTGACCAAAGAGGCCGATCGGGAAATCTCTGCCGAGTTGCTGCTGCCCGCTCTGAAGCGGGCCGATAACCTGATTATGGCCCTTCCCTGCCAGATGCAGATTTACGCCGAGGAGCTGAAGTCCCGTGGGGTCAGCGCCTGCCTGATTAAGCCCGTCAGCCTGACCCGTTTGCTGCCAGTCCTGATTGAGAACCACTCGCGCGAAGCGGTCTATCTCCCTTACCGTATGCGTCTGCCGCTGACGGTCATGGCGGTGGATGATAACCCGGCGAACCTCAAACTGATTGGTGCCCTGCTGGAAGAGCAGGTGGAACACATTGTGTTGTGCGACAGCGGTGAAACGGCAATTAAACAAGCGCAACAACACGGTCTGGACATTATTCTGATGGATATTCAGATGCCGGATATCGACGGCATCCGCGCCAGCGAAATTATTCGCGGGTATCCGCAGCACAGCACTACGCCGATTGTCGCGGTAACAGCTCATGCGCTGGATGGCGAGAAAGAGCATCTGATTGCCGCAGGGATGAATGACTACCTCGCTAAGCCGATTGATGAAGCCAAACTGAGTCAGTTGCTGGCCCGTTACACGCCTGGATTACAGGCGGTGGCGGCCAAATTACAGGACGTTCCGGCTTCTCTGGACTGGCAACTGGCGCTGCGTCAGGCGGCCAATAAGCCGGATCTGGCGCGCGACCTGCTGCAAATGCTGGTCGACTTCCTGCCTGAAGTGAAAGGACTGGTTGAGCGTTATATGGAATCTGCGGATACGCTGGCGCTGCGGGACATCATTCACAAGCTGCACGGCAGCGCCAGTTACAGCGGCGTGCCAAGGCTGAAGCAGCTTTGCCTGCAACTTGAACAGGGTTTACGTGCTCATAACAGCATTGATGCGGTTGAACCGGAGCTGTTCGAACTGCTCGATGAGATGGAGAATGTCGCCAGACTGGCGAAGAACCGGCTGAGTCTTTAAACCCGGATAACGGGCTGAAAAAACAAAGGGACGAACTGCTTCGCCCCGGTAATGCCAGCCTGATGCTGGCGGAAGTGTGCAACCAACGGCATCAGAGCCGTCAGAGTTTTTGCCCTATCGCCAGCGTTGCCGCAATATTGCGCGCGCTTAAACGCACGTTTTCGGCGGCGTTATCCAGCGCTTCTTCCAGCGTGCAGATGCTGTAAATCACGCTGAAGACCGCATCAAGCCCGTGCTGATGCACAATCCCCACGTCTTTGGTCAGGCTCCCGCCAATCCCAATCACCGGTTTGTTATAGCGTTTAGCCACCTGAGCCACGCCAATCGGCACCTTGCCGTGAATGGACTGGCTGTCGATTCTGCCTTCGCCAGTGATCACCAGCGTGGCGTCCTTCACCAACTCATCCAGCCCTAAAGCTTCGGTAACGATTTCAATTCCGCGACGCAGTTCGGCCTGGCAGAAAGCGTGTAAGGCTACGCCCATGCCACCAGCAGCGCCGCCGCCTGCAACGGTCAGCACATCAATGTCCAGATCGCGGCGGATGACTTCGGCATAATGCGCCAGCGCGCTGTCCAGTTGTTTCACTAATGCTGGCGTTGCGCCTTTTTGCGGCCCAAAGATCGCCGACGCCCCTTCTTCACCGAGCAAAGGATTGGTGACATCGCAGGCCACTTCAAAGCGGCAGTGTTTGATGCGCGTATCAAACTGACTCATATCAATGCTGGCCAGCTCAGGCAGCTGTCCTCCGCCATAGCCAATCTGCCTGCCGTTGTTGTCCAACAAGCGGGCACCCAGCGCCTGCACCATGCCGGCTCCGCCATCATTGGTGGCGCTGCCGCCGATACCAATAATGAAGTGCTCAACACCTTTATCCAGCGCATTTCGTATCAGCTCGCCAGTGCCGAAGGAAGTGGTGATCAACGGATCGCGCTGCGCCGCTGGCACCAGCTCAAGACCGCTGGCTGCCGCCATCTCAATAAATGCACAGCTTTCGTCACCGGATAAGCCATAGAAAGCACTTACCGGTTCGCCCAGCGGCCCGGTGACATCAAGCTCGATGATTTTGCCTTTGGTTGCCGCTACCATCGCCTCGACAGTTCCCTCTCCGCCATCTGCCACCGGCAGCTTAACGTAGTGCGCGTCGGGGAATATCTCGCGAAATCCCAGCTCGATCTGCGTGGCGACCTGCTGAGCCGACAGGCTCTCTTTATATGAATCCGGTGCGATTACTATTTTCATACGGTTTCCGGGCGCGTTGACCTGGCCTCAACCAAAAGTGCAGATACCGGCCTGCTGGCAAGCCGGACCATGGGACTATTTACTGATTTCCACTTTCGCTAACTTCTCGTAGTAGCAAGCCAGCGCGCTGTGGTCGGAGGTACCCATGCCATCCGCTTTCAACGCCTGCATCATCTCCATCACCGCCGCCGTTAAAGGCAGCTGCGCGCCCACGCCGTGGGAAGTATCCAGCGCATTGGCTAAATCCTTGATATGCAAGTCGATACGGAAGCCTGGCTTAAAGTTGCGATCCATCACCATCGGGGCTTTCGCTTCCAGCACGGTGCTGCCAGCAAGGCCACCCCGGATCGCCTGGAACACCAGTTCCGGGTTTACGCCAGCTTTGGTAGCCAGCGTCAGCGCTTCCGACATGGCGGCAATGTTCAGGGCCACAATCACCTGATTGGCGAGTTTGGTGACGTTACCTGCCCCAATATCGCCGGTATGAACCACCGAGCCCGCCATCGCTTTCATGATGTCGTAGCATTTATCAAACAGCTCTTTGTCGCCGCCTACCATCACCGACAGCGTGCCTTCAATCGCTTTAGGCTCGCCGCCGCTGACCGGGGCATCCAGCAACGCGATGTTTTTCTTCGCCAGTTCGCCGTGGATTTCACGGCTGGCCAGTGGAGCAATCGAACTCATATCAATGACGATGGTGCCTGGTTTGGCGCCCAGGATCACGCTGTCTTCCCCCAGCAAGGCTTCTTTAACCTGCGGCGAGTTCGGCAACATGGTGATGATCACATCACTCTGCTCGGCCACTTCTTTCGCGCTGCCGGCCAGCGTAGCCCCCAGGCTGACCAGCTCTGCTTCGTTTTCGCGGTTGTGATCGCGTACCACCAGTGAATACCCTGCTTTCACCAGATTTTTGCTCATGGGTTTGCCCATGATGCCCAGACCAATAAAGCCAATTTTCATGTTCTTCTCCAGATTCGGGGGTTATTTTTTGAAGCGGTCGCACAGCGCCTGCGTGGCACCACGGAAAACGCCAACGTCGCTGCCTACGGCAACAAAGCCAGCGCCCCACTCCAGATAACGGCGGGCATCGGCTTCTACCGGCGCGAGGATGCCGCTTGGTTTGCCAGCGGCTTTAGCCCGCTCGAAAAGGTGTTTAATCACTTTCAGCACTTCCGGATGCGCAGGCTGACCGAGATAGCCTAATGCGGCTGACAGGTCGCCTGGCCCGACAAAGATGCCGTCCACGCCGTCAACAGCGGCGATGGCATCAATGTTGTCGACACCCAGCTGCGTTTCAATCTGTACCAGCACCGTCACGTTATCGTTGATGGTGTTGTTATAGTCCGGCACCGTGCCGTACATGTTGCTGCGGTGCGAAACGGATACGCCACGGATCCCGGCGGGTGGATAACGGGTTGAAGCTACCGCCCGGATCGCTTCTTCTTCGGTTTCCACAAACGGCACCAGGAAGTTGGAGAAGCCAATATCCAGCAGCCGCTTGATGATCACCGGCTCGTTGGTTGGGGGGCGAACTACCGGCGCACTGTGGCTGCCTTTTAACGCCATCAGCTGTGGCACAAAGGTGGTGATGTCATTCGGCGCGTGCTCACCATCCAGCACCAGCCAGTCAAAACCGGCAAGGCCAAGCACTTCGGTGCTCAGCGGGTTAGCCATTGCACACCAGCTGCCAATTAAGGTTTCCCCGGCCAGCAGGCGTTGACGAAAGCTGTTTGGGTTGTTTACGTAGCTCATCAGTAACTCCTGTGAAGTAGAATTAGCGCACCAGACAAGGGCGTTTGTTGTCGAAGGTCCAGTTCGGCACCAGGAACTGCATGGCCTGCGCATCGTCGCGTGCGCCA
Organism: Erwinia sp.; assembly: GCF_049696395.1. Taxonomy (GTDB): domain Bacteria; phylum Pseudomonadota; class Gammaproteobacteria; order Enterobacterales; family Enterobacteriaceae; genus Erwinia. The sequence goes on from NZ_JBAVTT010000183.1 coordinate 43,954, forward strand.
AGACCGTGCTTGAGATAGAGCTGATGAGCCTGCATCACTTTGTCCATATCCAGCTCTACGCCCAGTCCCGGTTTTTGCGGAACCTGCACCCGTCCGCCTTTAATTTGCAGCGGTTGTTTGGTCAGCCCCTGATTGCCTTCCTGCCAAATCCAGTGGGTATCGATAGCGGTAATTTTGCCAGGCGCGGCGGCGGCCACATGGGTGAACATCGCCAGGGAAATATCGAAATGGTTGTTGGAGTGAGAACCCCAGGTGAGGCCAAAGTCGTGGCACATCTGCGCCACGCGCACCGAACCTTGCATCGTCCAGAAGTGCGGGTCTGCCAGCGGGATATCGACCGACTGCAAGGACAAAGTATGGCCCATCTGCCGCCAGTCGGTAGCAATCATGTTGGTGGCGGTTGGCAGCCCGGTCGCACGGCGGAATTCAGCCATCACTTCACGGCCGGAATAGCCCTGCTCCGCGCCACAAGGATCTTCCGCATAAGCCAGCACGCCTTTCAGCTGTTTGCCTAACTCGATCGCTTCATTCAGTGACCAGGCGCCGTTAGGATCCAGAGTGATCCTTGCTTCCGGGAATCGCTTAGCCAGCGCGGTGACCGCTTCACCCTCTTCGCTGCCAGCCAGCACGCCGCCTTTCAGTTTGAAGTCGTTAAAGCCGTACTTCTCGTAAGCGGCTTCAGCCAGACGCACTACCGTTTCCGGGCTTAGCGCTTCTTCATGACGCAGGCGATACCAGTCGCAGCTGTCGTCAGGCTGGCTCTGGTAAGGCAGCGCCGTCTTCCGGCGGTCGCCCACATAGAACAGGTAGCCCAGCATCTCGACCTGATCGCGCTGCTGTCCGTCACCGAGCAAGGACGCCACGTTCACGCCAAGGTGCTGGCCGAGCAGGTCCAGCAATGCGGCTTCAATCCCGGTCACCACATGAATGGTGGTACGCAGGTCAAAGGTCTGATTTCCCCTGCCGCTGGCATCGCGGTCTGCGAAGGTCTCACGGACGTGGCTTAACAGATTTTTATATTCGCCCAGGCCGTGGCCGATAAGCAGCTGCGCAGCCTCTTCCAGCGTTTTACGAATTTTTTCACCGCCGGGGATCTCGCCCACGCCGGTGTGGCCTGAGTTGTCTTTGATGATCACAATATTGCGGGTGAAAAACGGCGCGTGCGCACCGCTCAGGTTCAGCAACATACTGTCGTGACCGGCCACCGGGATAACCTGCATGTCGGTGATCAAAGGGGTACCTGTAATCGCGTTCATCATTCTTCCTTACCTGTCAGGGTTCAGCGTCCAAAGGCCGGGCGTTTACGATCGAAGGTCCAGCCGGGGACCAGATATTGCATTGCGGTGGCGTCGTTGCGGGAGCCGCCCGGCAACGTTTTATACAGCGCATGGGCTTTCTCTATTTGCGCCCAGTCCAGCTCCACGCCAAGGCCCGGCGCGTCCGGAACGGCAATCTTACCGTTGCGGATTTGCAGCGGATTTTTAGTCAGACGCTGGTCGCCTTCCTGCCAGATCCAGTGCGTATCGATAGCGGTAGGTTTGCCCGGTGCGGCGGCCCCAACATGGGTGAACATCGCCAGAGAGATATCGAAATGGTTATTGGAGTGACAGCCCCAGGTCAGACCCCAGTCGTCACAGAGTTGGGCTACGCGCACTGCGCCACTCAACGTCCAGAAATGCGGATCGGCCAGCGGAATATCTACTGAGTTGAGCATCACCGCGTGATTCATCTCGCGCCAGTTTGTGGCAATCATATTGGTGGCGACCGGCAAACCAGTTGCACGGCGGAACTCAGCCATCACTTCACGGCCTGAGTATCCCTGCTCTGCGCCACAAGGGTCTTCGGCATAGGTCAAAATGCCCTGCATGTCTTTGCACAGCGCGATGGCTTCATCCAGGTGCCAGGCGCCGTTGGGATCAACGGTGACTCTGGCGTCCGGGAAGCGCTTCTTCATCTCTTTGATCGCCTCAATTTCCTGCTCACCAGGCAATACGCCGCCTTTCAGCTTGAAGTCTTTGAAGCCATATTTATCCTGCGCCGCCTCGGCAAGGCGCACCACGGCGGCACTGTCCATCGCCTTTTGATGGCGCAGGTGATACCAGTCGTGGCTGGCTTTCTCGCCCGTCAGGTAAGGCAGATCGGTTTTTTCACGGTCGCCGATATAGAACAGGTAGCCCAGCACGGTGACTTCATCGCGCTGTTTCCCTGGCCCAAGCAATTCAGCCACTGGCACGTTGAGGCACTGACCGAGCAGGTCCAGCAGCGCGGCTTCCAGTGCCGCCACCGCATTCACCCGCAGTTCAAACGTCCAGGCGCCTTTGCCAAAGGTATCGAAGTCCGCTGACTGATTTCCTTTGTGCACCTGCTGCACCAGGCTGTTCATTCTGGCGACTTCTTTGCCCATCACCTGCGGGACGGCGTCCATCAGCGTTTGGTAAATAGTTTCGCCACCTGGGGCTTCACCTACGCCGGTATGCCCTGCGCTGTCCGTTAACACCACTATGTTGCGGGTGAAGAAGGCGCCATGGGCGCCACCAATGTTCAACAACATGCTGTCATGACCTGCCACAGGGATAACTTTCATTCCGGTAATGACAGGGCTGCTTTGCGTGGTCATAACTCGTCCTTACAAAGGTTTCAGTTCAATGCGTTTAATATCCTGTACCAGCACCAGGTAGCTCAATACCGCCACAAAGGCATGGATACCGACATAAATCAGTGCGCCGTTGTAGGAGCCAGTAGAGGCAATGATGTAACCAATAGCGATTGGCGTGATGATGCCGGAGATGTTGCCGAACATATTGAACAGGCCACCGCTCAGGCCACTGATCTCTTTCGGCGCGGTATCTGCCATCACCGCCCAGCCCAGTGCACCAATGCCTTTACCGAAGAACGCCAGCGCCATAAAGAACACCACCACCCATTCAGTATCAACGTAGTTACACACCACCATCGAAATCGACAGCAACATACCGAGCACGATTGGCGTTTTACGGGCGATATTCAGCGAGCCGGTTTTGCGCATCAGCCAGTCAGAAATGATTCCGCCCAGCACGCCGCCAAGGAAGCCGCAGATGGCAGGGATTGAAGCGACCATCCCGGCTTTCAGAATCGACATGCCGCGAGCCTGCACCAGATAAACCGGGAACCAGGTAATAAAGAAGTAGGTTAAGGCGTTAATGCAGTACTGGCCCAGATAGATGCCCACCATCATGCGCGAGCTGATCAGCTGTTTGATTTGATGTCTTTTCTCTGCCCAGCTCACCTTACGCTCGGCTTTTTTCTGATCCATATTGATCAGCGCACCGCCCTGCTCCATGTACTCCAGCTCGGCTTTGTTAACGCCCGGATGGTCGTTTGGATCGTGGATCACTTTCAGCCAGATAAAGCTGAGGATGATGCCGAGGCCACCCATAAACCAGAACACATGCGCCCAACCGACAGAAGAGACCAACCAGCCCATAATTGGCGCGAAGATCACCGTGGCGAAGTACTGGGCAGAGTTGAAGATAGCCACGGCGGTGCCGCGTTCCTGAGCCGGGAACCAGGCCGCAACAATTCGGCTGTTACCGGGGAAGGAAGGTGCCTCTGCCAGACCCACCAGGAATCGCAACATAAACAGCGTGGCGATAATGGTGAAGCCGCTGAACAGGTCAACGAAGCCCTGCAGTAAGGTGAACAGCGACCAGAGGAAAATACTCCAGAAGTAGACGCGCTTGGAGCCGAAGCGGTCCAGCAACCAGCCACCAGGGATTTGGCCGATGACATAGGCCCATGAGAAAGCGGAGAAGATGTAGCCAAGGCCAACCGAGCTGAGCCCGATATCTTTGGACATGGCAGAACCGGCGATGGCAATCGTCGCGCGGTCCCCGTAGTTGAAAGAGGTGACGATAAACAGCATCACCACTATCCAGTAGCGAGCATTTGTTCTTTTTTTCACGGTGCTCGCAGCACTACTGATTGAATTCATGAGGTACTCCTGAAATATAGCGGTCAGGCAAACTCACTCTGTACGGCATACACATCGCGTTGGGTATCAGAATGATGTCGGGTTAAACACAGCGATTATTTTTGCAGAATAGTTTTCACGCAGCGTGGCAATATCTCATCGTCCCGTTCGCTAAAAAGTATAGGAACAGCGGAAAGGGAATACATCGGTAATTAGCCCTATAAAAAGCCATTATTCCACTTATTCTTGGGGCATATGCACAACACGCTGCGCAGTGGCTCACGGAACGAACCCGTTCTGCGTGGGCGGTCACAGTCCGGTGGCTTTCCCCTTGCCTTTGTGAGCGTTCTCACTGATATCTGTACGTATGCCAGAAAAAACCTGAGCCCAGGCGCCACCATGTCGGACATTTGCATAATGTTTTTCCGTGAGGGGGCTTTTATACTGTTCGGCAGCAGAATACGACTCAGGCAAAAAAGGACGCATCGTTCATCACGGAGAGAATAAAAGACGCTTACCTTACTTATTTCAGGACTTGTCGAGCAATGAACATTCAAAGAAACGATCCGGCCCTTTATATAAAGGTCCATGAGAACGATAACGTTGCCATCGTGGTCAATAATAATGGCCTGGTGGCGGGAACTGAATTTCCTTGCGGACTGGTTTTAAAAGAACATATTCCTCAGGGGCACAAGGTGGCCCTCAGTGATATTGCCAAGGGCGCAAATATCCTTCGTTATGGCGAAGTGATTGGCTATGCGGTGAGGGATATCACACGCGGAGGGTGGATTGACGAATCACTGGTGGTGCTACCCGAAGCGCCAGAACTTTCCAGCCTGCCTCTCGCCAACAATGTTCCGCCAGATTTGCCGCCGCTCGAGGGTTACACCTTCGAAGGTTACCGCAATGCGGACGGCAGCGTAGGCACCCGAAACCTGCTGGCCATTACCACCAGCGTTCACTGCGTGGCTGGCGTGGTGGATTATGTGGTGAAGATCATTGAGCGCGACCTGCTGCCAGCCTTCCCTAACGTTGATGGCGTGGTCGCTCTGAATCATTTATACGGCTGTGGCGTGGCGATCAACGCCCCAGCGGCCGTCGTGCCGATCCGCACCATCCACAATCTGGCGCTGAACGCTAACTTCGGCGGCGAAGTGATGGTGGTCGGTCTGGGCTGTGAAAAGCTCCAGCCAGAGCGTTTGCTGGAAGGGACGCCAGATGTGCAAGCCATTTCGCTGGGCGAAGAAGATGTTGTCCGTCTGCAGGATGAAAAGCACATCGGATTTGAATCGATGGTCGACGATATTCTGCAAGTAGCCCGCCGGCATTTGCAGCGCCTTAACCAGCGTCAGCGCGAAACGGTCCCCGCTTCGGAACTGATTATCGGTATGCAATGCGGCGGTAGCGATGCGTTTTCCGGCGTAACGGCGAACCCGGCTGTGGGGTATGCTTCCGATTTACTGGTCCGCTGTGGCGCAACGGTGATGTTTTCTGAAGTGACCGAAGTGCGTGATGCCATCCATCTGCTTACGCCACGCGTGGTGAATGAAGAAGTGGGCAAACGCCTGCTGGAAGAGATGGCCTGGTATGACAACTACCTGACTTTGGGGCAGACGGATCGCAGCGCTAACCCTTCTCCGGGGAACAAAAAAGGCGGCTTAGCCAACGTGGTTGAAAAAGCGTTGGGGTCGATAGCCAAATCAGGCCGCAGCCCGATTGTTGAAGTGCTTTCGCCGGGTCAGCGTCCGACCAAACGCGGACTGATTTACGCAGCCACACCGGCCAGTGACTTTGTCTGCGGCACGCAACAGATGGCTTCAGGGATTACTTTGCAGGTGTTTACTACCGGGCGAGGCACGCCATATGGTCTGGCCGCAATTCCGGTGATCAAAATGGCAACCCGCAACGCGCTGGCTGAGAGATGGCACGATCTGATGGACATCAATGCAGGAACGATTGCGACCGGCGAAGAGAGTATTGAGCAGGTAGGAACAAGACTGTTTGAACTGATTCTGGAGATTGCCAGCGGACGCAAACAAACCTGGTCCGATCGCTGGGGAATTCACAACGCGCTGGCGGTCTTTAACCCTGCGCCAGTGACCTGATCCTTCTTTCACGTTTACAAATCAGCGAGCGCATCCCGATAATCTCAATCGGAGATGCGCTCGCACAGCCAGGGGCTGGAGAACAGAGGATGTCAGCAGAGTGACTCAGCCGATCTGCTTAGCCCAGGCTTCAACCCACGGAGAGGTAATCTCTTCCGGTTCCGGGTTCTCAGCCGCATCGACTAGCAACACTTCACCCACTCGCTTCGCACTGTGCTCCTGCAACAGCGCATCGAACTTCTTGCCGCCGCCACAGAAATCATCGTAACTGCTGTCGCCCAGCGCAATCACGCCGTACTGCAGCGCAGGCTGATGGCCCAGCTTGTCTTTGATGGCGTGGAACAGCGGAGCAATGCTGTCCGGCAAATCACCCTGCCCCGTCGTGGAGGTGATAATCAGCGCCACATGATCGGCATAACGCTGCCAGTCTTCCAGCGTTGGGTCTTCGAAAATCTTGACCTGATGTCCCTGGTCGGCCAGCAGAGGTTCAGCCTCTTCCGCCACCAGCAGCGCATTACCGTAAACGGTGCCTACAAAAATACCTACCTGAGCCATGCTTTTCTCCGTTGCTGGCGCTTATTCTGAGGGACTATCCTGAAGGTTAGCCGTCACAAACTCAACCCTTGGGATCTCCGGAAGGCACTCCTCCCAACCAAAGGCCTTCATACACCCTTGCCAGACAGGATCGAGCCCGGCACGCAGTACCAGCGGTTCACCGGTTACCGGGTGCAGCAGGCTTAGCTCGCTGGCATGCAGCATCAGACGCTTCATGCCGAAGTGCTGCGCGGCGCTGCGGTTCTGTTTGAGATCGCCATGCGCACTGTCGCCAATAATCGGGTGGCGGAGATGGCGTAAATGACGGCGTAGCTGGTGTTTCCGCCCGGTATCTGGCTTGAGTTCAACCAGACTGAAGCGCGAGGAGTCATAACGGCTGACGGCTACCGGCAGCTCGGCTTTTGCCAGCGCTTTCCAGTGGGTAACAGCAGGCTGCGGCGCTTTGTCCGGGGTACTGAATTTATCGGCGATTTTGTCCAGCTCTTCGGTCAGCGCATAGTCGAGGGTATCTTCCCCTTCCAGCCAGCCCCTGACCACCGCATGATAGGTTTTCTGCATAGCATGCTGTTCAAACTGCTGTGAAAGCAGACGGGCCACTTCGCTCGACAGTGCCAGCAACAGCACGCCTGAAGTTGGGCGATCCAGCCGGTGTACGGTGAAAACATGCTGACCAATCTGGTCACGCAGCGTCTGCATGACAAACACGGTTTCATGGCGATCTAACCAGCTGCGGTGTACCAGCCATCCGGCGGGTTTATTGACCGCAACCAGCCACTGATCCTGATAGAGAATCTCAAGCATTACTCGTCATGCTCAAACAGGTTATCCAGTTCGCTCAGGACATGCAGCAGGCTTGTCCGCTCAGGCATATCCGTTTCCAGCGCCATTTCATAGTAAGGCGTAACGGCCAGTTTCACCGGTAGCGTGGCACCGGCATCGAGCAGGGCATGCATTCTTGGCAGGAAGATCCATTGCAGCCACTGTAACGGCATCATGGTATCCACGGAGAAAGGTTCGACGCTGTTGAACGCCTCGCTGTCGGGCGCTGAAGTCTGCCACAGCCCTTTATCGTGTAATAATTGTTCAATCGCCTGCAGGCGAAGCAGAACTTGGTGTTCGCGGCTCATTGGCTGCTCCCTGTTATCCGGTTTTTACTGGCCGCAAGCATACCACTCAGGCGCGGGACTGGGAAAAGTAAGCACAAAAAAAGGGAGCACTGTATAAACAGTGCTCCCGGTTCGTTTGCAGCCATCCCGCCACGCTAATGCTCCCTGCTCGTCCGTGATAACTTTGTCCCCAGTTTTCCTTGCAAATCACCATTCTAGTGATAATCCCTTGCGTCCCGGCACGCCGTCGTCAGTGACAGCTCACTTCTCCGTCCTGGAGGTGTCCCTGATCTCATCCTGAGACATCCTATCTTCATCCTGAAGACTATCCCTGCTTCCTCTTCCTGAGGGTGTCCTGACTCAATCCTTAAGCCACAGAATCCTGTCTGATGACGCTATTCTGCCGGATCGCCATAAGCAAACAATATGGTTAGCGTTAAAATCTGACGTAACAAGCCTGCTGCAGCGACCAATAATCAATCATCCAATTGATTTGTAATGATTTAGTCAAGATAAGGACGGACAGACTATCGATATTTCTAGCGATCTCTCACAGCTGTTGTAAGAGATGTCTCACAGCTCACTCACCCTTTTTTGCTGACGGGCAAATCTACCTGTAACTCAGCGATAAACTGTTCTAAATCAGGCGAAAGCAGGCTGCGCTTTTCCGTTCCCAACTGCTCCAGAACCACTTCGCCGGTCAGATTACAGACCGAGATCACTTCCAGTTCAGAATCCGTGGTGGCGATAAACAGCGTTGGCGACTGTTTTAACCGGCGTTTCATCACCAGATGGCCGATCAGGTTTTCCTGCACGCGCAGGAAATCCTCTTCGCTCCAGGTTTGCAGCAGCGTGCAGGCTTGCCCACCAAAGGTCGCCGTCATATCGCCTGCAAATTGCGAGCTGTACCAGGCGACAACGGAAGGCTGGATACGGAACTCAATCGCACGTTCTACCGCTTCCAGATTCTGCGCCAGCGTGAACGGCTGCGGTAACCAGTACAGTTCATCTTCACCGGTTTGCTGGACGCAAGGCGAAGGAACGCCCAGCAGCTCAACACTGGCCGGCGGATGGCCGCATACACGGTCCCATTCGTCACAATATTTTTGGGTAAACTCGGTTAAGGCACGGCTGGTTTCTTCAATCATTCTTTTTTCACTCTCTGTAGCCTGAGTTACACTAAGGCTATCTCTGCATTCTGCTCTACCGCCTGCAAACGGCAGGCCATAAGGTTATTAAGATGTCTTTAACGGATCCCCATCAGGCGCTAAGCAACCTGACGCTAGGCAAGCCAACAGAATACCACGATAAGTATCAACCCTCCTTACTGCAAGCCGTTCCGCGCAGCATGAACCGCGAACCTTTAGGGCTGTTTCCCGAAAATCTGCCTTTTCACGGCGCGGATATCTGGACCCTGTACGAACTTTCCTGGCTGAACGAGAAAGGCTTACCCCAGGTTGCGGTAGGCGAAATTTCCCTGCAAGCCGATAGCCTCAATCTGATTGAATCCAAAAGCTTTAAGCTCTATCTGAACAGCTTTAATCAGACAAAATTTGCCGACTGGGGCGACGTTCGTGCCGCGCTGGAACGTGACCTCAGCGCCTGTGCCGAAGGCGACGTTACCGTGGCTTTGTTCCGCCTGCAGGAAGTGGAAGGCCAGCCCATTGGCCATTTCGCGGGTTACTGTATTGATGAACAGGATATCGAAATCGATAACTACCAGTTCACTACGGATTACCTTGAACAGGCGACCCAGCCGGAAATTGTTGAAGAGCAACTGGTCAGCCATTTGCTGAAATCCAACTGCCTGATCACCAATCAGCCAGACTGGGGCTCAGTGCAGATCAGCTATCGTGGGCCACGCATCCAGCGCGAAGCCTTGCTGCGCTACCTGGTCTCTTTCCGCCATCACAATGAATTCCACGAACAGTGTGTCGAGCGTATTTTTAACGACATCCTGCGCTTCTGTCAGCCTGAAGAGCTCAGTGTCTATGCCCGTTATACCCGACGTGGCGGCCTGGATATCAACCCATGGCGCAGCAATGGCGAGTTCAGGCCGGGACATTCTCGCCTGGTGCGTCAGTAATCCACTGCGTTTTGAGCGCCGCGCCGCATAAGCATCGCGCGACATCTTGTTAATTCCCTGCGGACAAGGCTACTCTGGAGTGGGCTCAGGTAATTACCTGGTTCAGGGACTTTACTCTCCGCGTCCGGCCCCCGTTCACCAGGGCCAGACCATGGAGTGACTATCACCCGGATGGGTGTAAAGGAGTTATTTTGATTACACATATCAGCCCTTTGGGCTCAATGGATCTGCTGTCTCAACTGGAAGTCGATATGCTGAAGCAGACTGCCAGCAGCGACCTGTACCAGCTGTTCCGCAACTGTTCTCTTGCCGTACTTAACTCCGGAAGTCAGACCGACAGCAGCCATGAGCTGCTTTCACGTTTTGAAAACTTTGATATCAATGTCCTGCGCCGTGAGCGCGGCGTAAAACTTGAACTGATTAATCCCCCGGAAGAAGCCTTTGTCGATGGCCGGATTATTCGCGCCCTGCAAGCTAACCTGTTCGCTGTCCTGCGCGACATTTTGTTTGTAAATGGCCAGCTCAACACCAACGAACGTTTCCAGGATCTGGACATTGAAGACACGGTCCAGCTGACCAATATGGTGTTCTCTATCCTGCGCAACGCTCGCGCGCTGCACATTGGTGAAGAACCCAATACCGTTGTCTGCTGGGGCGGCCACTCGATTAACGCGGTGGAATACCAGTATTGCCGCAATGTCGGCTCGCAGTTAGGCTTGCGTGAGCTGAACATCTGCACCGGCTGCGGGCCGGGCGTGATGGAAGCGCCAATGAAGGGTGCCGCGGTGGGCCATGCGCAGCAACGCTATAAAGAAGGCCGCTTTATTGGCCTGACCGAGCCTTCGATCATTGCTGCTGAGCCACCTAACCCCCTGGTTAATGAGCTGATTATCATGCCGGATATTGAGAAACGCCTCGAAGCGTTTGTCCGTATCGCTCACGGCATCATCATCTTCCCTGGCGGCGTGGGCACGGCCGAAGAGCTGCTGTACCTGCTGGGCATTCTGATGAATCCGCAAAACCAGGATCAGGTCCTGCCGCTGATCCTGACCGGTCCGAAAGAGAGCGCGGACTACTTCAACGTGCTGGATGAATTTATTATCAACACGCTGGGTGAAGCGGCCCGCAAGCACTACACCATTATCATTGATGATGCGCCTGAAGTGGCCCGCCTGATGAAGAAAGCGATGCCAAAAGTGAAAGAGCACCGTCGTGAAACTGGCGATGCCTACAGCTTTAACTGGTCAATTCGTATCGCGCCGGATCTTCAGGTGCCGTTTATGCCCACGCATGAAAATATGGCCAACCTTAATCTGCATCCAGACCAGCCTGCTGAACAGCTTGCCGCCGCGCTGCGCCGGGCCTTCTCCGGGATTGTTGCCGGGAACGTGAAGGATATGGGGATCAAGGCTATTAAAGAGAAAGGGCCGTACAAATTGCATGGCGATCCGGAAATGATGCGCCGTATGGACGATTTGTTACAGGGATTTGTGGCTCAACACCGTATGAAGCTGCCGGGAACGGCTTACATCCCCTGCTACGAAATCATCAAATAACTCATCTAACCGGAGCGGCTACCAGGCCGCTCCACCTTCGTGGTAATTATGACTATTCATTTGCTGATTGTTGATGCGCTTAACCTGATCCGCCGTATTCATGCGGTGCAGGGTTCCCCCTGCCAGGAAACCTGCGTCAATGCGTTGCACCAGTTGATTCGGCACAGTAATCCAACCCATGCGGTGGCCGTCTTTGACGATGACGAACGCCATGAGGGCTGGCGTCATCAGCTGTTGCCAGGCTATAAAGCCGGTCGTACGCCAATGCCGGATACGCTGCATGAAGAGATGCCGCTGTTGCGGGCAGCTTTCGAAGCGGCTGGCGTGCCTTGCTGGCAAGTGTCAGGGGAAGAAGCGGACGATCTGGCGGCAACACTGGCCTGTAAAGTTGCGGCTGGTGGCCATCAGGCCACCATTGTGTCTACTGATAAAGGCTATTGCCAGTTACTGGCACCCGCGATTCAAATCCGTGATTACTTCCAGAAACGCTGGCTGGACGTGCCCTTTATCGACGCTGAATTTGGCGTAATGCCAGCACAACTGACCGATTACTGGGGGCTGGCAGGGATAAGCAGCAGTAAGATCCCAGGCGTAGCCGGAATTGGTGCCAAGAGTGCAGCAGAACTGCTAAAGGAGTTTGGTACGCTGGAAGCGGTCTATCAACAGCTCGCGTCCGTGCCAGCAAAGTGGCAGAAGAAGCTGCAGGAGCAGCAGGAGATGGCGCAAATTTGCCGGCAGGTCGCCACGCTAAAAACCGATTTGAAACTGGAAGGGAATCTGAACCAGTTACGTTTGCCAGAACGCCTCTGACTGCCCTGCCAGCCATAATCGACTGGCAGGACTTGTTCAAAACCTTCTCCTTATCTCAGTCACGGAGGAGATCTGTTGCTTTAACAGCTTACTTCTCGTCACGGCGTCCTGGTTCTGCAGCCCAGATGCGGCGGATGTGAACCGTCACCTCTTCACGATCGTGATACAGCTGGCGCGCCTGGATTTGGGCATTAATGCCGTTGGCCTTCAGCTTCTCTTCGATCATCGCCAGGTTCTGCGACACTTCCTCATAACGCTTTTTCATCGGCAGTTTGAGGTTAAAGATCGCCTCACGGCACCAGCCGTTTACCAGCCAGTCGGCCATCAGGTTCGCTACACGAACAGGCTTTTCAACCATGTCACACACAACCCAGTAAATATTGCTGCGCGTTGGGCGATACTTAAAGCCATCTTCACGGTGGTGGAACACCTGTCCGGTATCCATCAAGCTTGGTGCCATCGGGCCGTTGTCTACCGCATGCACCATCATGCTGCGTTTCACCAGCTGATAAGTCCAGCCGCCAGGACAGGCACCCAAATCCACCGCGTATAATCCGCTGCCCAAACGCTCATCCCATTCATCAGCCGGGATAAACGCGTGGAAGGCTTCTTCCAGCTTCAGCGTGGAGCGGCTTGGCGCATCGGAAGGGAACTTCAGGCGCTGAATGCCCATAAACAGCGGCGAGTTGTTTTTCGACAGCGAATAGCCAACGTAGCAACAGCCAGGCGCGATAAAGAACACGTGCACCACCGGACGGCGGTCGGTTTCGTACTTCAGCAAAATACCGGCTGCACGCAGGCTGCTGCGCAAAGGTACGGTGAATTTACGGCAGAACTTAAGCAGCTCTTTGCTCTCGTTGGTGTCCGGCACTTCAACACGCAGTTCGCCACCCTTCTCAACAAACCCCGTCAGCATCCCGGTCACTGGGGTGACGCGGTCTTCCGGTGGTAAATCGCGCAGCAGTTCACCGACCACAATCATCTGGCGAGCAAAAATCAGCTCGCTGAACGGCAGCTCGGCGATCAGCTTTTCCGCTTCTTCAGCCTGATAGCACTCAAACAGCACGTAGCCGGAATCGTCTTTTACCCGCGCAAAGCCAAACACTTCACGCTGGGCGGCTTTAGCGGTAATTTCTGCCGCACATTCTTTCTCAAAACCCTGACGGCAATACAGTAATACTTTATTCATGGCGTTCTGCCCTTTTTTTCAGACGCAGCGCGCCAACCAACATCAAAATCCAGCCAATCAGGAAGCAGGTGCCGCCGATTGGTGTAACGAAAACCCACAGCTTGAGGTGCGAGAGTGCCAGACAATATAAGCTGCCACTGAACAACACCGTACCTAACGCTAACAGGGCACTGCTCCAGTAAAACCAGATATTGGCCCGGAACATCATTGCCGTAGCCAGCCCCAGGATCGCCAGAGTATGGAAAGCCTGATAATCCAGGCCGGTTTTAATCCAGGCCATTTCCGCTGACCCCAGCGACTTACTCAGTACATGGGCGCCAAAGGCACCCAGCATCACATAGATAAACCCGCTTATTGCTGCAAAAACCAGCATCGCACGACTCGACATTTCCCAGATCCTCAGAGGTAGCACACGCCGCCAACAGGCCACGCGGCAAAAAATCACGTCTCAGCTCTCGTAACGAAAGCGGAATTTTTCTTGTTCACTGGCGGCTTTTGCCAGGATCCACTGCCGGAAGGCGGCTATTTTACCCAGTTCTGCCTGACTGTCATGACAAACCAGATAAAAAGCGTTTTTACTGACTAAAACATCGTTGAACGGGCAAACCAGCCGTCCGGCCTCAATCTCGGTTTGCGCCATCACATTATTTGCCAGCGCCACGCCCTGCCCATGGATTGCCGCCTGCAGCACCATCGCGCTGTGGCTGAAGATCGGCCCTTGCTGCACATTAATGTGCCCCACGCCCAGTTGACGGGTGTAAGACTGCCAGTCACGGCGGGAGGCATCATGCAATAAAGTCTGACGAGCAAGGTCTTCTGGCGTCTTCAGCGGCTTTTCACCGGTCAGCAGTAAAGGTGAACAAACCGGCAGAAGATACTCTGCATAGAGTTTTTCCACTCTCAGTCCCGGCCAGTTGCCGCGACCATAGAAGATAGCGACGTCGACATCATCGGCCAGCTTCTCTTCATCACGGTCCACCGCAGAGATACGGACATCGATCCCCGGATAAGCTGAGTTAAAGCTGGTCAACCTGGGCACCAGCCACTGAATAGCAAAACTGGGCAGCAAACTGACCGTCAGCGCACCTTTCGCACTGCGCGCCTGAAGCTTCCGCGTTGCATCATTCAGAGAGGTGAAAATCTCTTTAATGTCGAGGTAGTAGCTTTGTCCTTCTTCGCTCAACAACAGCGAACGATTGCGACGGCGGAACAGCTTAAGCCCAAGAAAGTCCTCTAATGACTTAATCTGGTGGCTGACAGCGGCCTGAGTGACGAACAGCTCTTCGGCGGCTTTGGTAAAGCTGAGATGACGCGCCGCGGCATCAAAAACCCGCAGAGCATTTAAAGGAGGAAGACGTTTTGACATGGTTACCGGATACTTTTTAACAACATCGGAAGTAACACTCCTGACGGAGCTTTACGTATTAGTTTTTTTTATCCGAGACATTATAATTTGTCCGTTGAGGATGTACCAGCAAATACCTATAGTTGCCGCACTTCCTGAGCCGGAACGAAAAGCAGGTTGAAATTGAGGCGGAAACGCCGGATTTTGAAGGGCTTTTGGCTTGTGGTCGTGATGTTGTGTTTGCATTTGATCTGACGCTTTTCAGATCTGATAGCCTGGCTATCTTTTATTCCTGTAGATTTATCCTGTCTGTCCATAGTGATTAGTAGCACCGCAAATTGCGGTGCTTTTTTTTTGCATGAAGCTTACTGGCCCATCTCGACCATCTCTTTTACATCAGAGCGGTTGATCTGCTGTTTGTTGCCATTGGCATCCTGATAGCTGATCATACCCGTATCATTGTCTACCACCGGCTTGCCGTCAGCGACAATAGTGCGGCCATCGTTAGTGTGCATCACGTAGTTGCTTGAACAAGCAGCCAGAGTAAAGGTCATGGCACAGGCGGCCAGAATTGCAGCAAATTTTTTCATCTTTATTCTCCTTGAAGACGGTAATCCGAAAAATCACCTTCAGAGCACGACCTGTTGGCAAAATGCGGGTAAATTGCCTGCCAAAGGGGTGCTTATCTGCTGGTAATGTTTTAAAGCTAACCTAAAAAAGCATAACCCGCTTTTCTAACTTTGCCAGGAATATGCCTGTTATTCAGAGTGGTCCTGAGCAAAAACCGCACCAATACATCATTAGTCGAGGAAACCATGACAGCCTTTAGCCCCGCCCACTTTCGCCAGCATTTTCCGGCGCTGGCTGATGCTGGTGTCTATCTCGACAGTGCCGCCACCACCCTGAAACCAGCGGCAGTGATTGAGGCTACGCAGCAGTTTTACAGCCTCAGCGCGGGCACTGTGCATCGCAGTCAGTTTGCCGCCGCGCGTGAATTGACTGAAAGATATGAACACGCCCGCGAGCAGGTCGCCCTGTTGCTGAATGCGCCACAAACCAACAATATTGTCTGGACGAAAGGCACCACCGAAGCGATTAATCTGGTCGCCCAGGGCTATTTTCGTCCACGTTTAGTGCCAGGTGATGAGATCCTGGTGAGTGAAGCAGAGCATCACGCCAATCTGGTGCCCTGGCTGATGGTCGCCTCACAGACGGGAGCCAAAGTGGTTAAATGGCCGCTTGGCCGTGATTTCCTGCCCGATATGGCGTTACTGCCTGAATTGCTCACGCCACAAACCAAAGTGCTGGCGCTGGGACAGATGTCGAACGTGACCGGTGGCTGCCCTGATATTGCTCAGGCCATCGCGCTTGCTCATGGTGTGGGGGCTAAAGTGATGATCGATGGCGCGCAGGGCGTGGTGCATTCGCCGCCGGACGTGCAAAAGGATGATATCGATTTCTACGCTTTTTCTGCCCACAAACTGTATGGCCCAATGGGCATTGGTGCGCTGTATGGCAAGACTGACTTGCTGGAACAGATGCAGCCATGGCAGGGAGGCGGCAAAATGCTGAGCAGCGTGAGTTTCGACGGGTTTGTTCCCCAGCCCGTTCCGTGGCGCTTTGAAGCAGGAACGCCAAACGTGGCGGGCGTCATCGGCCTGAGCGCCGCGCTGAGCTGGCTGGAGACCTTCGATTTAGCGGCCGCGGAAAGCTGGAGTTGTGGCTTAGCTGATGTGGCAGAAGAGCGTCTTTCTACACTGGCAGGATTTCGCAGCTACCGTGCCAGTCGCTCCAGCCTGCTTTCGTTTGATATTGCCGGCGTTCATCACAGCGATGTGGTTACGCTGCTGGCAGAAAGTGGCATTGCTCTGAGGGCGGGACAACACTGCGCGCAGCCACTGTTGCAAGCTTTAGGCGTTAGCGGGACTTTGCGGGCTTCATTTGCGCCGTATAATACCCTTCACGATGTAGAGGCGCTGGTCAAAGGCATGACCACCGCCCTGGACCTGTTAGGCGATTGATTATGACTTCTTTACTGGCCCCTCATCCGTTTGGCGAATTGATTACCGCAGACGGATTAAAGCAAAAATTCTCAGCCTTTACGCAATGGGAAGATCGCTATCGTCAGCTGATCCTGATGGGAAAACAGCTTCCGGCCCTGCCAGATGAGCTGAAAACAGCAGAAATTGAGCTCAGCGGCTGTGAAAACCTTGTCTGGTTGGGGCATCAAAGACGTGAAGATGGCAGCCTGCACTTCTATGGCGACAGTGAAGGCAGAATTGTCCGGGGATTGCTGGCGGTGTTGTTAACAGCCGTAGAGGGTCAGCAACCCGCCACTCTGCTGAGTCACGACCCGCTGACATTATTTGATGAGCTGGGTTTGCGTGCCCAGCTGAGTTCTTCGCGCAGCGCCGGGCTGAGCGCGCTGGCTGAAGCGGTGATCAAAGCCGCGAAAGAAGGCTGAAGGATAAGCCTGCAACCAGCTAACCAGCTAACCAGCTAACCAGCTAACCAGCCGTCATCATCAGGCTCGTGCGGCTTTAGCCATCATTTTTTTCAGCACATGGGAAACGGCGACAAATCCAAAGGTCGCCGTGACCATCGTCGCCGCGCCAAATCCTGAAGCACAATCCATCTTCTTCGGCCCTTCCGCCGTGCTGCGGGAGGCACAAACCGAGCCGTCAGCCTGCGGATACATCAAGGCTTCGGTCGAAAATACGCAGTCGATCCCTAGCTTACCCTTACTGTTCTTCACTATCTTAAAATCGCTTTTCAGCCGTTCACGCAGTTTGGCCGCCAGCGGATCCTGAATAGTCTTCGCCAGATCGGCAACCTGGATCTGCGTGGGATCGATCTGACCGCCAGCTCCGCCGGTGGTGACCAACGGGATCTTATTGCGGCGACACCAGGCCAGCAGAGCGGCTTTTGGCCGGACGCTGTCGATAGCATCAATCACGTAGGTAAAACCGGCGCTCATCAGTTCAGCCGTATTGTCAGCGGTAATAAAGTCATCAATGCAGGTGACTTTGCACTCCGGATTAATCGCCAGAATACGCTCTGCCATTACTTCCGTTTTCGCCTGGCCGACCGTCTCTTTCAATGCATGGATCTGGCGATTGGTGTTGGTCACGCAGACATCATCCATATCAATCAGGGTGATGGCACCAATACCGGTACGCGCCAGCGCCTCAGCAGCCCACGAGCCTACGCCGCCAATGCCGACCACACAGATATGCGCATCGGCAAACAGCTGTAGCGCCGGTTGCCCGTACAAACGCGCCGTGCCGCCAAAGCGTTGCAGCCAGGCGTCAGAAAGAGAAGTCATGCTTTACCTCAGAATTCAGTGAAGGGCTGGCGAACCAGCCCGCTAACGGCCGCTATTGTGTCAGCAGAGCGGAACCGTTAGTGCTATTTGATGCAGAAGAGAACAGTGGCGCACCGGCACCAGGAGCCGCTTTCAGTACCCAGACGCGACCATAATGGTTGAACCACCCGGCCATATGACCCGCCTGTTCACCAATTCCCTGATAGATATCAAAGTGTTGGCCTTTAATTGCACCGCCAACATCCAGTGACACCATCATGCGCATCTCATATTTTCCGGTAAATTTACCGTCATTGTCCAGTATTGGCACTTCAGCCAGCAGCGCGGTTCCCGGTGGGATCAACGAGCGGTCGGAAGCGACAGACGCTTTTGCCACCAGCGGAACGGCGCTGGCACCACGAACCGGCGCAAAGTTTTCTGGCTTGAAGAACACAAAGGAAGGGTTCTGCTCAAGCAGCTCACGCACTTCTTCCGGGCTGTGTTCTTCGCCCCATTTGCGGATAGCCTGCATCGACATATCTTCGCGCTTCACTTCACCCCGGTCGATCAACACTTTGCCGATGCTGCGGTAAGCGTGGCCGTTCTTGCCGCCGTAACCGAAGAACGTCAGCGGACGACCGTCGCCGTAATCCACGTAACCGCTGCCCTGCACATCCATAATGAAGTTATCCATCAGAGAGTTGCTGTAGCCCACGATGTAGCGGTCGCCCAGCGCGCCGCTGTAAATGTCCGCACGGCTTGGCAGGCGGCTGCCTTTGGCACGAGCAGGCATTCTGTATAAAGGATACTGGAACTCGCCCTGGCGAGTGTAACGGGCATGGATCACTGGCGTGTAGTAGCCCGTGAACTGCACGTTACCGTAATTATCGGTGCCTTCCATCTGGTAAGCATCCAGTCCGAACTGACGCAGCTGGCGGGTATCGCCTCCGGCCATCAGCCAGGCTTTAATGGAGCCGTAAGTCCCGGTCTGGCGGGAATACATGGCAGGAGAGGCATACTGGATCTCGCTGACCTGATCGCCAAAGTCTTTACCATTCACCGGACGCCCTTTCGCGTTGGGTTGATTGACCAGCCCCAGCGGTTCATCCAGCTTTCCATCCTTATATTGCTGGCCACGATCGGTCGGTTTTGAAGAACATCCCGCCAGCAGGGCAAGCAACGCCCCTGTTATTGCAAACTTAGCCCAACGTCCTTTCATTATTTTACTGCCCTCTCTGCGGAATTCCTCGCCGAAGATAGCAAAGGCACCGTGAGAATTAAACGGCTCAACGGTAAAGTTCGCTGGCTGGTGTACAACAATCAGGCAAATGCGGAAGAAGTGAACAGTAAGCGCTATTTTGATGACTTTATTGCAAAAAGGGGTTGCAACAAAACTCACTCAGCGTATAGTGCGCTTCCACAGACGCGGGATGGAGCAGCCTGGTAGCTCGTCGGGCTCATAACCCGAAGGTCGTCAGTTCAAATCTGGCTCCCGCAACCATTTCTCTTCGGAGAAAGCAGTAAAAGAAAGACCTGTTGTGACGGAAGCAACAGTAGTACACTACGGACGCGGGATGGAGCAGTCTGGTAGCTCGTCGGGCTCATAACCCGAAGGTCGTCGGTTCAAATCCGGCTCCCGCAACCAATTTAACACCTTAACGGGTGTTTTTTTGTTTCTGGCCTCAGCCAATCACTTTCCTGAGCGATCTGCCTGTCCACTTCAAGCTGGGCGAGCATGACCCCGCCCCACCACAAAAAACTATTTTCTTGGTGCCAATGTTGCGCCACTGGCAAAGTACGCTTTGATCCCAGCCAAAATTGCCTCAGCAACCTGATTCTGATAGCGCGTCGTCCGTAACTTACGCTCCTCCTCAAGATTACTGATAAATGCCGTCTCCACCAGAATTGACGGGATATCGGGCGCTTTCAGTACCGCAAACCCTGCCTGGTCCACCGTTCTTTTATGCAAATGATTCACTTTGCCCATGCGGGAAAGCACCTCTTTGCCAAATTTCAGGCTGTCGTTGATGGTCAGGCTCTGCACCATATCGAACATGGTGTGATCGAGATAGCGATCACCGCTCATGCTGACCCCACCAATCAGGTCTGATTCATTCTGAGTTTGTGCCAGATAACGTGCTGCAGTGCTGGTCGCGCCCTTTGTAGACAAAGCAAATACGGAAGACCCGCGAGCGGCTCGGCTGGTGAAGGCATCCGCATGGATAGAGACAAACAGATCGGCACGCTGCTTACGCGCTTTGGCAACCCTGACCTTCAGCGGAATAAAGACGTCTTCGTTACGCGTCATATAGGCACGCATATTCGGCTGCTTGTCGATTAAGGATTTAAGTCGCCGGGCGATTTTCAGCACGATGTCTTTTTCGCGCGTCTTATGTTTGCCCACAGCGCCAGAATCTTCACCGCCATGCCCCGGATCGAGCATGATCACAATCGGGCGATCCCGGCCTGCTTTGCCGGGTAAAGGGGCTGCGGCGGGCTGCGTTTTCTCCAACTCCCCTTTGTTGTAATCCTGCAGCAACGCCAGCAGCGGATCATCCTCATGATCGTAACTGCTTCCCTTCGCGGGATAGAGATCCAACACCAGGCGGTCCTTGATCCCGGCGACAGGATCGAGGGTGAAAATCTTTGGCGACACATTTTGCTTCAGTTCAAGTACCAGCCGGACCGTGTTGGCATTGAACTGCCCTACTCGCGCACTTTTAATGTAAGGGTCGTCGCTGCGCACCAGATTCCCCACGCTTTTCAGCGCAGGGTTAAGCTGGATATGGTCAATATCGATCACCACACGTTCAGGATGACTGAGGGCAAATTGCTTATATTTAAGGGGGCGGTTGGATTCCAGCGTCAGCCGGGAATAAGTAGAAGAGGGCCAGATGCGGATAGCCACCACATGACTACTGGCGGCCAGGCCTACTTTGCTGACGCTCAGCAGCACGACGGCTCCTGCGCTTTTTAACCACCGGCGTCGGCCAGGCGAGGGTAAATCGGACATGCTACTCCAGGGTGTTTACTGAACGTTGTCTAAAAAAAAGCCAAATGACTACCAAGTGCAAAAACTTTAGCGAATCCCTCTGGCGGTGTCACCCAGAAAAAGCGATAAAATGCAGCATATTAGCTTTGCCGCCCGAGGACAAAATAAGAAAAGCCCGACAAATTGCCCCTTGCGCCCGGCCAATAAAAGAATAAAAATACACTTTTAGCGAATAATAATTCATAGAGGGTTTGCCGTGAAGGAACGGAGTACCGAGCTGGTTCAGGGTTTTCGTCATACTGTGCCCTATATCAATGCCCACCGTGGTAAGACGTTTGTCATTATGTTGGGTGGTGAAGCCATCGAGCATGAGAACTTCTCAAGCATCGTCAATGATATTGGCCTGCTACACAGCCTGGGCATCCGCCTGGTGGTGGTGTACGGCGCCCGTCCGCAGATAGACGCCAACCTGGCTGAGCATCAGCTGGAGCCGATTTATCACAAGCATACCCGAGTCACCGACGCGCAATCCCTTGAACTGGTTAAGCAGGCGGCAGGCCGTTTGCAGCTGGATATAACTGCCCGCCTGTCGATGAGCCTGAATAACACGCCGTTGCAGGGCGCGCACATTAACGTGGTTAGCGGCAACTTTATTATTGCCCAGCCGTTAGGCGTGGACGATGGCGTGGATTACTGCCACAGCGGCCGTATTCGCCGTATAGATGAAGAAGCTATCCACCGTCAGCTGGACAGCGGGGCGATAGTGCTGATGGGGCCGGTTGCGGTTTCCGTCACCGGCGAGAGCTTTAACCTGACCTCGGAAGAAGTGGCCACGCAGCTGGCGATCAAACTGAAAGCCGAGAAGATGATTGGCTTCTGCTCCGAGCAGGGCGTGACCAATGATGACGGCAATATCATCTCTGAACTGTTCCCAAATGATGCCCAGCAGCGTATTGAAGAGCTGGAAAAGCGTGATGATTATCTGTCCGGCACCGTACGCTTCCTGCGTGGCGCGGTTAAGGCCTGCCGCAGCGGCGTGCGGCGTAGCCATTTAATCAGCTATCAGGAAGACGGTGCGCTGTTACAGGAACTGTTCTCGCGTGATGGTATTGGTACGCAGATTGTGATGGAAAGCGCCGAGCAGATCCGCCGCGCCACCATTAACGATATCGGCGGCATCCTGGAGTTAATCCGTCCGCTGGAGCAGCAGGGAATTCTTGTGCGTCGCTCACGCGAGCAGCTGGAGATGGAGATTGATAAGTTCACCATCATTGAGCGCGATAACCTGACTATCGGTTGTGCGGCACTCTATCCGTTCCCGGAAGAAGAGATCGGTGAGATGGCCTGCGTGGCTGTGCATCCGGATTACCGCAGCTCCTCTCGTGGCGAAGCGCTGCTGGAACGTGTGGCATTGCAGGCCCGTCAGATGGGGTTGAAGAAACTCTTCGTGCTGACCACCCGCAGCATTCACTGGTTCCAGGAACGAGGCTTTACACCGGTAGATATCGAAGTGCTGCCGGAAAGTAAAAAGCTGATGTACAACTATCAACGCCGTTCAAAAGTGCTGATGGCCGATCTACGTCACGCGCGCCTGTTCTCCTGAGAACAGGAAAACAGCTGTTAACGTCAGTCACAACGTATCAATAGCATAAAAAAAAGGGGCGATTTCTCGCCCCTTTTTAACGTCTGAATTCCGCCAGTGTCTGACCTGATTTGCTCACATCTGGCCGTCTATTCCGTCAGTCGTTCAACCAGCCCGCTGCGCCTCAAAGTGCGCATCTTCACCGAATTGTTTAACACGCCCTGTTCTGCATACAGCGTTAAGCGTAATTTCGCGCGGGTAATAGCGGTATAAACCAGTTCACGGGTGAGCACTGGCGTGAACTGGTTAGGCAGCACCAGCACCGTGTGCTCGAATTCAGATCCCTGAGACTTATGCACGGTCATGGCATAAGCCGTGTCGTGCGGTGGCAAACGGCTTGGCTGCACGGCCTTGATACTGCCATCGGGCAAGGGGAAGAACACTTTCAGCGCCTGATCCTCGTCCAGCATGGCAATGCCAATATCGCCATTGAACAGCCCCAGCGCGCTGTCATTGCGGGCTATCATCACTGGACGGCCGGGATACCATTTACTAGCAGCGCCAGGTGAACGGCGGATCAAGCCAGCTTTTTGCAACGAGACCTCAATACGTTCATTCAGCCCCATCACACCGAATGGCCCTTCGCGCAAGGCGCAAAGCAGCTGAAAACGACTGAAAGCGTCCAGCACCTCGGCTGGTTGCGCGCCTGCGGCAAGCAGTCTGAGAGAGTCGCGATAGCCCGCAACACAGGCATTCAGCAAATGCTGATAGTCTTCCCCGCTGCTCAGCGTAAAGCGCTCGATATCTTGGTGACCGGCCGCGAACACTTTATCCACCTGCCGCGTATCGCCAGCATTCACAGCAAGCGCCAGTTGACCAATCCCGGAAGAGGCATCAAAACGGTAGCTCTTGCGCAGCAGGCAAATGCTGTCCCGCACCGGCGGCGCCAGCTGGTCTTCCCTGCCTTCGACAACACAGCCAGTTAACTGGCTAAGCTCTTGCGACCGCGCAAGGCTGTAACCCGCTTCCGCGCAGCGGCAAATATCCCCCAGCACCGCACCGGCTTCCACCGAGGCCAGCTGATCGCGGTCGCCAAGGAAAATCACTCTGGCCTGCGAAGGTAAGGCGGCGATCAGATTGGCCATCATCGGCAAATCCACCATCGAAGCCTCATCCACCACCAGCAGGTCGAGGTGCAGCGGATTGCCTGCGTGATAACGCATCCTTTGGCTGCCTGGCACGGCACCCAATAAACGGTGCAGCGTGGTCGCCTCCGCAGGGAAACGGTGTTTCTCCTTGTCACTGACCTCCAGACGCTGAAGCGCTTTTCCTAATGATTCGGTCAGTCTTGCCGCCGCTTTACCGGTTGGCGCAGCCAGCCGGATACGCAACGTCCCTTCTGAAAGAGACAGCAACGTTGCCAGCAATTTCGCCACGGTGGTGGTTTTACCGGTGCCTGGCCCGCCAGAAATCACCGAGATTTGACGAGTGATAGCCACTGCTGCGGCAATTTTTTGCCAGTCTTCCGGCTGCTGACCAAACTGCCTGTCCAGCGCCGCGCGCAGTTGCAGTGGGTCGAATACAGTCGGGGCCGCTTCACGCACGATAAACCGCGCTACTTCACCTTCTGACTGCCACATCCGGTGCAGATAAAGACGCTGCTGATGTAAAACCAACGGTGTGGCCGTTGCACCCTCGCCCACCGCTTCAGACGTTGGTAGCAGGGTCAGCCACTCAGGCTCCCCCGCTGCCAGCCAGAGCTGACGGGCAAGTTCGGGCTGCCGTCCGTCAAAGAGTGACTGCTCGGTAAACTGAGCCAACGGCAGGCAGACATGCCCTTCTCCCGCTTCGGCGCTGACGCAGGCGGCAGCCAGCATTACAGCAGGCTGATCCTCCGACGCCACCATGCGCGCAAACTGAATATCCAGCGAGCGGAACAGCCGCAGTTCACTGGCCTGCTGCAACAACGCCACTATCCCTGACATAGATCCTCCTGCTCTTTACCGGCAAACAGGGCGTCCAGCGCGGTAATAAACCCAACATCAGGTCGGGTTCGGAAAATACCGTTCTCGCTGGCGGTGCCGTCAACGCCACGTAAAAATACATAGAAGATGCCGCCAAAATGCTGCTGATAGTCATAATCAGCCAGCCGATGGCGCAGGTAACGGTGCAGAGCCAGACTGTAAAGCTGGTACTGTAAATCGTAGCGGTGAGACTGCATCGCCAGCGCCATAGCCTCAGGCGTGTAGTCTTCAGCTGTAGCGCCCAGCCAGTTGGATTTGTAATCCAGCAGGTAATATTTTCCCTGCCAGCAAAAGACCAGGTCAATAAAGCCTTTTAACATCCCCTGAACCTGCTGGAAGTTCAGCGGAGGACATTCTGCCGACAGCGGATCGTTCTGGCGGATTAAGGTGTCCAGACGTGAAGCTGTCAGCATTTGTTGAATGGGCAGATAGAACTGTAACTCTACCTGGCGCTTGTCGGCAGGCAGTTGGCTGAGGCTAACGCCTGACTCATCCAGCGGCGTTTGCAGGATCCGTTCCAGCCACGCCTTCATCACCGGCAGCCAGGCCAAATCATACCCTTGCGCCAGCAGTTGCTCGCTCAACCACTCCTCTTCAACAGGTTGAGTGAAGTCGAGGCTTTCAAACAGTCCGTGCAGAAAAGTCCCTGGCGCAGCACCGCGAGGAAAACTGTGTGGAGTGAGTTGTGTCATCAACGGGTTTTGGCTTTCACCAGCCGCATCCACATCCAGTTTGGGTAACAGATCGAAGGTGACGGACTGCCCGTGCTGCTGAAGGCTGGAATAACTGGTGACACGCCACTCATCACGCAGCGTTCGGGTGATTTGCTGGCTGCTTAGCACCTGCTGTTCATCCTGCACCGGCTGCCACGGCGTACTGTCTCCTGCAGTGGCGATGATAACCTCAATCGAGGCATTTTCCAGGTTCTGGAGGTGGCTGAGCAGTTGGCTGGCATCAGCGGCTTCGCCCTGCTGAACCAGATAGCCTGGCGCGCTGCGATGCAGGTCGCTGTTGCCTTCTTTCTTGCGGTTACCTTTAACCAGAGGCGCAATACCTACGCTGCAATGCCAGACTGAACGGGTCAGCGCCACATAGAGCAGCCGCAGATCCTCCGCCAGTCTTTCTTGTTCGGCCAGCTCCACGCTCTCTTCGTCATCACGTAAATCCAGCAAGGCCTGGTAGCTTTCACGGTCGTGATAAATCCCCTGACCGGCTTCGCGATAGTTGGCGACAAACGGCAGCCAGACCAGCGGATACTGCAACCCTTTGGATTTATGAATGGTCACTATCTGCACCAGATGACGATCGCTCTCTAAGCGCAGCTGCTGGCCGGAGGACTGCCCATTAGGCTGAGCCACTTCCTGAGCCAGCCAGCGCACCAGCGCATGCTCACTGTCCAGCTGAGCGGAGGCTTCCTGCAGCAGTTCACCAAGATGCAGTAAGTCGGTCAGCCGCCGCTCTCCGCTCTCGGAGGCCAGCAAATCTTCGGCAATCTTGCGGTTGATCATCAGTTCACGCAGCATTGGCAGTACGCCACGTTTCAGCCAGCGTTGGCGGTAACCGTCGAACTCATCCACCAATGCATCCCAGGCGCGCTCATTCTGGTTAAGCGCATCCAGCGTGACGGCGTCCAGACCAAATATGCTGGTCGCCAGCGCGCTGCGCAGCACCCGTTCCTGTTCCGGTGCCAGAACAGCCTGTAACAGCCAGAGCATTTCACGGGCTTCAGGCGTGGTAAACACGCTGTCGCGGTTTGAGAGGTATACCGAGGGAATATTCAGGCCATTTAGCGCTTCACGCATCACCGAGGCTTCACCCCGGCTTCGCACCAGAATAGTGATATCAGAAGCCTGCACAGGACGACGATTGTCGCCTTTGCCAATCAGCGCTGTCCCTCCCTGACCCGCCGTCAGCCAGTGGCAAATTTCCGCCGCACACTGACGCGCCATAAACTGTTGGTAGTCACTGACTCCTACGCCATCGCCTGGCTGGAGCCAGAAGCGTAACGCCGGTTGCTCAACGCCTGCCAGGGTAAAACTGAGTGCCGCATTGGGTTCGGCAGGTTGCACCGCAATAAACGGAATGTCGCTGAACAGAAACGGATGCTGTTGTTGAGAAAACAGGCGGTTAACGCTGTTTACCATTCCCGGCGAGGAGCGCCAGTTAGTCTCCAGGGTATAGTGGGCACTAACTTCGTTTCTTGCTTTCATATAGGTGAAAATGTCCGCACCGCGGAAAGCGTAGATCGCCTGTTTGGGGTCGCCAATCAGCAACAGCGCATTGTCGGGTTGCTTACCGTAGAGCGTGCGGAAGATACGGTATTGCTGGGGATCGGTATCCTGAAATTCATCAATCAGCGCCACAGGATAGCGTCCACGAATGGCCTCAGCCAGCGCACCACCGGCCGGTTGCTGTAGCGCGCTGTCCAGCCTGCCTAACAGATCGTCAAAGCCCAGCAACGCATTGAGCTGTTTCTCTTTTTGCGTCGCAAAACGAATTTCACTTAACGCACGGGCGATAACCAGCTCCCGCAGAGAGAGTGGCTCCGCCAGGAAGCGGTCAATCTCATCAAACAAAGGATGGTGTGGCGCTTCCCCTTTTTTGGTTTTTTCCAACAAAACACGCTGACTAAAACGCTCAAGATCTTTCGGGAAGCTGTAATCCTGGGTCTCTTCCGTCGCCCACTGGCTGAGTTTTTCCAGCCAGTTAGGTAAGTGCTTACTACTGTAGCTACGCTTATCCACACCAGATTGAGCAATCAAATCATGCAGATTGCCGGCGGCCAGCCAGGCCGATTTAAGCCGATCAATCCCGGCAATGATTTTGTTATGCCGCTCGGTGAAGGTTTCCTGCAAATCTGGCGGGTGTTTCAGTGAGGGAGCTTCGCCGTTCAACCAGGGCGATAAGGTGTTCAGCAACTGGTCCGGGCCCTGCCACATCTGGGTCATCACCCTGGCAATGGACAGCGGTAACGGATAGCAATAGCGACGCCAGAAATCTGCCGTAGCCTGACGACGCAGCGGAGACTCATCCTCAATCAGCTGCTGTTCAAACAGCATGCCGGATTCAAAAGCATTGAGGTTAAGCATTCGCTGGCAGAAGCCGTGAATGGTAAAAATTCCGGCGTCATCCATCTGCCGCTCGGCGGCCAGTAATTGCGCGGCGGCCTGCTGTAAATCAGGGATCTGCTCAAGCAGCTGAGCCAACATTACGTCGCCAGTCTGGCCCCGCACACAGGCAATACGTAGCTTGTGGATATTTTCCCTGATACGACCACGCAGCTCGGCGGTGGCCGCTTCGGTAAAGGTCACCACCAGAATTTCTTCTACCGGCAGCGGACGGAAATAAGCGGCTTCGCCGCCCAACCCCAATAACAGGCGAAGGTAGAGCAACCCGATGGTGAAGGTCTTACCGGTGCCTGCCGAGGCCTCGATTAGCCTTTCTCCCTGCAAAGGCAGCGTTAAGGGATCAAGGCGCTGGGCAAGTTGAGTCATGGTTTATCGCTTTTCACCGGGAAAGATTGCTGCAGTTTGGACACTTCTTTCCAGTTGGTAAAGCCTTCTGGCTTAGCATAATCCGCCTTGTCATGTTGACTGCCTGAAATCTGCGATAACAGCGTCAGACCCTGCGGTTCAATCACCGCTTTATGGAAGAAAGTCGCCATTTTTTCCGGGGTCAGCACCTGGATCTGCGCAATCACTTTCTCGCGGGTATCAAACTGGTAGTTTTCACGGTTGAAGTCTTTGCTAAAGCGCCCTGCTTCTTCATCCAGCGTTTGCGGGCGCTGTTTCAACTCGTTGATCATTGAGGCCTGATACTGCGCAAAGTCTTCTTTGCTCATCTCACGCAGACGCTTCTCAGCGGTTGGGTAGAACGCCTGGAAACGGGTCAGCAGATAAGCCGGCTGCTTCACATTACTTTGCAGCAGGAAGCCAATGCCCCACTGACGGCCAACCGGCATCTGGAAGGAGAACACCGCATAACCCAGCTGCTCTTCGGTGCGCAGCTGATTGTAGAACCACGGCTGAATAATCTGGCTTAGCAGCGCACTGCTGGCAACACTTTCGTATTCCGGATAGCCCAACGGGACGTAGAGAGCGGCCAACGCAGAGTCGGTGCTACTGCCTTCGTCCTCCAGATTGGCGGAGGTTTTCTTATCAATGTACAGGTACTGACTGTGCCACCAGCTCTCTCCCGAACAGTTCAGCTGGCTCTTCACCTCCGTGGCTAACGTTTTGGTTGCCTCTTCGGTCATATTCCCGACCACCATCAGCTCAGGCGTTGCCTTCTCAAGCAGCATCTTACGATAGGCTTTTACGTCATCAAGGGTAATACCGGCCACCAGCGCACGGCGTTCGCTGCGTTGGGTGTAGGGCAGCTGCGACACCATCTGGGCGGGCTGAATAGCCAGCTCAAAGGCTTTGCCCTTCGCGGCTGAGGCTAAACGCTCCAGATACCAGGACTTCGCCTGATCCAACATCTGCTGGTCTGGCTGATAGGTGGCGTAGCTTTTCAGCAGCTCTTTCATCAGCTCTGGCAGATGCTGCGTGAAGCCACTCGCGCTGAAGGACACACCATCATCTTCACCGGTAGAGAAACTGATCCCCGCCACCGAAGCCTGCGAGTTCAGCTCATCCAGCGCCAGTCCGGCCATATAATCGTTCAGCCCGTACATGACCTGATTTTTAGCCGTGCTCATCGCCTCTTTATTTCTCAGGGCAAGAGTAATGCTGGCCTTGGGATCGTTAGCATAGAACTGGCTTGGCATGTAGAACACCCGCAGGCCTGGCTGATTCACCACTTCGGCTGGATGGGCGTACTTCTGGCCCGGCTTGATCAGGGTGAAATCGCTCGGGATGTACGGGTTCAGCACCGGCAACGACAGGGTGATTTTCTCGCTGTCTGCCTGCCACTGAGCAAAATGCGCTGGCGTGATGCTGTCCACCTGATATGGCGCATCCACAAAGTAAGCCACTTTGTTGTGCGGTTCGTCAGGGCTGATGTACCAGATGCGCGCATTTTGCGGCGTCATACCCTCCAGGCGGGCTTTGATAGCCTGAGCATCATATTGGTCGGCGATGTAAGGCGCATCCAGCGTATCGGCAACCGGAACGCGCAGCATGGTGTCCGCCAGCCATTCGATGTAATCCATGTCACGGGTGATTGACGGATAGCGGAAGTCCAGGTTCAACACGTTGGCAACTTCATCAAAATAGCGCTTATCAATGCCGCCACTGCGCAGGGTATTCAGGTAGCTGAACACGGCCGCAATCACCTGGTCGCGGTTTGCCTGACCTTTATCAGTCAGCGAAACGGAGATCGAGAAAACGCCGCCGTTACGATCAACAACCGGGTCAGCACCGGCATCAATTGAATCTGCCAGCCCCTGGTTTTGCAGCCAGTCAGAGAGGGTGTTTTTACTGCGGTTGCCGATCAGATAGGCGATCAGCGTGTCAGTCTTACTGCGGAACTTGTCGCTGTTGTTCTCAATACGGAATTCAATTTTTAGCTGCTTGCGTGGCTGGGCAGGGACGTAATGAATGATGATGCCTTTTTGCTTATCGGTCACTACAGGCACGGTGATATCCGGCACCGTGGCATTACTGTTTGCCACCCGACCAAAGGTTTTGGCCGCAATCGTCTGCAGCTCAGCCAGCGGCTTATTGCTGTAAATTACCGCCTTCATCAGATTAGCCGAGTAGTAACGGTGGTAGAAGGCCGTCAGCGCATCGTGTAATTTGCTGTCCGGTTTGTCCTTCAGGGTGTCCAGATTGCCGCCGGAGAACAGCGAACTTGGGTGATCGGGGTTCAGCGTTTCAGCCCCAACTTGTGCCATGCGCAAGCCGTCGCGGGAGCGAGCCATGGTCAGTTCAGCATTCACCGCGTGACGTTCACGGTCCGCATTGACGGGGTCCAACAGCGGCTCAGCAATGGCATCAGCCAGCCGATCTACCGCCGGTTCCAGCGCGTCATTTTCCACTTCCAGATAAAAAGCGGTGCGATAAGAAGCGGTGCTGGCATTGTGGCTGCCGCCATGTTTTTTAAGGAATTCGGCCAGATTGTCAGGTTGAGGATAGCGTTTAGAGCCCATCAACAGCATGTGCTCAAGGTAGTGAGCCAGGCCTTGCTGGTTGCGCGGGTTTTCTAAAGAACCGACTGGAATGGTCAGCGCTGAAAGGGATTTTGTCGCCTGCGGATCGGACACCAGCAGTACAGTCATCCCATTATCCAGCTTGATGGCCTGATACTGGCGTGGGTCTTTTTCACTCTTGCGGATCGTTTCAGGGATCGGCTGCCAGCCAGGTTGTGCCTGCACCAGAGGGCTCAACGTAAACAGCAGGAAAAGCGTGGTAAACCAGACTGCATAACGACGCATTCAAACTCCTCGACGATCTAATCTTCTGGCTTGCCGTTCTGGTGCGGGCCCGACGGCAGCAGATATTTAACCTGGATATTTCCCCTTCCGGCTGTGGACGAGAAAGGGACAAGAAAGTAAAAAACGGCAAATAGTTATAAAGTAACACTACAGGATGTCTTACTGCATGTCATTCATCTGCAGCAACGGCAGCAGCCAAATTTCCGCGTTGAGCGTGATCTGCTGCACTATTTCATCATCCAGCGTGCGGAACAGCCTGGCCAGATAAGGATCGCTCCCTTCACCTTCAATCTGCATATTCCCCTGCCAGGCCTGCAACAGTTTGCTACGGGCTTTGGCCTGAGTGCTTTCCTCTTTCAGCAACACCCCTGTCTTATCGTCATAACAGGCTTCCAGCCAGGCTCCGCCGCTTCGCGCGAGGAGCAACAAAGGTGAGCACATGCCCTGCTGATAACCTTCTATATACCGCTCAAGCCACTCTCTGGCCTGAATAGCCGGCAATGGGGGGAAGCGCCACTGGCTCTCTTTGCGGCCATACATCCGGCTCTCGCCCTGCCCGCCCAGCGTGCAGTAAACCAGATGCTCAAGCCACAGTGATAAGGCGTCGGTAAAATTCAGGTGGCCAGGCCGCCAGCGCAGCAAGCCATCATCCTGAACCTGCGGGAGCCAGCCGTTGAGCTGTATCCCGCCGATCGGCAAGGCAATCTCCCAACTGACCGCATTGGCGCGTTGTTCCCGCACGCGACCAGCCAGCTCGGCCATCTCTTCCTGCTGCTCCAGCCAGAACAACTCGCCATAAGCCCCAAAAGGAAGATTCCCTGCTGCGCGCTGCCGGGCGTAAAGAGGCTCGCTGGGTTGCCGATCGATTAGCGCATTCAGCAGTTGAGTGTTGACCTGATAACGGCTGAGATTGTCGAGGGTAAAAGGTTCAGCATCCGGTAAACCCGCGTCTTCCAGCCTGAAGCTCACGCCGAGCCGCAGGCTGAAAAAGGCCCGGACGGGATGACGCCAGAAGCGCACCAGCTGCTCGAAGTTAAGCTCAGCGAGCTCCAGCGCGGGTAACGCCTGCATAAAGGCAGGGTGCGGCACGCCGCTGGCATTGGCAGCAGGCAGCCATTCAGCGGCAAAGCTTTTGAATTCGGACTGCGGCGAGAAATTCTCTGCGGCAAAAGGCATCCGGCTGTGCAGGTGATGTAAATGGTGCATCACCGCCTTGGCGCTTTGGTCAACATCGAGTTGCCGATCGTCAGGCAGGCAGAAGCTCTGGCTGATGTACTCCACCAGCTCGCTGACCAGCACCGAAGGAAAGCGTTCTGAGTTGTCCTGAATAGTGCGCCCGATATAGCTGATATAGAGCTGTTGCTGAGCCGAATTAATCGCTTCAAGGAACAGGTAACGATCGTCATCGCGACGGCTACGGTCGCCTTTTTTCGGCTGCTGACTCATCAGGTCAAAGCCCAACGGCGGCAGCGTGCGCGGATAAACCCCATCATTCATCCCCAACAGGCACACCACCTTAAACGGGATAGAACGCATTGGCATCAGGGTACAGAAGTTGATCGGCCCGGCAAGGAAACGCTGGCTGATCCTCTCCTGATCGAGTCGGGAAGCCAGCTCATCACGCAACAGCGAGAGCGGAACAGCCTGGTGATACTGGGCCTGAATGCCATAGTTAATAGCCTGCTGCCACTGCTCTTCTATCAGCGCCAATGCGGCTTCGGTATCGGCATCTGCGGCAAAGAAATCCTGCAGTAGCGCCCGGCAAAGTGGCAGCCACGTCTCCAGAGAGCGTGCTTCAGTCAGCATCGTTCGCCAGTGGCGCAGGCGCATCAGCAGTTCAGCCAGGTTGCCAGCCAGTTCGGCAATCAGCCCGCTGGACTCATCGTAAGGCAGTACGCCGTGCCAGTGCCCGCTTTCGCTGTTCATGGCATAGCCCAGCAACATCCTGGTCAGACCAAATTGCCAGGTGTGCTGCCCGGTCGGCGGCAAGTCCAGATCGCGGACGGTGTCGTCATCCAGCCCCCAGCGGATCCCGGAC
Organism: Erwinia sp.; assembly: GCF_049696395.1. Taxonomy (GTDB): domain Bacteria; phylum Pseudomonadota; class Gammaproteobacteria; order Enterobacterales; family Enterobacteriaceae; genus Erwinia. The sequence goes on from NZ_JBAVTT010000183.1 coordinate 76,971, forward strand.
TCTTCCACCCAGCGACGCAGGCGCTTCAGCCCTTCTTCATCAATGGCAAAGCGGTTCGCCAGGGCCGGAACCTCAAGCAGCGCCAGCACCTCTTCAGAGGTGAAGCGGCTGTCAGGCAAGCTCAACAACGAGATAAAAGCCTGCAAGGCTGGATGCGCCTGACTCGCCCGGCGGTCAGAGATGGCAAAAGGTAAATAGCGCCCGGCAGGTGCGTTGCCAAACACGGCCTGAATAAACGGGGTATAAGCATCAATGTCGGCCACCATCACAATCACTTCCCGCGGAGAGAGTGAAGGATCATCAGCCATCATTTGCAGCAGACGATCCTGTAATACTTCAACTTCCCGCTGTGGGCTGTGGCAAAGATGGAGGCTGACCGACCTGTCAGCAGGATCTAACAGGCGTTTACCGGTACTGGTTTCCCACTGCTGCTGCTGCTGACCAATCACCGCATTGTCTTCCAGCTCTAACAGGTCACGCTGCAACGTTTGCAGCAGCGTGGTGGGCTCGATATCGACAAACGCATCGATCTCCTGGCACTCCATCTGGGCCAGCAGATAAAGATTATCCCTGCCCAGTTTGCCCCAGGAGGCCAGCAGTGGATTACTTAGCTGCTGCTCGCCCGCTTCATTAAACAGCGCGGAGGCATCGGCCTGCCGGAACAGCGGACTCTCGCTTTGCCGTTGAAAATGCTGACGCCGACGGCTCTGGAGTTTCGCAAGGAAAGCATAATCCTGAATATCCCCCCAATAATGGCGGCAGGGATTGGTAAACAGCAGATGAATGTCGATGTGCCTGCCAAGCGCCTGCAGCGCCTGAAGGTACACCGGAGGAAGCGCTGAAATCCCACAGATAAAGACTCTGTCTGGCAGATTTGGCGGCCGTTCACTGCTGTTTTCAAGCTTGCTGATAAAGCGCGCATAGAGATTGGCTCGGTGCCATTCTGGCTGGCCCAGCTCACGCGTGTACTCCACCAGCGCAGCCCAGAGAGGAGATTGCCACTGTTGCGCTTCGCCCAGTCCTTCAATGAGCTGCCCTTTTTCCCAGCTGTTCAGCCACTCAGGGCGGTAAACCAGATACTGGTCAAAGAGATCCGCCACGCGGGAAGCCAGCTGAAAGAGCTTGCGCTTGTCCTGGTCCTCGGTCAGATAGTGCTGCAGAAGCGTGAATTCAGGGCGTGCAAGCATCGCAGGCAGGATAGCCATCAGCTTCCAACTCATACTGGCTTTGTTAAACGCACTCTCTTTAGGAATACCCGGTAAAACGCGAACAAACATGTCCCAGATAAAAGTCGCAGGTAAAGGAAAGGCGAGGTTAGCTGCAATGCCGAACTGCTCAGCCAGCGACATTTGTAACCACTGCGCCATGCCCGGGCTTTGTACCAACACCACTTCAGCCTGGAAGGGATCGCGCAGGGGCTGGTTTTCAATCTGAAAGGCCGCCAGCGTCTTCAGCAAGTCCAGCTGATTAGAGTGGTAAACGGTAAACATGTCTGCTCCTTTTGGGGATGTCGCTTTGCGCCAACACTGTAACCTGTCAGGGCTCGGTTGCAAATCGTCAGCCCTGTTCACTGGCTGATATTCGGGCAACTCAATAACGCTAACTGCGCCTTACGTCCGAGCGGGCTCACTACGTAAGTGGTCAACAGTGGGCAGCCTGCTGGCCCCAACTGCTGCACTATAGACGTCTGCCAGCCTGGTGGCTGGTAGCCTTCAAAGCGCTGTAAGGCATAGCGCCAGGCCTGCCGCTGTTGGTTCTGTAACTGAAAACCTTTCGCCAGCGCCAGCTGATATTGCAGCAAGGCCGTCAAGCTGCTGGCAAACAGCAGCAGAGCAACCAGGGTTTCCGGCAGGCTAAAGCCCCGCTGGTTTTTCATCAGGATGGCATCCTTCTTCTTCTGCCAGCGGGCAGTAATCAAGCCAGCCATGCGGCACGGCTTTCACACTCACCGCCCCCACTCTGACTCCCCACTGATAGTGAGCAATGGTGCCCGGCCCGCTGTCACCCCGCAGTAATTCTCGTTGGTCGTCCACGGCAGCAAGGCAACTGCGCCAGCCTTTGCTGTCCTCCAGCTGACAGTGCCATCCTTGGATCTTCGGCCACTTGATCCTTGCTCCCCAACGTAAAGCAGACCTGGCCTGCGCAGTTTGTTGCAAGTACTCCCGCTCATCATGGACCCGGCTCAAGCCGTCATCTAACTGCTTACGGGTGGCATTTAGCAGGGCCGCCGACAAAGCCAGCAGGATAATCACCATAATCAACGCGCCTCCGCCCTGCTGCCGTAACGCATTCATAAATTGCCCGCTGTTAGCCAACGTTCCACAGTCAGCCGAACGGACGGGAAGGCTTTAACGAAAGCTGTAATGGCCAGCTGGATCTGATTGCCACTCTTCGTCACCCTGAAATCCTCGACAGTGATCGTTCTGGGATCATTCAGCTTTTCCCATCCACCGCCTTCACAGCGATCCACACCCCGTTGCAGTTCCAGGCTGTGGTCACGCCAGCGATAGCCATAAAAATCACTGTCACTGCTCTCCACACCTTCCCACTTTCCGTTACTGTTTTCATCCCAACGTACCAGTAAACAGCGCCCATCAGCCCCCAAAGTCAGCCCCTGACCGGCACATTCTCCGTGGCAATATCCGGCTCTGAGAACGGATTTTTCCAGCGTGAACATCATCAACTGCAGCTCTTCCTGCAGCTGAAAACGCATCAGGGTCTGCAGATTATTCAGTTGCAGAACCGGGAGCAGCTTTGCCGCGCTGAGCAGCAATATGCCGCTGATTGCCAGCGCTACGAGCATTTCTGCCAGACTGAATCCAGCCTGCTTCATAAACAGTTGTCCTCACAAATTCGCACTCTCCCACGAGAAGACACCACGATATGTCGTTCACCGGCGTCTCCCGAGATCACAATCCGGCCTGGCCTGGCCACATTCCCCCGCCCATAGAACCCCATTCCCTCGGTCAGCGACAGCAACCTAATCTCCGGCCAGGGCGCTGGAAGCAGATGGCGTGAGGCTTTCCCACAAGGTTGCAGCTGGCCACTTCCCACACACCAACCCGGCCCTTTGCCCTGCCAAAGCAACAGCGGGCTGTTGTGCTCATTAGCCTCGCTGCGCAGGCGCAAAAGGAAATGCTGTAGCTGACGCGCACTGTCATTCAGCCGCTGGCGTTGCTGCCAATTTTGCCAGCCGCTAATGGCGCCGAGTGTCAGAATGCTGGCAATCACCATCACGATTAACAGTTCGGTTAGGGTAAATCCGCTCATCGTTTTCATCGCTGCATTGTGCTTTTTCACCCGCACAGATCCAGCGACAATCCGGCAAAGCGTGACGCTTTATCCAGTAACATTTTAGCCTTACAGCATAAGGACAAAGTATTTGCGGGGGCTCTCGTAAAATGATTTGCTGGAGGGAGAGAGTGCACAACAGGATGAGTTATGGCAGATGAATGTGAACTGGTGGATTTAGCCCAGGCCTTTCCCCAGTTAAAAATTGAGATGAAATACGCCACCGCAGACAATATTTGTGGCCGCCCTATTTATTGCGAAGACCGTTGCTTACTTCACCCTGACGCCGCCAGCGCCCTGGAAAAGTGCATTACTATTGCGGAGCTGGCTGGCTTTACTTTACTGGTGTACGACGCCTATCGCCCGCAGCAGGCCCAGCACAATTTATGGCACGCCTGCCCTGATCCGGCCTACGTAGTGGAAGTTTCGCTGGGATCTAACCATAGCCGGGGAACGGCCATCGATCTGACGCTGCTGGACAGTGACGGTCTGATTGTGGATATGGGCGCAGGATTTGATGAAATGCATGAGCGTTCGCACCCTTATCACCCAAGTTTGTCGCAGCAAGCACAACGCAACAGACTGATGCTGAATGCCATTATGTCTGGCGGTGGGTTTAAAGGGATCGCCACTGAATGGTGGCATTTCGAACTGCCAGGCTCAAACCGCTATCCTTTGCTTGAGGATCGTTTTGCCTGTTTTCCGCTGGGATGACTGACAGACAGGAACAGGAGCGGAAAGATCCGCTCCTGATACTCCTCAGATAGCGACCGGGGCCTTGATAGGCGGATGCGGGTCGTACCCTTCAATCTCGAAATCTTCGAAACGGTAATCGAACAGCGAAGCAGGCTTGCGCTTAATAACCAGTTTTGGCAACGGACGAGGGTCACGCGTCAGCTGTAAATTAGTCTGCTCAAGGTGGTTGCTGTACAGATGCGTATCACCGCCGGTCCAGACAAAATCACCGACTTCCAGATCGCACTGCTGCGCCACCATATGCACCAGTAACGCGTAGCTGGCGATATTGAACGGCAGGCCAAGGAAGATATCGCACGAGCGCTGATACAGCTGGCAGGAGAGCTTGCCATTAGCCACATAGAACTGGAAGAACGCGTGGCAAGGCGCCAGCGCCATCTCATCCAGCTCACCCACGTTCCAGGCAGACACGATGATGCGGCGGGAATCCGGATCGCTTTTTAGCTGCTGCAAAACGCGGGTCAGCTGATCGATTTCACGCCCGTCCGCTGCCCCCCAGCTGCGCCACTGTTTGCCATAAACCGGGCCAAGATCGCCGTTTTCATCGGCCCACTCGTCCCAGATGGTGACTTTATTCTCTTTCAGGTAAGCGGTGTTGGTGTCCCCATTGAGGAACCACAGCAGCTCATGCACGATGGAGCGTAAATGGCATTTCTTAGTGGTAACCAGTGGGAAACCATCCTGCAGGTTGAAACGCATCTGGTGGCCAAAAATCGACAGCGTGCCGGTGCCGGTACGGTCATTTTTCGGCGTGCCTTCTTCCAGCACTTTGCGCATTAAATCCAGATACTGTTTCATTTTGCCCCACGCACTTGCTGAGTACTCTGACGACGGTAAGCCCAGATCATCGTAATCATACCGATCAGGATCATCGGAATTGACAGGATTTGCCCCATGCTGATGGCATTATCAAACAGGCCCAGCTGCGCGTCCGGCTGGCGGAAGAATTCAACAATAATACGGAACGCCCCGTAACCGATCAGGAACAGGCCTGACACCGCGCCCATCGGGCGGTTTTTACGGATAAAGACGTTAAGAATGATAAACAGGACCACGCCTTCCAGCAGCAGTTCATACACCTGCGAAGGGTGACGCGGCAGCACGCCGTAAGTCGCCAGCAATGACTGCCATTCCGGGTGCGTTGCCGCCAGCGCGACGTCTTCACTGCGGGAGCCTGGGAACAGCATCGCCCACGGTAAATCAGGTGCCACGCGGCCCCACAGCTCACCGTTAATAAAGTTACCTAAGCGCCCTGCTCCCAGACCGAAGGGGATCAGTGGAGCAATAAAATCAGCCACCTGGAAGAAGTTGCGTTTGGTTCTGCGGGCAAACCACAGCATGACACAGATTACGCCAATCAGACCGCCGTGGAATGACATGCCGCCATCCCAGACTTTGAACAGGTACAGTGGATTATCGAGGAACAACGGCATGTTGTAGAACAACACGTAGCCGATACGCCCACCAAGGAACACGCCGAGGAAGCCTGCATACAGCAGATTTTCAACTTCTTCTTTTTTCCAGCCGCTGCCTGGCTTGTTGGCGCGACGAACGGCCAGCCACATGGCAAAAACAAAACCAACGAGGTACATCAAACCGTACCAGTGCAGGGAGATTGGCCCGACGGAGAATATTACCGGGTCAAATTGGGGGAAAGCCAGATAGCCGTTATTCATCTTTCACCATTGTTAAAGTCTGTCCTGACCTGCAGGCGACGGAAGAGGTAAACCAGTGCGCGCGCGGCGCTGCATTAAGGCGCGCATCATAGCACAGCCCGAATTGTTGCGATCTCGCTGAACTGTAAACTTTATTAAGAGATTCAGCGTCCGCCGCGGATCAGGCCGCCCAGGCCACGCCGTTCCATAAAGGCAGCAACAAGGTGGCGAACGTCACTGGCCAGCATCGCTTCAAGGCTACGGTTGGCAAGCGCGCAGGCTTCTTCGTGATCGATATGGTGCAGCAGGTATTTTACCCTCGCCACGTTGCGTCCGTTCATGCTCAGGTGGTGATAACCAAGACCAATCAGCACCGCAACGCAGATCGGGTCACCGGCCATCTCACCACACAGACAAAGCTCAACACCGGCCTTTTCTGCTTCCTGCGCAATGGTCTTCAGGCCGCGCAACACCGCCGGGTGCAGGCTGTCGTAAAGATTGGCTACCCGCGTATTATTGCGATCTACGGCCAGTAAATACTGGGTAAGATCGTTGGTGCCCACAGACACAAAATCAACGCGACCGGCCAGATGCCCGATCATAAAGATCATCGAAGGGACTTCAATCATCACGCCGATGCGCGGTTTCGGGATGGCATAACCCAGCATCTCTTCGACTTCTCGTGCAGCACGATCGATCAGCCTTTTAGCTTCATCAATTTCATCAATGCTGGTGATCATTGGCAGCAGAATACTGAGGTTATCGCTGGCGACGTTGGCACGCAGCATTGCGCGCACCTGCACCAGGAAGATTTCCGGCTGGTCCAGCGTCAGGCGGATGCCGCGCCAGCCCAGACAAGGGTTTTCCTCACTGATAGGCATATAAGGCAGCTGTTTATCTGCGCCGATATCGAGCGTGCGCAGCGTAACAGGCTTGCCCAGGAACAGCTGGAGCATGCCCTGATACTGGGCGACCTGCTCCTCTTCTGAAGGGAAGCCGTTTTGCAGCATGAAAGGAATTTCGGTGCGGTACAGGCCTACGCCATCTACCCAGCTTCCCAGCGCTTTTTCATGTTCCGCACTCAGGCCAGCATTGAGCATCACCTTCACTGACTGGCCGCTTTTCAGCGTGGCTGGCTGCTCAACAACATCTTCGGCCAGCTTGCTGAGTTCATTCTCTTCGCTGATTAGCTTCTGGTATTCCTGCACCAGCACCGGTTCAGGATCGACCAGCAACTCACCGCGATAGCCATCAACAATCAGCAGCCTGCCATTCATCAGCTCGGGCTGAATATCAGCGCCCATCACCGTTGGAATGCCCATCGCGCGCACCATAATAGCGGCGTGAGAGTTTGCAGCACCGTCGCGGACAACTACGCCCGCTAACCGATCGCGTGGCAGTTCAGCCAGCGTAGTCGCCGTTAGCTCATCAGCCACCAGCACAAATTTTGCCGGCCAGGTGCTGGTGCTTTGTACCGTGTCATCGAGGTGAAACAGTAAGCGTTGCCCCAGTACCCGCAAATCACCCGAGCGTTCCCGCAGATAGCTGTCCTGCAGGCTGGCAAATTGGGCGGCAAACTTCTCGATCACTTTTTTCACTGCCCACTCAGCCACCGAACCGGCGTCAATCTCAGCATAGAGATCTTTCTTCAGCCGGTTGTCGCTGAGCAAGTGGGAATAGAGATCGAAGATGGCGGCGCTTTCTTTGTGCACGCTGGCGGTAAAGCGTTTGCTGTAGCGGCGGAACTCGCTGGAGGCTTCATCCATCGCCAGAGAAAGACGTTCACGTTCGCGGTGCGTATCCAGGGTGGAAGCCGCGAAAACCTGATCCAGGGAGGGCTGAGTGGTATCCACCCAACCTTCAGCAACCGCCACGCCAGGTGCGGCGGCCAGTGCACGAATGCGAGTTTGTCGATACTGCCCGAACAGGGCATTGAGCTGCGATTGCGACAGGATGGTCGCCATCTGGGTTGCCAGCGTAACCAGGAAAGACTCTTCGCTTTCGTCAAACTGACGGTGCTCGCGCTGCTGCACCACCAGCACGCCCAATAACTGGCGTCGGCTGATGATCGGCACACCGAGGAACGAGCGGAAACGCTCTTCTTTTACCGAGGGAACATATTTAAAACTGGGGTGACTTTGCGCGTCAGCCAGGTTGATTGGCTCAGCCAGCCGGCCCACCAGCCCGACGATCCCTTCGTCAAAGGCTAGCGCGACGGTACGACCGCGAGGCTTTTTTAAGCCACGGGTCGCCATCAGGTAATAGCAGCGGCGATCGTGATCGGCCAGATACACCGAACAGACTTCGGTATCCATAGCCAGGCAGATCTCATTGACCAGGATATCAAGCGCCTCGGTAAGCCGGGGCGCTCCTGCCACTTTTTCAACTATTTCGCGCAGCTGTGTGAGCATAATCTACGTGGCTTAACCTCTCTTCCGTCGATAAGCAGGCATATTTCGCTGTGCGGTCGTCTCCTGCAGTGGCATCACCACGCTGGCGAACTCTTTCATCACCCGGCGATAGACGTCACGTTTAAACGAGACCACCTGACGAACCGGATACCAGAAGCTGACCCAACGCCAGCCGTCAAACTCCGGCGTGCTGCTGGTCTGCATATTGATATCTGCGTCATTGCACATTAACTGCAAAAGAAACCATTTCTGTTTCTGGCCGATACAAACCGGCTTTGTGTCCCAACGCACCAAACGTTTTGGCAACTTGTAGCGTAACCAGTTTCGGGTAGAGGCAAGGATGCGCACATCTTTGCGGTGCAAACCGACTTCCTCGAACAGTTCCCGGTACATCGCCTGCTCCGCCGTTTCACCAGGATTGATCCCTCCCTGGGGAAACTGCCAGGAGTGCTGGCCAAAACGTCTGGCCCACAACACTTGTCCCTGCCTGTTACAAATTACGATACCAACATTCGGGCGGTAGCCATCATCATCGATCACTGGACTACCTCAAACTAAAACTCGGATGTTCTGATTGTTTCATACTCCTTACAGGTGGTAAACCACTGCTTTACGCCCTCAGCACATGGCTGACACGGGATAACTCACAGTTTTGCACGAAGTTATAAACAGAGAGGGGCAAGAAAGCGCGATCTTATTCACGTTTTCTGTGGATAGCTTTGTGCAGAACTTGCTTAACGGTTGGGGAAAACTTTTTAATGCACGAAGCCCCCACTTTTTTTGCGCAGTATTAACTGACTCTAAATACTCAGATTTATCCTGATTTCCACCGAAAGAAACGCACGTTCATCTCCCTGTCACAGAGTGCAGTTTCCTGACTGGTGAAAGATCGAACACCCACCTTTTTATCCACAGGATATGCCGCTCAGTTAAGCATAAATCGTGCAAAAAGTGGCAAAACAGCCGCAGTCAAGGCTGTAAATCGAAACAGTATTCCCCTAAAAGGCAAGTTATCCCATTTTTCTGTGGATAACAGGGGGGGTGATCCTGTTCATTGTCGGTGACAAGTCGGGCATAACCTTTTGGCCTGGGGTTTTTAGTGCGGGGTGGCGAGGTAAAAAATCATGATTTATCATGCTATTATTCCTGTTTTGCACAATCCGTCCTGGCCGTATTAAGACGGGGCAAAAGTGTGGTGATTTTTTGAACGACAACAGAGAGTTATCGATGAGTCCTGAAGGTATTGCGCTTCCGCCACCAGAAAACGAAACTGTGCTGCTTGATCGTGCCCGTCAGCTGGCAGGCTTCACGCTGGGTGAACTGGCAGAAAGAGCGCATTTGTGGATCCCGCAGGATCTGCGAAGGGATAAAGGGTGGGTCGGCTTGTTACTGGAGCGCTATCTGGGTGCCAGTGCAGGCAGTAAGCCTGAGCAGGATTTTGCCGAGATCGGCGTGGAGTTAAAGACGATCCCGATAGATGCCTCTGGCAACCCGCTTGAAACGACCTTTGTTTGCGTTGCTCCTCTTACCGGCAACAGCGGCGTAACCTGGCAGACCAGCCATGTGCGTCATAAGCTGGCGCGGGTGTTATGGGTTCCCGTTGAGGGGGACCGGGCTATTCCGCTGGCAGAGCGTCGGGTCGGTGCTCCCCTTCTGTGGAGTGCCAGTGAAGAAGAGGAAGCCCTGTTACAGCGTGACTGGGAAGAGCTGATGGATATGATTGTGTTGGGCCAGGTAGAAAAAATTACCGCCCGTCACGGGGAAGTCCTGCAAATCCGTCCCAAAGCCGCGAACAGCAAAGCGCTGACCGAAGGAATTGGGGCAAACGGCCAGCCCATTATGACCTTACCGCGCGGTTTCTATCTGAAGAAAACCTTCACTGGCCCGCTACTCGCCCGCCATTTTTTGTTGTAATTCCCCCGGTTATCAGTCGCAGATAAAAGGTTTCCGGGATAGCGAGCAGGTGGCGGGTTGCGTATACTCCTCGTTTACTTTTCGTTTAGGAAGCATAGTTAGCATGTTTGATTGGATTGCAGATCCCAATGCCTGGCTGGCACTGGGTACGCTGACGATTCTGGAGATCGTCCTCGGTATCGATAATATTATTTTCCTCTCTCTGGTAGTCGCCAAGCTCCCTAAACATCAACAGAATGCCGCTCGCCGTATAGGGCTAGCTGGCGCGATGTTAATGCGTCTGGGTCTGTTGGCTTCGATTGCCTGGGTTATCCGCCTGACCACACCGCTGTTTACCCTGATGGACCACAGCTTCTCTGCCCGCGATTTGATCCTGCTGTTTGGTGGCCTGTTCCTGTTGTGGAAATCCAGCATGGAGATCCATGAAACCATCGAGGGGGGCGACGCGGAGCATAATACGAATGTGCATTCCTTTATTGGTGCCATCGTGCAGATTATGCTGCTGGATATTATCTTCAGCCTCGACTCGGTGATCACCGCCGTCGGCCTGTCTGACCATCTGATTATTATGATGGCCGCGGTAGTGATTGCTGTTGGCGTGATGATGTTCGCTGCTAAATCGATTGGTGACTTCGTTGAGCGCCATCCTTCAGTGAAAATGCTGGCGCTGGCATTCCTGATTTTAGTCGGCTTTACGCTGATGCTGGAAAGCTTCAACGTGCATGTTCCTAAAGGCTATATCTATTTTGCCATGTTCTTCTCTATGGCCGTTGAATGCCTGAACCTGATGCGTTCTAAAAAGAAACCCGCCTGACCTGTTGCTGGCCGGATCGCCCGGCCAGCAAACCTTCCTGAAGTATCATCTTACGAAAAATGTCAATGGCCCGACGTGCTCGCCGCACATTTTCGGACATCTACTACTGCGTCTGTGACTAAAATGCGTTATTAATAAACGTACCAGTATTCAGTAGCAGGCCTTAAGGGAGCGAAGTATGAAGTATATGTTTGGCGCAGCGGCGCTTATGTTGGCCTTATTGGTCAGCGGGTGTAGCAGCGATTATGTGATGGCGACCAAGGAAGGCAATATGATCATGACCCAGGGAAAACCTGAGATAGATAAAGACACCGGCCTGGTAAAATACACTGACCGCTCTGGCCACGAGTTACAGATCAACGGTGATGATGTTTCCTCAATCGTTGAACGCTAAGTCAAATTAAGCCACCTTCTGCACTCCGTAGGTGGCTCAGTCCGCATTTCCCGATAAATCCCCTCTTCCCCCTGTCGCTTACGGCGGTTATAGTCAAATGCCGGACCTGAGCACGTACCGCGGGGCTATGCACCTCATTGCAGGCCGTTCTTCAGGTTCCAGACCTTCTAATAATGTAAAAAGGAAGCCGGCACATGCACTATCACCGTATCCCCCACAGCACCCTGGAAGTCAGTAGTCTGGGATTGGGAACCATGACGTTTGGTGAGCAGAACAGCGAAGCCGACGCCCATGCGCAGTTAGATTTAGCCCTCCGCTCCGGTATTAACCTTATTGATACCGCCGAGATGTATCCGGTTCCTCCGCGTCCGGAAACCCAGGGTTTAACCGAAAAATACATTGGCAGCTGGCTTCAGGCCCGCGGCAATCGTGACAAAATCATCCTTGCTTCCAAAGTGGCCGGCCCGGTGCGTGGCGCGGATGCTTCTATTCGCCCAAATCAGGCGCTTGATCGTAAAAATATCCGCGAAGCGCTGGATGCCAGCCTCAAGCGGTTGAATACCGATTATCTGGACTTGTATCAGCTGCACTGGCCACAGCGCCAGACCAACTACTTCGGCAAGCTGAACTATGAATACAGCGACGCAACGGCAACGGTCACGCTGCTGGAAACCCTGGAAGCGCTGAACGAACAGGTTCGTGCGGGTAAAATCCGTTATATCGGCGTCTCTAACGAAACCCCTTACGGCGTGATGCGCTACCTGCAGCTGGCTGAAAAGCACGAGCTGCCGCGCATTGTCAGCATTCAAAACCCTTACAGCCTGCTGAACCGCAGCTTTGAAGTGGGTCTGGCAGAAATCAGCCATCTTGAAGGCGTTGAGCTGCTGGCTTATTCAAGCCTGGCGTTTGGTACGCTGAGCGGGAAGTACCTGAATGGGGCGAAGCCTGAGGGCGCTCGCAATACCTTATTCAGCCGTTTCACCCGTTACAGCGGTGAGCAGGCTCAGCTGGCGATTGCAGAATACGTGGCGCTGGCGAAAAAACACGGTCTGGATCCTTCACAGATGGCGCTGGCCTTTGTTCGTCAGCAGCCGTTTGTTGCCAGTACCTTGTTAGGTGCCACCACGCTGGAACAGCTGCAGATCAATATCGACAGCTATAATCTGACGCTGGATGAAGAAGTGCTGCAGGGACTGGAAGCGATTCATCGTCGTTACACCTTCCCTTCACCCTAAAAAAAACAGCGGCGGGAGTCATTCCGCCGCTGTTCTTCAACTGGGTAACAGCCCCTAAATTTTCATTCCTGCCTTGTCAGTTACTGAGCTGTTCGCTTCTGCCGTTTCTGAGCCAACTGCCATCCCCACAAGACCGCAATCGCCAGCGCAAACAGCGCGCCAAATCCTACGCCTGTTGCTACCGGCGGTGCGCCCAGTTTGATCGCTATCGTGTACAGTCCAAGCATCAGCAGCATCGCGCTGTTCTCGCCAAGGTTCTGAACCGCTATCGCATTCCCCGCGCCAACGCTCTCTTTCCCGCGCATCTGCAGCAATGCGTTCAGCGGCACCACAAAGAAGCCGCCTAACATGCCGAGTACAATCAGCAGACCGTAAGCGCCCGTGGTGGTGTGCTGCAAAGAGAAAAGAACCACCGCAACGCCAATCAGTACGCCAGCAGGCATACAGCGGCCAACGTTCTTCAACGTCACCAGCTTAGCGGCCGCGCCTGCGCCAAACACAATCCCGATCGCTACCATGGCATTCAGCAGGGTAGGTGTGGTGTTATCCGTAATACCCAGCGCCGCCGGAACCCAAAGCACCAACAGGAAGCGCAGAGTGACGCCCGCGCCCCAAAACAGGCTGGTGCCCACTAACGAGAAGCGGGTTTCGCCATCCCGCCACAGCACACGGCAGGCGCTGAAGAAGCTGGCCGACATTTTTGCCGGATGCCACGACTGCCCGGGTCTGGCCGCCATGAGTTTCGGGATCAGTGTATTGGCTGCTACCGCAAGACCGTAAGCCACCACACAGGCAATCAAAGCCGCCGTCAGATTCCAGTCAGCCAGTACGCCACCCGCTATCGAACCGAGCAGAATGGCAGCAATGGTGGATGACTCCATCAGGCCGTTGGCTTTCACCAGCGTATCACCACCGGAAATCTCCCCCAGAATGCCATATTTGGCCGGGGAATAAGCTGCTGCGCCAATGCCAACCAGGCTGTAGCCAACAAAGGGGTTGAAGCCAAAACAGATGGTAAGCGCACCCAGCAGCTTCAGGCCGTTCGAGAACATCATCACCCGGCCTTTCGCGAAACTGTCCGCCATCTGGCCGACAAACGGGGCCAGAATGATGTAAGTCGCCACAAAGACCATCTGCAGCACCGGCTGGCTCCAGTCGGGGTAAACCTGCTGTTTCAGCACCGCCAGCGTGGCAAACAGCAGCGCATTATCACCAAAAGCAGAAAGGAACTGGGCGGCAATTACCGCCATCATCCCTTTCGACATCAGCCCTTGCGGGCTGGCGGGGTTACTCATTCGTGTTCTCCGGGTTTTCGGCCATGCTGCGCAGGGTGACAAAATCAGGTTTACCGCTGCCGAGTACAGGTAGCTGTTTCAGGAAGCGAATATCTCTTGGTACCGCCAGTTCCGGGCTGCCCAGTTCGCGGGCGGCTTTCTGCAGCTGATCGCGGGCCAGTTCGCTGTCAGTAGTAAACAGCACCAGCGCTTCACCCCGGTTACCGTCAGGCTTCATAGAGGCGGCATGTTGCTTCTCTGGCGACGCTTTTAGCGCCAGTTGCTCCACGGTTTCCAGCGACACCATTTCACCGGCAATTTTAGCGAAGCGCTTCACGCGGCCCTGGATCTGGCAGAAGCCATGATCGTCAAAGGTGACGATATCGCCAGTGTCATACCAACCGGCTTCCATCTGCCCTTCACCATTATCGGCCTGAGGGGCTTCCAGCACGCCAGGGTTCTCGACCCGCAGATAGCCTTTCATAATGTTTGGGCCGCGCAGTTGCAGCAAGCCGCCCTGCTCGATTCCCGGCACCGAGATCAGACGTGAATCCATCCCCGGCAGAATGCGCCCAACGGTATGATTTTTCGCTGCCATCGGCACGTTTATCGCCACCACTGGCGCGCACTCGGTCACCCCGTAGCCTTCCAGAATGCGGATGCCGAATTTGTCCATCCAGGTCTGACGCGTGCCTTCCTGTAATTTTTCCGCCCCTGCCACGACATAACGCAACCGGCCAAAATCATACGGATTGGCAAAACGCGCGTAATTGCCAAGGAAGGTGGATGTCCCAAACAACACCGTGCAGTTACGGTCATAAACCAGCTCTGGCACGATGCGATAATGCAGCGGGCTTGGGTAGAGGAAGACCTGTGCGCCGGTCATCAACGGGGTAAAGAGTCCCACCGTCAGACCGAATGCATGGAACAGCGGCAGAGCGGCCATAAAGCGATCGCGTGGAGTAAAATCCGCTACCGTTCTGATCTGCTCAACGTTTGCCAGCAGGCTTTTATGCGAGTGCACAACGCCTTTCGGATTGCCTTCCGAACCGGAGGTAAACAGCACCATCGCCGCATCTTCCGGCTGTTGTTTAACTTCAGCCTGACGGGGCAGCAGCAGATGGCGAAGGATCCACAGCTTGTCCTGAGTCGTGACGGTGTCTTTCAGATCCTCAAGGAAGATCCACTTAACCTGGGTTATCTCTTCCGGCAGATGCCAGAGCTTTCCTTTGTCCAGGAACTGGCGGGAGGTGAAGACTGTTTTCACTTCAGCGGCTTTCAGCGCGCTGCTCACCCCTTTCACGCCAGCGGTGTAGTTCAACATCGCCGGAATACGCCCACGCATGGAGGCGCCAAGGATCGCCGCAGCAGTCACCGTTGCGTTTGGTAACAGCAGGCCGATGTATTCTCCGGGAGCGGTATAACGCTCCAGAATACGCCCAACGCCCAGTGATTTTTTCAGCAGGCCGGTATAGCTGTCCGGCTTGAAGTTAACGTCTTCAATGGCCGGTTTGAAATAGCCATAACGGGTGCGCGCAGAGAGAAAGGCCTGATACAGCGTTTCCCTTGGGCGCACCGCCATCCGGGCTTCCATCATGATGTGATGCAAATGTTCGCCCGCCAGCTTGCGGCGATCGCGCGCTTTCAGCGCTTCAGGCATCGGGATGGTGGTGGCAGGCAACACGTTCAGGGTAATGCGGGGGAACAGGCGGCGTTTAAATACGCCAGCCAGGCGACCGAAAGGCGAATATTCAGCCCCTTCAATGCGCAGGGGAACCACGGTAGCTTGAGATTTCGCGGCAACGAACCCAGCACCGTCGTAGATTTTCATCAGGGAGCCGGTCACGGTGATACGCCCTTCCGGGAAAATGACCACCGGGCGGCCCTGGCCAATCATCCTCACCAGATGCTTCAACGACATCGGTTTGGTTGGGTCCAGCGGCACAAAATCAACGAATTGACTCACCCAGCGCATGTACCAGTGCTGACTGATAGAAGAGTAAACGGCAAACACCGGTTTAACCGGGAGAAAAACCGCCAACAACACCCCGTCCAGAAACGACATGTGGTTGGGCACTATCAGCACTTTTTCTTTATATAATCCAGCAAGATCGCCGTTCAGGCTGGTGCGAAAGCACAGACGAAAAAGCAGACGGAAAAAAGAAAATAACATGCCAGCTCCTTAGCATAAAAAAGTTGGCTATAACGATGCAGGATATAGCGTCACAACTCAATGCTCTGCTGGCAAAATAGTCTCATTTTCCCGGTTACTGTGACTGACTCAGCGACTTATCCTGCCAGCCGCCGCCCAGTGCGGCTATCAGCTCCACGCTGGCTACCCACTGCGTGCTTTGCAGTGTCAGCAGGCTTTGCTGTGAACTGAGGCTGGTGTTCTCGGTAGTCGCCACATCCAGATAATCAATCATCCCGGCCTGATACTGGTTATAGGTGACGCGTGCGGACTCTTTCGCTGCGTCTGTCGCCCGCTGCTGCGCCAGCATTTCGTCCTGCAAGGTGTTCAGCTCAACCAGATAGTTTTCCACTTCCTGGAAGCCGGTCAACACGGCCTGGCGATAGCTGGCCACATCCGCATCATAAGCCGCGCGGGCTTGATCCACCTTCGAGGACGTCGCGCCAAAGTCCAGCAGCGTGCCGCTCAGCTCTGGCCCTAATGACCAGACGCGGTTCGGTAAGGAGAGCAGATTGCTGAACGTCGAGCTGGAAAAGCCGCCGGTAGCGCTCAGCGTCAGGTCAGGATAGTAACCGGCAATCGCCACACCCACCGCTGCATTCGCGGAAGCCACGTTACGTTCGGCATAAGCGATATCAGGGCGGCGCTGCAGCAGTTCAGACGGCAGCGCCGAAGGAATGGCTGGCAGGGTTGCCGTCAGCGGCGCGGCGGCCAAACTGAATTCCGCTGGCGTTTTGCCGATCAGCATCGCAATAGCATGTTCGGTCTGCGCACGCTGCCAGCTGAGATCCAGCGCGGAAGCACGGGCGCTTTCCAGTTGGGCCTGAGCCTGGGCCAGCGTGGCACGGGATTCGCTGCCAGCCTGGTATTTGTTGTTGATCACCTTCAGGTAGCGCTGATAGGCGTCCACACTCTGCTGATACAACGCGATCTGTTGATCCGCAATCCGCAGTTGGAAATAGTCCTGTGCCAGTTCGGACTGCGCGCTAAGGGTGATGTTAGCTAACTCGGCAGCACTGGCCTGCGCGCTGGCTTGGTTCTCTTCCAGCGTTCGGCGCAGCTTGCCCCAGATATCCACCTCCCAGCTGGCGCTGGCTTCCAGCGAATGGCTATTGCTGACTGTCCGGCCCGAGCCGGTTGTGGTGTTGCCTGCGCTACCGCTTCGGGTAGAAGCACCGGTTCCGGTCACGCCTGGGAACAGATCGGAGCGAGACTCAGAGACCAGCGCCTTCGCCTGACGATATTGCGCTTCATACTGCGCGACGTTTTGGTTGGAAATCGACACCTGACGCAGTAAACCGGCCAGCGTTTCATCGTGGTAAACAGCCCACCATTCACCTTTACTTTCCGCATCCTGCGGGTTGGCCTGTTGCCAGCCTTTCGCTTCTTTATACTGGCTGGGCACATTGGCCGCAGGTTGGTGATAATCAGGCCCAACGGCACAGCCGCTCAGTAACAGCGCCAGCAAAACAGGAGTCAGTTTAGTCATTTTCATCAGAGTTATTCAGCATGACGCAGGCGGGCCCACTGGCGTTTCGTGGCACGGCTGGCGCGATCAAGGTAGAGGTACACCACCGGAGTGGTGAATAAAGTGAGCAGCTGGCTTAAGGCCAGGCCTCCGGCAATCGCCAGGCCCAGCGGGCTGCGTAAATCAGCATCTCCGCCGCTGCCCAACGCCAGGGGCAAGGCACCAAAGAAGGCGGCCAGCGTGGTCATCATAATCGGGCGGAAGCGCATCAGGCAGGCCTGAGTGATCGCCTGCTGCGGTGACAAGCCCTGCTTCCGCTCGGCTGCCAGCGCAAAGTCGATCATCATAATGGCGTTCTTTTTCACAATGCCGATCAACAGCAGAATGCCGATTAGCGCGATCACCGTCAGCTGCGTGTTGGTCAGCAGCATCAGCAGCAGCGCGCCAACGCCAGCCGAAGGTAAAGTGGAGAGGATAGTCAGGGGATGAATGTAGCTTTCATACAGCATCCCCAGCACGATATAGACTGCCGCCAGTGCCGCCAGAATCAGCCACGGCATCGAGGCGGACAGGTCAGCAAACGCCTTCGCCGTGCCCTGGAAACCGGCCTGAAGAGTATCAGGCAGCCCTATCTGCGCCATCGCCGTTTTGATCAGGGCTGAAGCCTGTTCCAGCGAAACGCCATCCGCAAGGTTAAACGCAATGGTGCTGGTGGCTGACTGGCCCTGATGCGCAACCGACAGCGGCGCATTGGCTCCGCTGAAGCTGGCAAAGGCCGAGATCGGCACCTGATCGCCCCGATCGTTGACCACGAACATTTTCTCAAGCATGTCCGGATCGCGGGTGTAAGCATCCTGCACCGACATCACCACATGATACTGGTTAAGCGTTTTATACAGCGTGGCGACCTGGCGTTGTGAAAAGGCATTGTTCAGCAGCGTGTCCAGCATGTTCACATCCACGCCGAGGCGTTTTGCCCGGTCGCGATCGATGTTGATCATCACTTCCTGGCCGCCCGTCTGAGCATCTGAGTCAACGCTGGTCAACTGCGGAATGGCTTCCAGCGCGGCTTTCACTTTCGGCGTCCAGATGCGCAAGGTCTCCAGATCGTCAGCCTGCAGGCTGTACTGATAGGATGCGTTGGCGCTACGTCCGCCAATATGAATATCCTGCGCGGCCATCAGGAACAGCTGAACGCCAGGAATAGCGGCGGATTTCCCGCTCAACCGGTTGGCGACTTCTGTTGCCGTGGCATCACGCTTGTCGAAGTCTTTCAGATGCACGAAGAAGTTGGCGGTATTGCGCGAACCAAACGCCCCGCTCCCCATCGAAGCCATCACACCATCCACCGCCGGGTCCTGCTCAATCATTTTGGCGAACTGCTGCAATTTCGGTTTCATCGCCTGATAGGAGACGTTCTGGTCTGCCCGCAGCATGCCCATCAACAGCCCGGTATCCTGGTTCGGGAAGAAGCCTTTCTGCACCACCGAATAGAGGAACACATTCAGCAGCACGGTCAGGATAAGACTGAACAGCGTCAAACGCTGATGACGCATCACCCAGTTCAGCGCCGTAGAATAAGAGGCCAGCAGTTTGTTCAGGCCATTTTCAATCCACTGATACACCGGGTGCGGGCGCTTAGCGGCCGGTCTGCGCTTGAGCAGCCTTGAACAGAGCATCGGCGTCAGGCTTAGCGACACCAGCATGGAGATAATCAGCGACACCGTCAGCGTTACCGCAAACTCGCGGAACAGACGCCCAACAATGCTGCCCATCAACAGGATCGGAATAAACACCGCCACCAGCGACAACGTCATCGACAGTACGGTGAAACTCACTTCGTGTGCGCCTTTCAGGGACGCGCGCACCGGGCTCAGCCCTTCCTCTATATAACGCGTGATGTTTTCCAGCACCACGATGGCATCATCCACCACAAACCCGGTGGCGATGATCAGCGCCATCAGCGACAGGTTATCCAGGCTGTAGCCGAGCATATACATCACGGCACAGGTGCCAATCAGCGACACCGGCAAGGCCAGAGCCGGGATTAATACCGCCTGCACATTGCGCAGGAACACAAATACCACGCCAATCACCAGCAGAACGGCAATCAACAACGTCTCTTCCGTGTCATACAAAGAGGCACGAACGTTAGGTGAACGGTCGACAACAATTTTCAGCGCCACATCCGCCGGGAGATCTTTCTCCAGTGCTGGCAACTGCGCTTTGATTGCATCGATGGTTTCCAGCATGTTAGCGCCAGCCTGACGGGTAACGCCGATCATCACCGAAGGCGTCTGGTTGTAATAACCGACGTTGTATTTGTCTTCCACCGAGTCATAAACGGTGGCGACATCACTGAGGTGGATCGCTTTTCCGTCCTGATAACTGACCACCAGCTTGCGGTAGTCACTGGCCTTATCGAGCTGACCGTTACTGTCCACGACCCAGGACTGATGCTCGCCCTGCAACATCCCTTTCGGCAGATTGGTGGTGCTGTTGGCTATCGCCTCACGCACGGTATCCATCGACACACCGAAATGGGTTAGCATTTGCGGTTGCAGATCGATCCTGACCGCAGGCAGCGCACTGCCCATCAGCGACACGTCACCCACGCCCTGCACCTGAGCAATCTTCTGGTCGATTTTGCTGTCGGCAATATCGTACAGCTCGCCGTTGGTTCGGGTCGTCGAGGTCAGCGCCAGCATCACGATGGGGGCATCGGACGGGTTCGCTTTGCGGTAAGTGGGCAACGAAGCCATGCTGCTCGGCAGCAGGCTGCGCGAGGCATTGATCGCTGCCTGCACATCGCGCGCGGCACCGTTAATGTCACGGCTCAGATCAAACTGCAGAATGATATTGCTCGACCCCGCCGAACTGCTGGAGGTCATCTCGGTGATCCCGGCGATCTGCCCCAGCGATCGCTCCAGCGGCGTGGCCACCGTGGCAGCCATGGTTTCCGGACTCGCGCCAGCCAGTTTTGCGGTCACCATAATCGTCGGGAAATCCACCTGCGGCAGCGGTGCCACGGGCAGCAGGCGGTAACCCAGCGCGCCCAGCAACAGCAGCGCCATGGTCAGCAGCAGCGTGGCAACCGGCCGGAAAATAAACAGCCGTGTGATATTCATCCGCGAACCTTACGCATTCTGCGGCGGGTACGCTCTGCCATGCGGTCGAACCACAGGTAGATTACCGGCGTGGAGAAGAGCGTCAGGACCTGGCTGAAGATCAGCCCACCGACAATCACCAGGCCCAGCGGCTGGCGCAGTTCAGCGCCCGATCCAGAGGCCAGCATCAGCGGCAGAGCGCCAAGCAGAGCCGCCATCGTGGTCATCAGAATCGGTCTGAAACGCAGCAGACAGGCCTGATGAATCGCCTCTCGCGGGCTGAGGTGTTGAGTCTTCTCCGCCTCCAGCGCAAAGTCGATCATCATAATGGCGTTCTTTTTCACAATGCCGATCAGCAGGATCACCCCGATCAGGGCGATCAGGCTGAACTCGGTTCCCGACAGCAGCAGCGTTAACAGCGCGCCAACCGCTGCGGACGGCAGGGTGGAAAGGATGGTGACCGGATGGATAAAGCTTTCATAGAGAATGCCCAGCACCACATACATGGTCAGCAGCGCAGCGAGGATCAGCCACAGCGTATTGCTGGTTGCGCTCTGGAACGCGGCGGTTTCCCCCTGGTAGCGCAGAGTGATGCTGGAAGGCTGCGCCAGGCTTTGCTGGGTTTCAGCAATCGCTTTCTGGGCATCTTCCAGCGAATAGCCGTCACTCAGGTTAAAGGAAACGGTCACCGCCGGGAATTGGTTCAGCCGCATATGCGTCAGCGAACCAATGCGCTGATGGATTTTGGCAATCGACGTCAGCTTCACCATGCCAGTAGTGCTGGTGGAGCTGTCGCTGGTTGACGTCGTACTCGTAGAGTCCGAGTCAGAGTCCGAAGCAGTACTGCTGGTTGTGGTGCTGGCAGGCGCCAGATAAATGTCATCAAACGAGGCCGGAGACTGCTGGTATTTCGGTGCCACTTCCAGCACCACGCGATACTGATTCGACTGGGTAAAAATGGTCGACACCAGCCGCTGGCCGAAGGCGTTATACAACGCGGTATCTACGTCCGCCGCGGTTATGCCGTAACGTGCTGCCGCATCGCGGTTCAATTCAACGTAGGCCACCTGTCCCTGATCCTGCAGATTACTGACCACCGAGCTGAACTCCGGCCGTTTTTTCAGCGCCGCCACCAGTTGAGGTGACCAGCTCACCAGGTTTTCACTGTCTGCATCATCCAGCGAGAACTGATACTGATCCGGCGTGACCTGATCGTTCACCGTCAGATCCTGCGAAGCCTGCAGATACAGCTGAATGCCCGGCACGCTTTCTGTCGCCTGTTTCAGTTCTGCAATGACCGCCTCTGCACGCTCATCACGCTGGTCAAATGACTTAAGGTTAATCTGCAGACGTCCGCTGTTCAGGCTGGTATTGGTGCCGTCAATGCCGATGGTGGAAGAGAGGCTCTCCACCGCCGGGTTTTTCAGTACGATGGCCGCCAGCGCTTGCTGCCGCTTAGCCATTTCACTGAAAGAGATATCCTGCGAAGCGACCGTCACGCCCTGAATCAGCCCGGTATCCTGGGAGGGGAAGAAGCCTTTGGGGATCACCACATACAGCAAACCGGTAAAGACCAGCGTAGCCAGCGCCACCAGCAACGTCAGACGCTGATGGTTGAGGACAATGGTCAGCAGGCGATCGTAACCCGCAATAAGTTTGTCAAAGACCTGCCCGCCTTTACGGTAAAAGCGGCTTTGCCGCTCTTCCGGGATATGGCGCAGTAAATAAGCGCACAGCATCGGCGTCAGGGTCAGTGAAACCACCATGGAGACCAGAATCGACACGGCCAGGGTAATCGCAAATTCGCGGAACAGCCGCCCTACCACATCGCCCATAAACAGCAGCGGGATCAGGACTGCAATCAGCGAGAAGGTCAACGAGATGATGGTGAAGCCAATCTGTGAAGACCCTTTCAGCGCGGCCTGCATCGGGGTTTCCCCGTTCTCAAGCCGTCGGGAAATGTTCTCCACCACCACTATTGCATCATCTATCACGAAGCCGGTGGCAATGGTCAGCGCCATCAGCGACAGATTGTTCAGGCTGAAGTCGGCCAGGTACATCACGCCAAAGGTGCCCACCAGCGAAAGCGGCACGGCAATGCTGGGGATCAGCGTGGCGGCCACGTTGCGCAGGAACAGGAAGGTGACCATAACCACCAGCGCAATCGACAGCATCAGTTCAAACTGCACGTCGCTGATGGAAGCACGAATGGTCTGCGTCCGGTCGGAGAGGATCTGAACTTTCACACCGTCCGGCAGCGCGGCCTGAAGCGTTGGCAGCTGGGCTTTGATCGCATCCACAACCGAGATCACGTTGGCACCAGGCTGGCGCTGCACGCTGATCACGATCGCCGGGGAGTTATTGGCCCAGGCTGACTGATAGGTGTTTTCCGCCGCTTCCTGGATAGTGGCGATGTCATGCAGCCTGAGCGCGGAGCCGTTCTGATAGGTGAGGATCAGGTTGCCATACTCTTCTGCCGTACGCAGCTGGTCGTTAGCATCGATGGTGACGGAGTGATACTGGCCGTCAAAGCCGCCTTTTGAGCCATTAACGTTGCTGTTGCCGATCAGCGTATTAACGTCTTCCAGCGTCAGCCCGTGTGCGGCCAGCGCTTTTGGGTCCATTTGCACGCGGATCGCAGGCTGATGTCCGCCCGCCAGCGTAACCATACCCACGCCGGAAATCTGTGAAAGCTTCAGCGCCACGCGGGTGTTCACCAGATCCTGCACTTTGATCAATGGCAGCGTATTCGAACTCGCCGCCAGGGTGATCACTGCGGTGTCTGCCGGGTTAACTTTTTTGTAGGTCGGCGGGTTAGGCAAATCGGAAGGTAACAGGCTGTCTGCCGCGTTGATCGCCGCCTGCACTTCCTGCTCGGCCACATCCAGCGACAGGTCGAGGGAGAACTTCAGGGTGATCACCGAAGAGCCGCTGGAGCTGCTGGAGGCCATCTGGCTCAGGCCAGCCATCTGCCCAAGCTGACGCTCCAGCGGCGCAGTAACCGACGAAGCCATCACGTCTGGGCTGGCGCCAGGATAGAGCGTGGTCACCTGAATGGTCGGATAATCCACCTGCGGCAGCGCCGAGGTGGAGAGAAAGCGGTAAGCGAAGATCCCGGAGAGCAGCACCGCTACCATCAGCAGAATGGTGGCTACCGGACGTTCGATAAAGATACGCGAAGGATTCATTGCGCTTTCGCGCTCCCGCTGGCGGTTTTCGTTTCAGCGGCGGTAATCACTTTCACTTTGCTGCCGCTGCTCAGGCGATCGATCCCTTCAGTCACCACTTGTTCACCGGTGCTGACACCGGAAAGAATAGCCTGCTGCGTTTCACCCAGCGTTGGGCCAGTCTTCACTTCTTTGCGCGTCACGGTCTGATCTTTATTGATGACGTAGACAAAGCTGCCGTCACTGCTCAGTTGCAGAGCCTGCGCCGGGATAACGGTTGCCTGCTTCAGCGTGCCGGTTTGCAGGCGCAGGTTAACAAACTGATTCGGGTACAGGGCTTCGTCCTGGTTGGCAAACAGCGCTTTCAGCTCCACCGAGCCGGTGCTGGTATCAATCTGGTTGCTGATAAACTGGACGTTGCCGCTGGCCAGTTCAGCATTGCCATCCTGATCTAACGCGGTAGCGGGCAGGCTCTGGCCGTTGTGCAGCGACTTCAACAAGGTTGGAATGTTGTTCTGCGGCACGCTAAAAGTGACGGCAGCAGGTTGAGTCTGGGTGATGGTCACAATCCCGGTAGTGTCGGTGGTGTGCACCATATTGCCCGCATCGACCAGGCGCAAACCGGCGCGACCCGCAATCGGGGAGGTAATTTTAGCGAACTCAAGGTTCAGCTTAGCGGCGGCAATCTGTGCCTCATCGGCTTTAATCGTCCCTGCATACTGGCCGACGGTGGCAATCTGCGTGTCCAGATCCTGGCGAGCCAGCGAGTCCTGAGCAAACAGCTTACGGTAGCGTGCCAGCGTCAGTTCGGCACTTTTCAGCAACGCCTGATTCTGGCTTAAATCGCCCTGATACTGCGCCAGCGTGGCCTGGTAACTGCGTGGATCGACCTGCGCCAGCACCTGCCCTGCTTCCACCTTTTGCCCCTCAGTGAACAACACCTTCGTCAATTGCCCATCAACCCGGCTGGTGACCGTCACCGTTGAGTTAGCCACCACGGTCCCCAATGCGGTCAGGTAGACCGGCACATCCGCCGTGGTGACTTCTCCGGCGTGAACCGGCGTAACCGCACCGGCCATCATCCCCGGGCCGCCTGGGCCCCGCATTCCGCCAGGGCCAGCCGTTTGTGCAGCGCCGTGCGGCCAGAAACGCCAGGCAAGCAGGGCAATGAGAATGACCAGAATCAGTAAAAGGATTTTTTTACGGCGGGGTGATGAGGTTTTCGCAGTCGTTGGGATCATGAGGCTCTGTTGAATCAGGTGAGGCAAAGGGGTCAACGAGGGCTGGAGCCCACGCCTGAAAAAAGTCAGGCCAGCAAAACTGGCCTGACGCTATTATGAGCGAGGGGTATGCGTTAATTCCATCCTCAGAGCGTAAGGATTTCGTAAGGAAATCAAGGAAATCATGATCTCCAGCGCTAAGTCAGGTTGCTGCCCCGCAGCAGCCTGCAAAGAATTAGTCGCTGTGGGTGGAGTACAGCGCGTCCGGAGCCACATTCATATGCTTCAGCACCGGGCCAATGATGTTGCCAAACACTGGCGCGGCTACAGAGCCCCCGAAGTGGTCGCCTGCCGTTGGGTGGTTAATCATAATCACCAGCGCAACCTGAGGGTTACTCGCTGGGGCAACGCCTGCGGTGTAGTTGATATACCCGCCGTCGTATTTCCCGCTGTCACCCATTTTTTCTGCCGTCCCGGTTTTGATCGCCAGACGATAACCCGGCACCGCAGCCCGCACGCCACTGCCGCCCGGCAACGCATCGCTCTCCATCATATGCACCACAGATCGCACGGTTTCTTCA
Organism: Erwinia sp.; assembly: GCF_049696395.1. Classification (GTDB taxonomy): domain Bacteria; phylum Pseudomonadota; class Gammaproteobacteria; order Enterobacterales; family Enterobacteriaceae; genus Erwinia. The sequence goes on from NZ_JBAVTT010000183.1 coordinate 102,449, forward strand.
TCAGCCACGCGCTGCCCGATAACCGGTGGAGTGACCTTGGTGATCGACACCGGGCGATAAACACCAAACGAACCGAGCGTGGCATATTCACGGGCAATCTGTAGCGGCGTCACTCGCAGGCCGTAACCGAAAGAGAAGGTCGCACGTTCAATATCAGCCCAGCGTTCACGGTGCAAAGGGAAGTAGCCCACGCTTTCGCCGGTCAAACCCAGCCCGGTTGGTTTACCCAACCCGAAGGAGTTGAAGGTTTTCACCAGCACTTCCGCAGGCATCGCCAGCGCAATATGGGAGACGCCGATATCGCTCGATTTTTGCAGAATGCCGGTCATGGTCAGACGCGGCCAGTGACCAACGTCGCGGATTAAGTGGCCGTTAACGCGGTATGGCGTGGTATCCAGCACCGAATCAGGACGAACCAGTTTACGGATCAACCCTTCCATTACCACCAGCGGCTTCACCGTTGAACCCGGTTCGTAGCTGTCGTTGATGGCGGTATTACGCATCTGGTTAGGCGAAACGTTGACGAAATTATTCGGGTTAAACGATGGGTAAGAGGCCATGCCCAGGATTTCACCGGTATCCACTTTGATCAGCACCGCGGCACCTGAGTCGGCCTTGTTGAGTAACACGCCGTCACGCAGTTTGGTGTACAGGGTGTACTGATCGAATTTATCGATACTGAGCTGCACGGTAGGTGGCTGGCGTGGCGGCTCATAATTGATCATCGCCACGATATTACCGTGGGCATCCTGGCGGTATTTTTCTACGCCCGGCGTGCCTTGTAAGACCTTATCAAAGCCCTTCTCCAGCCCGGTCAGTCCGGTGTTATCCGCGCCGACGATGCCCAGCAGCGGCCCGGTGGCATCGCTCATCGGGTAGAAGCGGCTGTCATCATACACGGTGCTGATCCCGGCGAGATGCAGCGTGGCAATATCTTTGGCGATGCCCAGTTCGATTTTGCGCCCCAGATACAGGAAGCGACGTTTCGGGTTAGCGTTGATCTGCTCAGCAATCTGCTCAGGGCGTTGATCCAGCGCGTGGGCCAGATATTCCCACTTGGCGCTGGTGAAATCGGGGTGCGCTTCCAGCACTCGTTGCGGGTCAGCAATAATATCGCGCGACGGAACGCTCAGCGCCAGAGCTTCGCCATTTCGGTCCAGCAGCGTGCCACGGTTGGTGGGAAGGGTGACGGTGCGCAGTGAGCGCTCATCCGCCTGCTTCTCCAGCATCGGATGATTTAACAGCTGTAAATTACCGACCCATATCAGCAGCAAAACCATACAGCCGAACACCCCGAGGCAGATCAGACGGAAACGGACAGGATGAAACGGTGATTTTGCCTGGTCTTTTGCCAGTATTTTCTTTAAGCGCGACATGGATCTTCTACTGATGAGGACAGGATAACTGACTGGGAGTTATACAAAAAATGCCGGAGAGATAACAGGGAAACTGTGTTTCAGATCATGATTGACCGGTGAAGGAAATAAGCGTTTTCCACGCAAATTCAGCAGGTTATCAAATCAACCCTGTTTTTCAGGCAAAAAAAACCTGCGCATCTGCGCAGGTCGGTGAAACAAAGCATAAATACTTTTTGATGTTCACCCATCAATACCTCTGGGACCTAGACTGTAGCAATCTGGCTGCTCTGGTCGCCAGCCTGCATTCGCAACAGTTCTCCGCAAACTGTAACCAGCTATGTGATTCTTAGGCACTTTTGCAATCTTTCGCCTTTTTGATCTCCACCAGGCAGCTCATCGCGTTTGGCCCCTGGGTTAATGAAGAGGTGCCAATGTCCAGCGTCAGCACGTTCGGGTTACCGGCGCGATCGTAAGGTTGCCAGGCTTGACCAAAACCAGGATCGAACCAGGCTCCGGTAGCAATCAGGACCACGCTTGGGCTGATGCCATCAGAAAGCCTGACGCCAGCCAGCATCCGGCCACGATCGTTACTGACGTCGATGACGTCCCCGTCCACAATGCCGCGTGTGGCAGCATCGTCAGGGTGCATCCACAGCGTTTCATGTCCGGCCGTTTTATTGGCCTGTACTGACGGCGTGGCATCCATCTGGCTGTGCAGGCGGTCGCTCGGCTGGATTGAGATCATATGCAGCGGGAAGCGCTGGCTGACTTCTGCCCCCAGCCACTCTTTCGGCGGCTGCCATTCAGGGTGCGGCGCAAAGTCCGGCAGCTGGTAACCGGCAATGGTTTCACTGAACAGCTCAATTTTTCCGCTGGCGGTTTTGATTGGATTGGCGAGCGGATCTTCGCGGAACTCTTCCATAAAGATAAAGGGCTTACCGCCCTGCGGCACTTCCACATGCCCTTCTCTCCAGAAGGTCTCGAACGCTGGCCAGTCAATGCCTTTGCGCTGATGGGCAACGGCACACTGCTGATAAAGATGTTCGATCCATTGCGCTTCATTACGGTTTTCGGTGAAGGTCTCGCGGTAGCCCAGACGATCGGCAAGGTCAGCAAAAATATCGAAGTCGTTACGGGCCTGATGCTGCGGTTTAATCGCCTGATGCATCGCCAACACGAAGCGGTCACGCGAAGATCCGCCGATGTCGTTACGCTCCAGAGTGGTGGTAACCGGTAACACGATATCGGCCATCTTCGCCGCTGGTGTCCAGACAATGTCCTGCACAATCACCGTATCAGGACGCTGCCAGCCTTCAACCAGACGATTAATTTGCTGATGATGGTGGAACGGGTTACCGCCCGCCCAGTGGATCAAATGAATATCCGGGTAGGTGTGCATCTGTCCCTGGAAGTGGTACGGCTCGCCAGGGTTGAGCAGCATATCGCTGATGCGCGCCACCGGGATAGCCTGGTCGGCAATAGGATTGACGCCGGTAGACATCATCGGTGCCGGACCTTCAATGCGCGGATTGCCGACGCTGTTCATCGAACCATGGCCGAAGGAGAAACCTGCGCCTGGTAAACCTGGTTGTCCCAGCATCGACGAGAGCGCAATCATCATCCAGTACGGCTGTTCACCCCGGTGCGCGCGCTGGACTGAATAGGAACAGGTAATAAAGCTGCGTTTGCCGATCAGCTGTTTCGCCAGTTGCTCAATACGCAGCGCTGGAATGCCGGTAATGTCGCTGGCCCATTGCGGCGTTTTAGGCGTGCCATCCGTTTCACCCAGCAGATAGCTGCGCAGTTGCGGATACCCCACGCAATGCGAGCTGAGGAAAGCGTTATCGACCGCGTTAAGACGTTCAATTTCAAAGCCCAACGCCAGCATTAGCGCAACGTCAGTATTCGGACGGATCGGGATCCACTCGGCGTTAACAAACGCCGGGCAGTCATCGCGCATTGGGCTGATATTGATCACCGTGGTGCCTTTGGCCGCCAGCTCAAGCAGCGCTGGCTTCAGGCTGTGCTGACCGGCTCCGCCCGAGGCAACCTGGCTGTTTTTCAGCGCCAGCCCGCCAAAGGCCAGAAAGATTTCGCAGTGTTCCACCACGTTTGGCCAGTCGGTTACTCTGCCCGTCAGCGGCATATAGGTGCCAATTACGTAAGGCAGGAAGAACTGTGCAGCGCCCCAGCTGTAGTTGCCTAACTGATCAATACCCCCGCCGCCGGTAAAGTAAAAGCGGCGGATCAGCGTGCGGGCATGGTTAACGCGGCCAGCCGAAGACCAACCGTATGAGCCGTTAAAAATAGCGGAGGGGCCGTAGCGATCGCGCACGCGGCGGTTTTCTTCTGCCACCAGATCCAGCGCGGTATCCCAGTCCACTTCGACAAAATCTTCGCGGCCACGCAGCGTACGATCGCTTTTCTCGCGAGATTTTAACCATGAGCGGCGCACCATCGGCTTCCTGATCCGTTGATCCGAATAGACCAGTTCCGGAATGCTGTTAAGCATCGGTGACGGGTCCTGATCGGCAAAAAACGGTTCACAGCGCAGCAGTTTCCCGTCTTCTACTACAGCCGTGAAGGCGCCCCAATGGGCAAGGTGCGGCACTCTTTTAAGGGTCATATGGCGGTCCGGCAGGCGAATGAGTCTTTTTTTGGAAAACCAGAATAGCCTTTTTTTGGAAAGCTGAATAGAAACACGCGATGCCCCCAGCCAGAATGGGCTGATTTATCCAGCTTTGCGACACCGCTGGCATTCTGTGTGCTTGAAGTAACAGGGATTTTCCGCAACACTGAACAGCTATGTAAACGCTTACCCTGAAAGGCTCTGACTGATGGCTACGATAAAGGATGTTGCCAGGCTCGCGGGCGTTTCCGTTGCAACGGTTTCCCGCGTGATTAACCACTCACCGAAAGCGAGTGAGGCGTCTCGCCTGGCCGTCAACAGCGCAATGGAAGAGCTGCAGTATCACCCGAACGCCAACGCACGCGCCCTGGCGCAACAATCAACCGAAACGATGGGGCTGGTAGTAGGGGATGTTTCCGACCCGTTCTTCGGCGCACTGGTGAAAGCGGTTGAACAGGTAGCCTATGAGACCGGCAACTTTTTACTGATTGGTAACGGTTACCATAACGAGCAAAAAGAACGGCAGGCCATCGAGCAATTAATTCGCCATCGCTGCGGCGCATTGGTGGTCCACACCAAGAAAATTCCCGATGCGGACCTGATTCCACTGATGAAGCAGATCCCCGGCATGGTGCTGATCAACCGTGCACTGCCTGGCTACGAGCAGCGCTGTATTGCGCTGGACGATCGCTACGGCTCCTGGCTGGCCACCCGCCATCTGATCCAGCAAGGTCACCAGAATATTGCTTATATCTGCTCAACCCACCCGATTTCCGATGCCGAAGATCGCCTGCAGGGGTATTACGATGCGTTAAAAGAGCACAACCTGCCGTGCAACGACCGTCTGGTTGCGCAGGGTGAGCCGGATGAAGTGGGCGGTGAGCAGGCAATGACCGAGCTGCTGGGCCGTGGCAAGCCGTTTACCGCCGTTGCCTGTTATAACGATTCGATGGCAGCCGGTGCGTTGGCCGTGTTGAGTGATAACGGCGTGCGGGTGCCGGAAGAGATGTCGCTGATGGGCTTTGATGACGTGCTGGTTTCGCGCTACGTCCGCCCTCGCCTGACCACCGTTCGCTACCCAATCATCACTATGGCACAGCAGGCTGCCGCGCTGGCACTGGCTTTAGCCAACAATCAGCCGCTGCCAGAAGTGACCAATTTGTTCAGCCCAACGCTGGTTCGCCGCCATTCCGTGGGGTCTCCGGGCTGACTACGGCTGTATCAACGACTGCTGATAAAGCCGTACAGATTTGTCCGGGTAGTCCAGCGCATCGCCGATAAAATGCCAGCCGAAGCGTTCGTAATAATCGGCACAGGCTGAGTAGAGGTACAGGTGTTTAAAGCCGCGCAAGCGGCTCTCTGCCATGACCCTTTGCTGCAGCTGCTCGCTCAATCCACGCCCGCGATAGCTTTCGTCAACGTAGAGCGAAGCCAGCCAGGGAAACAGATCCTGGCGGCTGATTAAGTCACAGCGCCACAATCCTACGGTTCCTACCGCACGGTCGTCGTCTACGGCGACCCAGGTCAACGGCAAGTCAGCACCGCTCAGGCTGCTGGCCATAATGCTGGCAAAGAAGGGCCGGCTATTTTCACTGCCAAAAGCCTGCCACAACCAGTCAGTGACCGTTTCGATATGGTCCTTAGCTTCCGCAAGCGGCACTATTTTTAGCGTACTCATACCAGCTTACCCTGAAAAATCGGCACTGATTCAAACAGATAACCATCAAAATCAGGTGCATCCGCGTCCGAAAGTTCCAGCAATGAGTTTTTCACATTCTCCAGGTGCTGCCACATCGCCTGCCACGATCCCATCACATCACGGCGGCGCAGTGCGGCGAGGATAGTTTGGTGATCGCCCAGCCATTTCAACCTATAGCTGCGGGTTTCAATATGGCTGCGCAGTTGCTGCCATAACGGGTTGTTTTCATGATGTCGCCAGATGCTGGTTACAGTATCCAGCAACATCTGGTTTTGCGTCGCACCGGCTAACAACAGATGAAAGATCTTATCGTTGTCCTGGCTGGCATCATTGATAGCAATCGCTTTTTGCTCCTGCTCAAGGATGCGCTTCAGGTTCTCAATATCCGCTTTCGTGGCCATTTTTGCCGCGAAAGCCGCAATATTGCTTTCCAGAAGTTGCCGCGCCTGCAGCATTTCAAACGGGCCAACATCGCTGCGGAAGAACGCTTCTTCTTCATTGCTGATTTCAGAAGGAATTCGCATCACGTAAACGCCGGAGCTTTGACGGATATCGACCGTCCCTTCCAGCTCAAGCATCAACAAAGCCTCGCGGACGATAGTGCGGCTGACGCCCCAGGTTTCGGCAATGTTTCGTTCCGGCGGAAGTCGTGAACCAACGGGATAATGACCGTCGAGAATTTGCTGGCGCAGATGCTGTCCGATTTCCTGATACTGCTTCTTCTCTTGCCCAGCCGCGCCCTTTTCCACGTATTCACCCTTAGCTTATT
>NZ_JBAVTT010000184.1:0-11017 GCF_049696395.1 Erwinia sp.
CCTTGTAACTAACGTTCCGTGACTGAGATAGATATCCTGTCCCTCCCTTAAATGTACAGTTCACAGAGCGAACCTCGCGTGATCCAGATGACAGCGCCAACTGTTATGCAGACCACAATTAAGCAGAGGGCGACTCGTTTTTGTGCCATCTTTGGCCTCCTTTCTCCGTTGCTTTTCAGCAGGTAAAGGCTACCTTTACATTGTCTGGATGTAAGAGCAGCCTCACTTTGAGTCACTTCAAGTGGGGCTTTTCTCTTTCTATCCCGGTACTTCAGGATAAAAAGATCCTGAGCACCCGCGCGCAGTGTAGCGCACACTAATTCCTCGCCACGACACCACTTCTTTAAACTTAATCCTGGCCCTAACCTTCCTGCAACAGCAATGAAATCTGCCAGCACATTTCTGCACCTGCTCGCGCAGGAAGCTATTCGCTACAACTAAAAACAGGCAGCGAATATCACTTCGCTGCCTGTCAGTCGTGACGTAATTTTGATCACAGTCACGCCATTTTTAGCGTACTGACTTAAACCTTATTCAACGGCATCGACAATCGGGTCGCGGACGATAAACAGATAAGAGAGCGCCCCCAACACGGTGACGCAGGAACATACCGTTAACGCCATGCTGAACGAACCTGTTTTATCCAGAATGAAGCCTGTTAATACCGGAGCGAACGAAGCAAAGATAAAGCTCGCGAAGTTCTGGATGCTGCCAACCGAAGCGGTCATGCGTGACGTTACGTTCACGTGGATCAGACCCCAGCAGGAAGTTCCAGCAAAGTGGATGCAGAACAGCGCCATGCCGATCAGTACTACAGCCATATAGGTCGTTGTTGCCTGAACCACTACAGCGGTAAAGGCAGCCGAGAACAGCATCCCAGCCACGATACAAATTTTACGGGTTTTCACCGGCTGCATGCCGCGGCGTACCAGCGCATCAACAACATAGCCATTCAATAACATCCCCGCTGCACCAAACAGGAACGGAATAGCCGTCAGCCAGCCGGTCGCTTTTAAATCAAGATGATAAGTAGTCTGCAGATAACCCGGCAGCCAGGCCAGATAGAGCCACGCGGTGTAGTTGATGCCGCTAAAGCCAATCATCATTCCCCACATGGTGCGGTTCCTGAACAGGCCGCGCCACTCTTTCATGCTCATCGGCTCTTTACGCGCGCTCACACTGCCCGCATCCAGGTAATTAACTTCGTCTTTGGTCAGCATGTTGTTATCGCGGTTGCGATACAGCATGTACCAGCCGATGGAAAGGAAGATGCCCAAAACACCAATTGTGACAAACATGGCGCGCCAGCCCATGGTCAGCATCATCGCCGCCAGAATCGGTGGACTGATTGCCAGACCAATCATCGAAGCCGCGTTGAAGAAGCCCATCGGCATCCCGCGCTCTTTGATGTTGAACCAGTCGTTAATCACCTTTACACCACAAGGGTTCATTGGCGCTTCACCAATCCCCAGGCCAATACGCACAAGAATGAACTGGGTAAAATTGTGTACCAGGCCGGAAAGTGCCTGGAAACAGGACCAGATGAACATGCCAATGCCCAGCATGATGCGCGGGCCTTTGCGGTCCAGCAACGTACCGCAAGGGAGCTGGGCGATACCGTAAGCCAGTGAGAAGGCAGACAACAGCATGCCGATTTCGGTGGCGCTCAACCCCATATCCCCACGGATGGTCATGTTGGCTACCGAAAGCGAACTGCGGTCGAGGTAGTTAATCACGGCGGCGAGGAACAGCAAGATCATCGCGGTGGTTTGCACACGTTTGATACGGGCTGAACGTACCAGTTTGCCGTGCGCCGGGACGATTTCAACCGTCTCTTTGTCAGAGCCAAGTTGATGGCCGCTGCCAGTCACAATCGGGCTGTTTTCCATAAAGGTTTCCCCAGTGTCAGGTGTTCTTGTAATCCGCTTTCGGCGGTGAAGATGTCCTGCTCAGAGTAAATGCCCTGTTAATCACCTGGGTTAATCATGTTGCGGTTCCGTGCTACAGATTGGGATTTGCCGTTTTTTATTGGTTTTTTATTCCGGGCACCCTGCTGAAAGCGAGATCCCAGTCACTTTATCCTCCAACAAGCCCGAGCATTACGGCCTTAGCCATTTTTCCCTTTCTCAGTCGCTGTATTGCTTGATAGAGCGGATCATCGATTGCTTAGCCGTCGCCAAATGCCGGTGTAATTCGCAGCTCGCCTCTACATCATTACGGCTGATAATCGCGGTAAGGATCGCCATATGCTCTTCTAACGCGACGATGTTACGCTGCTTCAAATCACTCTCATCCCATTGATAATGCGAATGGAAAATCACCGAAATAATCTCAAGCGACTGGTCAATAAACGGATTATCCGCAGCGGAAAGGATCAGCTGATGCATTTCACGGTCAAGCTGGGCAAACATCCGATAACTGCTGGCGATAGTGTCGCGCATCTCCCGATGGCGGCTGAGCAGGTCGCGGGCTTTAATCCAGCGCTCGTCATCGGCAGGCAGATTCAGAAAGCGATTCAGGGCATGCGTCTCCAGCATCTCCCGCAGCTCAAACAGTTTTTCCGCATAACGCCGATCGAACTTTTTCATTAACCAGTGCCCACGGCGCGTACTTTCAATCAGGTTGTAGCGGCTAAAGCGCAGTAAAAACTCCCTCACCACCACAGGACTGACGCCAACCTGCTGCGCCAGTTGCAGCTCGGTAAAGCTTTCGCCTGCTGACAACGTCTTCTGGTTAATCATCTGGAAAAAAGCCTGTTCGAACTGGCGGGCCTGTTCATCCAGTGAGGTGCTGACAGCATCAAAGCCATCCTCCTGACTCGGCTTACGCACGATCAGATACTGGTCCTCCACTTTATCCAGCACACCACGCTCGTGCAGATGCGCCAGGGTATGGCGAACCGTGGTTCTACTGACGTTAAACATCTCCGCCAACGCTGCCTGTGGTGGCAAAGGTGAGCGGATATGCTGGCTGGTGATGCCTTCCAGCATCTGATTGACCACGTTGTGGCGAAGATTCTGCATGCGGCTCATGGCTTCTCCTGATTTTTATCCATTAAAAACCAATTCAGGCCCAATAAAGGCGCGTTCAGTCACAAATCCGCTTCAGCACCCTGCGCGGGGGGACGGTTTTATTCCATAACTCAGGGCAGACAACGGAGAAAACCCATGACTATGATGACCACGCTGGTGATCCAGCAGCCGAAAGAAATGTCCTACGAGCAGCGCGCTAAACCAGAGGCTGCTGCGGGTGAAGCCTTGCTGAAGATTGTCACCGCCGGGATCTGCGGCACCGATATCCACGCCTGGGCAGGCAACCAGCCCTTTTTCAGTTACCCCCGCGTGCTGGGCCATGAGCTGTGCGGTGAAGTTGTCGCATTAGGGGCAGGCGCAAACCGCTTCCACGTTGGTCAGAAAGTCTCGGTGATCCCTTATCTTTCCTGCGGCACCTGCGCAGCCTGTGAAAGTGGCAAAACCAACTGCTGTGAGAAGATTTCAGTGATTGGCGTTCATCAGGACGGCGGTTTTTGTGATTACCTCAGCGTGCCGGAAAGCAATCTGCTGGATGTCACGGGCGTAGACCCTGAAGCTGCAGCCTTGATCGAACCTTTTGCTATCAGTGCTCACGCCGTTCGCCGCGCCGCTATTCAACCCGATGAAAGCGTGCTGGTTGTGGGCGCCGGTCCAATCGGCCTTGGCGTGGCCGCTATCGCGAATGCAGTCGGTGCACGCGTTGTGGTTGCCGATACCAGCCCGTTCCGCCGCTCGCATGTGGAAAAGAATCTGGCGCTGCCAGCGCTGGATGCCGCCGCCGAAGACTTCGAGCAGCAGCTGCGCGCACAGTTCTCAGGCCGCTTGCCCGGTAAAGTGATTGACGCTACCGGTAATCCTCACGCCATGAACAAGTGTGTGTCACTGATTGCCCACGGTGGCAGCATCGTGTTTGTTGGCCTGCATAAAGGCGATATCCAGATCCCGGATACCGATTTCCACAAGAAAGAGACCACGCTGATGGGCAGCCGCAATGCCACTCAGGAAGATTTTGAGAAGGTCGCGCAGTTGATGGCCACAGGCAAAATCAGCGCAGAGATGATGCTGAATAAACGGTTTGAGTTTGCCGGGCTGGCAGAAGTCTTTGAAGCTGATGTGATTAACAATCGGGAATTGATCAAGGGTGTGATTCATTTCTGATCGCTTAGCCAACCAGGCAGGGGGAACAGCGAAATGCTTTTCCCCCGCAAGGTTTTCAGGTAGTTAACAGCGTATGCAGCGCCTGCAAATCCCGCTTTACCCACTCAATATCCTGCGCAAACTTCTCTTCAGACATCAGTGACTGACGGAACACCGTGATAAACACCGTTGCCCCTGCCTGATTCCCCACTACGCGCATCGGCACATACACTTCCTTGCCAAAACCGGTATCTACGTAGTGATCCATCACGCCCCACGGATTGTGCTCGGTAAAACGCAGTTTCACTACGCCTTCCGGGCCGCTGGCTTTCCAGTGTGTGCTCTCCCTGACCAGCGATGACTGGCTAAGGCCGGAGGCCCATTTCGGAAAGAATTCGGGTTTCCAGATGGTTTCGTACAGGTCAACCCAGTTACGGGGGATCGTCACATTGACGGTTTGCGATGGCAGCACAGCTCCTCCTGCATCTTTTTAAACGACAGCAGATTTAAGCATTCGCCGGGTGAGAGAGGAAGCGGCATGGCACCGATCTGTTAACTCCATCGGACATTCGATGAAGCCAGAAACAAAACCGCGCTAAGGTTTGCGTAGCGCATCGCGTTGCAGCCGGTTCCCGGCTTAATGTTCCGCGTGGATTTGTGCCTCGCACTGGCGAGCCAGCTCCCAAAGTTTGGTGCGGATCACCTGCTTGAGTTGCAGCGTGGACTGAGACTGCGGCCGATCGCGGCGGCTGATCAGCATCACCTCGAACGGCAGCGGCTGCGCAATGGGCAGCACTCGCAGCTGATCGGCATAACGCCGTCCGGTAAACAGGTCGACAATGCCCACGCCGCCGCCGGCCAGCACCATATCGGCGATAACAGAATAGGTCTTGATATAGAGTGAATTAGCCGGTTGCAACGCTTTATCACGCAACGCACGATGCAGCACATGACCCAGCGGATCCTCTTGCTGCATCATCAGCAAATTGTTCTGGCATAACCATTCGAGGGTGACCGCCGAAGTCTGTTCGGAATCGGCCGGCAACAGGGCCACCATTGAAGAGTGGAAAAGCGGTTCTGACACCAGTTCACCCGGCACTTGCTGACCGAAAACCAGCGCAAAATCGAGCCGATCCTCCAGTAAATTCTGGCACAGCGTGCTGAAGTGTTCCGTCACCAGATCCACGTTCACAAAGCCATTTTGTCGGCGATACTCCACCATTGCCGGGGCGAGGATCATCTGACCGAAAGCATGGGCCGCGCCAACCCGTACCGTCTGGCCTTCACCTCGCCTGAGCTGTTCGGTCAGCACACCGATCGCCTGCAACCGTCCATACAGCTCGCGGATCTCCGGGATCAACCTTTGCGCTTCCAGCGTCGGGATCATTCCCTGGCTGTGCCGTTCAAACAGCGTAAAGCCGAGCTGCTGCTCAGCATGGTTCAATACCCGGCTGACATTGGGCTGTGAAACGTTAAGCTGCCTGGCCGCCGCACTGATGCTGCCGGACTCGACAATAGCCTGAAAAACCTCAATATGTCGCAGACGCATCGTCACTCACCCCAGGTGGCTTCCAGCACGCGGATCCAGTTGCCGTAACAGATTTTCTCCAGCAATGGCCGATCGTAGCCACGCTCGCTCAGCGCGTTAACCAGCAAAGGTAATCCCGCCACGTCTTTCATATCCGGCGGCAGCGTGGTGCCGTCAAAATCCGATCCGAAGCCAACGTTATCTTCACCCACTTTTTCCACCAGATAATCGACGTGGCGAACGATTTCCAGCACGGTCGCATCCTCCGCTTTTTTACCGTCACCACGCAGGAAACTGGTGCCAAAATTCACGCCAACAAAACCGTTGGTGTCGCGGATAGCAGCCAGCTGGCGGTCGGTGAGATTACGCGACTGCGGGCACAAGGCATGCGCATTTGAATGGCTGGCCACCAGCGGCGCAGTGCTGATTTTCGCCGTCTGCCAGAAGCCCTTCTCATCCATATGCGACAAATCCACCATGATGCGCTTCTGGTTACAGGCCTGGATCAGCCTTAACCCCGCGTCCGTCAATCCGTTGCCGATATCCGGCGAGGAAGGAAAACGGAACGGCACGCCGTCACCAAAAATATTCGGGCGGCTCCACAGCGGTCCCAACGTTCGCAGACCCGCAGCATAAAGCACGTCCAGCAACGCCAGATCTTCATCCAGCGCTTCTGCTCCCTCGATGTGCATCACCATAGCGATTGCACTGTCCTGCATGCATTGACGGATGTCGGATGCCGTCCGGCAGATACGCGCTGCGCCGCCAGACTGCTGCTCAATGCGCAATAACGTGGCGATCATCGACAGGGTAATGTCCAGCGCTTCTTCGCGGCCCGGCGTCGGTTCTATCTCATTGTAATCCGGCACAGATCGGTTTTTTCTGACAGCTGGCGCGCTTCTTGCACTGGATCCAGCCGAAGGCACATAAGCCGCAAACAAGCCGCCTGCAAACCCGCCCTGTCGCATCCGGGGCAAGTCCATTTGACCCGCAGCGGGACCGTGAAGAAAGGCCGAGGCTGGATCGTCCTGATGGGACAGCCACAGGCGCATCAGGAGGTCGTTATGGCCGTCAAAAACGGGCAGGGTCACGGCATCAGAATGCAGTTGTTGCATGGGGGAATTCCGCTCTCAGGTTGTGGGATTACCGGTGCTTCATGCTGAGGCAGGCTGCACCAGCAAAGCGCAGGCTGCTTCGCGCAGCAAAAAAAGGCTTCTCCTTTCAGTACTACCCGAGTTAGCCGGTTACTGTCAAGACTGAAAACAGACTAAATTAATTTATTTTTCTTTTATTTCAACACGTTGGAGATACCATGGTTACCAGAAGACGTTTTCTTGCAGGATGCAGTGCGGTTCCTTTTCTCTCTTACCTCTCTTTGAACAGTGCTTTTGCCGCCACCCCGCCTACGATGCTGGTGATGGCAATGCAACTCGACAATATGACCAGCCTGGATCCGGCAGAAAGCTTTGAAGCCATCGGATCGGAAGTCTGCGGGAACCTCTATCAACGTCTGGTGATGCCAAACCCGGCCAAGCCGAATGAAGTGATCGGTGAGCTGGCTAAAAGCTGGGAAGTCAGCAGCGACAGCAAGACCTTCACTTTCCATCTCGACCCGGCGGTAAAATTTGCTGACGGCAGCCCGATGACCGCTGAAGATGCCGCCTTCTCACTGCAACGTGTGGTGAAACTGGATAAAAGCCCCGCCTTTATTATCAACCAGTTCGGCTTTACCAAAGACAATGTGGACCAGATGATCGTGGCGAAAGATGCCCACACGCTGGTGCTAAACCTCGCTGAGCCCGCTGCAGAAACCTTCCTGCTTTACTGTCTGTCTGCCCCGGTGGGCAGCATTGTGCAGAAGAAAACCGCGCTGGCTAATCAGGCTGGCGACGATCAGGGCAATGCCTGGATCAAGCAACACAGCGCCGGTAGCGGCCCGTTCACGCTGCGCGCGTGGAAAGCCAGCGAGAGCATTATCCTGGAGAAAAATACCCAGCACCCGTCAAAAAGCACTATCAAGCGGGTGATCGCTAAACACATTATCGACCCCTCTGCCCAGCTGCTGATGCTGCAAAAAGGCGATGTGGATATCGCCCGCGATCTGACGACCGAACAGCTGAAACCGCTGATGGCCGACAACAATTTCCACGTGGTGCAGCAGATGGTCGGCACCCTGATGCTGATGTCCTGCAACACCAAAAACGAGCACCTGCAAAAGCCTCAGGTCTGGCAGGCGCTGAAGTGGGCGATCGATTACGACAGCATCCAAAAAAATATCATTCCGCTGACCTACAAAGTGCATCAGAGTTTGCTGCCCGCTGGCTTCCCGGCCGCGCTGAACGACCAACCGTTTAAAGTGGATGTGGCAAAAGCCAAAGCCTTGCTGGCAGAAGCCGGTTATCCGGACGGGTTTGAGCTGACGCTGGATCACTACTCGGCGCAGCCGTTCCCGGACATTGCTCAGGCTATTCAGACGCAACTTGGGGCTATCGGCATCAAAGTTCAGCTGATTTCCGCCGAAAACCGCCAGGTACTGACCAAGATGCGCGCCCGTCAGCATCAGTTGGCGATCACCGCCTGGGGCGCCGACTATTTTGATCCGAACTCGAATACCGAAGCCTTCAGCGTGAACACCGATAACAGCGACACTGCCCGCGTCCGTTCGCTGGCATGGCGTTGCAGCTGGTCTGACGAAGACTTCAACAAAATGACCGCTGATGCTCTGCATGAAAAAGACCCGGCAAAACGTATCGCCCTGTATGAGCAAATCCAGACCATGCACCGGGAGAAAAGCCCGTTCATCTTCATGTTCCAGAAACTGAACACCTACGCCAGCACCAAAGGCGTCACCGGGATGCACATCACCGTGCTGAATGACAACCCTTACGAGCTGGTGAAAAAAGCCTGATGTCGTGGTTAACCCGTATTGCCAGCACGCTGGGAAGCCTGCTGCTGACGCTGTTTGGTCTGTCGGTTTTAACGTTCTTTATCGGCCGGGTCATGCCGACCGATCCGGTGCTGGCGGCGGTAGGCGATAACGCTCCGCAGGCCGTCATTGAGCGCGTTCGTCAGGAAATGGGGCTGGATCAGCCCCTGTACATTCAGTTCTGGCACTATCTGACCCAAATCCTTCACGGCGACTTTGGTCGCTCCGTGTTGACTTCTAACCCGGTCAGCGAGGACATTGCCCGCTTCTTCCCGGCCACGCTGGAGCTGGCGACCGCGGCGATTATTGTTGCCGCGATTATCGGCATTCCGCTTGGTGTCTGGGCAGCGGTTCGTCAGGGGAAATGGGTTGATCAGGCGATCCGCGTGGTTTGCCTGGCTGGTCACTCTCTGCCGGTCTTCGTCCTCGCGTTACTCAGCCTGCTGGTGTTCTACGCGGTGTTAGGCATTGCGCCTGGCCCCGGTCGTCAGGACATCATTTATCAGGATATGGTGCCGCAGGTCACGGGCTTGCTGACGGTGGATTCTCTGCTGGCAAAAGATTACGACGCCTTCTGGGATGCGCTGGCGCATATGGCTCAGCCGGTGCTGATCCTCGCCTATTTCAGCATGGCTTACATCACCCGTATGACCCGAACTTTTATGCTTAACGCGCTCAGCGGTGAATTTGTGATAACCGCACGAGCGAAAGGGCTCTCTTCACGCCGGGTGGTCTGGCGTCACGCCTTTCCCACCGTGGCGGTTCAGCTGGTTACCGTTCTGGCGTTGACCTATGCAGGATTGCTTGAAGGCGCAGTGGTGACAGAAAACGTCTTCTCCTGGCCTGGTCTGGGGCAATACCTCACCACCTCGCTGATGAATGCCGATATGAACCCGGTAGTCGGCGCCACGCTGCTGGTTGGTACCGCTTATGTGCTGCTGAACCTGTGCGCCGATATTCTCTACCGACTTATGGACCCTCGCGTAAAATGACAAATCTATCAAGAGCCTGGCTCCTTAACGAGACGCCAGCCACCCGCAGCCAGGCGGTGTGGGGAAGACGTTACCGTTTGTGGCTTGGACTGAAGCGCCATCCGCTGGCAATGAGCGGCCTGGTTGTGGTGTTGCTGATGCTGTTGCTGTCGCTCGCCGCACCGCTGCTGACGCCTTACGATCCCGGTTTTCAGAACCTGGCGAATCGCCTCGCCAGCCCTTCTGCTCAGCACTGGCTGGGCACCGATGAACTGGGACGTGACATCTTTACGCGTATCCTCTTCGGTGGCCGCACAACGTTAGGCATGGTGATTGCGGTGGTGTTGATCACCGCCCCCATCGGCTTATTTATCGGCTGTATCGCAGGCTATGCTGGCGGTCTGCTGGATAAAACGTTGATGCGCCTGACCGATATCTTCCTGGCATTTCCCCGGCTGATCCTGGCGCTGGCTTTTGTTGCCGCACTGACGCCTGGCGTGGAAAGTGCGATTCTGGCCATTGCCCTGACCGCCTGGCCGCCTTATGCCCGCCTTGCGCGAGCGGAAACGCTGCAATTCCGTCACAGTGATTTCATTGCTGCCAGCCGGATTAGCGGGGCCTCGCCGCTGCGCATCGTGCTGCGCCATATTATGCCGCTGTGTGTGCCCAGCCTGATTGTGCGTGTGACGCTGGATATGAGTTCCATCATCATCACGGCGGCCAGCCTGGGCTTCCTCGGCATGGGTGCGCAACCGCCGTCACCAGAATGGGGAACGATGATCGCGACGGCGCGCCGCTTCCTGTTCAGTGAATGGTGGGTGCCGCTGATGCCCTGCATTGCCATCTTTTTAACGTCGCTGGCCTTTAACTTCCTCGGCGATGGCCTGCGCGACGTGCTGGATCCTAAGGAGCAGTAAATGCTGGTTGAAATTGAAAACTTACGTATCGGCTTCACCAGCGGCACGGAGACTTTTGAAGCGGTGCGCGGCATCTCGTTCAACGTGGGAAAAGAGAAGTTTGCCATCGTCGGTGAAAGTGGATCGGGTAAATCGCTGACCGCTCGCTGCCTGATGCAGTTACTGCCAGGCAACGCCAAAGTCACCGCTGATAAGCTGAGCTTTGACGGCATAGATCTGCGTGGAGCCAGCGAGAAAACCCTGCGTCAGGTGCGTGGCAAACGCGTGGGCTTTATTTTGCAGGACCCGAAATACTCGCTGAATCCGGTGATGACCATTGGTCAGCAGATTGCCGAAGCCTGGCGTGAGCATAAAGGCGGCAGCAAACGCGATGCTTTGAAAGCCGCTATCGACCTGCTTTCACAGGTGAAAATCCGCGATCCGGAACTTGTGGCTAAACGCTATCCGCATGAAGTCTCTGGCGGTATGGGCCAGCGCGTGATGATCGCCATGATGCTGGCACCGGA
>NZ_JBAVTT010000185.1:0-3647 GCF_049696395.1 Erwinia sp.
GCATTAAATATAAGAAATTCATATATATATTCAAGGTCAGCCTAGCTGGCCTTTTTTTATTTTTGTAAATTTAGAGATGCTTCACAAAGTTCCGTGATTTTTACATTTTGTAATACATATTTTCCTCCTGTTACCAGAATAAGAGATTAGTAGCATTTTCGGGCTAGATAATCCGCTCAGCGAATGGAAAGATGCGTGCAGACACAGGAAGACACCAAACTCTCTTCGGGGTTCTGTAAAGAATTGTTGACGGCAGTGGCAGGTGTTCAAATAACTCCAATGAGGGTAATAAAAAATGATGAAGCGCAACATTCTGGCACTGGTTATCCCGGCCTTGTTAGTAGCTGGTGCAGCCAATGCAGCAGAAGTTTATAACAAAGACGGCAACAAGCTGGACCTCTATGGTAAAGCTGTTGGTCTGCACTACTTCTCTGATAACGACGGTTATGCCAGCGATGGTGACAAATCTTATGCTCGTTTGGGCTTCAAAGGTGAAACCCAGATTAACGACATGATGACTGGCTATGGTCAGTGGGAATATAACTTCCAGGCTAACCACTCTGAAGGCGGTGACGATTCTCAGACTGGTAACAAAACCCGTCTTGGTTTTGCTGGTTTAAAATTCGGTGATGCGGGTTCTTTCGACTACGGTCGTAACTATGGCGTCGTTTATGACACCATGGGTTGGACAGATATGCTGCCAGAATTCGGCGGCGACTCTACTTACACTGATAACTTCTTCGTAGGTCGTGGCAACGGTTTCGCAACCTACCGTAACACTAACTTCTTCGGTCTGGTTGATGGCCTGGACTTCGCTGCTCAGTATCAAGGCAAAAATGAAGACAGCGCTACCGGCCGTGGCGTGCAGCAGGCTAATGGCGATGGCTATGCCGCGTCTGTAACTTACACCCTTCCAATCGGTATTGGCTTCTCTGGTGCTTATGGCTCCGGTGACCGTACTAACGGTCAGGTTAACTCCTTCTTCGGTAACGGCGGTGACCGTGCTGAGCAATGGGCTGGTGCAGTTAAGTACGATGCGAACAATGTTTACCTGGCAGCAATGTATAGCGAAACACGCAACGCAACTTACATCGAAGACAGCAGCGTAGGTAATGTAACTTCTGGCAACGTTGGTTTTGCTAACAAAACTCAGCAGATTGAATTCGTAGCTCAGTACCAGTTCGACTTCGGCCTGCGTCCATCCATTGCTTACGTTCAGTCTAAAGCGAAAGATGTTGATGGCATTGGCGATGTAGACCTGGTTAAGTACTTTGAAGTGGGCGCGACTTACTACTTCAACAAAAACATGTCTACCTATGTTGACTACATCATCAACCAAATCGATGACGACAACCGTCTGGGCATCGGTTCTGGCGACACAGTAGCATTGGGTCTGGTTTACCAGTTCTAATTGCCAGCCGGGGTGATTCACTTCACCACCGCGCAACGCTAAAACGGGGCTTCGGCCCCGTTTTTGTTTCCTCCGCCCCGTTTCCCTCATCTATTGATCTTCTCCCAGCTCTTCCCTGTGATTTTTAAAGCAAACGGTTGGCAATTTGTGCGCTGTGGCGTAACCTGAGTCTTCACTTCGCTTTAGATTAAGCTAACGGACTTCGACTATGTTTGAACGCATTGCAGCTGCACCCGCCGACCCTATTCTTGGTTTAGCCGATCTCTTCCGTGCCGACGATCGCCCAAATACGATCAATCTGGGCATTGGTGTCTATAAAGACGAAACCGGCAAAACTCCGGTACTGACCAGCGTGAAGAAAGCTGAGCAGTATCTGCTTGAGAATGAAACCACCAAAAACTACCTCAGCATTGATGGACTGGCCGATTTCGGCAAGTGCACGCAGGAGCTGTTGTTTGGCAAAGACAACGCCATTGTGAGCACCAAACGTGCCCGCACTGCGCAGACTCCAGGTGGAACCGGTGCACTGCGTGTGGCTGCAGACTTTATTGCCACTCAGACCAGCGCTAAGCGCATCTGGGTAAGCAACCCGAGCTGGCCAAACCATAAAAATGTCTTCGAATCCGCCGGTCTGGAAGTGTGCGAATATCAGTATTACGACGCGGCCAGTCACTCACTGGATTTTGACGGCATGGTGAATGCGCTGCGTGACGTTGCCGCCGGCGACGTGGTTCTGTTCCACGGCTGCTGCCATAATCCTACCGGCATCGATCCTACCGCTGAGCAGTGGGCACAACTCTCTGAGTTGTCACTGGCCGGTGGCTGGCTGCCACTGTTCGATTTTGCCTATCAGGGCTTTGCCCGTGGTCTGGAAGAAGATGCTGAAGGTCTGCGTATTTTCGCTGCCAGTCACAAAGAACTGATCGTCGCCAGCTCTTACTCAAAGAACTTCGGCCTGTATAACGAACGCGTTGGTGCACTGACTCTGGTTGCCAGCGAAGCGTCTGTTGCTGACACAGCCTTCAGCCAGGTTAAAGCCACCATCCGCGCTAACTACTCTAACCCTCCGGCACACGGTGCGGCGATAGTGGCCACCATCCTCGGTAACGCCGCTCTGCGTGCTATCTGGGAGCAGGAACTGGCAGACATGCGCCAGCGCATCCACCGTATGCGTCAGCTGTTTGTGAATACCCTGCAGGAGAAAGGGGCAAAAGGTGATTTCAGCTTTATCATCAACCAGAATGGTATGTTCTCATTCAGCGGTCTGACTAAAGACCAGGTTGTGCGGCTGCGCGAAGAGTTCGGCGTTTATGCGGTGAACTCTGGTCGTGTGAACGTAGCGGGAATGACGCCAGATAATATGGCTCCGCTTTGTGAAGCGATTGTCGCCGTGCTGTAAGCCAGCGACTGAGCATAAAAAAAGCCTGCTTTTAAGCAGGCTTTTTTGTTTCTGTTCCCCGGCAAACCCGGCGCGATAAACGTGCTGAGTTACTGCAGGAACGGATTGGAAATCCTTTCGCGGCCCAGCGTAGACTTAGGCCCATGCCCCGGCAGGAAAGTCACGTCGTCACCCAAAGGGAGAAGCTTGGTTTTAATCGACGCGATTAAATCAGCATGGCTGCCCTGCGGGAAATCAGAACGCCCTACGCCACCGTTAAAGATCACATCGCCAGAAACCAGCAAGCGTGAAGCGCGGTCAAAGAAGACGATATGGCCAGGTGTATGACCAGGGCATAAGAGGATGTCGAGGCTGATATTACCCAGCTGCACGGTTTCCCCCTCTTCCAGCCAGCGGTCTGGCGTCAGAGGTGCACAATAGGGAAAGCCAAACATCTGACTCTGAGAAGGTAAGCCTTCAAGCCAAAAAGCATCTGCCTTGTGGGGACCGACAACCGGCACCGCATAAAAGGCAGCCAGTTCAGCTGCCGCGCCAACATGATCAAGATGACCATGGGTCAGCAGAATTTGCGTTACCGTCACGCCTTTTTCGGCCACATGGGCTTTGATCGTGTCGGCGTCACCGCCGGGATCCACCACCGCAGCCTGAAGCGTTGTCGGGCACCAGATTAGCGAGCAATTCTGCGCGAATGCCGTCACCGGGATAATTTGATAGTCCATAACACTCCGTTACCGGCGAGCCATGGCCCTACCGGAATTTCATCTTACCAGTGCCGTGCCGGCCCGGTATCAATATGCACAAAGTTACTGCTTGGGTAGTATCCTACACCACCAGCGC
>NZ_JBAVTT010000186.1:0-3238 GCF_049696395.1 Erwinia sp.
CGCCCCTTCACGTCTGACTGACTTTGCCGATCTGGCATAACTCCTGCATTGATCCTCTACGAACTTGTATACAAGGCCGCATACCGGTCACCTAACGGGGAGTACTGAGCCATGAGCAGCAAAGACAAACAGACTATCGATGCACTGCGTCGCCAGATCATGAAATATTCGGCACTGACTTTGGGCGGCGTAGCACTCAGTGGCATGTTAGGCAGCCTGCCAGCCATGGCTGCCGACGAAGAGATCCTGATGGGTTACTGGCCAATTGTAGGCGGCCTGCCTTTATATGTCGGCATTGAGCAAGGCTTCTTCAAACAGGCCGGTTTGAATGTTCGTGCGGTAAAATTCGCCAGTCCACAGCAGGTAGTGGAAGCGATGATCACTGGGCGCATTCATGGCTGTGCCAACGGTACGGCAACGGGCGCACTTGGATTGGCCGCGCTCACCAGCCCGGACCTGTTCAAAATTATCTGCTCTAACCCTTCTAACGAAAAAATGGTGCTGGATGAATTCCTGGTGCCGGTGAACAGCACAGCAAAAACAATCGGCGATCTGAAAGGAAAACGCATCGCCTGTGGACCTGGCATTCAGAACGTCACCATGGCGAAGATCATTCTGGAAAAGAATGGCTTTACCGACACCAAAGTTATCGAGCTTCCCGTCGGTCAGCATGTGCCCTCACTGGCCGCCGGGCAGATCGACGGCGTGTATACACTGGAGCCAACGGGCACCGTTGCGCGTATGAAAGGGTTAGGTAAAGTGCTGGAAACCGGCGTGATTGCCAAATACGTGCTGGGTGATGCCAACGCACCGTGGTTTGGTGGTGCGGCAGCCCTCACCTCCAGCTTTATCGAAGCCGATAAAGCACGCTCAAAACAGTTTGTTGATGCCTATGCCGGGGCGGTGAAATTCATCCAACAGCACCCTGATGAAGCGCGCCAGTCTGTTGCTGGCTATACCGGAATTGAGGCCGCGCTGGTGAAAGAAGTCCCTCTGCCTGGTTTTGTGATGTATGACCAGCTGACCGGTGACAATCAGCAGTGGTTCCAGAAATTCTATGACGTCTTCACGGAGCGGAAAATATTCAGCAAACCGCTGCAGGTTGCCCCGTTGATTTACCGGGCATAAGGAGCCGCGAAAATGAAGCCATCATGGCGTTATAAGCTTCTGCCACTGGTTGGGCCGCTGCTGCTGTTTCTCCTCTGGCAGACGGCGGTCAGTGCCAAATGGCTGAACCCGGTCCTGCTGCCTTCACCGGGAGACACGGTAAGTTATTTGGTCAGCAAACTGGTCGACGGCAGTATGAATCAGGATATTGCTGCCACGCTGTACCGCACGCTGATGGCCTTTTTCGCGGCGGCGGTGATTGGCGTACCGCTGGGCATAATACTGGGCAGCAGTGAGCGCCTGTATCGTAGCGTTGAGTTCCTGGTGGATTTTTTCCGCTCAACGCCCTCCTCAGCGCTGATCCCCCTGTTTATGCTGATTTTTGGCATCACAGACACCAATAAAATCGCCATCGCGGCCTTTGCGGCAGTGCTGGTGATCCTGTTCAACAGTGCTTACGGCGTGATGAATGCGAAGAAGACCCGCATCATGGCGGCGCAGGTCATGGGGGTTTCACGCTGGCATGTGTTCAAAGACATTATGCTAATGGAGAGCCTGCCGCAGACCTTTGTGGGCTTACGAACCGGGGTCTCTATGGCGCTGGTGATCGTCATCGTTGCCGAGATGTTCATAGGATCTGAAACAGGCTTGGGGCATCGCATTATTGATGCACAGCAGCTGTTTAATATTAAAGACATGTACGCGTCGATCCTGATTACCGGGGCGTTTGGTTATCTGCTGAATCTGGGCTTTCTGCTGATTGAGAAGCGCTGTGTACACTGGAGTGGCAAAGCATGAACAATCCTCCCTACCCGAAACCCAATACCCACGTCACCCTTCGCGGGCTGGATAAAACCTTCGCCGGGCAACCGCTTTATCAGAACCTGAATCTGGATTTTCCCCGTGGCAAAATTGTGTCGATTTTCGGTCCAAACGGCTGTGGTAAATCAACGCTAATGAATATGATCGCAGGCCTGATACCGGTTGACCGTGGGCAGATTCTGTTTGATGGTAAAACGCTGGCGGAAACCCCCATCGGCTATGTGTTCCAAAACTACCGCGATGCGTTATTTCCCTGGCTCACCGCCTGGAACAATATTGCCTATCCGCTGAAGCGGCGCGGGATGAAAACCGCGGCGGTGAAAAAGCGCGTGGCCGAGTTGTCAGAAATGTTTGATATCCGCTTCGATCTTCAGCGCTATCCGTATGAGCTGTCCGGCGGCCAGCAGCAAACCGTCTGTATCATGCGGGCGCTGGCTACAGAGCCTGAAGTGATGTTTCTGGATGAACCTTTCTCCGCGCTCGATTTTGAAATGACACTGTTTATCCGCGACAAGTTGCAGCAGGTGCAACAGGCTACTGGCGTAACCATGCTGATTGTCTCCCACGATCTGGAGGACGCCGTGTTTCTGGCAGATGAGATCTTACTGCTGACGCGACGCCCCACGCGCGTGGCGGAAATTGTGCCGTTCGACTTACCTCGCCCACGTACCGCCGAAATCATGAGTCACCCGGAATTTATTCGGGTTAAAGCGCACACGCTGGAAGTGTTTAAACGGGAAATGGCCGGATAATTTGCCGCTGCAACTCAAGCGCTATAAAGTAAAAAAGCAGCTCCAAAGAGCTGCTTTTTTATCTGAAACACCCGCCATCAGGCTTCTGGCGGTGCTTTCCCTTCCTCAATGAACTCTTCATCGATCTCATCGCTGTTTTCGCGGTTATCGCGGCCGGAAAGCAGGTTCCAGCAGGCAATGAACATCGCAGCAATTAGCGGACCGATAACAAAGCCGTTAATACCGTAAATCTCCATGCCGCCCAGCGTGGCAATCAGGATCAGGTAATCCGGCATCTTGGTGTCTTTGCCAACCAGCAGCGGACGAAGAATGTTATCCACCAGGCCGATGACCACCACAAAGAAGCCAACGATAAACAGGCCTTTCCAGACGATGCCAGAAGCGAAGAAGAAGATCGCTGCCGGAACCCAGACAATGGCAGACCCGACCGCTGGGATCAGTGACAGGAAAGCAATCAAAGCGCCCCATAACAGGATGCCATCGATGCCAGTGATCCAGAATGCCAGCGCGCCAAGCGCACCTTGCACCACAGCAACGACTACGGTGCCTTTTACCGT
>NZ_JBAVTT010000187.1:0-13943 GCF_049696395.1 Erwinia sp.
CAGTCAGGTTGTGATCGGCACCTCACCTTCCAGCGGAATCTCTGCAAGCTGCACATTAAAATTTCGGGTCAGTTTCAGCAACAGAAATTTTTCACTCTTTAAATCGGTATCCGGCGGCCGATTTCTACCACCCGGTCATTAGGCAGATAATAATAGTCGGTCACATGCATTCCATTGCGCGCCATCCAGCTGAAGATGACGCGTTGCCACGCTGGCAGCCCGCCGCCGTCTTCGCGCCGGATAATATTTTCATGGCCCAGATAATAGGTCACATGTTCAGTATCCAGCTCGCAATTATCCAGCTGTGGATAACGTAATAGCGCCGGGATATTTGGTCGTTCCATAAAGCCGTAGACCGCCAGCGCGTGCCAGAAGCCGGGCGCAAGCTGGGTGACGGTTAAACGCTCATCCGCTGCCACGCGAGGCACGTTGTCGATAGCGATGGTTAGCGACAACACATGTCCATGCAGGGAACCGTTCCGTTTTACCTGCCATTGCATCACAGGCGGCGTCCCTTCTTTCTCCCGCGTTAAAAATACTGCCGTGCCGGGCACTCTCGGTATTTGTTTCTCCTCCAGCATGCCAAGGAAATCCTCTACCGGGATAAACCTTTCGTGCACGGCTTTGCTCGCGGCTTTCACTCCCCGGTGCCAGAGCAACATCACCCCGTACACCCCCAGCGCCAGGATCAACGGGATATACCCGCCCTCAAACACCTTGCTCATGTTAGCGATCAGGAAGCAGAGATCGATAATAAAGAACACGCCCGCAACCAGCACGCTGGTGACCTTGCTCCAGCGCCAGACTTCATGCATCGCCACGTACAGCAGGCCCGTTGTCATGATCATCGTCAGCGAGACGGCAATGCCGTAGGCCGCCGCCAGTTTGTCTGAGGACTGGAAAAAGACCGCCAGGAAAATCGTCACTACCATCAACAACCAGTTAATTGCCCCGATGTAGATTTGCCCGTAGCTCTCTTCGGTGGTCTGTTTAATCCTCAGTCTTGGCAGCCAGCCTAGCTGGATCGCCTGACGAGTCATCGAGAAGGCTCCGCTGATAATGGCCTGACTGGCAATAATGGTGGCGAGTGTGGCGAGGATCACCAGCGGGATTTGCAACATCGGAGGGCAAAGACGGAAGAAGATGTTCTGCGTAACGTCAGCGCCCGACAGCAGCAAAGCGGCCTGTCCGGCGTAATTGAGCAGTAAGCTGGGGAAAACGATGGCAAACCACGCCAGCCAGATCGGCTTCTTGCCGAAGTGGCCCATATCGGCATACAGCGCTTCCGCACCGGTCACACAAAGGAACACGCCGCCCAGCACCAGGAAGCTGACGATACCATTAGAGAACAGGAAATCGATGCCGTACATCGGGTTTAGCGCCACCAGCACCGCAGGATGCTGCACGATCCCCCAAATGCCCAACCCAGCCAGGCTGGCAAACCACAGCCCCATAATCGGGCCAAAGACTTTGCCTATTTTCTCTGTGCCCAAAGGTTGAATGGCAAACAAAACCAGCAGGATGACCACGGCACCGGGTAAGATCCACGGCTGGGATTCAGGCAGGATAATCTTCAGCCCTTCAAGGGCAGACAGAACGGAGATAGCAGGCGTGATTGCGCCATCGCCATAAATCAGCGCAGCGCCAAATAACCCGGCAAAAATCACCAGTGGACGCCTTTTGTCTTTTCGCACCAGTAAAGACATCAGCGCCAGAATGCCGCCCTCACCATGGTTATCGATACGCATCGCGAACAGCGCATATTTCACTGAAGTGATCATCACCATCGTCCAGAACAGCAAAGAGAGCAGCCCAAGGATCACTTCCGGCGTTGGCCCCTCGCCAGACAAAGAGAGCACCGTTTTTAGCGTGTATAACGGGCTGGTGCCGATATCGCCAAACACTACGCCCAGCGCGCCAGCGGCAAGCACTGGCAAACTAAGCTTGTTTTCTTGTGTGTTCTGACTGACAGGCATTGCGCCTTCCTTCTCTTAAGCGGGTGTATTTACACTGGCCTGGAGAAGGGAAGGCGTCAACTTCGCCCACTCACTCTTTTGGCTAACGGCCGACAATACGCTACTCTGAGGCATTATCCCGCCCAAAGCCGAGACAAAACGCGAAGGACTATGACCAGACCACTTAACGAACAGTATGGCATCAGCGTGGCAGCGCTGAAGATGTTGCAATACCTGAAGCAAATTTCGCGAGGCGATCGGGGTTTTTCCATCCTCGACACCACGCTTAACCATCGTTGTAACGTCACGCCCCCGGATAATTTTAAGGTACTCGATGAACTGTTTGAGGCCGGTAAAATTGACTACGACTACCGGGGAACCGGGCTTGATGGCGAAAGACATGTTAAGCCAGTCTGATTGCCCTGTTGCTACTCATCCCGCTTGCTGGAGCATCCGATGAACGTTCGCGGCTTCGAAGAAGCTGACCGCCCTTTCCTGCGCACGTTGTTTCTTGCCTCACGCAGGGCCAACTGGCACTGGCTTGAGGACAGTGACTGGAAGCTGGAAGATTTTGACCGGGTCACGCTGGGTGAACGCATTCTGGTGGCCGAAGATGACGGGCATCGCCTTGGATTCGCGGCGGTATTGCCTAATGATAATTTCCTGCACAGCCTGTTTGTCGCTCCTGACTGGCAAGGAAAACAGGTGGGCAGTCTGCTGCTAAAAGCCGTACAGGCCGCGTTCACTTCCACCGGCGCGTTGAAGTGCATGAAGGCCAATCATCATGCGATTGCCTTCTATCAGCATCATGGCTGGAAGAAGATTTCTGAGGGTGAGAGTGAGCACGGCGAGTATTGGCTGATGCACTTCGTGCTCTGAAAACTTCTCCCGGCGGCTAAACCGGGAGAGTGGATTTACACCGCGCGGAAAGAGATATCCTCTGGGATCACTTCACCCTGCCAGTAAAGCTGGGCGGCAACGGCACCGGCCAGTTGGCGATACATTGTGGTGAATTCACTGTCCGGACGGCGCACGACCGTTGGCTGACCATCGTCCAGATCTTCACGCAGGGTAATGTGCAGCGGCAGCTGGGCCAGCAAGCGAGTATGGTATTGCTCCGCTAACTTCTCTGCCCCACCGCTGCCAAAAATGGCCTCGTGGTGACCGCAGTTGCTGCAAATATGCATACTCATGTTTTCAACGATGCCCAACACCGGCACGTTCACCTTCTCAAACATCACGATACCTTTACGGGCATCCACTAGCGCAATGTCCTGCGGCGTGGTCACCACAACTGCGCCGGTAACCGGTACGTTCTGCGCCAGCGTCAGCTGAATGTCACCGGTCCCCGGCGGCATATCCAGCACCAGATAATCCACATCCGGCCACATCGTTTCGTTCAGTAACTGCATCAGCGCTTTGCTGGCCATCGGCCCGCGCCAGACCATGGCGTTATCGTCCGTCACCAGATAACCAATCGAGTTGGTTGCCAGTCCGTGCGCCATAATCGGTGCCATATGCTTGCCGTCAGGTGAACTTGGGCGTTCGTCACGCGTGCCCAGCATATCCGGGATCGAAGGACCGTAGATATCCGCATCAAGAATACCGACTTTTGCCCCTTCAGCGGCTAACGCCAGCGCCATATTGACCGCGGTGCTGGATTTGCCCACGCCGCCTTTGCCGGAGCTGACCGCAATAATGTTCTTCACGCCGGTCGCGCCAGGATGGTTTTTCACCCTTTTTAGCGTGGCTATCTCATGCGTCAACCGCCAGCTGATAGCGGTAGCGCTGGTAAGACGCAGTAGCTCGGCGCTTGTAGATTCCTTTAAGGCTTCAAAACCACTGTGCCAGGCAAACGGCATCACCAAATCAATATGCAGGGTATTGTCCATCAGCGCGCAGTGATGCAGCGCCTTCAGGGTGGTGAGGTTATGCTTCAGCGTCGGATGTTCAAAAGTGGTCAATGTGCCCATTACCATCGCACGTAGCGCTTCCGGTGAATGGTGACCCTGAGCTTGTACCGTCATCCCGGCTCCTTGTTTTCTTTCTCAGTTTTTCTGGGTTCAGATGGGTTTAAGCATATCAGATGTGGCAGGGAGTGAGGTAAACGGCCTTAAAAAACGGCGGTGGGATCGCGGGATTGTTTACGCAGGGACGGGCTTTCGGTTACCATCTATCCCCCCTTTTAAAACAGGTATAGCAAGTCTTACTATGACTCAAGTCGCGAAAAAAATATTGGTAACGTGCGCATTGCCGTACGCCAACGGTTCCATTCATCTCGGCCACATGCTCGAGCATATCCAGGCAGATATTTGGGTCCGTTACCAGCGAATGCGCGGCAATCAGGTTTACTTCATCTGTGCGGACGATGCACACGGTACGCCAATCATGCTGAAAGCTCAGCAGTTGGGTATTGCTCCCGAGCAGATGATTGCCGACATGAGTCAGGAACATCAGACAGATTTCGCTGGTTTTGACATCAGCTACGACAACTATCACTCGACGCACAGCGAAGAGAACCGGGAACTGTCTGAGCTGATCTATACCCGTCTGAAAGAGAACGGTTTCATTAAGAACCGCACCATTTCACAGCTGTACGATCCGGAAAAAGGCATGTTCCTGCCGGACCGTTTTGTGAAAGGCACCTGCCCGAAGTGTAAATCACCGGATCAATACGGGGATAACTGCGAAGTGTGCGGCGCGACTTACAGCCCGACTGAGCTGATCAATCCGCAGTCAGTGGTTTCTGGCGCTACGCCAGTGATGCGTGATTCTGAGCACTTCTTCTTTGATCTGCCAGAATTCAGCGCCATGCTGCAAGCCTGGACCCGCTCCGGCGCGCTGCAGGAGCAGGTAGCCAATAAAATGCAGGAGTGGTTCGAGTCTGGTTTACAGCAGTGGGATATCTCCCGCGATGCGCCGTACTTTGGCTTCGAAATTCCTGGTGCGCCGGGCAAATACTTCTACGTCTGGCTGGATGCACCAATCGGTTACATGGGCTCGTTCAAAAACCTGTGTGACAAGCGTGGCGATATCGATTTTGATGCTTTCTGGAAAAAAGATTCCGATGCCGAGCTGTATCACTTCATCGGTAAAGACATCGTTTATTTCCACAGCCTGTTCTGGCCAGCGATGCTGGAAGGCAGTAACTTCCGCAAGCCGACCAACCTGTTTGTCCACGGCTATGTGACGGTGAACGGCGCGAAGATGTCCAAATCTCGCGGCACGTTCATTAAAGCCAGCACCTGGTTGCAGCACCTGGATGCAGACAGCTTGCGTTACTACTACGCGGCTAAACTCTCTTCGCGCATCGACGATATCGACCTGAATCTGGAAGATTTCGTGCAGCGCGTGAACGCCGATATCGTCAATAAAGTGGTTAACCTGGCTTCCCGTAACGCTGGCTTCATCAACAAGCGTTTTGGCGGCAAACTCTCTGCTGAACTGGCCGATCCTGAGCTGTACAAAACCTTCACCGATGCGTCAGCCAGCATTGGCGAAGCCTGGAGCAGCCGCGAGTTCGGTCGTGCCGTGCGTGAAATCATGGCGCTGGCCGATGTGGCCAACCGCTACGTTGATGAGCAGGCTCCGTGGGTAGTAGCGAAGCAGGAAGGCCGTGATGCTGACCTGCAGGCGATCTGCTCAATGGGCATCAACATGTTCCGCGTGTTGATGACCTGGCTGAAGCCAGTGATGCCTTCACTGACCGAACGCACCGAGGCTTTCCTGAATGTCGAAATGAGCTGGGATGGCATTCAGCAACCGTTGCTGGACCACAACATCTCGGCCTTTAAAGCGCTGTACAGCCGCATTGAGATGGACAAAGTTAACGCGCTGATTGAAGCGTCGAAAGAAGATGCAGCGGTGGCGAATGCGCCAGCGGTTGCTGAAACTAAAGCGAAAAAATCAGTGGCTGCCAAACCTGCTGCTGCCCCGGCACAGACCGATGCAGAAGTTGCAGAGACCATCAACTTTGATGACTTCGCCAAAGTAGATATGCGCGTAGCCCTGATCAAAACCGCGGAACTGGTGGAAGGCTCAGACAAGCTGCTGCGTCTGGTGTTGGATATGGGTGGCGACGAAACCCGTCAGATCTTCTCCGGTATTCGGGCAGCTTATCCAGACCCATCCGTGCTGGAAGGCCGTTTGACCGTGGTGGTAGCTAACCTGGCGCCACGCAAAATGCGCTTCGGCGTGTCAGAAGGCATGGTGTTGTCTGCCGGCCCTGGCGGCAAAGATCTGTTTATCCTCGGTGCCGACAGCGGCGCTCAGCCAGGTATGCAGGTTAAATAACATCCCGTTGTTCTGAGACGGCTGAAAGGGGCGAAAGTGATTTCGCCCCTTTTTTATGGATGAATCCCAACAGGGACGGGGCATCATCCGGTGTTCTGGTCATGCCGCTTCATCCCTCAGTGTGACCGATAGCACGTTTTAGCATTTCATCGTATGATTAACGTTCTTAAAACCAGGAGCTTATCATGCGCACCGCCCTGTCCCTTGCCTGGCAATATCTTCGCGCCTTTGTGATCCTTTATCTGTGCCTGTATGCCGGAAACCTGGTGGCTTCCGTACTGCCGGTGACGATCCCTGGCAGTATCCTGGGGATGCTGATCCTGTTCTTCCTGCTGGCTTTGCAACTCCTTCCGGTGGACTGGGTAAAACCCGGCAGCACCTTGTTGATCCGCTATATGGGCCTGCTGTTTGTGCCGATCAGCGTTGGGATCATGAGCTACACCGATATCCTCAGCGCGCAGTTTGGCCCGATCGTGGTGTCCTGCGTGGCGAGTACCTTTATAGTGCTGCTGACCGTCGGGCTGGTTTCACATAAATTGCACAGCCGTCCGTTGACCAAACCAGGAGCCGGTGATGAGTGATATCTGGTGGTCTCTGCCGCTGACCGTGATCGTCTTCTTTGCCGCACGCCGTGTGGCTGCGAAGGTGAAAATCTCGCTGGTGAATCCCCTGCTGGTGTCGATGGCGGTGATTATTCCGTTGCTGTTACTGCTTCAGATGCCTTACGCCCGTTATTTTCAGGGCAGCTCGGTGCTGAATCACCTGCTTCAGCCTTCTGTCGTGGCACTGGCTATTCCGTTGTATGAACAGATGCACCAGATCCGCGCGCGCTGGAAATCGATTATTGGCGTCTGCTTTATGGGCAGTATGACGGCGATGATCTCCGGCACGGCGATTGCGCTGTGGATGGGCGCCACGCCGCAAATTGCCGCAACGATTATGCCCAAGTCGGTGACCACGCCGATAGCGATGGCAGTATCAGGCACGCTGGGCGGCATTCCTGCTATCAGCGCTATCTGCGTGTTGATTGCCGGGGTGTTGGGCGCGGTATTTGGTCATATGCTGCTTAATATGCTGAAGATTACCGGCAAGCCTTCGCGCGGACTGGCTATTGGTAATGCGTCGCATGCGTTGGGAACCGCTCGCTGTGCGGAGCTGGACTATCAGGAAGGGGCTTACAGCTCGCTGGCGTTGGTGATCTGCGGCATTATCACCTCGTTACTTGCGCCGTTTTTGTTCCCGTTGCTGATGCATCTCTGGGGTTAAAATTTGCGATGAGTCGCGCATTTTGTAATTCGCTTTCATAAATTGCATTGCGTGCGTGATATCAATCACATATAACTCAGCCACTGCCCGCTACACTTAGCGGCCGAACTTGTGAAAGAGGCCCGATATGCACCCACGTTTTCAAGCCGCGTTTGCCACGCTGCCCGCAGCCCTGCAAACTGCCCTGCTGCCGATATTCTCCGCTGCTGACTTTCAGGCGTTCCTGACGCCAGCGCAGGTGGCTGAAGTTAAAACCGCGACCGGCCTCGACGATCGTGAACTGGCTTTTGCCCTGTTGCCGCTGGCTGCCGCCTGCGCCGTGGCCCCCCTTTCCCACTTTAATGTGGGTGCGCTGGCAAGAGGCAAAAGCGGACACCTCTATTTCGGCGCCAATATGGAGTTTGTTGGCGCAACCATGCAGCAAACCGTCCATGCCGAACAAAGTGCTGTGACTCACGCCTGGCTGCGCGGCGAGGCGTCGCTGGAAGCCATCACCGTCAATTACACCCCTTGTGGCCACTGCCGCCAGTTTATGAATGAGCTGAACAGCGGAACTGCGCTGAGTATTCATCTGCCTGGCCGCGCACCAGCGACGCTGGGAGATTACCTGCCAGATGCCTTCGGTCCGCGCGATCTGGAGATCAAAACCCTGCTGCTGGATCATGTTGATCACCAGCTGACCCTCAAAGGCGATGCGCTGGCGCAGGCCGCACTGCAGGCAGCCAATCGCAGTCACGCACCTTATACCGAAGCCTGGAGCGGCGTAGCGCTACAAACTGCAGACGGCGCAATCTTTGCCGGTAGCTATGCGGAGAATGCCGCCTTTAACCCAAGTTTGCCGCCGTTGCAGGCCGCGCTTAACTTGCTCAGCCTTGCGGGCCACGATGTGCTGACCATTCAGCGCGCAGTGCTGGCTGAAGCGCCGGACGCTAAAGTCATTCAGCGCCAGGCCACTCAGGCAACGTTACAGGCGCTTGGCTGTGCCAATCTGACCACTATTCCTCTGATGTGATGAGCCAGACCGATAGCCTCAAAAGGAATCTATGAGGCTGTTGTATTTCCCCGAGCGCAATGCTGGTTTTTATGCTGAAAAAGGATTGTTCATCATAATCATGACTCTATTTGACGAATATGCAGAGTACGGACAGCCCCGCGAGCACGCGGCGAGATTTACTGTTGCAAAGGTGGATTACGAAGTGTATTTCACTCAGATCACAGATGACAATCCGTATGACTGTGCGGCGGATTTTCCTGGCGGGTTTGCTTTTGCCGAAGTCGGTAATCACTACGATGTCACTTTTGATACTAAGGCAAATCGGGTCAATAAAACCCCATTTGCACGAGCAAAAGAATTGCCGCCTGGCGCAGGGACCAGAGTCGTCAAATGCGTTGAAAGAATAATTTTTGACCATTATACTGCCTTTAATGTTGGTCTTTATTCCTTTGTCCCGGCAGACTCAAAGTTAACCAGTGTTTACTGCCGTGCTGTCTCACTAAAACGGCATAAAGGCTCGACAATTGAGGTTGGATTAGAGCCAAAGGGGAAGGCAAATGTCTTACGAACGCCAGAATTCTACAGACAGACTTGAGCAGTATCGTGCTCGCCAGGCTACTCGCATCGAAAAGATGAACCGTGCTATCGAA
Source organism: Erwinia sp. (assembly GCF_049696395.1). GTDB lineage: Bacteria > Pseudomonadota > Gammaproteobacteria > Enterobacterales > Enterobacteriaceae > Erwinia. The sequence continues at coordinate 9,159 of NZ_JBAVTT010000187.1, forward strand.
GAAGGTAGAACGACCGTCGTCTCATCTCTGGTTCCGGTAAAAGATCCCCAGTTCACAGGATCTGTGCTTTTTTCAGCAGACCGGCTAAAACACCAAAACGGCTCTCCCCTTCTACCTGTCCGCAGCAGCCTGAGACTAAAAAGGTCTTAAGTGTTCCAAACATCCCGCCATTCTGGGAAATCATCTCCACAACGCCAGGATGCAGTCATCGACCGCATCCTGTTCAGCTTTCACAAAAATTGAATAAAAACCGATCCTTTTGTTATAACCCGTTAACAAAAGCTGTACTTTCGGACTAATTATTTTAGGATTGGCCCACAACATCCCGATCCGAATGAGTATTGATTGCATGGAACTCGAATACGAAAGTAAACGACCGCTGTATATCCCTTATGCCGGCCCTATTTTGCTGGAATTCCCGTTGTTGAATAAGGGAAGCGCCTTCTCCGTAGAAGAGCGAAACGAATTTAACCTGCGCGGCCTGCTGCCTGAGACGGTAGAAACCATCGAAGAGCAAGCGAAGCGTGCCTGGAAGCAGTTCCAGGACTTCAAAAATGATAACGACAAACACGTTTATCTGCGCAATATCCAGGACACCAACGAAACCCTGTTCTACCGCCTGCTGGACAACCATCTTGAAGAGATGATGCCGATTATCTACACCCCAACCGTCGGCGCGGCCTGTGAACACTTCTCCGAAATCTATCGTCGTGCGCGTGGCGTGTTTATCTCCTACCCGAACCGCGGCAACATCGAAGATATGCTGCAAAATGCCACCAAGCAGAATGTGAAAGTGATCGTCGTTACCGACGGCGAGCGCATTCTGGGTCTGGGCGACCAGGGCATCGGCGGCATGGGTATTCCCATTGGTAAACTCTCTCTGTACACCGCCTGTGGCGGGATCAGCCCGGCGTATACCCTGCCAATCGTGCTGGACGTAGGCACCAACAACCAGCAATTGCTGAATGACCCGCTGTATATGGGCTGGCGTCACCCTCGCATCACCGGCGAAGAGTACGACAACTTCGTCCACGATTTCATTCTGGCAGTGAAAAGCCGCTGGCCGAATGTGGTGCTGCAGTTTGAAGACTTCGCTCAGAAAAATGCGATGCCGATCCTCGAACGCTACCGCGATGAAGTGTGCTGCTTTAACGATGATATTCAGGGCACCGCAGCGGTAACTCTGGGTACGCTAATTGCGGCAAGCCGCGCGGCAGGCAGCACCATGAGCCAGCAGAAAGTGGTGTTCCTTGGTGCGGGTTCCGCAGGTTGCGGCATCGCTGAGCAGATCATCGCCCAGATGAAGTCCGAAGGCCTGAGCGATGAAGAAGCTCGCGCCCGTGTGTTTATGGTTGACCGCTTCGGTCTGCTGACCGACAAGCTGCCTAACCTGCTGAACTTCCAGAGCAAGCTGGTGCAGAAAAGCGAAAACCTGGCGGAATGGCAGGCGAGTTCAGACGCCATCTCACTGCTGGATGTAGTGCGCCACGCGCAGCCAGATATCCTGATTGGCGTGTCCGGCCAGCCGGGTCTGTTCAGCGAAGAGATTATCCGCGAGATGCACAAGCATTGCCCGCGTCCTATCGTCATGCCGCTGTCTAACCCAACTTCACGCGTTGAAGCTACGCCTCAGGACATCATGGCCTGGACCGATGGCGCGGCGCTGGTAGCAACAGGCAGCCCGTTCTCCCCGGTCATGTGGAAAGAGAAAACCTACCCAATTGCCCAGTGCAACAACTCCTACATCTTCCCTGGCATTGGCCTTGGAGTGATTGCTTCCGGTGCAACCCGCGTAACAGACAGTATGCTGATGGCCGCCAGCCGTGCGCTGGCTGACTGTTCGCCGCTGGTGAACGATGGCGTGGGGCCGGTTCTGCCAGAAGTGAAGGATATCCAGGGCGTGTCAAAATTGATCGCCATGGCGGTGGGCAAAGCGGCTCAGTTAGCTGGCGTGGCGGTGGTCACTTCTGAAGACGTGCTGTCCAAATCTATTGCGGCCAATTTCTGGTTACCGCAGTACCGTAATTATCGTCGGACCTCAATCTGACGATAGCAGCCGGGTGCTTTCTGCACCCGGTTCTCAACTTTGCGCTTTTCTGCCGGCGATTTGTGCGAAAACCCGCCAACCGGTGCGCTGTTGCTTGCTTCACTCCGCCTGGTCAAGTAGCCTTGATGCACCCTTTTTCTGCAAGTCTGAGCGCTCTCTGGCATGTTAAAACGCTTGATTTATGGCCTGATTATCATCATGACAATGATGGTACTGACCGCGCTTGGCCTGGATCGCTGGATTAGCTGGAAAACGGCGCCTTATATCTATGAAAATCTGAAGTCGCTGCCTCACCGCCAGGTGGGAGTGGTGCTTGGTACGGCCAAGTATTATCGCGGCGGCGGCATAAATCAGTATTACCTCTACCGGATGCAAGGCGCGCTGAATGCTTACAACAGTGGCAAGGTGAATTACCTGTTGCTGAGCGGTGATAATGCCCTGCACAGCTATAACGAGCCGATGACCATGCGTAAAGATCTGATCGCCGCAGGCGTCGATCCGGCGGATATCGTGTTGGATTATGCTGGTTTCCGTACTCTGGACTCGATTGTCCGGACCCGCAAAGTGTTCGATACCAACGATTTCATCATCATCACTCAACGCTTCCACTGCGAACGCGCGCTGTTTATTGCCCTGCATATGGGCATTCAGGCGCAGTGTTACGCGGTTCCCTCACCGAAAAACATGCTGAACATTCGGGTACGCGAAGTTGGCGCGAGACTTGGCGCGCTGGCCGATCTGTATGTGATGAAGCGTGAACCGCACTTCCTCGGACCGTTAATCCCCATTCCTGCCCGTGTTGAAGTACCGGAAGATACCCAAAGTTATCCAGCGGTGACGCCAGAGCAGCTGCTGGAGTTGCAGGAGAAACTTGAACAGCAACAAGCTCAGGCAAAAGCTGCGGCTGAAGCTAAAGCTGAGGCTGAAGCTAAAAAACTCAAGCAGCAGGAAGCGGACGCCAGGCAACGGGAAGAAAATCCCCCACAGCCTGAGCAGGCGCCACAGCAACCCAAGGCAAACACCCCTCAGCCTGAACAGCAGCCCGAGGTGCCTTCCGGGCCTTAATCTGAGTTGATGTGTTCCCGACAATAGCGCTTTTTCCAGCTGACGGGCGTTATCCCGCGTAACTTACGAAACACCCGCCGGAAATAGGCCACATCAGTAAACCCGCATTGCTCAGCCACTTCAGCCAGACTACAGCTCTCCATTAGCAATATTTTCTCAGCCGCGGCAATACGTTGCTGTTGCAACGCTTCAGTTAATGTCTGACGGAAGGTCTGACGAAATACTCGCCCTAAATAATCCACGTTGCAGTGAAGCCGCTGGGCCAGCTCGGTCGCGCCAAGGGGCTGATGATAGTGGGTAGCAATCAGCTGTCTGGCTTTCCAGGCTAATGCCGCCCCAGGACTTTCAGCCGGAGAGGATTCCGGACTGACACGCACAATCTCCTGCAATATCAGGATCAGCAGTAACTCCAGTGATGAACTTTCTTTATTCCGCTCCTGCTCAGTTAATAATAATCGAAATAAGGTGAGGATATTTTCCTCATCGCTAATCTGGCAATGCTGAGGAACATTTAACTGTAATGATGGATTATTCTGCTGATCCGACTGAATATCGAAGTGGAGCCAGTAAAATTTCAATTTCTCGTCAAATATGGTGACACCCTGATGTTTTCTCCCGGCAAATAAGATCAGGCTCTCCCCTTTATTCAGCGTGAAACAGGTTTGCTCTTCCTGCAGCGTAAGCGTGCCATCAACCACATAAATCAGCTCACAGGAGGTCAGCGTACGGGTCGGATGCGTGCCTACGCCACGGGAGATAAACAGCCCGCCATTTTGCACTTTCAATGGATAACTCACAGATAATGAAAGCATTCAACCTCCCCATTCACACCAGACATAGCCAGAACGCTAGCATAGCTCCGCCAGCAGAACAGCATCTGCCTGCCGGGATATGATCCACCTCACACTTCCCTCATCAGGTCGGAATTGTCCCGCTTTACTGCTCAATCTCACTCTTGTTGCTGTCTGCAGCCCATGCCAGATTACAGGACGACGTAATTATTCTCTGCCAGAAAGACAGTGACGACGAAATACAGATGGCGCAGTCAGTCCATTTCATATTGCTTGTTTAAAGACCAATTAAAGATGAGGGAATAAATGATGCAAACGGAATCTCTTCAGGGCGTACCGGAGCAGGTCACCGATTTGACTACGCCAATTACCGTGAGTGAAAAAATAGGGTATGGACTGGGCGATGCTGGTGGCACGGTAATGACCTGCCTGATTGCGAATTTCCTGACATTTTTCTATACCGATATATTTGGTCTGACACCGGCGCTGGTCGGGACGTTATTTATCACGCTACGCATCATTGATGCTATCTCAGATCCGTTAATGGGTATCGTAGCTGACCGCACGCAAAGTCGCTGGGGCCGCTTTCGTCCATGGCAACTGTGGATCGCCCTGCCGATTGGCATTGTTGGCGTGCTGACCTTCACCGTGCCGGATTTGGGACCAGACGCCAAAATTGTTTGGGCTTTCGCTACCTACTTCCTGCTGTCGATCAGCTATACCGCCATTAACGTGCCCTACTGCGCGCTGATCAACACCATGACCACCAGCCACCGCGAAGTGATGTCCTGTCAGGCCTGGCGCTTTGTGCTGTGCGGCGTGGCTGGCTTCCTGGTTTCCGTGGGTCTGCCCTGGTTTGTGGAGCTGTTTGGTAAAGGCAAT
>NZ_JBAVTT010000188.1:0-4243 GCF_049696395.1 Erwinia sp.
GCCATCAACGCGCGATAAGGGAAGACCACATCAACCTCATCAGCACCGTAAGCGATGGCCGCGTGGGTTTCTGCCAGGGCAATTTCTTTGTCGTCATTGCCGTGCGGGAAGTTAGTGACGGTAGCAATGCGGATATCCGGCGTGTCTTGTTCGCGCAAGGTCTTACGGGCAATCGGGATAAAGCGCGGATAGATGCAGATTGCTGCGGTGTTGCCAGCCGGGGTTTTCGCCTGATGGCACAGCGCGATTACTTTCGCCTCCGTGTCATCCTCATTCAGCGTGGTCAGATCCATCAGTTTCAGCGCGCGTACGGCAGCTGCGGTTACGTCAGTCATTATGTTCTCCAGACAAAGTTTAAGGCGGCTTCCCGGATGCCGGGAACGAATTCCTTCCGCCTGAGCCCGCGAAGGGCTGTGATGTTAAAATAATAACGGAAAAGGCCTGGCCACTTCCGTGATGAAATTCACGAACAGGGAAATACTGTTGCAAGCATTGTACATTGCATGTGATTAATATCACATAAAATGGTCATTATCCTGCCATTACCCCCCGATTTTGCGCCACAACGCCCGATTGACGTCAGCATCATAAGTAAATGTTATAATTATAACATTCATCATGCAGTGTAGCAGATGCAGATGACAGTAGACCCGGCAGGCCAAAGGCGCACCGTCTCGCAGGGGACTTTAAGAGTTTAGCCAGTCAGAGCTGAAAAAGGGTGCGGGTGTTCTCACGAAGGGTTTCTGCTATTTCTTGCGGGGATTCTTCTCGCAATTCACACAGGCTCTGCCAGACATTTTTAACCCGCTCAGGGCGGTTGGGTTGCCCCTGAAAACCCTGTAAGGGCATATCAGGCGAATCGGTTTCCAGCAGCAGAGAAGTCAGCGGCAGACGTGCGATGGCATGACGGGTTTTACTGGCACGCTCATAGGTGATGGTGCCGCCAACGCCGATGGCATAGCCTGCGCGGATAAATGCCAGCGCCTGCTGTTCACTGCCGGCAAAACCATGCACCACGCCACGACGCGGAAGATCGAGACGGCGAAGGTGCAAGGCTAATTTATCGTGGGTGCGGCGGGAATGCAGGATCACCGGCAGATCGTACTGCTTCGCCAGCCGGATTTGCGCTGCAAGCACCCGCTCCTGCTTTTCAAACTGGGGATCGTCGATAAAGAGATCCAGTCCGATCTCCCCGATCGCCACCAGCTTGTTAGGCTTCAGCTTCAGATACGTTTCCAGCTGTTCGAGATGTGACTCGTCATGTTGAGCAATCGCCATCGGATGGGTACCCAATGCGGCATAAAGCGGCGGCCATTTCTCAGCCAACGCCATCACGCCAGCAAAACGGTCTGCCGACACCCCAACCCCAATGATTTTTTCCACGCCAGCCGCAGCAGCCAGGCGAAGGCTCTCTTCTTCATTGCCGAAGAAAGGATCAAAATCAAAGTGACAGTGCGTATCGACAAACGTTGGAGTCATGCCAGTGAGCCCTTAACGTATTCAGCATCGTTACCTGCCAGCGGGTCAAGAATGACGCCATCCCGGAGGGGTTCGTTGGCAACTGGCGCTGGCGGAACCACCGGTTTAGTGCTGAGCAGCGTTTCGTTTTCCTGCAACCATTGTCCTACTGTAGCCAGGAAATAGCGGCCGCAACGGCGTCCGAGATGATAATCCTGATTCAGTGAAGCAACACGGCTGCCCAACGCCATGCTGGCTAACGCATGTGGCGGGAAGATTTCAATAATCCTCAGATTGCCGGGAGGATTTTCAATAAAGTCCTGCGTCTCACGGTAGCTGTCTTCATGCAGATGCATGATATTAACCAACGGTTGCAGCGCGCTGTCGCTGAGCCAGCGCTCAATGCGTTTCAGCCACTGCGGCGTATAGGTCATCTGCGAAGGAACCGTGCGGATAACCACAATTGTATCAGCACCGCGACGCGCTGCTTCGCGCACCGGAATGGCATCACTGATCCCACCATCCAGATAACTGATGCCATCCAGATCCACGCCGGGGCGATACAGGCCAGGGATCGCGCTTGAGGCCTTAATGATATTCATCCAGTTCGCCGCCGTTGGGGCAAAATAGCCTGGTGAATAATCGTCACTGCGGCAGGCACACATATAGAACTCACGACCTGCAGAAAACATTTTCTCCCCGGCTTCTATCGCCAGCGGAAACTCCTGAGCAGTCACGTTCACCAACCAGTCCAGATCGATAAGATGCCCACCGCGAACGAAACGCAGCGGATCAAAAAACAGTTTACTGGTGGTGTAACGGGTGATCACTCTGCGCGCATAACCAGGCTGACCGCAGACATAGGCAGAGAGGTTTTGTGCGCCAGCAGAGGTGCCAAGCATCAAATCAAAGGGGTTGAAGTTTGCACGCTGGAATTCGTCCAGCACGCCAGCAGTGAAGATACCGCGCTGCCCGCCGCCTTCACAAACCAGAGCCAGTTTGCCCGGACGAAAAGGGGTTAACGCCAGCGGCTCAATATTGCCGAGGGTTATGGGGATGCGCTGTCCCAATGTTGAGATCCTCTGAGGAGTGAAAGACGCGAGGATACCCTGGAATGACGGTAACTGTTTGGCGTTTTTTGCGGCAGAATGTGTCTCGCCAGAAAGGCTAAAGGCCAGTCAATGACTGGCCTTTATTGATGCAACTGTTATTCGGTCTATAACTTCTTGCGGCCGGTAAACAGGCTGATCAGGAAGATAATGATACCGACAACGAAGACGATTTTAGCTGCCCATGCGGCTGTACCAGCCAGACCACCAAAACCTAACGCTGCTGCGATAAGCGCAATAATCAGAAAAATAATGCCCCAACGAAACATAAGCTTCTCCTTACCCTATATGTAGAAAAACAAACTGCCTGATTTATTCACTCTGCCGATACCGGCGAGAGAAGATTTTTTTCTTAAAACATCTTCAGCTGCGGACCGTCCTGTTATCAGACAGCCCGCGTCTGGTTTATGACTTCACAGTCAGATCATTTTTAACGCTTTTCACACCATCAATCGCTTTAGCAATACTTTCGGCACGTTCAGACTGCGCCTGGCTTTTCACCGTACCGGAAAGCTGCACAACGCCGTTGGTCGTTTCCACTTTCACGTTACGTGATGGCACGATGTCATCAGCTAACAGTTTAGCTTTAATTTCGCTGGTCGTTGCAGTATCACCGGCATAACCGCTCACGCTGGCTTTGGTACTGTCTTTAACGTGTAGTTTGTCGCTAACAGATTTAACACCCTCGACTTTTTTGGCCGCCGCTACAGCCAGTTCGGCCTGATCCTGCGACGGAACAAAACCACTCAGCGTGACTACGCCGGAATGGGTCTTCACGGAGATATCTGTGCTTTTGATTGCGTCGTTGTCTACCAGAGCGGCTTTCACCTTGGCAGTCACGCCGCTGTCATCCATGTACCCACCGACTGATTTCATTGAACTATCGATTTTGGAACCCGCGCTGTCAGCGGTGTTCTGCGTTTTGTTCATCATGGAGTCTTCTGCCATTGCAGAACCACTTACCAGCGCAGAACCTACCAGTACAGCCATCAGAGTTTTAGTAATCTTAGTCGTGTTCATCGATTATTCCTTCTTCATGTAATTGCACTCACAACTGTGAGCTTTCAGCCACAAACGGCGTGACTGCAGTAAGAGAGACGTTGCGACAAACCGCCGCCTGTTTTGCGTCCGTTGAATATAAATATAGACGCTAATCAGGATTTCACCGCCGCTTGTGGTTGATATGATGGATAAATGCACAAAAAGCAGGTTTTTTAAGAGCAGTCTGTAAGAAGAGAGAGAGGAACATCAGGGAGGGACAGGAGAAAAAAAAGCGATGCAGGCTGCATCGCTTCTTCAGTATAGACCAGACCCGAAGGGCTGTTAGTGCTCGCGCGTTTTGCGGAACACCACTTCTGGGTAACGCTCCTGAGTGATATTCAGGTTCACCATGGTTGGCGCGATGTAAGTCAGGTTATCCCCGCCATCCAGCGCCAGGTTCACTTCGTTTTTACGCTGGAACTCATCGAACTTCTTCGCATCGCTGCATTCAACCCAGCGAGCGGTCGACACGTTGATGGCTTCATAGATTGCTTCAACGTTGTATTCGCTTTTCAGGCGCGCCACAACCACTTCAAACTGCAGCACACCTACCGCGCCCACAATCAGATCGTTGTTGTGTACCGGACGGAAGACCTGCACTGCGCCCTCTTCCGACAGCTGGACCAGCCCTTTCA